>DASZXO010000090.1:0-23176 GCA_035545835.1 Lacunisphaera sp.
CCGGCCGCGGCCGGTCGGGAGACCGGCCCTCCAGGAATATCCCCGAAATCCAGGCTGCGTCTCGCTCAGCCCAGGGCCGCGAGCAGCCGCTGCAGTTCGGCCTGCTTCGCCTGCAGGTCGGCGAGCTGTTTCTTCGCGCCCTCGAGCACGGCCGGCGGCGCCTTGCTGACGAACGCCTCGTTGGCCAGCCGCGCCTGCGTGCCGGCGATGTGCCTGGCGACGGCCTCGATTTCCTTGCCCAGCCGGGCGCGCTCGGCGGCCGGGTCGCCCTTCACCTGCTTGACGAGGCTCCAGGTCCCGAACGCCGTGACGGTCGCCGGCGCGTTCGGTGCGATCCGGCCGCGCGTGATCGCCGCCGCCCCGGCCATGCGCTGGAGCTTGGCCAGGTTGGCCTCGACCACCGCCCAGTGTGCGTCGCCGGCCTCGACCACGAATTCCGCCGCCTTGTTGGCCGCCTCGCCGTGTTCGGCCTTCAGGGCGCGCAGCTGCGACACCATCGCCTTGAGCTGGCCGACCACCGCGGCGGCGGCCGTGTCGATGCGCAGCCCGCCGTGCGCAAACTGCGACGGGCTCTCGAGCCGCGCGTCGCGCATGAGGAAGGTCCCGGCGGCGCCGTAGCCGAGCAGCTGCCAGAGTTCCTCCGTGATGAACGGCGTGAACGGATGCAGCAGCAGCAGCGTCTGGCGCAGCACCAGGTCCTGGATCGCGAGGCAGTTCGCCTTGGTCGCCGGGTCCTGCAGCTTCGATTTCGAGACCTCCACGTACCAGTCGCAGAAATCGTTCCAGAAAAAGCCGTACAGCGCCTGCACCGCCGCGCTGAACTCGAACTCCTCGAAGCAGCGGGCGACCTCGCGCGAGGTCGCGAGCATCCGGTCGAGGATGGCGTGATCGTCGGCGTCGAACTTCGGCGGCTCGAGCCGCGCGAGGATGGCCGCCAGGGTGGAATTGTCCGCCATGTCACCGCTCATCTGGCGAAACCGGCAGGCGTTCCAGAGCTTGTTGCAGAAGTTCTTGCCGCCCTCGATGCGCTCCTCCTGGAAGCGGATGTCCTGGCCCTGCGGCGCGATCGAGATGATGCCGAAGCGGAGCCCGTCCGCGCCGTATTTCGCGATGAGGTCGAGCGGGTCGGGCGAGTTGCCGAGGGACTTCGACATCTTGCGGCCCTGCGCGTCGCGGATGATGCCGGTGAAATAGACGTGCCGGAACGGGATCCGGCGCTCGAGCGGCTCGCCCGGGCGCACGAACTCGAGCCCGGCCATGATCATGCGCGCCACCCAGAAGAAGATGATGTCCGGCCCGGTCACGAGCGTGGACGTCGGGTAGAAATACTCGAAGCCCGCCCGGTCCATGGCCGCGCGGTCGGGCCAGCCGAGCGTCGCGAACGGCCACAGCCACGACGAGGCCCAGGTGTCGAGCACGTCGTCCTCCTGCACCCAGTTCTCCGGGTCCGCCGGCCCCGCGAGCGACACGTGCACCTTCGCCGGGTCGCGCAGGTCGGCCTCCGTCAGCTTCTCGCGGTCGAGCCCGCGGGCGTACCACACGGGGATGCGATGGCCCCACCACAGCTGGCGGCTGATGCACCAGTCCTGGATGTTCTCCAGCCAGTGGAGGTAGACCTTGGACCAGCGGTCCGGATGGAAACGGATGTGGCCGTCGCGCACGGCGATCCTCGCCTCCTCCACCTTCGGGTAGCGCAGCCACCACTGCCAGGTGAGGCGCGGCTCGATCGGTACGTCCGCGCGCTCCGAGTAGCCGACGTTGTTCTCGTAGGCCTCCTCCTTCACGAGCGCGCCGCGCTCCTGGAGCAGCTCCGCGGCTTTCTTGCGGGCGGCGAACCGCTCCAGGCCGGCGAGCTCGGGACCGGCCAGGTCATTGAGGTGGCCGTCCGCCGTGAGCACGTCAACCGGCGGCAGCCGGTGGCGCTGGCCGATCTCGAAGTCCACCTTGTCGTGCGCCGGCGTGATCTTGAGCGCGCCGGAACCGAAATCCTTGTCCACGGCGCTGTCGGCGATGATCGGGATCTCCGCCGGCGGGCCCAGCGGGCGCCGGACCTTGCGGCCGATGAGCTGCTTGTAGCGCGGGTCGTCGGGATGCACCGCGATCGCCACGTCCCCGGGGATCGTCTCGGGCCGGGTCGTCTTGACCTCGATGAACCGGCTCCGGTCGCCCACCAGCTCGTAGCGCACCTGGTAGAGCACGCTCTTCACCGGCTTCATGATCACTTCCTCGTCGGACAACGCCGTGAGGCTGACCGGGCACCAGTTGACCATCCGCTTGCCGCGATAGATGTGCCCCTTCCCGAACAGGTCCACAAACACCCCGAGCACGGCCCGCGAGTAGGCCGGGTCCATCGTGAAGTGGGTGCGATTCCAGTCCGCGGAGGCGCCGAGCGCCTGCAGCTGCTGGAGGATGATGCCGCCCTTCTCCTCGCGCCAGGACCACACCCTCTCGAGAAACTTCTCCCGGCCGAGGTCGCGCCGGTGCTTCTTTTCCTTGCGCAGCTCGCGCTCGACGACGGTCTGCGTCGCGATGCCCGCGTGGTCCGTGCCCGGCAGCCACAGCGCCTCGCGGCCCTCGAGGCGGGCCCGCCGGATGAGGATGTCCTGGATCGTGTTGTTCAGCACGTGCCCCATCGTCAGGACGCCGGTGACGTTGGGCGGCGGGATCACGATGGTGTATGGCGCGCGCGCCGGGTTCACCCGACCGGCAAAGCAGCCGGCCTCGCGCCAGGCGGCGTACCACTTCTTTTCCACGTCGCGTGGTTCGTAGCTCTTGGTGATGGCAGGCATGGGTCGGGTGAGCCCGGCAGTGAAAGCGACGGGCCCGGCCCTGACAAGCTGGTTTGGTGGTGAGGCGACCGGTGCGCAAAACGTCGGGGCATAATACCCCTCCTGCCTTGCGAACCTCACCGCACCCTCACCCCCGATCGAGCACGTCGAGCTCCGGCCACTGCGCGATCTTGCGATGCAGGGTGCGCCGGCTGATGCCGAGCAGCTTCGCGGCGCGGGTGCGGTTGCCCCGCGACTTCATCAGGGCCTCGCGCAGCAGGCGCTTTTCATTGTCCTCGACCGAATAGGGATTGGCTGGCGTGGCCGTGGTCATCATCGGCGGCGGCGGCGCCTCGCCCCGGAAGCGCGGCTCGAGGTCGAACTCCGTGACCTTGCCCCCGCGCCGGAGCACGACGGCGTTCTCCGCGAAGTTGCGCAGCTCGCGGATGTTGCCCGGCCACGGGTAGGCCTGCAGGTGCTTCATCGCGCCGGGCTCGATCGCGACCGGCTCGTAGGCGTTCTCCTTGGCGAAGACGTTGATGAAATGATCCAGCAGCAGAGGGATGTCGTCGGGCCGCTCGCGCAGCGGCGGGGTGACGATGCGCACGACATTGAGCCGGAAGAAAAGGTCCTCGCGGAACTTCCCCTCCTTCACCATCTGCTCGAGGTTGCGGTTCGTGGCGGCGACGAGGCGGACGTCCACCTGCAGCGGCTTGGTGCTGCCGATGCGCTCGAAGCTTCGCGTTTCGATGAAGCGCAGGAGCTTGACCTGAATCTCGGGCCCGATCTCCCCCACCTCGTCCAGGAACACCGTGCCGCCGTCGGCGGCCTCGAACCGGCCCTCGCGCCGCTCCGTCGCGCCCGTAAAAGCGCCGCGCTCGTGGCCAAACAGCTCGCTCTCCAGCAGGGTCGGCGGCAAGGCGGCGCAGTGCACGGGCACGAAGGGCGCCTGCGCCCGCGGGCTGGCCTGGTGGATCGCCTGCGCAATCAGCTCCTTGCCGGTGCCGGTCTCGCCCTCGATCAGGACCGTCGCCTTCGACGGCGCGACGAGCTTCACGCGCTCGATCACCTCGGCGAGCTTTGCCGAGTGGCCGACGAACCCCTGGACGCTGAATTTCTCCTCGAGGCGCTCCTGCAGCTGCTTGACCTCGACTTCCAGCGTCTTGGTCTTCAAGGCGCGTTGGATGAGGATCTCGAGGCGCTCGATCTGCACCGGCTTCGTGAGGAAGTCGACCGCACCGCGCTTCATCGCCTCCACCGCCGATTCGATGTTGCCGTAGGCCGTCATCATCAGGACCGCCGGCTTGTTCGGCAGGCTCAGCGCCTTGTCGATCACCTTGAGGCCACTTTTCCCCGGCATGCGCAGGTCGGTGACAATCACCTCGAACTCCTGCGCCTCCATCAGGTTGAAGGCTTCATCGGCACTCCCGGCCACCGACACATCGTAATGATCCTGCAGGGCTTGCTGCAGGCCTTCCCGGGTATGCTTCTCGTCGTCGACGATTAGAACGCTGGGAACCATGGCGCCATGTAGCCGGCCGCGGCCGCGGCGGTCAACGGGAAATGAGACGAGGTGGCACAGCGACCGACCCGGCTACGCCTCCCGGGAGGACGAGCCTAGTCCTGGAAAAGCTGGTGGACCACCTGCACGGCGTCCTGCTCGTCGTCGCCACTGACTTCGATGTCCAGCGTCGTCCCGAGAGTGGCACACAGGGCGAGCACGCTGATGACGCTGCGCAGATCCGCCCGGCGGCGGCCGCAGCGCACGAAGATCCGCGAACGAAACGGGCGGATGGCCTGGACGAGCTTCATGGCTTGGCGCAGATGCAGACCCTCGGTCCAGGGTACCGTGACTTGGGTGCGCAGCATCAGGCCATGGACCCGCCGGGCCCCGCTTCGTTTCATTTTTTGCCGTCGATTTCGCCGCCGCCCGCCGCGTCCGCGACCGCCGGGGCGAGCGATGGAATCTCGACACGCGGGGAATATCCTTCGAATGTCAGCCGGGCGTTCCGCGCCGCTTCCGCTTCATGACCCGATCCTTCCTCCTCTGCCTGGCCTTCCTGCTCGTCGGTGCCACCGCGCTCGCCGCCTCCGACAAGATCACGCTCCACAACGGCGAAACCTGGTACGCCCGCTTCCAGCAAAAGGGAAAGAAGCTCAAGTTCCTCGATGCGACGAAGGAAAAGGACGCCAACGCCCAGCTCGTGATCTCGCTGTCCGCGAAAGGCAAGGATGGCACGGCCACGCTGAAACTGGAGAGCAGCCTGGGCGATGATCTCGTTTACCGGGCCACGATCTGGTCGAATGTGATCAAACGCCACGCGCCCCTGACCGTCTACCCGATCGTCGCCGGCAAGATGGGCACGGTGCAGCTGCCGCCGCTCGTGGACGAACTCGTCCTTTTCGATTTTCGCTTCGAGCCGGCGACGTTGATCGAAAAGGAAAAGGAAGGTCCGTAGCCGCCCGGCGGCTTTGCGCGCGTCGGAGGCCACGGCCGGGAACCAGCAGCAGCCATGGGAACCGATCCCCGCCTCGACGCCTATATCGCGAACGCCGCCCCGTTCGCCCGGCCCATCCTCGCGCGCTTGCGCCGGCTCGTGCACCGGGGTTGTCCCGAAGCTGAAGAAACGATCAAGTGGGGCATGCCGTCGTTTGTCTATCGCGGCAAGATCCTCTGCGGCATGGCGGCCTTCAAGGCCCATGCGACCTTCGGGTTCTGGCACCGCGGCATGGAGAAACTCCTGGCGAAGGAGATCGGCCGGACCAACGACGCCATGGGCCTGTTCGGCCGGATCAGCCAACCGGCCGACCTGCCGGCGGACAAGGTGCTGCTCCACTACATCAGGACGGCCCAAAAACTGCACGATTCGGGCGCGCCGGCCCGGATGAAATCGAAGCCCCGGCCCGCCCTGCCCGTGCCGTCCGACCTGGCGTCGGCCCTGCGGAAAAACCGCCTCGCCGCCACCGCCTGGGCGGACTTCAGCCCGAGCGCCCGGCGCGAGTACATCGCGTGGATCACCGAAGCCAAACGCCCCGCCACCCGCGAGCGGCGCGTCCGGACCACGATCGACTGGGTCGCCACCTGCCGGCCGCGCCAATGGAAATACCAAGACTGCTGAGACGGCACCTTCCCGCGCCCGGGATGTCTGCCCAAGGACACCTACCGCCATGAAATCCCTCCCTTGCCTTGTCCTGTTGTTCGCCAGCCTGCTGGCCTCGGCCCCCGCCGCGCGACTCGAGCTGGGCGCGGGCAAGGCGCTGCACTTCGTGGTGCCGGACGCCTGGACCGAGGGTACCCTGCCGGACGGAGCCGAGGCCGGCCCGGCCGGACGGACGGTCCGGTACGTCACCAAGGACGGCAGCAACGACGCCTTGCTCCTGACCGCGCTGCCCGTTCCGGACGACCGCCTGCGCGACCCCGATGCGCTCCGCGCCATGGCGGAAATGTCGGTGCAGCAGTTCGTCGCCGGCTCGGTCGAGGGCAAGGCCGAGTTCAAGGAACTCCGCTTTGCGGGCGTGAGCGGACTGGCCGTGACCTTCACGGACGCCAATCTCGTCGGAAAACCGACGGTCAAGGACGACTACAAGGCGATGACCACCTGCTTCGCGTACCTCGGCGACGGGGTGATCGTCACCGCCACGATCTTCACCGACGACCCCGGCGGCCGGGCGTACGACGAGGCCATGCGCATCCTGCGTTCCCTTTCGCTCTCGCTGCCGAAGGACGCGATCTGAGCCGGGCGGCGGGCGAAACGCGATTGCGCCGGCGCCCGCGTTGTGTTTGATCGGCCTTGCGCCGGCCTGCTGGTGATCCGGCGCGACGGAGGTAAACATGCCCGAGCTCGAATACGCGCTGCCCGACCACGCCGGGGAATCGCGGCGCCTCCGGGCGCGCGCCGCCGGCCTGCTGGTCGCCTGCCCCTTGTCGCAGGACAACCCCTTCGACTGCCCGCTGCGCTCGGTGCGCCTCCGGCCGATGCGCGAGCGGTATCGCTGGCTCGACTCGCTCCAGCCGGCGCAGCTCTGCGGTCTCATCAACCAGCATTCGGCCTGCCTCGTGCGCAAGGAAAGCGAACGCCACGAGCCGGCCTGATCCGGGATCACGAAGGTTCTCCCGGACGCTGGAGGGCCGGTCTCCTGACCGGCCGGGTTGGCGCGACTCGGTTGGCCGGGAGGCCAACCCTCCCGGATCACGCTCAGCCCATCCCGGCAAACGGCGGACGCGACACGACGCCGCCGAGAAACCGGTGGATTCCCTGCGCGGCCTGGCGGGCATCGCGCACGGCATGCACGACCAGGCTCGGGCCGCGCACGGAGTCGCCGCCGGCAAACACGCCGGGCAGGCTGGTCATCTGGTTCGCGTCGACGCGAAAACCGCCCCACTTGTCGAGCGCCACCGTCGCCAGGTCGCTGTCCGCCGGGAACGGCACGGGGTCGAAGCCGTACGCGACCAGCACCAGGTCCACGGGCAGGTCGAACTCCGATCCGGCCACCGGCCGCGGCGAGCGCCGGCCCGACGCGTCGGGCGCGCCCAGTTCCATGTGCACGCAGCGCACGGCCCGGACGCGGCCGTCGTCACCCCCGAGCAGGGCGACCGGGTTGGTGAGGAAGCGGAACTCGGCCCCCTCCTCGACCGCATTGGCATATTCCTTCCGGCTGCCGGGCATGTTCGCCAGGTCGCGGCGGTAGACGCACACCGCGGCCGTGGCGCCGCTGCGCAGCGCCGTGCGCAGGCAGTCCATCGCGGTGTCGCCGCCGCCCAGCACCGCGACGCGCCGGCCGCGGACCTCGACCGCCTCGCCGGCGACGAGCGGCGAATCGACGTTTTTCTGGATGAGGAACGGCAGCGCCTCCACCACGCCGCCCAGCCCGGCGCCGGGCACGTCGAGCGCCTTGGGTTTTTGCGCGCCGACGCCCAGGAACACCGCGTCGTACTTGTCACGCAGGCCGGCCAGCGAGACGTCCCACCCGACGCGGACCCCGAGCCGGAACTCCACCCCGCGCCGCGCCAGCAGCTCGATCCGCCGGTCGACGATGCGCTTCTCCAGCTTGAACGCCGGGATGCCGTTGACGAGCAGGCCGCCCGGGATCGGCTGCGACTCGAAGATCGTCACGCCGTAGCCCAGCTTCGCGAGCTCGTCGGCGCAGGCCAGCCCGCCGGGACCCGACCCGACCACCGCCACCTTCCGGCCGTTGGCCGGCGCCTGGACGACGTCGACGCCGCCGTGGCGGAAGGCATATTCGTTGATGAAGCGCTCGACCGCGCCGATCGCCACCGGGTCGGTGCGGGCATTGAGGATGCAGGCGCCCTCGCAGAGCTTTTCCTGCGGGCAGACCCGCGCGCAGATCTCCGGCATGTTGCTGGTGCTGCGGGACACCGCCGCCGCCTCGAGGAACTGGCCCTGGGCGGTCAGCGCCAGCCACTCCGGGATGCGGTTCGCCAGCGGACAGCCGGACATGCACAGCGGGTGCGGGCACTGGATGCAACGCGCCGCCTGCGCCCGCACCGTGGCCTCGTCAAACTCGCTGTAGATCTCGCCAAAGTCGCCGACCCGCTCGGCCGCGTCGCGCTTCGGCGGCGCCGCACGCCCGATCAAGGACCAGGCATATTTGGATTGGGAGGAAATGGACGTGGTCGGCATGCGTGGAAGGCGTCGCGACGACACCCGGCGGGCGGGCGTTTCCCGACCCGGTCATCATGGCGCGAAGCCGGGCCGGCCGCTCGGCAAATCTTGGCAATGACCGCGCACCGTTTGCGGGCGCATCCGCCGGCAGGGCGGCGACTCCGCTCGCCGCCGCGGCGCGCAAGGAACTGCGCGCCCCACCCAGTCCACTCAACTCTGGAGCATCCGGACCCGGCGGTGCTTCTGCGGGAACTGCAGGGTCACGACCGTGCCCGTGCTCTCGCGGCTCTCGATCCCGACGTGCCCGCCGTGGTCGCGCATGATGCGCTGGACGATCATGAGGCCCAGGCCGTGCCCGCCTTCCTTCGTCGTGTGGTAGGGCGAGAAGAGCTTCGCCAGGTCCTCCTGGCGGATGCCCGTGCCGGTGTCGGCGATCCGGATGAAGACCGACTCGTCGTCGGCCCGCACGCGGATGGCCAGGCTGCCGCCGGGCTGCATCGCCTCCATGGCGTTCTTGATCAGGTTGAAAAACACCTGCTTGAGCTGGTTCCGGTCGGCCATGATCACCGGCGTCGCCGCGGGCAGCTCGCCCTGCACGTCGATGCCGCGATCCTCGAGCTCCTTGGCCTGGAAGCGGAGAACGTCCTCGATGACCTCGACGACGTTCACCTCCGCGAGATCCGGCGGGCGCGGCCGGATGGCCTCGAGGAAGTTGCGGATGATCCCGTCGAGCCGCGTCACCTCGCTCTGGCAGATGCGGATCGACTCGCCGAGCGCCGCCGCTTCGCGCGACTCGCGCAGCTTCTTCAGCCGCCGCTCGATCAACTGCAGGTGGATGGTCAGCGAGTTGAGCGGGTTGCCCAGCTCGTGCGCCACGCCGGCCGCGAGGAGCAGGATCGACGCGACGCGCTCGTTCTCGATGAGCTCCTCGGTCGACTTCTTCTGGCTGGTGACATCGGCGAGGATCACGGCGAAGCGCGCGTCGCCGTTCTCGCTCTCATGGAACGGCACCATGTACAAGCGCACCACCAGGGGCGCCGGGTACGTGAGCTCGAACTCGCGCGTGACCACGGGCCGGCCGTCCCGGCTGCCCTGCATGGCGCCCTCCAGCGACGCCCGCAGCCCCGGCACGAGGCGCCAGAGCGTCGGCGCGCCCTCGGGCGGCTCATGGTACCCGATCATCCGCGCCGCGGCGGCGTTGGCATAGTCGATCTCGCCATCCGCCGTGATCACCAGCACGCCCTCCTGCAGCGTGTTGAACACCGTGTCGAGCAGCGTGCGCTCGCGCGCGAGCCGCTGCACGAGGGTCTGCAGGCCCGCGGCATCGAGCCGGTCGACGCGATCCAGCAGCTTGTCGATCGAGGTGTGCTTGTGGCCGGCCATCGGGGGGAACGAATAGACACCCGCGCCGCTCAATCAAACAGTATCATCTGGCCCTCCAGGTCGCGCGGCTGGGCGAAAAGCTTGCGCAGGAAGCTGTCGCGGTGCGCGGCGCAGCGGCCGAGCCGGAGGATGGCCTCGCGGTGCTCCTCGGTGCCGTAGCCCTTGTGCTGGGCGAAACCGTAGCCGGGATGCACCTTGTCCAGCTCGTCCATCAGGCGGTCCCGCGTGACCTTGGCGATGATGGAGGCCATCGCGATGCAGAGCGACCGGGCGTCGCCGTTGACGACCCCGCGGTGCGGGTACGGAAAATGGCGCAGCGGCAGCCCGTCGATCAGGATGGCGCACGACACCGTCGGCTGGAACGAAGCCCGGTCGCTCTCGCTGGAAAACAGGTCGGGCTCGGCCTTCGACTCGAACGCGGTGGGCGGATAGATGCCCTCCAGGGCGCGGCGCATCGCCAGCTTGGTGGCGCCGAGGATGTTGTGGGTTTCGATCTCCGCGACGCTCGCCGCGCCGTAGTGCGCGTGGATCTGACCCTGCGCGGCGAGCTGCTCGAACTCCCCCCACAGCTCCGCGCGCTGCTCCGCCGAAAGCTGCTTCGAGTCGTTGACCCGGCCGCCCTTCGTCACCGCCCAGCGGCCCTCGAGGAAATCCTGCGACACCAGCACCGCGGCCGCCACGACCGGTCCCGCCAGCGAGCCGCGGCCGGCCTCGTCCACGCCGATCAGGCCGGCCAGGCCGGGAATCTGCCTGAGGTCGAATCCGCGCAACTGCCTCCGCTTCGGCATGCCCCGGCTCCGGTCAGCGTTTCCACTCCGTCTTCTCGCGCGGCACGGGCAGCGGCAGCTCGTCGAGCCTGCCCGCCGCCGCCACGACCTCGTAACTCGTGCGGAAATGCAGCTTGGCGAAACGGCCGAGGGCGCGCGCGCCGAACTTCGCCACGATCTCCGCCGCCTGGGCCTTGGCCGCCGCGCCGGCGCCGAACTGCAGCTTCGCCCCGAACTCGCGCGACAGCTCCCGCATCGCCCGCACGAATTCCGCCCGCGCCACGACCGAGGCCGCGGCCACGACGGGGTCCTCCTCGGCCTTGGTCCGCATGGCGAGATGGAACCGTTCCAGGCCCTTCTTCTTCAGCTCGCGCTGCACGAGGGGCTCCTTCGAGAACTGGTCCAGCAACCCGCGCCCGACCCACTTCTTCTGCAGCGCCTGTTCCAGCGCGGTCGCGTGCTGCCAAGCGAGCAGGCGGTTCAGGTTGGCGTGCGGCTTCAGCATGAGCTCGTTGTACTTCGCCATGCCGCACTGGCAGGTCTCGACCACCGCGCCCGGCGTGCCGCGGATGAGCTCGTCGAGCTTGAGGATCTGGGTGTCGACGACGGTCTTGCTGTCGCGCACGCCGGCGTCGCGCCAGGCCGCGATGGCGGCCTTCTCCGCCACCACCGTCGCCGCCACCACCGGCCCGAACAGGTCGCCCTTGCCGCTCTCGTCGAGGCCGGCGTGCGGCTCGAACCACTCCGGGTGATGCACGTCGTCGTAGCCGAGCCGGGCCATGCCGGTCACCTCGGCCTCGAGCACGTTCTGCACGAAGTCCTCCGTCTCCCGGCCCGCCACGACCACCTTGCCGCTGGTGTAGGCCGTGACATTGACCTTCGGGCCCTTGAAGGCGAAGCGCGCGTACGGCACCTCGACGTCCGGCCAGTGCTTCGCCTTCAGCGCGGCGTGGAGCTTGTGCATCTGGGCGTCGTCGAGCTTGAGCGTGTAGGTGGTGACCGCCTTGGGCTTCTCCTCCTCGGCGTCATCGCGGTATTTGGCCATGGGCAGTACATGGGCACAAACAGGCGCAAAATCACCCAAATTTTCGCTGCCGCCGCTTGGCCGCAGGCCGTGCCTTGAAGCTTGTCAGCCGAAGCCTCGTGCGAAGGCTGATGCCTCGTTGTGGTCAACTCCCTTTCGCTCGCCCGTCGCCCACGCGCCTTCCAGCGCGCGCTGCACGCCTGGTACCGCGTCCATCACCGCCGGCTGCCGTGGCGGACGACCCCGTCGCTTTACCGGACCGTGGTCTCCGAATTCATGCTGCAGCAAACGCAGGTGAAGACCGTCCTGCCCTTTTTCGACCGCTGGATGGCCGCACTGCCGGACTTCGCCGCGCTGGCGGCCGCGCCCGAGGCGCAAGTCCTGAAACTGTGGGAAGGCCTCGGCTATTATTCCCGCGCCCGGCGGCTCCACGCACTGGCGCGCGAGCTCGCCGGGCGTTCCGCCCCGCCGCGCACGGCCGCCGGGTGGCGCGAGCTGCCCGGCATCGGCCCCTACACCGCCGCGGCGATCGCCAGCATCGCCTTCGACGAACCCGCCGCCGTCGTCGACGGCAATGTCGTCCGCATCCTCGCCCGGCTGGCGGGCACCACCCGCCGGTTTCGCGACGGCAGCGAGGCGGTGAAACATTTCACGCCCCTGGCGGGCGAACTCATCCGCGGCGCGCCGCCCGGTCTCCACAACCAGGCGATGATGGAGCTCGGCGCCACCGTCTGCCTCCGGCCGTCGCCGCGCTGCGCGGCCTGCCCGGTCGCCCGCTTCTGCGCCGCCCGCGCCGCGGGCACCGCCGCCGCGCTCCCGCGCTTCCGCCCCCAGCGCACCGAGCCGATGTTCGTCATGCGAGCCTTCTGCCTGGACCGCGGCCGGCTGCTTCTGCGGCGGCGGGACGGCACGGCGAAACGCCTGGCCGGCCTGCATGAACTGCCCGAAGCCGCCGACCTCGGCATCGCGCCCGCGGCGGCTTCGCTCCTCGCCACGAAACGCCGGGCGATCACGCGTTTTCAGATCACCGAGGCCATCCATGCCCCGGCGCTCACGCCGGCGGCGAGGGCGCGCATCCGCGCGAACCGCGCCCTCGAATGGATCCGCCTGGAGGACCTCGGGCGCATCACGCTCTCCGGCCCCCATCGCCGCTGGATCGACGAGCTGCTGGCTGCCATGGCAACGACTCGCGCCAGGTAGGGCGGAGCGGCCCGCTCCGCCGCGGGGAGGACAACAAATTTGCGGCGCACCGGGCCGGTGCGCCCTACCCGCGCTGAATTAGGCGCGGCGGGCATCGGTCAGCTGTGATCATGCAGTCAACGGTGGAGCCTGCACTCCGCTGCAGGCTCAGCCCGCACGGTGCAATGGCCTAGAAGGCAAGGCCTGACATTCGATTCTGGGCTTGGATTCCGATTGGTGGAGGGCCGGCCTCCCGGCCGGCCGTGGTCGGTCAGTAGACCGACCCTCCAGGTGGGCTCGCACGACATACGATCGAACTCATGGTAGTCCCCAGAGCTCAGCCCGCACGGGGTGCGGGCTCCACCTTCACCCGAAGCGCTGCGTCACGAGCTCCTCGACGCGCCGCTTCGACGCCAGGACTTCCTCCACGGTGAGGCGCGGGTGGAGTTCGATCACGAGCGTGTGCTCCGGCCGCCAGAACGAGCTGACCATGTTGAAATCGATCGTGCCGCTGCCGACCGGCTGGTGGTCGTGGCCCTCGGCGCTGACGTCGTGCAGGTGGAAGCCGATGGCGTGGGCCGCGTTCCTTTCCAGGTGCTCGCGGTGGTCCAGCAGCCCGAGGTTCTGCTTGATCTGGGCGTGCCCGGCATCGTGCCAGTAGCCGCAGACGGCCGGCTTGGCGAGCCCGGCCAGGAGTTCGGCGTGGTCCGCGTCGACCGGCAGCTCCTCGAAACGCTCGCGATTCTCGAACCCGAGCTTCATCTGCTTCTGCTCGGCGTAACCCACGAGCTCCGCCAGGCCCTGCCGGGTGTTGGCCCAATAGGGCGGCATGCGCGCCCGGAGCTTCGCCAGCGCCTTCGCCAGCAGGCGGCCGTAGGCCTCGTCCCCGGCCAGCGCACCCGCCGGCGGGTGCCGGCTGGCGAGGTAGGCTTCGATCTTCCGCGACGGGTTGGACCAGAAGAACTCCACGGCCCCGAGGTGCATGACGACCTTGGCGGCGCCCACCTGCTGCGCGAAGTCGATCGTGCGCTTGCTCTGGCGCAGCCACATGTCGCGCTCCCGCCCGTCCTTCGACGAGGGCAGGTAGAGGTTGGGCGCGGCGTGCATCACGCCCGTCGGCAGCGGGCAGAAGTTGTGGCACGAGGCCACCTTGACCACGCCCTCCTCGACCGCGCGCAGGATGCCGGGTACGAGCGTGATCCGGATGCCGTGACTCAGCTCGACCCAGGTGAAGCCGAGGCCCGCGATCTCCCGCAGCAACTCGTAGCCATCCTGGTGCCGGTGCGAATTCCAGCAGGTGGAGAGGGCGACGAGGGGCTTCATTTTGGCGTTACTAGGACAGGGCGCGCCGCCGGACGCAAGCCGGTCGCGGCCGGGGCCACCGGCCGCCGGCGCCGCCCAAAAAAAACGGCCCCGTGTCGTGGACACGGAGCCGCGAAAAAACCCGGTGGGAAATTATTCGGCGTAACGGCGGCGCAGCATGCAGGTGAAGGCCATGACCTTTTCCTTGCGGCGGCGGCGCTCCGAGGGCTTCTCGGCGTAACGCTTCATGCGGACATCCTTGATGATGTTCTCGCGCTCGAGCTTCTTCTTCATGCGGCGCAGCGCACGGTCGATCGGCTCGTTCTTGCGCATCTTGATCTCAATAGACATGGAATACAGGCGGGATGGTGGTGAGGAAAACGTGCAAAAAGCCACCCGCCTCCGCCACCGTCAACCCCAATCTTTTCGCCGGCGGACGCCCCCGCCGCGGGCGGCAAAACCGCCGGCCCGGCCGGCGAGTCCGGGCCCGCTCATCCCGGCGTTAAGCCATTTCGCCGAATGAGCTTACGTTTCCGGCTTGCGGGAGCCCGGGCACGGGCTTCCCATGGCCCACCGTGGGTTCCGTCGACCAGAATTTCGTCCATCTCCATGTCCACAGCGACTACAGCCTGCTCGATGGTGCCTGCCGGATCGACCGGCTGATCGGGCGCGTGGCGGAGCTGGGCCAGAGCTCCGTCGCGCTCACCGACCACGGGGTGCTTTTCGGCGCGGTCGACTTCTTCAACACCGCCAAGGCGAAGGGCATCAAGCCGCTCGTCGGCTGCGAAATCTACCTCGTCGAGGGTTCGCGCCTCGAGAAGACGGCGCGGATCGAGGGCGAGAAGAACATCTTCCACCTGGGCCTGCTGGCGAAGAACGCCCGCGGCTACGCCAACCTGCTCAAGCTCGTTTCTGATGCGCACCTGAACGGGTTCTACTACAAGCCGCGCACCGACCTCGACACGCTCGCCGCGCACGCCGACGGCCTCGTCGCCTTCAGCGGGTGCCTGGCCGCGCTCGTGCCGCAACTGCTCCTGCAGGACCGCTGGGAGGATGCGCGGAAGGCCACCGGCCGCTTCGTCGACATGTTCGGCCGCGAGAATTTCTTCGTCGAGCTGCAGGACCACGGCATCGCCGAGCAGCGCCGCATCGCCCCGCTGCTGCTCAAGCTGGCCGCCGAGTTCAAGCTGAAGGTCGTCGCGACCAACGACGTCCACTACGTCAACGCCGAGGACGCCTCCCCGCACGACACCATGCTGTGCATCCAGACCGGGGCGAAGCTCGAGGACGCCAACCGCATGCGGTTCGACACGCCGCAGTTCTACCTGAAGTCGCGCGACGAGATGCAGCGCCTGTTCGCCGAGGTGCCGGACTCGATCGTCAACACCCAGGCCGTGGCCGAGATGTGCGACCTCAAGCTCACCTTCGGCGAGAACCGCTACCCGAAGTTCCCGCTGCCGCCCGAGATCAAGGTCGACAAGCCCGCCTACCTGCACGAGCTCTGCGTCGCCGGCCTGCAGCGCCGGTATGGCGTCGATTATGCGCAGCCGGCCAAGGCGCCGGACCCCGGCCAGGCCGCGACGCTCGTCGCCCGGCTCGACTACGAGCTCGGCATCATCGGCAAGACCGGGTTCGTCGACTACTTCCTCATCGTCTGGGATTTCATCCACTGGGCCAAGGAACACGGCATCCCCGTCGGGCCCGGCCGCGGTTCCGGCGCGGGCTCGCTCGTGGCGTACGTCCTCGGCATCACCGACATCGAGCCGCTGCGCTTCGGCCTGCTCTTCGAGCGCTTCCTCAACCCCGAGCGCGTGTCGCCGCCGGACTTCGACATCGACTTCTGCATGCGCCGCCGCGACGAGGTCATCACGTACGTCCGCGAGAAATACGGCCGCGAGTGCGTGGCCAACATCGTCACCTTCGGCACGCTCGGCGCCAAGGCCGTCATCCGCGACGTGGCGCGCGTCCACAACCTGCCCTACGCCGACGCCGACCGGCTGGCCAAGATGATCCCCGACGAGCTCAACATCGAGCTCCAGGCCGCGATCGACAAGTCGGCCGAATTGCGCGACGCCATCGCCGCCAGCCCGGTGACGAAGAAGATCGTCGACCAGGCCCTCGTGCTCGAGGGCATGGTGCGCAACACCGGCAAGCACGCCGCCGGCATCATCATCGCCGACCGGCCGCTCAGCGAGTACGTGCCGCTCACCGTGCAGGAGGGCGACATCACCACGCAGTTCGCCATGGAGCCGGTGCAGAAGCTCGGGCTCCTCAAGATGGACTTCCTCGGCCTGCGCACGCTCACGATCATCCAGGACGCCGTCGACAGCATCCGGCGCACGGCCGACCCGCACTTCGACATCGAGACCGTGCCGCTCGACGACGCGAAGACGTTTGCCCTGCTCAACTCCGGCCGCACCACCGGCGTCTTCCAGCTCGAGTCCGGCGGCATGCAGGGCCTCTGCCGCCAGCTCAATGTCAGCTCGGTCGAGGAGATCGTCGCCCTCATCGCGCTTTTCCGCCCGGGCCCGATGGATCTCATTCCCCAGTACATCCGCGGCAAGCAGGACCCGACCACCATCTCCTACCCCCACCCGCTCCTCGAGGATGTCTGCCGCGAGACGTACGGCATCATGGTCTACCAGGAACAGGTCATGGAGGCCGCCAAGATCATCGCCGGCTACACGCTTGGCGGCGCCGACGTCCTCCGCCGCGCCATGGGCAAGAAGAACGCCGAGGAGATGGAGAAGCAGCGCAGCGTCTTCGTCGAGGGCGCGAAGAAGGCCAACAACATCCCCGAGAAGAAGGCGCTCGAGATCTTCGCCTTGCTCGAGAAGTTCGCCGGCTACGGCTTCAACAAGTCCCACTCCGCCGCCTACGCCATCCTGAGCTATCGCACCGGCTACCTGAAGGCCAACTACCCGGTCCAGTTCATGGCGGCCGTGCTCACGGCCGAGCTCGGCAATTCCGACAAGATCGCGCACTTCGTCGCCGAGGCCGAGGCGATGGGCCTCAAGGTCCTCGGGCCCGACGTCAACGAGTCGCGCGAAGCCTTCACCCCGGTCGGCGAAAAGATCCGCTTCGGCCTCGGCGCCATCAAGGGCGTCGGCGAGGCCGCGGCGCAGAAGATCATCGCCGAGCGCGAGGCCCGCGGTCCCTACAAGGATTTCCACGACTTCATCTCCCGCGTCGACGGCCGCGCCATCAACAAGCGGGTGCTCGAATGCCTGATCAAGACGGGCAGCTTCGACTATTCCGGCGAGCCGCGCGGCCTGCTTTTCGGGCAGATCGACGAGGCGATGTCCGCCGCCGCGGCGCGCCAGCGCGACGCCGAGGCCGGCCAGCATTCCTTCCTCGACGCGCTCAGCGAGCCGCCGTCCGCGGGAGGCGGGGTGCCCTCACCCCGCTCGGCCCGCAACGGCAATGGCCGGTACGCCGACTTCACGCCGGCCGAGCGGCTGCAGTTCGAGAAGGAACTCCTCGGCTTCTACATCTCCGGCCACCCGATGAACGCCTTCGCGGGCCTGGCGGAGGCCGTCAGCACCCACACCGAGGAGCAGGTGCTCGCCGAGGGCGACCGGATGGAGTTCCGGTTGTGCGGGGTGGCCAGTGGCATCACGAAGAAGCTCTCGCGGCGCGACAACCGCCCCTGGGCCTTCTTCAACCTCGCCAGCAAGCGCGCGACGGTCCCGGTGAACATGTATGCCGACGCGTTCGAGGGCTACGGCCGCAACGTGGCGGAGAACCAGCCCGTCGTCGTCCTCGGCACGGTGTTGCGCAGCCCCGACGGCGTGCGCCTCAACGTCAAGGAATGCTATGCCCTCGAGGCCTATCTGCCCACGGCGGTGCGCAAGGTGACCTGGCTGCTCAAGCCCGACCACCCGGACCTGCCGGGTTTCCTCCGGCAGTTGCGCGCCGCCATCGATGCGGCCAACGGTGACACGCGCGTCGAGCTTGCCTTCCTGTTCGAGGAGCGCGCCGCGCCGGTGGCCGAGGTCGCCTCCAGCCTCAACTGGCGCGTGACGCCGGCGGTGTTCCAGGAGCTGCGCTCGCATCCCGCGGTGGCCGGCACGGTCGTCGAACCGCGCCGGCTCGAGCTGAAGGAACAGCGCCGCTGGGCGAAGCGGTAGGGTCGGTAGGTCGGGCTTTACGCCCGACGGGTAGCGGCGGTCCATGACCGTCGTCGGGACTTCACGGCGCTCATGGAGCGCGGCGTCAGCCCAACCGTCGGGGATAAACCCCGGCCTGCTGCCTTCCATGCCGGCCGCCCAAAACTTCGCTTCCGTTCGCGCGCCTTTCCGGCTTTGTTCGGCGCATGCCCGACCCCGCGATTCTCCACCACGCCGCCCGCGTCGTCGGGCTCGCGATCGCGGGGACGCCGGCCGACCAGGCCTTGCGCGAGTCGTTGACCGCCGGGCGGCACTTCACCGCGCCCGTGGCGCGCCGGGCCATCAGCCGCGCGGTGTTCGCCTATTTCCGTTGGTGGCGCTGGCTGGCGCCGAAGGACTCCTTGCCGAAGCAGCTCGCCGCCGCCCTCGACCTGCAGGACCGCTTCAACCGGGACCCGGCGGCGATCAAGGCCGAGGCGCTGGCGGCGCGCGCGGTGCCCGATTGGCTCAAGGCCGAGATGGAGGCGGTCCCAACCGCGCTGCTCGTCCAGTTTCAACAGGAGCCCGCCCTCTGGATCCGCGCCAAGGCCGGCACCGGGGTCGACCTGGCGCGGCGCCTCAGCCACCTCGTGCCGGCGCCGCAGTCGGCGGACGCCCTGCGCTACCTGGGAACCACCGATCTCTACCGCACGAAGGAATTCCAGGCCGGCGCCTTTGAGATCCAGGACCTCGCCTCGCAACTCGTCGGCCTCGCGTGCGCCCCGCAGCCGGGCGAGACGTGGTGGGATGCCTGCGCCGGCGAGGGCGGCAAGACCCTGCACCTCTCCGACCTGATGCAGAACAAGGGCCTGATCTGGGCCTCGGACCGCTCGGAGCGCCGCCTCACCCGGCTCAAGGAACGCGCCGCCCGCGCGCAGGTGTTCAATTTCCGCGCCGCTGCGTGGGACGGCGGCCCTCGCCTGCCGACCAGAACGAAGTTCGACGGCATCCTGGTTGACGCGCCGTGCAGCGGGATCGGCACCTGGCAGCGCAACCCTCATGCCCGCTGGACCACGCAGCCATCCGACGTGCACGAGCTCGCGGCCGTCCAGCGGAAGTTGCTCGACCACGTCGCCGGTTCGCTCCGGCCCGGCGGCCGGCTCGTGTATTCCGTGTGCACGCTTTCCCGCGCCGAGACGACCGCCGTGGCCGGCGCCTTCACCGCCGCGCATCCGGAGCTCGAACCGGTGGCCCTCTCTTCACTTTCCACCCCTCACCCGTCACTTTTCTTGTGGCCGCACGAACTCAACGCCAACGGCATGTTCCTCGCCGCGTGGAGGTACAGGTAGGGACGGACCGCCGGGCCGTCCGCGAAACCGATTCGGCGCGCCCAGCGGTCGCGCCCGACCCGAAGACCCCATGGCCGACCAACCACCCAAGATCACCGGCGAGACCGTGCGCGACGACTTCAACGCGATCAACACGGTGCTGCACTACACCCGGGCCGCGCATGACCTCGGCCTGTGGAAATCCGAGCGGGCGATCATCTCGCGCTACCTGCCCGACCGGTCGGCGCGCATCCTCGAGGCCGGCTGCGGCGCCGGGCGGGTGTCCGTGGCGCTGCGCCAGCTCGGCTACGAGCGCGTCACCGGTTTCGACTTTGCCGCGGAACTGGTGGAGCAGGCCCGCAACCTCGCGGAGGAACGCGGCCTCGCCGACCTCGCCTTCCTGCAGGCCGACGCCACGCAACTGGACTCATGTCACGTATTGCGTGACATGACCTTTGACGGCGTGCTCTTCCTGTTCAACGGCATGATGCAGATCCCCGGCCGGGGGAATCGCCGCGCGGCGATGCGCGAGCTGCACCGCGTCTGCCGGCCCGGCGGGATCTTCATCTTCACGACGCACGACCGCGACGACCCGCGCGAGGCGGAGGCGTGGGCGCGCGAGGCCGCACTCTGGGCCCGCCGCGAGCAGAACCCGCGCCTCATTGAATTCGGCGACCGTTATTTCACCGACGACAACGGCAACACCTTCATGCACCTGCCCGACCGGAAGGAGATCTTCGAGGACCTCGCCGCCAGCGGCTGGGTGCATGTCAACGACCGCATGCGCGACGAACTCGCCAGCGAGACGCCCAAGGTGCGGAACTTTTCCGACAACTGCCGGTTCTGGGTGGCGCAAAGAGTATAGCTGAGATGGTCCCGCCGCGCCTTTTTTCGTATGTCGGGGTTTATCCCCGACATGTCGGGCGTAAAGCCCGACCTACAAATCCCAACTGCTTCCGCCCTACCGCGCCAGCATCTGCTCCAGCTTCGCCTTCGCGGCCGGCCATTCCTCGGCCGTGAGGCTGAACATGGCGGTGTTGCGCACGTAGCCGTCGAACCGTGCCTGGTATTTGCGCAGTATGCCCTCGAAGCTGGCGCCGATCCGGGCGATGGCGGCGCGCGACCGGGCGTTGCGCTCGTCGGTTTTCAGCTGCACGCGCACGGCACCGAGGTCCTCGAAAGCATGCCGCAGCATCAGGTATTTCGCCTCGGTGTTCACCGCCGTGCGCTGGACGGCGGGTGCGATCCAGGTCCAGCCGATCTCGAGTCCGCGATTCGGCCGCCGGATGTCGATGTACCGCGTGGAGCCCACGACCCGCCCGTCGGCCTGGAGGACGGTGGCGAAGGCCACCTCACTGCCGGCGGCCATGCCGGCGACGGCGGCGTCGATCCACTGCTCAACCTCCGCCACGCTGGCCGGCTGGGCCACCAGCATCCAGCGCCAGATCTCCGGGTCGCGGCTGGCCGCGAAGATGCCGTCGGCATGACGGCGTTCGAGCGGTTCCAGCCTGACGGAGCGCCCATTGAGCACGACGGGTTTGGGAGCAAAGACGGGGGTCACGGCGGCGACTATGCCGGCGGGGCACGGACGCCCAAGCCTTAATCAGTCCGGAGCCGGCACAGTCCCCGGCTTATCTAATACTGCTTTGTCGTTCTTGCCCCGGCGGATCGCCGCCCCAAGCTTGGACCCATGCCTTCATTCATCACCGACCGGTCGCTGCTTTGGGTCGGAGCCCTCCTGTACCTGGCCGGTTTTGTCACCGGCCTGATCGGGCTGACCCGGCGACAGTTTCCCGGCCGGCTGCGGAAGACACTGAACAGCCTGCTGGTGGTCGGCTGGCTGTTCCAGTGGGGCGGGCTTTACCTGCGCGGCATGGAGGTCAAGGGCTGCCCGCTGGGCAACACCTTCGAGATCGTCCAGTTCGTCGCCTGGTCGGCGATGCTGCTGTATTTCTTCGTCGGCACGGCGTTCCGCGTGAGCCTGCTCGGGCTGTTCACCGCCGGCTATGCGGGCTCGCTCGCCCTGTTTTCCCTGCTGATCCGCCACTGGGACCTGGTCCGCGGCCAGAAACTCTTCGGCGAAAACCCCTGGATCGAGGCGCACGCCGCGATTGCCGTGTTCAGCTACGGCGTGTTCGGCCTGCTGGCGCTGACCTCGATCATGCTTCTGCTGCAGACCTGGAGCCTGAAGCACAAGAAGCTCGACGGCATCTTCTGGTTCCTGCCGTCGATTGTGCAGCTCGACCAGATCAACTTCCGGCTCATCCTCCTCGGCGTCCTGCTGCTGACCGCGTCGCTGTGCGTGGGCGCGTCGTGGTGGGTGCGCGACACGGAATCCGTCCACCTGCCCAAGCTCATCGTCACGATCGGCGTCTGGTCCTGCTACCTGGTCGTCCTGTTGCTCCGGTGGCGCGGGCGGCTGGTGTCGGTGCGCTTCGCCTGGGTTTGCCTGATCATGTTCTGGCTGGCGCTCCTGTCGCTCGGGCCGGTGAACTCCAACCGCCACGGCTACCGGCCGGTCACGTACCTGCGCTGAACGATGGATCCGTCCACGCCCGTCCTTTTCGAGCTCGGCGCCAGTCACCACACCGCCCCCATGGCGGTGCGGGAGAAGATCGCGCTGGATGACACCCGCGCCGCCGACCTCGCCGCGCGCCTGCGCGCCACGGCGGGCGTGCGCGAGTTCGCCATGGTCAACACCTGCAACCGCGTCGAGCTCTACGGCGTCGCCCGGAGTCCCGAGGTCATCGCGGCCATGCGCGAGACCTTCTGCGCCGTGACCGGCTGCACCGCGGCCGAGCTCGATTCGGCGCTGACGCTCCGGCAGAACCACGATGCGATCGCCCACCTTTTCTCCGTCGCCTCCGGCCTTGACTCCCAGATCGTCGGCGAGACGGAGATCCTCGGCCAGGTGAAGCAGGCCTACGATGGCGCGCTCGAGCGGAAATGGACCGGTCCCGTTCTGAATCGCGTCTTCCAGAAAACCTTCCAGGCCGCCAAGCACATCCGCACCAACACGGCGATCGGCGCCGGGCAGATCAGCATCGCGACGGTGGCGGTGGACCTGGCCGGGCGCATCTTCGGCCAGCTGGCGGACACGAAGGTGCTCGTCGTCGGCGCGGGCGAGATCGGCCTGAAGACCGTGCAGGCCTTCCAGAGCCGGGGCGCCCGGTCGATCACCGTCGCCAGCCGCACGCTGGCGAAGGCCGAGGAGGCCGCGGCCGCCGCGGGCGGCTGGGCCATGAGCCTCGCCGACCTCCCGGATGCCGTCGCGGGCGCCGATGTCATCGCCAGCTCGACCTCCGCCCCCGGCTTCGTTCTCACGCGCGACCTGATCGCGACCGCGATGAAGCAACGGCCGGCGCGCCCGCTGTTCCTCATCGATCTGGCGCTGCCGCGCGACGTCGACCCGGCGGCGGCCCAGCTGGCCAACGTCTTCCTCTACAACCTCGACGACCTCGCGGAGATCGCGGAGAGCAACCTGGCCCAGCGCGAGGCGGAGGTGGCGAAGTGCCGCGCCATCGTCGCGGAGCGCACCGCGCAGCTCTGGCCGGCGGTCGCCCACTCGCTGAATCACCCGGGCTGAGATCATTGGAGGCGGGGTGCCCCCACCCCGCTGTCTGCCCGCAACGTCGGTGAACTTAAGGTCGGTGGAGGCGGGGTGCCCTCACCCCGCTGGTTGCCATTCACGCTTGCGCCTCGCGGGGTGAGGG
>DASZXO010000091.1:0-41664 GCA_035545835.1 Lacunisphaera sp.
GAGGCCGCGGCCGCCCGCGCCGCCGCGGCGCGCTGCAGGTCGGGCCGCAGCGCGAGGTAGGTGAGGGTGGCGCCGAGGAGCACCCCGAACACCCCGCTGAGGAGGAAGGGCACCCAGAACGAGGACGATGGCGCAGGGGAATGGGCGGGCTGGCTCATGGACGGTGGCAGAGCTGAGCCGACGCGGCCGGGTTTGGCAACGCGGCAATGGACCGCCGCCGCGGTCAGTCGACGACGAGGCGCTCGTGCGCCGGGGCGAACCGGGCCGTGAAATGGCGCAGCAGCGCCGGGGCCTCGACCAGCTTCACGCCGCGGATCCGGTGGCGCAGGCCGTGCACATGGAGCAGGACCTCGGCCAGGTAGTCGACATGGCTCTGGGTGTACACGCGGCGCGGGAAGGCCAGCCGCACGAGTTCCATCGCGGCGGGTTTCTCCGTGCCGTCGGGCTGGCGGCCGAACATCACGGAGCCGATCTCGACCGAGCGGACGCCGCCCTCGAGGTACAGGACGAGGGACAGCGCCCAGGCGGGAAACTCCGCCGGCGGGACCTGCGGCAGCATGGCCTTCGCATCGAGGTAGATCGCGTGCCCGCCCGGCGGCTGGACGATGGGGATGCCGGCGGCGGTGAGCTTGTCACCGAGATACGCGACCGAACGGATGCGGTAGCGCAGGTAATCCTCCTCTAACACCTCCTTCAGGCCGACCGCCAACGCCTCGAGGTCGTAGCCGGCGAGGCCGCCGTAGGTCGGGAAGCCCTCGGTCAGGATGAGGTTGTTGCGGCACCGGGCGGCCAGGGCCTCGTCGTTGAGCGCAAGGAACCCGCCGATGTTCACGAGGCCGTCCTTCTTCGCCGACATCGTGCACCCGTCGGCGCACGCGAACATGTCGCGCGCAATGTCGAGGGGCGTCCGGTCCGCCTGGCCCGCCTCGCGCTGCTTGATGAACCAGGCATTCTCGGCGAAGCGGCAGGCGTCGAGGATCAGCGGCACGCCGTGCCGGGCGCAGACCGCGCGCGCGGCGCGCAGGTTGGCGAGGCTGACGGGCTGGCCGCCGCCGGAGTTGTTGGTGACCGTGACCATGGCGAACGGGACGCGCCCCGCGTTCTCGGCCAGGCAGCGGTCGAGCGCCGCGACGTCGATGTTGCCCTTGAACGGCGCCGGCACGGCGGGCTGGGTGGCCTCGGGGCAGCGCAGGTCGAGCGCGACGGCGCCGAGGGCCTCGAGGTTGGCGCGCGTCGTGTCAAAATGCGTGTTGTTCGGTACGATGTCGCCGGCGCGGCAGGCGCTCGAGAACAGGATCCGCTCGGCGGCGCGGCCCTGGTGCGTCGGGATGATGTGCCGGTAGCCCGTGACGTCGCGGGCCGCCGCCTCGAAGCGGAAGAACGAGCGGGCGCCGGCGTAGGATTCATCGCCCTGCATCATGCCGGCCCATTGCGCCGCCGACATCGCGCCCGTGCCCGAGTCGGTGAGGAGGTCGATCAGGACATCCTCGGCGTGCAGCTGGAAAAGATTGTAGTCCGCCCGCTGCAGGGCGGCGGCCCGTTCCCGGGGCGTGGTGAAGCGGATGGGTTCGACCGTCTTGATCCGGAATGGCTCGATGATGGTCTGGAACTTCATGCCCGAAAAAAACCCCGGCCGCGCGCGCGCGACAAGGGTTTTGCTCTAAGCCGAAGGAACTAAACCGCGCGCGGCCTCAGGGGAGGTCGACGTGGTACCGCTGGAGCGAGCTGCCCTCGATGCGGTGCAGCGCGGAGATGGCGCTGTTGAGCGCGACGCGCGCCTGGAGTTCATTGACCCGGGCGTTGTCGAAATCCGTCTGCGCCTGCAGCACGCGGTAGGAAGTGGACAGGCCGGCGTCGAAGCGCGCCTTTTCGAGCTCATACTGCTTCTGGCTGAGCTCGGACGACAGCGCGGCGATCTTCACGCTTTCCTCGTTGGCGTCGACCGAGCGCACGGCGCTGCGCACCTGGACCTCGATCGATTGCTCGAGCTGGCGCAGGCGGACCTCCTCGCGGTTGAGGGTGGCGAGGGCCTGGCGGTAGCGGGCCTTGTCGGATTTCTGGCCCCAGGGGTAGCTGAGGGCGAAGTCCACCTGCCAGGAGTGATTCTGGCTGTCGAGCGCGTCGCCGAATGCATCGTGCGCGCTGCCGCGGTTGCCGTTCAGGCCGAGGGCGCCGCCGACGCTGAGGTCGGGCTTGGTGGCGTCCTTGGCCACGACGAGGTCGAGCTTGTATTGGTCGATCGCGGCCTTGGAGGAGAGGTAGTCGGGCTGGTTTTGCTTCGCGAGGTTGTAGGACGAGGCGAAGACCGGGGCGGCCTCCGCGAGGTGGGGGAAGGTCACGGTGCCGACGGGGACATCGAGCTCAAACTGGCCGATGAGGGCCAGCAGTTCGTCCTGGCGATCCTTCTCGCTCTGCTGGGCGAGGACGACGTTGCGCTGGGCGTTGGCCACGCCGACCTGCGCCGAGAGCACGTCCAGGTCGGTGGCGACGCCGGTGTCGCGGCGCGTCTTGGCCTCGTCGTAGAGCTTGTTGGCCAGGTCGAGGGAGATGTTGCGGACGGCCAGCTGTTCCTGGGCGAACGCGAGGTTGTAGTAGGCGTTTTCGGTGGACTGGACGACGTCGAGCACCTGGCTCTTGTAGTCAAGGCGGGCGCGGTCCAGGCCGATCTCCGCGCGGTGGACGGTGGCGCGGTTGGCGGCGGTGCCGAAGCCGCGCAGCAGCGACTGGCGCGCGGAAAGCGTCAGGTCGGCGTTGTACGCGGGGTTGAGGGCGAGCACGGCCGGGTTCGTGGCCGAGCGGTCGAGCGCGCTGCTCGCGCTCAGCGTCGTGCCGGTGTAGAGCTGCTGGGACACGCCCACGCGCACCTGGGAGGACTGCGAGGACGAGGAGCCGGTGGTGCCGTACGCGCCGGTGACGTTCTTGCCCTTGCTGCCGCTGGCGGTCAGGACCGGTTCATAGTTGGCGCCGGCGACGGTGATGGCGTCCTGGGCGATCTGGGGGTTGTAGCGGCCGATCTCGAGGTCGAAGTTCTTCTTCAGCGCCCGGTTGATGCATTCCTCCAGCGTGAGTTCGGGCTGGGCCGGGGCGGCGGGCGCCGGTGCGGCCGGTGCCGCCGCGGCTCCGGCGGAAGCCGCCGGGGGCGCTTCACGGGGGGGAGTTTCCTGGGCGGAGGCCCCGGCGCAGACGGCCAGGATCGCAATCATCAGGGCGGGGAGGCGATCGAACTTGATCATGGGAGAGGGTCGCGGCGGCTCAAGGACACGACAAAGTAGGGAAAAGTTTAAGCTTTTTGTGACGCCGCGGACAAGCGGCTGGTTTCGGGCAAGAAAATGCCACCGCGGGGGCGGTGGCAGCGAGGAAAAGGGCGGGCGGCGATACCACGGGATGAGCGGATGGTCGCCGGTCCTGGGGCTCAGCGGGTGGCCGGCTCGGTTTTCTTGAGTTCGGCCTCCACCATGGCCCCGAGATAGCTGTTCTCGTTGGTGCTGGAGATGAAGCTCATGATCTGCTTCTGCACCTCCCCATAGCGGGGGTTGGCGGGCGTGATGTCCGGCAGCTTCTTCTCCTGGGCATAGACCAGGTAGCCGTCGTCGTTCGTGGCGACCATGTCGGAAACGCCGCCGGCCTCGAGGGTGCGCAGGGTGCTGACCGCCGGGTACGGGATGTCCTGCGGCGGCTTGCCCAGGGTGAAATTGGCGTACGTCTTGATCTCCAGCTTTTCGGCGGCCGCCGCGCTGCTGAAGGCCGCCGGGCCGGATTTCGCCGCGGCCTGCAGCTGCGTGTGCAGGGTGCGCCCGCGTTCGCTGAAGAGCCGGCGCTTCTCGCTCTCCTTGTAATCGGCGGCGACGCGGTCATGGACCTCCGTGAAAGTCGGCTGGTAGGCCGGCAGGGTCTCGTTCCAGAGGAGCACGGCATAGCCACTGCCGGTCGGCACGGGGTCCGTGAAGAAACGATCCTTCGAAAGGTGGGAGATCTGCTCGGCCGCCTGGGCCAGCCACGGCAGGTTCGCCGGCGGCGCGTCCGGCGCGAACGGCGGGATCGCCGCGGCGGCGCGGCGCTGGCCGGCGAGAAACTCGGCGAGTTCGGCGGAGTTCGCGGCAAACTTCCGGTCGTAGATCGCGACCGTCAGGTCATTGGCGGCCTTGACCGCGAGGCGCGCGGCGGCGGCGTCCTTGAGCGCGGCCTCGACCGTGCCGCGGACCTTGGGGAAGTTGTCCTCGGTGGGCGACGGCGCCTTGCCCGACGCGTCGGGGGCCGCGGGGAAGCGGCCGATGTTGGCATTGTAGAAGGCGCGCAACTCGGCCTCGGTCGGGGCGGTCGGCGGCATGAAATCGGCGCTTTTGAACTCGACGTAGCTCAGGCGCGGGCGCACCGGCACCTCGTAGCGGAACGAGTTCTCGTCGTAGAACTTCTTCAGCGCGGCATCGCCGGCCTCGATCGCCGGATTGAAGTTGGCGTACTTGAGGTCGGCGACCTGCACGGTCCAGGCCGTGTCGGAGCGGATGAGCTGCTGCTGGACATCGGGCGGGAGCACGTAGCCGGGGCCGCCGACCAGGGCGCCGAGCTGCTCGAGGCGCACGTCGTCCCGGAGGACGCGGTTGACGTCGGCGACGCTCAGGCCCTGCGAAGCCTTCAACGAATCGCCGAAGGTCGTGTAGCGTTTCTGGTCGAACTGGCCGGATTCGTTCTGGAAGGCGCGGAGGGTGGTGACGTATTTCGCCACCGCCGCGGCGGAAGGCTGCGGCAGGTGAAGCTCGTCAGCGAGCGCGAGGCCGGCCACGCGCTCGAGCGCGTACTCCTGCAGCTGGGCTCCCTGCAAGGCGGAGTAACCGGCCTTGAGCTCGGCGCTCAGGTTCGCATCGGTGCCGATGCGGGCGGCAGCCGCCTCGTTGCCGAGGTTGACATTGAAGAACATGCGCTCTTTGACCCGGCTCGAGGCGCGTCCCCCGCCGGACGGGCTGAAGATCACGATCAGCGGGATGGCCATGGCGGCCAGGATCAGCAGGAACACCAGCTTGAAGTGCTTCGCAAAGTAGCGTTGAATCCAGGAAATCATGGGGGGAAAGCGGCCCACCGTAGAAGGGGGTGGCCGGCTGTCAACCGGGGAAAGCAAGGCGGCCCGCCGGGCGCCGCCGGCGCGGGCATCAGCGCCCCGGGATCACCTGCTCCGGGCTTTCCTCGAGCAGTTCCGTGACGAGTGCGGCGAGTCGCGCCATGGAAAATGGCTTCGGCACGACGCGGTGGGCGCCGAACTTGCTGGCCATCGCCAGGTAGTCGCCGGCCTTGCCCATGCCACCGCCGGAGATGGCGATGATCTTGATCTGGGGATGATGGCGGCGCAGCTCGATGATCGTCTCGAGTCCTTCCATGCCAGGCATGAGGATGTCCGTGACCACCAGGTCCACCGGGTGGGCTTGGTGGATGGCCAGGCCGCTCTTGCCCTCCCGTGCTTCGGACACCTGGTGACCGAAGCGCTCGAGGCCGAGTTTCAGGACCTCGCAGAGGAGGGCGTCATCGTCGATGACCAGGATGTGAGCCATGGCAGGGGAGCCGGCGCGTGGCCGCCGGTTGTCACCCAGAATGCACACATTGGGGACCGACTCAACCCATCATCGGGGAAAAGCGCGCCGGCCGGTCAGGCCGCGGGAAACGGCGCATACGTCCGGCTGGGCTCGAACTGGTCGACCAGTTCGTCGAGCGTCCGCTCGCCCAGCGCCTGCGGGATGCCGGCCTCGAGCCGTTCGTGGTAATGGGCCAGCACGGGGTCCACGTTGTCGAGCAGGCCGCCGCTGGGGGCCTCGCCGTAGTTCTCGAACAACCGCCGGAAGTCCGCGAGGGTGATGCGATCCAGCGGCCGCGCCGGCTGGTAGCGCAGGTCGGTCTGTTCCGCGCCCTTCTCCGGCGGCAGCTCGACCACGAGCTGGAGGTCGCCCAGCCGGTTGAGGCTTTCGTTGAGGATCTGCGACGGCACGCGGATGAGGTGGGAAAGCTGCGTGACGGAATACGGCGGCGCGCAGGCCTTGAAGCGGCGGGCGATCAGGAGCAGCACGAGGAGCGACATGCTCTCACGGGTGGCGTGGTTGAGGCTGTGCCACGCCGTCTGGCTGCTGCGGTAGTGCACGTTCTGGACGGCGTAGGTGAGCTGGCCGCCGACGAGGACGAAGAACCAGAAGATGTAGAGGCCGACCATCAGCACCGGCATGATGCTGACCGACCCGTAGAGGCTCTTCGACAGGACCACGCGCCGGAAATACAGGAAGGCAACGTAGTTGTTGAGAAAGAGCAGCGAGGTGACGATCACCGCGCCGAGCAGGGCCGCGTACCAGCGCACGCGGGTGTTGGGCACGATCCGGTAAAACAGCGTCAGCACGAAGATGAGCAAAAGCACGGAGCCCGAGGGCAGGAGCCAGATGAAGGCGGTCTTGAGCTGGGCCCCGAGCGGGATCCGCTCGATGAAGACATTCAGGAAAGCGCCCGCCGAGAGCATCGTCAGCGAGGTGAAGAAGAGCAGGGCGCCGAGCGTGATGACGCTCCAGTAGTACACGATGCGGGCGAGCCAGCTGCGGCCGCGCCGGACGCCCCAGATGTCGTTGAAGGTGTTCTCGACCGTGGTGAAGAGCCCGATGACGATGAAGAAGAGCGTGAGGATGCCGATCAGCCCGGCGGTGCCGGAACGGGAATTCGCGATGAAATTGTTGATGAGCCGGACCATTTCCGGCGTGGCCGCGGGCCCGGGCGCGGGCGCCACGGCGTGGCCGCCGTCGCCGGCGCGGTCGAATTGCGCGACCTGGGGCGCGATGAAGCTGATCACCCGGTTCACCCCTTGCGCCGTGAGGGCGGGATCCTGGTTGCCGAGCGCGAAACCCGAGATGAGCACGGCGATGGCGATCAGCGGGCCCAGCGCGAGGAGCGAACTGTAACTCAGCGCCGCGGCGCGGATGGCGACGTGGATCTCGTGCAGGCCGGAGATCGTGATCGAGACCACGCGCAGCAGCGCGTAGAAACGGCCCTGGATCGAGCGATCGCGGTTCAGGCCCGCCGCCCAGATGTCATGGGTCCAGACCCGCTGGCACCGGGACAGGAACGGGGAAGACGGCATGGCCGGAGCCGGGCGCGGCGGGCCGCCCTACGAGTAGGATGTCGTCGCCAGCATCGCCATGCCGCCGAGGCCCAGCAGGACGGCGACGGCGAGCGGGATGTAGCTCAGGAAAATCGTGCAGAAATAGAGGCCGACCGAACCCGCCGTGACGGCCAGCATCGGGGTCAGCTGCCCCTGGTTCATGAAGAGGAAGCCGAGGAAGCCGATGCCGAAGACCGCGCGGAAGCGCACGAACGGGTAAATGTTGATCACGCCGAGGAGCAGGAGCAGCCCGACGAAGGCATCGACGGCGCCGAGGAAGATGTACGGGCGTTCGGCGATCTTGCCCATGTCCATGGCCATCACGGCGTCGATGCTCGGCAGGATGAGGGCGACGGCACTGAGGAGCGAGATGATCGCGGCGGAGCGCGTGCCCCAGATGGCCGCATTGGCCATCATGATGTTCCGGTCCTTCTTGCCCTTGGTCTCCTCCGTTCGGCCCTCGGCCGCGGCGAGGAAATCCTCGACATTGATGCCCTTGGCATCGGCGGCCACCTCCTCATTGACCGCCTTGAATTCCTTTTGCTTGAAGCCGAGCTTCTTCTTCTCGGGCCAGATGGCAGCCTTCATCTCCGGGCTGGCCTCGATCATCAGCCATTGCTCGGTGGCCTGGTCATAAAAATAGGTCTGGGCCGTGACCTGGCCGGCTTCGACGAGCGAGATGACTTGCTCCAGCGTGAACGGGCCGCGGGCCTCGGTGTCGTCGGCGTTCCGGACGTAAATCTCTTGATTCGCCATGGAGCCGGATGTTGTCGGCGGCGCCGGTTGCGGCAAGTGTGAAAAGGCCGCGGCGCGGCCGCGGCGCTACATGCGCGTGAGATCCGTGCGCAGCCCGAGGAGGTGCAGTCCCGTTTCCAGGACGATGAGCGTGCGATGGCAGAGGAGCAGGCGCCGCGCGCGCACGGCGGGCTCGTCGACAATCACCTTGTCGGCGGCATAGAAGGCGCTGAATTCGCCGGCCAGCTCGTAAAGGTAGAGGCAAAGGAAGTGGGGCCGCAGGGTGTTCACCGCGAGCTGGGTGGCCGCGGAAAACTGCACGAGCTTCCGGGCCAGCCCGAGTTCCTGCGGGGTGATGGGCGCCGAGGCGCCCGTCACCGGCGGGTTCGCCGGGTCGAGGTCCGCCTTGCGGAAGATGCTCCGGATGCGCGCGACGGCGTAGAGGAGGTAGGCGGCGGTGTTGCCCTCGAGGGAAATCATCTTGTCCCAGGCAAAGACATAGTCGCTCGAGCGGTTCTGCGCGAGGTCGGCATATTGCACGGAGGCGACGCCGACGATGCCGGCGATGGCGCGGCGCTCGGCCTCCGGGATATCCGGGTTCTTGGCCGTGACGAGGTCGAACGCCCGGCCGCGGGCCTCATCGAGCAGCTCCTTCAGGCGGATGGTGCCGCCATCTCTCGTGCGGAGGGCCTTGCCATCCTCGCCCAGGACCGTGCCGAAGGTCACATGGTGCAGCTCGGGCAGGCGATAGCCCCTGGCCGCAAACCATTTTGCGAGGGTGAGAAACAGCTGCTCGAAATGATCCGCCTGGCGAAAATCGGTCACGACCACGATCCCGTCGGCCCGGAAATGCTCGGCGCGGTACAGCGCCGTGGCGAGGTCGCTCGAGGCGTAGTTTGCCGCGCCATCCTTTTTCCGGATGATGAAGGGCTGCGTCTTGAAGCGCGGATGCTGTTCGTGAAAGACCACGAGCGCGCCCTGGCTCTCCTGCGCAAGGCCCGCTTCCGTCAGCTCGCGGTACACCCGCTCGACCTTGTCGTTGTAGAAGCTCTCGCCGAGCGTGAAATCGAAGCGGATGCCGAGCTGGGCGTAGATGGACTGGAAGGCGGCGAGCGAGGCGTCGTTGATCTTTTTCCAGATGGCGAGGTTCGCGGCGTCGCCGGCCTGGAGCTTGACCAGCTCCTGTTGCGCCTCGGCCAGGACGGCGGGATCAGCCTCGGCGGCATTGTTGCCGAGCTTGTAGAGCCGCTCGAATTCGTTGAGCGGGTCCGCCGCGAGCGCGGCCTCGTCGAGGTGCCGCCGGTAGGCCCAGATGAGCTTGCCGAACTGCGTGCCCCAGTCGCCAAGGTGATTGTCGCGCACGACCTTCGCGCCACAGAACTCCAGCAGGCGGCAGATCGCCTCGCCGATCACGGCCGACCGGAGGTGGCCGACGTGCATCTGCTTGGCCGTGTTGGGCGACGAATAGTCGACGACCCACGTCTGGCCGCGCCGGGCGCTGGCGGCACCGGACGTCAGGTGTTCTTCGGAATCGTGCGCCAGCAGCCAGCCGAGCAGGGCTTCGGGTTTCAGGCGGAAATTGATGAAGCCCGGGCCGGCCAGGGAAATGTCAAAAAAAACTCCGAGTCCGCCCAACTCGGCCAGCAGTTGCTGCCCCAGCGCGCGGGGGTTCTGCCGCTCCTTCTTGGCGAACGCCAGGGCGCCGTTGGCCTGAAAATCGCCGTGCGCCGGATCCGCCACCCGCACCTCGGGCTCGAACCCCCGACCGGTCCAGCCGAGTCGGGCAGCCGCGGCCGCCACGGCATTTTCGAGGTGGGAAGCGACGTTGAACGGCAGGTCCATCCGCCGATTGAGGAATTGCGCTTGGCTCTGAGCAAGAAGGATTTTTGCGGGTTCGTGCCCGCTTGGGGAGTTGTTCACATTTAACTCTCAAACCGGATGAAATTCACGCCGGTTCGTGCTATTTTAGGCTCGACAAAATTGGCAAAACCCATTGCCTCTGCGAGCTTTGCGCCGCACGGCGCGAGTTCTGACACACACAGTGACCTCTATGAGAAAACGTCCCATTCCCACGCGTCGGTTCATCAAGCCGTCGTTTACTTCCCTGATTGAGAAGAAACGAGACGGGCAGGAATTTACGCAGGAGGAAATCCGCTACATCATCGATTCCACGCTGGATGGCGAGATGCCGAAGCACCAGCAGGCCGCGCTGCTGATGGCCATTTTCTTTGCCAACATGTCGGCGCAGGAAACCGCCATCCTGACCGAGGAAATGATGTTGTCCGGCGAGGTGATCGATCTCTCCCACATCTCGAAGCCGAAGATCGACAAGTATTCGACCGGCGGGGTCGGCGACAAGACCGCGCTGGTCCTGGCGCCGCTGGCCATGGCCAGCGGGGTCGTTGTCCCGATGATGTGCGGGGTCGAGCAGGAATTTGTCATAACGACGCTCGACAAGCTCTCCGCCGTCCCCGGTTTCAAGAGCCACATGACGATCCAGCATTTCGTCGACCAGCTCGCGCGGGTCGGCGGCGCGATCGCCGAACAGAGCCCGGAACTCGCCCCGGCCGACCAGATCTTCTACGACCTTCGCCTCGAGACCGGCACGATCCCGAGCCTGCCGCTCATCACCGGCAGCGTTCTCTCCAAGAAGCTCGCCGAGGGCGCCGAGGGCCTCGTGATCGACGTGAAGTGGGGCAACGGCTCCTTCATCAAGGACCTCGAGCAGGCCAAGCAGCTCGCGCGTTCCATGACCCGCGTCGGCCGCTCCATGAAGCGGCGCTGCGTCGCGCTGGTGACCGACATGAACCAGCCGCTCGGCGACACCGTCGGCACCGCCCTCGAGATCAAGGAGGCCATCCAGCTCCTCAAGGGGGAAGGCCCGGAGGACATGAAGGAGCTGGTCCTGAAGCTCGGCATGGAAATCGTCCGGCTGGCCGGCGTCGCCGGGTCGACGCTCTCGGCCAAGCAGACCGTGCAGCGCCACCTGACGGATGGCTCGGCCCTCGAGAAGTTCAAGGACATGATCCGCGCCCAGGGTGGCGACACGTCGTTCATCGACCACCCGGAAAAATTCCCGGCGGCGCGCCACATCCGCAAGCTGCCCGCCCCGAAGCGCGGCTATGTGCACACCATCAACGCCGCCATGATCGCCAAGGGCGTCTCGCTCCTCGGTGCGGGCAAGGACCCCGCCCACCACAACAAGATCGATTACGCCGTCGGCGTCTCGGAGATCAAGAAGGTCGGCACGCAGGTGAAGCAGGGCGAGCCGCTGATGATGATCCACTACAACGACGAGGCGAAGCTCGAGCAGGCGCTCAACTACTTCAAGGACGCCTACCGGCTCGCGCCGAAGCGCCCCATTCCGCCGCCGCTCATCGTCGAGCGCGTGGCGTAAGGCGGGCCTCCTCCTTGGGAGCGAGCTGGCTCGCGATATTTCAAGGCCGGTCCGGCAGGACCGGCCTTTTGTTTTGCCGCAGCGTGCGGACGCCATACCCCGCCTGGGGGCGAAAGGGCCGCCTCATTGGCGGCCGGGCTCGGTGACCCGCCCTACAAAAGATTCGCCCTTCGCGTCATCGCGCCCTTGCGTTGGGCGCAGATCATGTCCGATACGCCCGCCGCCAAACCCGCCAAGGCTCCCGCCTGGGCCGACCAGCCCGAACCGCTGCCGCCGGCACAGTGGTCGCGCCCCTGGGCCCAGTTGAAGTTTGTCACGTTCCAGCCGGCCATTTTCCCGCGCATGCTGGGCGCGGTCTCGACGGACGCCCGGCCCGGCGACCTCGTGTCGGTCTACGACAAGTTCGGGCATCGCCTCGGGATCGGGCTGTTCAACCCGCGCGCCAAGATGCCGCTGCGCGTGGTGGCGCACGGCGCCGAGGCGGCGGGCGAGGAGTATTTCGCGACGGCCCTGCGCCGGGCCGTCGGCCTGCGCCGCGACCTCTTTCAACTCGACGCCGCCACCGACGCCTGGCGCGTGGTCAATTCCGACGGCGACGGCCTCAGCGGGCTGACAGTCGATCGCTACGCCGACACGCTGTTCTGCGACGTGTACTCGCTCGGGATCTTCCAGCGGCTCCCGCGCTGGCTGCCGCTCCTGCACGAACTGTGCGGCACGAGGCACGTCCGCGTCCACGTCGACCACGACCTGGGCAGCCTGGAGGGCATCAAGCCCTCACAGATGAAGGAGCTCACGGCCGCGGCTCCCGAGAAGGTGCGCATCCACGAGAACGGCGTGAAATTCGAGGTCGATTTCGCCGCGGGCCACAAGACCGGTTTCTTCTGCGACCAGCGGGACAACCGGAAACGCTTCGGCCCCCTCACTCAGGGACGCCGCGTGCTCGACCTGTGCAGTTACACGGGTGGTTTCGCCATCAATGCCGCGCGGGGCGGGGCAACGGAGGTGACGGCGGTGGACCTGGACGAGGCCGCGATCGCCCAGGGCCGGCGCAACGCCAACCTCAACCACATTTCTCCCGCCCGGCTCAAGTGGGTCCATGCCGATGCCTTCGCCTACGCGAAGCAGATGCAGAAGAACGGCGAGCAGTTCGACGTGGTGCTCTGCGACCCGCCGAAGTTTGTCATGACGCGCGAGCCGGCCGGCGCGGCCGAGGGCATGCGCAAATACGCCGACCTGAACACGCTGGCCGCGGCGCTCGTGAAGCCGGGCGGCCTGTTCGTCACCTGCTCCTGCTCGGGGCTGGTGTCGCTCGAGACCTTTGAGGAGTGCGTGATCAAGGGCGTGCACCGGCTCAACCGCCGCTTGCAGATCTTCGACCGCACCGGCGCGGGCGTGGATCATCCCGTTTACTCCAACTGTCTCGAAAGCCGTTACCTCAAGGTGCTCTGGACACGGGTGACCTGAGTATCTTCCCGGCGATGTGCTGACGGCGTCCTTTCGCCGGTCGGGGCGCTTGCCCCCAAGCACCTTTCCCTCCGAGACCGTTGGGGCAACGGTCCCCGCCTCCACCAACCTGCACGGGTAGGCAGGCTCGGTGATGCCGGTTCATTTCTTCGGCGGCTCCGCGTCCGGAAGCACCTCGAGCTGTCGCAGGTCGAGGAGCGGCAGATGGGTTTGGTAGTAGAATTTGTCCGTTTTGACGCCATCGTGCACGAAAGTGATGGTGGTCCGGAGAGCCTCACCGGTGACGCGGATTCTCTTGCCCTTGAGCGCGACATCCGGGGCCGCCCCATATCTTTTGATATATTCTGCCACCACGATGGGCGGAATCCGGACCGCCAGGCTGCGCTGGTCCCGGTAATCGAGTTCGGAATTCAGGAAAACCGTGTCGTTCCGCCGGCCGGTCGATCGCACGGTGAGCTCGAAGATGCCATCGGCTCCGTTGGGCGCCGCCGAGGCGGCGAGAAAGATTGCCTCCTGGGGTGTCAGGATCTTTTCCGGCGGCGGCTTCGGCGCGGGGGAGTTGCTGGCGTTCGGTGGCGTCGGGCTGTTGTCCTGCAGTATCCAGGTGAGATAGCGCCCGAGGTCCCCCGTTTCGGCTTCCGAACCCACGAGCTCGATCTCCGCGAGAAGGCCGCCCATTTCGCCCAGCGCGACGACCCGCAGGTAGCGGTGGCCCAGCTTCTCGCCGCGCAGGCGGATCGTGATCCAGTCATGGCCGCGGACGTTGAAGATTTGCGCGGTCTCCACCTTTTCGCCGGGTATCTTTTCCTTCACCTGGCCGACCAAATCGGCGAATTTCGACGAAACATAGGCCGGCGGAAGGACGTTGCTGTCGTCGACGCCGAACCCAAGCTGGGTTCCGAACGGGTCGCTCCATTCCCGGGTGAGGCGCTTGCTGATGAGCGCAAAGCCGGTTCCCTTCTCCTGCTTCACCAGCTGGAATGCCGGCGGCGCCACGAACCGGTCGGCGATGTCAGTGACCGACTTCGCCACCAGCAGGGCGGGCAGCAGGCCGCATAGACCGGGGAGAAACCATTTCACAGGCCGGTGCTGCTATTCCTTCGCGTCGTTGATTTCGATCCAGTAACCGTCGGGGTCCTGGAAGTAGATCTGCTTTACGCCGTCGACGCGGTGGGTCACGGCGGACCTCTCGCCGGCCCAGTTCTCGTAGGGCACCGCGGCCTTGACGAGGCGCGCGATGAACTCATCGACCGGGGGCACCGTGAAACACAAATGAGTGTTCTTGTCCTTCGGCAGGTTGACCTTTGCGCCCGAGATGATGTGCAGGTGGGTCTTGGGTCCGATGAGGAACCAGGTGTGGCGGCCATCGTGGAACGGCTCCGGGATGACCGGCAGCCCGATCACATCGCGATAGAAATCGGTGCTGACCTTGAGGTCGGTGACGTAGCACGCGATATGGTTGATGCGCGGGGCCACGGGTTCAGCGGCGGCCGCCCGGGCCAGGAGGACCGAGGCGAGGAACAGGGGTAGCAGTTTGGTCATGGTGGGATAAGGGAACCGGCGGGGCGGGGTGCGGAGTTGTGCCTTCGGCACCGAAATCACCGGCGCCGGGGACCCCGGCGGCGCCGGCCCCGGGCGAGCGCAACCAAGAGGCAGGGCAGGAGCAGGCGCATCCCGGCAGGATGGGTGGAGCGATGCCGACGGGCAAGGTGACACTGTGTCTTGTGGCAAAAAGAATCGGGGATGGACATGACCGCTGGCATCGCAACCATGCCGCGCGCATGCAGAGTCTGAGGCATCTGTTCGACCAGAACCAGGCCTGGGCCGACGCGATCAAGCGCCGCGACCCGGAATTCTTCCCGAAGCTCTCGCGCCAGCAAAGTCCCGAATATCTCTGGATTGGTTGTTCCGATTCCCGCGTGCCCGCCAACGAGATTGTCGGCCTGGCACCGGGCGAGGTCTTCGTGCACCGCAACGTGGCCAACGTCGTTGTCCACACGGACCTGAACTGCCTCTCCGTCCTGCAGTTCGCGGTGGACGTCCTGAAGGTGCAGCACGTCATGGTCGTCGGCCATTACGGGTGCGGGGGCATCAGCAAGGTGATGCGCTGCGAACGCGTGGGCCTGGCGGACAACTGGCTGCGCCACGTGGAGGACGTGCGCGACAAACACGAGGGCTGCCTGTGCCGCCTGCCCGATGAGGCCGACCGCCACGCGAAGCTGTGCGAGTTGAACGTCGTCGAGCAGGTCGCCAACGTCTGCTCCACCACCATCGTGCAGGACGCCTGGGCGCGCGGCCAGCGCCTCGACATCCACGGCTGGATCTACGGGCTGAAGGACGGGCTGCTCCGTGACCTCAGCACGACGATCACCGGCCCGAAGCAGGTGGCCCCGGTTTACCGGAACGCCGTCATCGCGCTCACCGCATCGCCCAACCCCGCCCCTCCATGATCCGCCAGCTCGCCCATCTCTGCCTCATGTCGCACCAGCTGCCCGCGATGATCGCGTTCTATCGCGACGGCCTCGGCCTGCCGATCAAGTTCTCCCTGAAACACGACGACGGCACCGCTTTCGGCCACTATTTCGAGGCCGGGCACATGAGCTTCATCGAGATCTTCGACCGCGCCGGCGCCGCGAGGCAGTGGGGCGGCGACGCCGCCGAAAAGCTGCGGCCGCATGCCGGCACGCATTTCAACCACTTCTGTTTCGAGGTGCACGGACTTGAGGCGTATTGCGCCACGCTCGAGTCGCGCGGCCTCAAGATCGACCGCCCGGTCAAGGTCGGCATGGACCATTCCAAGCAGGCCTGGATCCACGATCCGGACGGGAACGTGATCGAGCTGATGGAATACACGCCGCAGAGCATGCAGTTCTGATCTCGGCCGCCCGGCGGCGCGGCGACCGGAGCACGCGGCTCGCGGCGGAAGTCCGCCGATAAGCGGAAATCATCGCGGCCAGTAGGATTTCGGCAAAAGCCGCCGCCGGCCGCGGATGACAGCCGATGCGTAGCCGGGCCGGTGGCATTCATGCGATAAAGGGGGACCCGGCTTGGTGGCGTCCACAGGAGGGTCCTGCGGGCCACGACGCCGACCCCAACCCCCAACCCCGCCCGCCATGCATGGCCCGCAGATCCGCCTTCATCCCGGCCGCGTCTTGTTGCTTGCCGCCCTCGTCGCCTCGCTGCCCCCGGCGGCGGCCCAGAGCTACACGGTGGTCAACCTGCCGAACCTGAACGCGACCTATCCCTCGGCCACCGCGTATGACGTGAACAACTCGGGCCAGGTCACCGGCTCGAGCCAGTATGATTCCAGCTCGAGCCACGTCCATGCCTTCAGCTATGCCAGCGGGACGATGACCGACCTGGGCGTCCTGAACGGGACCGTCAGCCGCGGCTACGCCATCAATGACAGCGGACAGGTGGTTGGCCAGAGTTACAACAAGGCCGTGGTCAATGTCGGCGGCACGTGGGTCGACATCACCACGCTCGACCCGAGCTACTCGTCCTCCGGCCAGGCGAATGCCATCAATTCATCCGGCCAGGTCGTGGGCATCGACAGCAACGGCGCGATGGCCAGTGCCTTCCTTTATTCCGGTGGATTGAGCGGGACGGTCACGAGCCTCGGCACGCTCTACGGCAGCTTCTACAGCCAGGCCAACGGCATCAACGATGCCGGCGTGGTGGTTGGGTACAGCTATATCAGCAGCGTTGACTCGACGACCCACGCGTTTCGCTACACGGGCGCGACCATGACCGACCTCGGCGTGTTCGGCAGCGACACCAACAGCAATGCCCGCGCCATCAACACCGCCGGCCTGATCGTGGGCGACAGCGGGGACGGCTCGAGCGTCAGCCATGCGGTATTCTTCGATGGAACCTGGCACGACCTCGGCACGCTCGGGGGAACGAGCAGCTACGCCTACGGGGTCAACGCCGCCGGGACGATCGTGGGCTCGAGCGTCGAGAACACATTCTACCAGACGCACGCGTTCGTGTACTCCGGCTCGATGGTCGACCTGAACTCGCTCGTCGACCTCAGCGGCTCGGGTCTCCTGTACCTGCAGACCGCGCGCTCGATCAATGATGCCGGCTGGATCGCCGGCGAAGCGGTGACGACGAGCTACAAGACCGCCGCGTACCTGCTGATCCCGACGGCGATTCCCGAACCGGCGGCCTGCGCCGCCTGCGTCGGACTGCTGGCCCTCGCGGGCGCGATGTGGCGCCGGCGGTCGGCCCTTTGATAGGCACACCCCGCCGCGGCGGACTGCCGCTCCGCGGCCGCGGCCCCGCTCAGGCGCGGCCGAGGTACGAGCCGTCGACGGTGCTGACGCGGACCAGTTCGCCTTCCTTGATGAAGAGCGGCACCTGGATCACGAGGCCGGTCTCGCACTTCGCGGGCTTCTGGACGTTCGAGGCGGTGTCGCCCTTGATGCCTTCGGCGCTCTCGATGACCTTGAGCGTCACGGTCGAGGGCAGGTCGATGGTGACAGGGGCGTCGTTGATGAAAAGCACCTCGGCCTTGCCGTTCGCCACGAGGTAATTCTTGGCGTCGCCGATCATCTGCGCGCTGATCTCGAAGGTCTCGAACGTCTCCGGGTCCATGAAGGAGTACGTGTCGCGGTCGGCGTAGCTGAACTCGAGCGTCCGGCGATCCGTGGCCAGCACCTCGACCGGGTCCGGGGAGTTGAAGCGTTGCTCCAGCGACTTGCCATAGCGCAGATTGCGCATCTTCACCTGCACGAACGCGCGCAGGTTGCCCGGCGTGCGGTGCTGCGTCTCCATGACGAGATGGGGCTCGCCGTTGAAGTTGATGACTTGGCCTTTGCGGAGGTCGTTGGCTGCGGGCATGACGGGTGGCGGATGGTGGTTTTGTTTACGTAAGGGGCTAGGATTACCGGTGGGTTTTCCGCGATGTCAACCCCGTCCTCGCGGTTAGTTTTGTGAGTGGCGGCGCGGCTCCCGCCGCCGGAATTTCGGTGGCCCTCCCGGCCTCAGCCGGTCGGGTGTCCACGTGGGTGGCGTCATCTCCAAGCTTGTCATTTCCAAGTGGTTTCCGACACTGCGCGGGATACTCATGAAGCAACGGACCCTCCTGCGCGAGGTCTCCATCAAGGGCAATGCCCTGCATACCGGAGACGCCGTGCATATGACTTTCAAGCCCGCCCCGGCCAACCACGGCATCGTGTTCAAGCGGGTCGACCTGCACGGCCATCCGGAGATCAAGCCGCGGGTCGAATTCGTCACCGACCTCGTCCGGGCCACGACGATCCAGCAGGGTCACGCCAAGATCCACACCGTCGAGCACGTGCTCAGCGCGCTGAGCGGGTGCGGGGTCGACAATCTCCTCATCGAGATGGACGCCAGCGAGCCGCCCATCATGGACGGCTCCGCGCGCGAATTCGTGAAGCTCATCCAGCAGGGCGAACCGGTCGAGCAGGACGCCGAGCGCGAGTACTTCGCGCTGGGCGAGACCGTGTCGGTCTCGCGCGGCAACTCCTCGATCATCGCGCTGCCGTTTGACGGGTTGAAGATCACCTGCACGTCGGCCGACGACCGCGGCATCCACACCCAGCACCTGGCGCTCACCATCGATCCCGACATCTACGTCACGCAGGTCGCCGCCGCCCGCACGTTCACCATCTACGAGGACATCGAGGAGCTGCTCAAGATGGGCAAGATCAAGGGCGGATCCCTCGACAGCGCCGTCGTGCTCAAGGGCGACAAGATCATCTCGAAGGAACCGCTGCGCTTTCCCGACGAATTCGTGCGCCACAAGATCCTCGACGTCATCGGCGACATCACGCTGCTCGGCGTGCCGTTGAAGGCCCACATCGTCGCCACGCGGCCCGGCCATGCGCTGAATGCCGAGCTGACGAAGCAGCTCTTCGAGAAATACGAGGCGTGGAAGAAGGGCGGCAGGAAGGCGGCGCGGCCCGCCGCGCCGAAGGCGGAGATCGCCACCGAGACCACCCTCGACATCCGGCGCGTGCTCGACCTCCTGCCGCACCGCTATCCCTTCGTCATGATCGACCGCGTCGTCGCGCTGACGGACGAAGAGCTCACCGCGATCAAGAACGTCACCATCAACGAACCCTTCTTCCAGGGGCATTATCCCGGCAACCCGGTCATGCCCGGCGTCCTGCAGGTGGAGGCCATGGCCCAGGCGGCCGGCATCCTGGTGATCCGCCGCAACAGCACCGAGGGCCGCACCGCGCTCTTCATGAGCTGCGAGAAGGTCAAGTGGCGCAAGCCCGTGCGCCCCGGCGACCAGTTGCTGATCAAGGCGAGGATCACGAGGATTCGCGGCACCATCGCCTGCGCGGAGGCCGAGTGCTCCGTCAACGGGCAGGCCGTCTCGTCCGCCGAGCTCATGTTCGCGCTGGTCGAGAACACGGCGATGGATTGAGCCATGCCGGAGCTGATCCACCCCACCGCCATCATCGAGCCCGGCGCGCAGCTGGCCGAGGGCGTGGCCATCGGCGCCTACGCCTACGTCGGCAGCCTGGCCGTCATCGGCGCCGGCACCGTGCTGCACCACCACGCCAACGTCGAGGGCCGCACGACCATCGGGGAGAAATGCGAGATCTTTCCTTTCGCCTGCGTCGGCACCAAGACCCACGACCTGAAGTACAAGGGCGGCGACCCGGGCCTGGTCGTCGGCGACCGCAATGTCTTCCGCGAGTACGTCAGCGTGCACGGCGCCACCAAGGAGGGCGACTGCACGCGGCTCGGCCACGACAACGTGCTGCTCGCCTACAGCCACATCGCGCACGATTGCGTCGTCGGGAATTTCCTCGTGATGAGCGCGCAGTCGGCGCTGGCCGGCCATGTCGTCGTCGAGGACCACGTCAACATCGGCTGGGGCTCCGGCGTGCACCAGTTCTGCCGCGTCGGCACGCATGCCATGCTCGGTGCGATGTCCAAGATCGTGCAGGACGTGCCGCCCTATGTGATCGCGGACGGCAATCCCGCGGTCGCCCGCTCGATCAACAAGGTCGGCCTGGAACGCGCCGGCTACACCGTCGAGCAGCTCGAAGCGGTCAAACAGGTCTTTCGCATTGTCTACCGCACCGGGCTCAACCGGACCCAGGCCCTCGACCGGCTGCGCGAGCACAAGCTCGCCGGCAGCGAGGAATTCCGGCATTTTCTCACGTTTGCCGAGCAGAGCGAACGCGGCTTCATCGCGGGAAAGTGACGGCGATTCACGGGCGGGACGGTCGTTTGGCTGGGAGGCGAGGCCATCAGTCTCGTACCCATTAGGTTTTACCCAGGGAACAGACACACCCCGGCGCTTCGCGCCACCCTCTTGATGGAGGGGACCCAAGCCCGCGTGGCGAGAATCCCCTCCAGGAAGAGGGGTGCCCGTCAGGGCGGGGTGTGTCGGGGATTGCCGAGGTAGCGGCGGCCGGGATGTCTTTTCGATCGACAAGTCTCAATCGGCCTGCCCGCCGAGCTGGCGCAACAGCTCGTAGCTGTACAGGCCGGTCCCGTGGCCATCGCTGAATTCGAACCGGATCGCATAGTTGCCGATCCGCTGCCAGCCGGTCACGGCCACGCCGGCGAAACTGCGCGTGGCGTCCCCGCCGCCGTAGAGGTGCCCGAAGATGTCGCGTTCGCCGCGTGTCTCCGCACTCGGCGACGCCGCGCGCAGCCGGTCGAACGGCAGGTAGCTCTCGGCGCCATCGTCCCACCGGATGGCAACTTCGGCCCCGACAATCTGGATGTCCTCCGGCGTATGCATCGACCCAAGCTATTAGTGCGGCGCGTTCCGATGGGAAGCCCGGAAAATATCCCCGCCCGGCGGTTTGCCCGCGCGCGCAACTGGCTACGTTGTTCCCGTCATGAAAGCGAATTCCACGCGTTTGCCTCATGTTGTCGTCCTTGGAGCCGGCTTCGGCGGCCTCACGTTTGCGCGGAGGTTTCCGTCTCACCTCGCACGCGTGACGGTCGTGGACCGGCAGAACCACCACGTCTTTCAGCCGCTGCTCTACCAGGTGGCGACCGCCGGCCTGTCGGCGCCCGACATCGCGCAGCCCATTCGCTCCATCCTGGGTCGACGGCCCAACCTGACGGTCGTGCTGGCCGAGGTGCGCGGCATCGACCTGGCGGCGCAGCGCGTCCACCTCGACACCGGGGAACTCGACTATGACTGGCTGCTCATCGCGCTCGGTGGACAGACCGGTTACTTTGGCCATCCGGAGTGGGAGGAGTTTGCGCCGGGCTTGAAGACGCTCGACGACGCCGTGCTCCTCCGTCGCAACATGCTCCTGGCCTACGAGCGGGCCGAACTCGCCCCGGATCCGGCGAGGCGCCAGCAGCTGATGACGACGGTCGTGGTCGGGGGCGGCCCGACCGGCGTCGAGCTGGCCGGCTCGTTCGCCGAGCTGGCCCGCACGGTACTCCATCGCGATTTCGACCACATCGACCCGCGGCAGGCCCGCATCCTCCTCGTCGAGGGCGGGCCGCGCGTGCTGGGCACGTTTCCGGAGAATCTGTCCGCCAAGGCCAAGGACCAGCTCGAGCACCTCGGCGTCGAGGTGCGGCTCAACACGCGGGTCACCGCCGTCCGCGCCGGCGAGGTCGAACTCGACGGGGTGCCGCTGCGCGCGGGCAACATTGTCTGGGCGGCCGGCGTCGGCGCCAGCCACGTCACGCGTGCCCTCGGGGTGGAGACCGACCGGGCCGGACGCATCAAGGTGCGGCCCGACCTGAGCCTCCCGGGCCATCCCGAGGTGTTCGCGATCGGCGACCTCGCGGCGCTGACCGACGCCAACGGCGTCGTCGTGCCGGGCGTCGCGCAGGGCGCTATCCAGGGTGCGGCGCACGTGGCGCGGCTGGTGGCTTACGACCTCTCCGTCGGCCGGCGCCCGCCGGAAGACCGCGAGCCCTTCGCCTATGTGGACAAGGGCAACATGGCGACGATCGGTCGCTCGGCCGCCGTCGCGCAGATCGGCCGCGTGCACTTCAGCGGGCTGCCGGCCTGGCTCGCCTGGCTGGGGTTGCACCTGGTCTTGCTGATGGGCTTCCGCAATCGCGCCGCCGTCTTCATCAACTGGGTCTATTCCTATTTCGCGTTCCGACGGGGGGCGCGCATCATCACCGGGCGCGGCCCGTGGCACCCGGCGCCGAACCCGGTGCCGCTGCGGCCAGCCAACGCCGGCCGGCCGATTGCAGCCCGCGCCGGGTGGCAGGAATCCGTGGTGACGGTGAAATAGGTTGCACGACCTCGGTTCCTGATCACCTTGGCGGCGTCTGGCGTGAACCCGCTCGCGACCGGACGCCCAAAGTCCAACCCGTCATCCCGGAAACAAGGCTTCATCGCCATGCGACAAGCACCCAGGTTCCCCTCCCAGATCCGCCCCGCGCTTCGTGACGACGAAACCGCGGAGGCGAGGTGAAGAGCCTCCTCGATTTCGCCCGCGCCAAGCGTGAGGCCCGGCCGGTTGTCGTCGTCACCGCCTATGACGCCCTGATGGCGCGCCTCGTGGCCGCCTCGGAGGTGGATGCGATTCTCGTGGGCGACAGCGCCGCGATGGTGGTGCATGGTTACCCGGCGACCGTGCACGCCAACATCGCGATGATGTGCACGCACACCGCGGCCGTCCGGCGGGGTGCGCCAGGCGTGTTCGTCGTTACCGACATGCCGTTTCTCAGCGTCCGCCAGGGACGCGAGGCGGCGGTGCGCGACGCCGGGGCGTTGGTGCAGGCGGGCGCCACGGCCGTGAAGATCGAGGGAGTGGCCGGCCATGAGGACGTCATCGCGCACCTCGTCGGCAGCGGCATCCCGGTGATGGGCCACCTCGGCCTCACGCCGCAATCGGTCAACCAGCTGGGCGGACATCGCCTGCAGGCCACGTCGCCCGAGGCGGCCGCGCGCGTCCGGACGGAAGCCGGGGTCCTTGAAAAGCTCGGCGCCTTTGCCCTCGTGCTCGAATGCGTGCCGGCATCCCTGGCGGCGGAGATCAGCCGCGAGCGCACCGTCCCCGTGATCGGCATCGGCGCCGGCGCGGGCACCGATGGGCAGGTGCTCGTGCTGTCGGACTTGCTCGGCCTCGATCCCACCTTCAAGCCGCGCTTCGCCCGGCGCTATCTCGACGGACACGAGGCGGTCACGGGAGCGCTGAACCGGTTTGTGCACGACGTGCGGGCGGCGCGCTTTCCCGCCCGCGAGGAGGTCCTGGCCTGATGCGAGTCTTCCGCCACTTGTCGGAATGGCGGGCAGCCCGCCGGGGCCCGGACTACGCCGGGCGCAGCGTCGGTTTCGTGCCGACGATGGGCGCGCTGCATGCGGGCCACCGGGCATTGCTGGAGCGGGCGCGCCAGGAGAACGACCGCGTGGTTCTCAGCATCTTCGTCAACCCGACCCAGTTCAACGACCCCGCGGACCTGGCGCGCTATCCGCGAACACTGGAGGCCGATCTCCAGCTCGCGGACGGCCTGGTCGACGACGTCCTCGCGCCCGCGGCGGCGGAATTCTATCCCGATGGCTATCACTACCGCGTGAGCGAGGACGATTTCAGCCGGCGCTGGGAAGGAGCGCACCGGCCGGGCCATTTCGACGGGGTGCTCACGATCGTGCTCAAGCTCCTCAACGTCGTCGGCGCCGACCGCGCCTATTTTGGCGAGAAGGACTGGCAGCAACTGCAGCTCGTGCGCGGCCTGGTCCGCGATCTCTTCCTGCCCGTCGAGATTGTGGCCTGCCCGACGGTGCGGGCGGATGACGGCCTGGCCCTGAGCTCGCGCAACCGGCTGCTCTCGCCCGCGGCCCGGGACCAGGCGGCGCTGTTTCCGAAGCTCATGCGCGAAGCACCACAACCGGAGGCCGCCGCCGCGGCGCTGCAGGCGGCCGGCTTCGGCGTGGATTACGTCGCCGACCATGACGGCCGGCGGCTGGGAGCAGTCCGCATCGAAAACGTGCGCCTCATCGACAATGTCGCCGTCTAACCTCGTCGTCGTGCTCACCGGCTCGATCGCCGGCTACAAGGCCAGCGCGGCGATTTCCCGGCTGGTGCAGCGGGGTCATCGGGTGCGCACGGTCGCCACGCCGGCAGCGTTGCGCTTCATCGGCCCGGCCACGCTCGAGGGACTCACCGGCTCGCCGCCGCTGACCGACCTCTTCGCACCCGGCGCCGCGCTCGACCACATCAACCTCACGCGCTGGGCCGACCTCGTGCTCGTCTGTCCGGCGACAGCGAACACGCTCAACCGCCTGGCCGCGGGCCTGGCCGACGACCTGCCCGGCGCGCTCTTCCTCGCCCATGATCGCACCAAGCCCTGGCTGGTCGCCCCGGCGATGAACCCGGCCATGTGGGCGCACCCGGCGACGCAGGCCGCGGTGGGACGATTGCAGGACTGGGGCGTGCATTTCCTGCCGGTGGGGGAGGGTCGCACCGCCTGTGGCGAGACCGGCGAAGGCCGGCTGCCGGAACCGGACGACATTGTCGCCGCGGTCGAGGCGGCCCTGGCACCGCGCGAGCCGCGGCTGCGCGTGCTGGTTACCGCCGGGGGCACGGCCGAGCCGATCGACGGCGTGCGCGTGCTGACCAACTCCAGCACCGGTCGCACCGGCGCCCTGCTGGCCTCGCACCTGGCCCGGGCGGGACACGATGTGGTGTTGTTGCGGGCGCGCTCGGCGGTCGCGGCGCCGCCCGGCTGCCGCGAGGAACTGTTCGGTTCGTTCGACGAACTCGACGCAGCGTTGACCCGCCAGCTCGGGGCGAACCGGTACGACGCGGTGGTGCACGCGGCGGCTGTCGGCGATTTTGCCGTCGAGGCGATCGTGCTGGGCGGCGTTGAGCGGGCGCCCGGCCGCGGCAAGCTGGAGGCGGCTTCCGGCCCGGTTTCGCTCCGGTTGCGGCGCCAGCCGAAGCTGGTCGATGCGATTCGCGCGCGCAGCCGCAATCCCGACCTCACGCTCGTGGCGTTCAAGCTCACGGCTGGCGCGAGCGAAGCGGAGGCGGCGCGCGCGGTCCGGGATTTGTTCGCGCATTCCGGCGCCGACCTGGTCGTGCACAACGACGAGAATGGGCGTGCGGCCGGCGACGATTTTCCGGCGGTCATTCACCCGGCGTCCGGCCACCCGCCGGTTCCGTGCCGCACGCGATCCGAGCTGGCGGCCACACTCGAGCGCCTGCTCGTTTCACGCCCGGGGAAAGAACCTTCACCCACCTCCACCCATGCTGCTCTGCCTTGATGTAGGTAACACCCAGATCCACGGCGGCGTTTTCGCCGACGAGACGCTGCTCTGCCAGTTCCGCAAGTCGACCCAGCCGGCGATCTCGTCCGACGAACTCGGCCTCTTCTTCGTGTCGGTCCTGCGCGAGAACGGCGTCGCTCCCGCGGCGGTGAAGCGGGTCGCGATCTGTTCCGTCGTGCCAGCCGTCCACCACGCGCTGCGCAGCGCGTGCCTGAAATATTTCTCGGCCGAGCCTTTTGTCCTGCAGGCGGGCGTGAAGACCGGGCTCAAGGTGCGCTATCGCAACCCGCACGAGGTCGGCGCCGATCGCGTCGCCGGCGCCATCGCGGCCAGCCGCCGCCACCCGCAACGCGACGTCCTCGTGGTCGATTGCGGCACGGCGACGACCATCGACGCGGTCACGGCCGGCGGCGAGTACCTCGGTGGTGTCATCCTCCCGGGCGTCGGGATGTCGGCGGCGACCCTCGCGAGCGGCACGGCCAAGCTGCCCCGGGTGGAGATTGCACGCCCGGAAGCGGTGCTGGGCCGCACCACCGTCGAGAGCATCCAATCCGGCCTTTACCACGGGCACGTGGGTTCGATCCGGCACATCCTCGCCGCGCTCGGCCGCGAGGCGTTCCCGGCCGGGAAGCCGGTCGTGGTCGGCACGGGCGGCTTTGTGCGCATGTTCGAGACGGAGAGCCTGTTCGATGAGATCGTGCCCGAACTGGTCCTGTGGGGCTTGAAGCAGGCCGAGGCCATGAATCGCGATGCCAGCGCCGCGGCTTCGTGAACCCGGGAGATTCATGATGCCACCTGCGACCGTATCCTCCTTTCCCCGCGCGGAAGTCAACGCCGAGGCTGAGCGGCTCTTTCGCGCTCTCCTGCATGTCGACTGCGAGCCGGGGCGCCCGTGGAACCTCGAGGCCTGCGCGCGCATCGCGCCGCTGACGCTGGAAATCAACCGGCTCAAACGCGAGCAGGATGCCGTCATCCTCACCCATTCCTATGTCGAGCCGGAGATCATCTACGGCGTTGGGGACTACCGGGGCGATTCCTACATCCTGAGCCTGAAGGCCCGCGAGTCGCGCGCGAAGAAGATCGTGTTTGCCGGCGTGGTGTTCATGGCGGAGACGGCCAAGATCCTGTCGCCGGACGCCACGGTCGTCGTGCCTGACCGTGGCTCGGGTTGCTCGCTGGCCGATTCGCTCACGGGCGACGGCCTGCGTCAGCTGAAGGCATTGTACCCGGACGCCACGGTCGTCTGCTACATCAACAGCACCGCGGCCGTGAAGGCGGAGTCGGATGTCTGCGTCACCTCGGCCAACGTCCACGACATTGTCGCCGGTCTGCCGGCGCGCCGCATCCTCTTTGTGCCCGACCGGCTGATGGCCGACAACATTCGCACCGAGCTCAGGCGCCGCGGGGTGGAGAAGGAGATCATCTCCTCGGACGGCACCTGCATCGTGCACGACCGGTTCGACCCGGCGTTCATTGCGGAGGCCCGCGCGCGTTTTCCCGGCCTCAAGGTCGTCGCGCATCCCGAATGCACCGCGCCGGTGGCCGCCGCCGCCGACTACGTCGGCAGCACGGGGGGCATGATGAAATACGTCAAGGCCACCGCGGCCCCGTATTTCCTGATGCTGACCGAATGCGGCCTGGTCGGGCGCCTGCAGGTGGAGGACCCGGAGAAACACTTCGTCGCCGGCTGCCGGCTCTGCCCGTACATGAAGCTCAACTCGCTGGAGAAAATCCGTGAGGCCCTCGCCGCACCCCGCCCGGACCAGATGGTCACGCTCGACGAGGACCTGCGCCGGCGCGCCGCCCGGTGCATCGACCGGATGTTCGAGCTGACGAGCGCGAAGTGACGCCCGAAAATTACTGCGTATGATTCTGCCAACCATGCTCACACCCCGGACTGAACATCTCATCGACCTGGCTCTCGACGAGGACGCCGGCCTGGGCGACGTCACCAGCCGGTCCATTTTCCCGCCGCGGCATCGCCGCCGCGCGGTCATTGACGCCAAACAGGACCTGGTCGTCTGCGGCCTCGAAGTCGCGGCGCGCGTCTTTGCGCGGGTGGACTCGCGCGTGAAAGCAACGCTGCTCGCGAAGGACGGCGATCGCATCCCGAAGGGTGGGGTGGTCATGCGCCTCGCGGGCCCGACAGCTTCGCTGCTCACGGCCGAGCGCACCGCCCTGAACTTTCTCCAGCGGCTGAGCGGCATCGCGACGCAGGCGCGCCGCTTTGCCGATGCCGTGCAAGGCACGGGCGTGCGCATCGTCGACACGCGCAAGACCACCCCGGGTTGGCGCGCCCTCGAGAAATACGCGGTGCGCTGCGGCGGCTGTTTCAATCACCGTTCGTCACTCGGCGAGCACGTGCTGATCAAGGACAACCACATTGCCGCCGCGGGCTCGCTCGAACGCGCCGTAAAGCTCTGCCGCGACGCGGCGCCACACCTCGCAAAGATCGAGGTCGAGGCGAAAACCCCGGCCGAAGTCCGCGCGGCCTTGCGCGCCGGCGCGGAGGTCATTCTCCTCGACAACATGACCCCGGCGCAGGTCCAGGCCGCCGTCGCGGTCATCGACCGGCGCGCGGTCGTCGAGGTCTCCGGCGGGGTTCGTTTCGAGACGCTGCGGGATTACGCGCTGCCGGGCGTCGATGCCATCAGCATCGGCGCACTGACGCACTCGGCGGTGGCCGTCGACCTCAGTCTGGACCTCACATGAGCGCCGTGGGCCCGGGTGACTGTCGGGCGGGATCGGCGATCCCGCCCGACAACGACTACTGAATGAAAACCATCCCCACCGACTGCCTCGTGCTTGGCGCCGGCCTCGCCGGCTCCGCGTACGCGCTCCAGGCGGCACGCGCTGGTTTCAAGGTCGAGCTGCTTTCGCTCGGTGCGCCGCTGCAGGCGAACAGTGATTGGGCCCAGGGCGGCATCATCTACGAGACGGCCGCGGACCCGGCGAAACTCGAGCACGACATCCTCGCTGCCAGCGACGGCACGGCCAATCCCGCGGCGATCCGGCAGTTGGTGACTGACGGCCCGACGGCGGTGAAGGAACTCCTACTCGACGACCTGCAGGTGGAATTCGACCGCGATGCGGCCGGCCGCCTCGACCTCGCGCGGGAGGGCGGCCACAGCGAGCGCCGGATCATCCATGCCAAGGACACAACCGGCCACGCCATCCTGCAGGCCGTCGCCGCGCGGGTCGATGTCACGCCCGCGATCACCCGGCGCAGCGGGTTCGTGGCCATCGACCTGCTGACCCTCTCGCACAGCGCCTCCGAACCGCGGGCGCGCTACGAACCGCTAACCTGCTTTGGCTGCTACGCCCTGGACACGGCGAGCGGCGAGGTCTGCGCCTTTGTGGCGAAAAAGACGATCCTCGCGACGGGCGGGCTCGGGGGGATTTTTCTCCACACGACCAACCAGCCGGGCAGCGTGGGCCACGGCGTCGCGATGGCGTACCGCGTCGGGGCCCGGCTCATCGACCTCGAGTTCGTCCAGTTCCACCCGACCGTCTTCCTCCGCGCGGGCATGCCGCCGTTCCTCATCACCGAGGCGCTCCGCGGCGAGGGCGCCGTGTTGGTCGACGCCGCCGGCCGGCGCTTCATGGATGGCGTGCATCCGCTGGGCTCGCTGGCGCCGCGCGACGTCGTGGCGCGCGCGATCAAGCAGCAGATCGCGGCCAGCGGCGAACCTTGCGCCTGGCTCGACCTGGGGGCGATGAAGCCGGAGTTCGTCCGGTCGCGTTTTCCCGGCATCTACCAGAAATGCCTCGCGCATGGCCTCGACATCACGCGGGAGCGGATTCCGGTCGTGCCGGCCGCGCACTTCTCCTGCGGCGGCGTGCACACCGACCTCGCCGGCCGCACGAATGTCCGCCACCTGAACGCCATTGGTGAGACCGCCTGCACGGGGCTGCACGGCGCCAATCGCCTCGCCAGCACCTCGCTGCTCGAATGCCTCGTGGCGGCGCGCCGCACGGCGCGAACGGACGCCGTGGAACTGGCCGCGTGGACGTCGCCGCTGCCGGAGCCACGTGACTGGACCAGCCCGGCGCAGGAAGCCGACCTCGTGCTCGTGCAGCAGGACCTCCAGCAGATCCGCAACACGATGTGGAACTACGCCGGCATCATTCGTTCGCCCCAGCGCCTGGCGCGTGCCCGGCGCATCCTGCTGGAATTGCGCGAGGACATCCAGGCCTTCTATCGCGATTGCCGACCGACGCGCGAATTGATCGAGCTGCGCAATGCCGTCCAGACCGCACTGCTGGTCGTCCACGCCGCCGCGCTGAACCCCGTCAGCAAAGGCTGCCATTTCGTCGCCGGCGACGCCTGAAACAATCCCGCTCGCATAAGCGATTGAGAGTGGGGAAGGGGAGCTGGGCACTACATACTAGGCGCATAAAGTGCAGGTTTGTAACAATTCGTAGGACAGTTGCTTGCAATTGACGTCAACGATTTAATTTGTAAAAGAGGCGGTTTCGGCGCATCCTCGCGCCATGAAATCTCAAGACCCTTCTGTTGGCCGGCCCAAGCATGTGGCCGTTTTTGAAGGGGGCGAGGAGGCAAAGAAGAGAATGGTCCAAGCAATGAAGGCCGTGGTCTCGGTTCAGCCTCGTCGCACCCAGACGAGCACTCACGTTATTCACCACACTCCGCGCATCTCTGCCGCCAAGCTGGCGGAATACGCGATGGCTGACCATTCGCGGCAAGAGACCATCCGCAAGCAGTCGAAAAATGCCCCGATTGCGGTTATCCCGTGGTATCAGAAAACGCGCGATGCCCTCCCTGAGGCATTCGGCCCGAGTGGTATCGATCCCGTGAAGCTCACGGAGGCCGCCGCGCGCATCGATGCCATCAAGCTCGGGCCGGACGACGAATGGGTCGCCAACGACAATAAGCGTAGCGCGGAGGGTTTGCGCAAGATCGCCGCCATCGCTCCGATGATCGATTGTGCCAACAGCATTCTTGTTCCTCGCCCCGGAAAGTCATGGGGCGGACTTCCCATCCAAGGGGTTTATGTCAGCGTCAATCCGGACATGGTGTTCTCGTTCACGGAGCGCGGCGTTAAGAAAGTTGGCGGCGTGATACTGAACACCGGCCAAGGCGAAAACCTGTCGTTGGCTCGCGGCAACGGGCGCAACACCGTTGGCGATTATCTCACGACGTTGCTCTATATGATGCTGGAATTGCGCCTCAAGACTGAGGGCGTTCCGGCTCCCGGGCGCTGCTATGCTATCGATATGTTCCGGAGCCAGGTCTATTCCGCTCCACGCTCCCACAAGACGTTGGTCAAAAATCTTGAGGCAGCCTGCCGCACTATTTCTGAGATGTGGGCTTCGATTCCGGTTAGCTCCACACCGGAAGAAGAAATTATCATGTAATGGGAGGGGACATAATGAAAAATATCATTCCAATTCAGAACCAAGGGGCTGAGTTGGTCGCGGATTCTCGGGACATCGCGAAGCTGTTTGGAGTAGAACACGAAAGCCTTCGAGAGACTATCGAAGCGCATATTGAACAGCTAACCCGTCTTGGAATTTTCCGGTTTGAAACCGGAAAAACACAAAGTCGAGGGCGTCCGGAGAAATTCTCCCTCCTCAATTTCGACCAAATTGCTTTCTTGCTGACGGTCACTCGGGCGACTGAGAAGACGAAAGAATATCGCCTCAGATTGATCGTTGCATTTCGCGAAGCCCGGGAACGGCTAAGGCCGGTAGATTCGATTTTGCTTTCGATACCGGATAAATGGAAGAAGACCTTCCGAGATGAGTTTTACGTCGCACTGCTCAGGTTGTACGGAGACAAATTTTATGCCTCAGAAAACAAACCTAGTTGGGTTGGCTGGTGGACGAATCGGTTCATTTATGAACCGATCTACGATAATCTCTCTACCGAACTAAAGTCCAAGCGCGCCAACTATTGCGACAATTCTGGGAAAGACGCCGATTGGATTAAGTTGCATCAGTTCTTGGAGAAATACGCCAAAGAAGAGCTTAGAGATCACATCACCAAGATAACAACGCTTCTCCAGCTGGCGGGGTCCAAGCAGGACTTCATAGAATCTTTCGCCGCGCTATTTCACGGTCACAGCCAATTACGGCTGCTCTTGGACGACCTGCGAAAGGACCATCCCTGACCTTATTCGTCTATTCCGAGGAGATCGAAAAACTCGGGCTTGGACATCCAACCAGTGAAGAAATCGGACTCAATGTAGATGTCCGTTTCCGTCTCATTGGTTATCATGCCGGGGCGGTCGTCCCCCTCGAAAAGCACCTGAGTTCCGAGCATCGTCGGCTGGAATCCATTTAACTCTGGCGCGATGTTCATACTGTGCAGCTACGTGTCAATTTTTGTGGTTCAAGAAAAATCGTTAGATGAGCCCGATGTTCGTTAAGGCTACGTAGGGCAAGCGACGGCCCGAAACGCGCTGCATCGAGGAAAGGAAACGGCTCTGGTCATCATCGGCACGCTCGTTGAAGCGGGTGGCCTGCTCGTCGAGATAGCGGAACAGGTGCATCGGGGAAACATGAACGTAGGTGCCCCGCAGCGTGCGCTTGAGGAGTGACCAAAAGTTTTCGAGGCCGTTGGTATGGACCGCCCCCTTGGCATAGGCCACGGCATGGTCAACGTAGCTGTGGTCGTATTCGTCTTTCAGGGTGGTGTAAGCGCCATGCGCATCCGTGTAGATGGCCGACCCCTTCTTAACCCGGTTACGAACGTGCTTCTGCATGGCCGGCGTGTTCGTCGCCTCCAATACCTCGACGGCAACCTTTGATTGCTGCGGCTTGTCGGAACGTTCCAGCATCCCTTGCACGGCAATCTTGCCTTCGCCCCCTGAGCGAATCACGCGGCGATTGCGGGCCTCCTTGTTCATCCGGTGCGCCTTCGGGCCATAGTAGGTTTCGTCGGCCTCCACCGTGCCGCGCAGTTCAAAACCGCCCTCACGCATCGCCAGCCGGATGCGGTGGCCCATGAACCACGCGGACTTTTGCGTGACTCCAAGCGTCCGGGCCAGCTCACAAGAGCTAACGCCGTTCTTCGCGTTGCAGATCATCCACACCGCCGGAAGCCACTTGTCCAAGCCAAGGGCGCTGTCCTCGAAAATGGTGCCCGTCTTGACCGTGAATTGGCTCTTGCATGCCTTGCAGTTCCACAGCCGGCGGGTGGTGGGCTTCGCGTCCGGGTTCTTGCTGCGCGAAGGAACCACCGTGACCACGAGCTTTCCGACTTTCTCGCTCTGACAGTGGGCACAACGGATGCCTTCCGGCCAACGCATGTTGGCGAGGAACTCGTGGCAGCGTTCGGCGTCCCCGAAAAAACGGACGGCTTCAAGCTGGGTAGAGGGAAGGTCTTTCGTTGTCATGCGCCTAATACAACGAAAATATGTTTATGCGTCAAGGGGATAATAACCGGGGAGCTCGGGGCTTGGGGAGTCGCCGCTCATTCACTGGTCCCGAGCTGGCAGCAATTTGTGAACAAGTTTTGACAATTAAGGACTGCTTTTTACTTGCCTGCTGGGGGTGAAATGGGGAGAAGTGGGACGTTCTGGGGGAAAGGGCCTCGGGCATCCACACATGGCGCAATCAGGGACAACCGTTTATTCCGGGCGTTTTGAGCACACGCTCGACGACAAGAATCGTCTCACGATTCCGTCGCTTTGGCGTTGGGTGCACACCGACACGGAGACGTTCCTGGCGATGCCGCACCCCGACGGTTACATCGCGGTGCTGCCACCGGCGCGACTGGAGCGGCTGCTCGCGCAGGTCTCCGAGATGAAGCTGTCCGACCGCGACGCGCAGGCGGTCAAGGCGCGGATCTTCTCCGACGCGCTCCAGTTCACCTTCGACAAGCAGGGCCGCTTCGGCGTCAGCGCCGAGCTGCTGCGCCACGCCGGGATCGCCAAGGACGCGGTCCTCAGCGGCATGGGCGACACGTTCAACATCCTCAGCCCGGCGCGCTGGACCGAGATGCAGCGTGCCACCGCGGGCGAGAACTTCGGCGACATGATGCGCCGCATCGGACTCTAAACATGAAAACGCTGACCACGCTCATCCGGCCCCAGCCGCTCCCCAAGCTTTCCTCTGTTTTCTGCGCCAACCGCCGCACGTTGTTGCGGGAGCCGATGACGATCGCCGTCCCGTGGAAAAAGCTCCATGCGCGCGCCCGGCCTTGAAGTCCCGCTCCGCCTCATGACCCCGGGGCACCAACCCGTCATGCTGCACGAGGTGCTGGAATACCTCGCGCCGCTGCCGGGCCAGGCCCACCTCGATTGCACCTTCGGCGGGGGCGGGCACACCGCCGCGCTGCTGGCCGCCGGGGCCCGCGTCACCGCCCTCGACCGCGACCCCGCCGCCGCCGCCCGCGCCGCGGCCCTGCAGCAGGAGCATCCCGGCGCCTTCCGCTTCGTCGATTTGAACTTCGGCGACGTCGCCACGCTGCCGGACACCGGCTTTCACGGCATCCTCTTCGACCTCGGCGTGTCGTCGTTCCAGCTCGACGCGGCGGAGCGCGGCTTCGCCTTCAGCAAGGATGCGCCGACCGACATGCGCATGGACCCGCGCCAGGGGCAGCCCGCCGCGCGCTGGCTGGAGATCGCCGGGCGCGACGCGCTGGTCCGCGCCATTCGCGACTACGGCGAGGAAAAGAACTGGCGCCGCGTCGTCGATGCGATCGAGGCCGCCCGGGGCACGGGCCGGCTCGCCCGCACCGGCTCGCTGGCGCAGCTGATCGCCGATGCCCTGCCGGCGGCCGTGAAGAGGGAGAGCCGGATTCATCCCGCCACGCGCGCCTTCCAGGGCATCCGCATCGCGGTCAACGACGAGATCGGCGCCATCGAGCGCGCGCTCCCGGCCGCCTTCGCCAAGCTCGCCCCGGGCGGCGTGCTGGCGGTCATCAGCTTCCATTCCCTCGAGGACCGGCCGGTGAAGCAGTTCTTCCGCGCCATGTGCGGCCAGCCGGTCGACGCCAGCGACGCCACGCCGCAGCAGCTCCGCCCGAAGCACGCCGAGCCGCTGACCCGCAAGCCCGTCACCCCTTCCGCGGCCGAGATCGCCGCCAACCCCCGCAGCCGCTCCGCCAAGCTGCGCGTCCTCCGCAAACTCTGATCACCCCATGAAACCGCCCCCCGCCCACGCGTTCGTCAACCGCCTCATCGGCCTGACCCTCGTCCTCCTCATCTTCTCCGGCTCGCTCGGCCTCGGCGCCGTGTGGATGCGCCAGGAGATCTCCCAGGCGGCGAACCGCGGCCGCCTCCTCGAGGTGAAGATGGCCGACGTCGAGCGCCGCCTCGACGAGGTCAACGCGCAGGTCGCCGCCGCGGTGAATCCCGATGCGCTGCTCCGCCAGAACCAGGTGATGCGGCTCGGCCTCCTTTCGCCCCGCGAAATCCAGGTGGTCCGCGTGGGCGAGTCGCCGGAACTCCGCCTGGCCGCCAAGCGCAACCGCGAGGTCTTCAACGTCGCGACCGCCAGCATCAGCGACGAGGCCAACCCGCCCGCCTTCCACGTCCTGACGACCGCCCTGCGCTGACCCATGTCGAAGGGCTTCGCCACCAACCGCCTCTCCCTCCTCGCCGTCGGCGTGGTCATGTGCTTCATGACCGTCGCGGTGCGGCTGGTCTACCTGCAGGCGGTGGATCGCGACGAACTCCTGCGCTTCGTCGACAAGGCGCGCCGCCAGATCGTCGTCGAGCATGCGCGCCGCGGCGCCATCCTGGACGCCCGCGGCAACCTCCTCGCGACCAGCCGCTCGGAACTGACCGTCGCGGTCGACCCCTGGGCGCTGGTCGAATACCTCGAGATCGAGAAACGCCCCGAGCGTCGCGCCCAGCGGGCGGCCGAGGAGACCGCCAAGCACGCCCGCCTCGCCGAGCTGCTCGGCCTGCCCGTGGCGGCGGTCGAGCAGGCGTTCGTGCCCGCCATGCGGGCGATCAAGCCCGAGGACGACACCCGCGACGGCCAGGTCGACGGCAAGGTCAAGGACCGCTGGGTCAAGCTGTGCGAGGGCGTGGACGAGCCGACTTTCGACCGGATCACGGCGCTGAACATCCGCGGCGTCACGCACGAGCGCGTCTACCGCCGCGTCTATCCCGGCGGAGCGCTCGCCGCCCACGTCATCGGCTACCTGAACCGCGAGGGCACCGCCGTGGCCGGCGCGGAACACAAGCTGGACCTCTACCTCAAGGGCCAGGACGGCTGGATCGAATCCGAGAAGGACGGCGCCCGCCGCGAGCTGGCGCAGTTTCGCTCGCGCGAGGTGCCGGCGCAGGATGGCGACGACGTCGTGCTCACCATCGACTCGGTCGTGCAGCAGATCGTCGAGAACGAGCTGAAGAACATCGCGGCCACCTTCCAGCCCCAGTTCGCCACCATCATCGCCAGCGACCCGATGACCGGCGCCATCCTCGGCATGGCGAACTACCCGACCTTCGACCTCAACGCCTACAACAAGGCCCCGCTTGCCGCGCAGCGGAACTACGCGGTGACCGACATCATCGAGCCCGGCTCGGTGTTCAAGATCGTCGCCGCCGGCGCCGCGCTGAACGAGGGGCTCGTCACGCCCCAGAGCACGTTCGACTGCGGGATCACGACGATCGACTACGAGGGGCGCACCATCAAGCTGCCCAAGGAGGACGAGCCCTTCGGGATGCTGAGCGTGGCCGGGATCGTCGCGCACTCGAGCAACCGCGGCGCCGCCCAGCTGGCCATGCGCCTCGGCGACGAGCGCTTCTACGAATACGCCCGGCGCTACGGCTTCGGCGAGACCACCGCGTTCGCCCTTGGCGGCGAGGTGCGCGGCATCCTCGAGCCGCCGGCGAAATGGGACGGCCTGACGATCTCGCGCATGCCGATGGGCCACTCGGTCGCCGCCACGCCGCTGCAGGTCCACATGGCCATGAGCGCCGTCGCCAACGGCGGCGTGCTGCTCCGGCCGCAGATCATCAAGGAGATTCGCGACAGCAACGGTGCCCTCGTCCGGCGCTTCGGCCCGGAAAAGCGCGCCCAGGTCCTCAAGCCCAGCACGGCCGCCACGCTGGCGCAGCTCCTCACCGGCGTCGTGCGCGAGGGCACGGCGAAGGGCTTCGACATCCCGGGCTTCGAGGTCGCGGGCAAGACCGGCACGACCCAGATCCTCGTCGACGGCAAGTATTCCACCACGCACCACGTCGCCTCCTTCGTCGGTTTCTTCCCGGCCAGCCGCCCGGAGGTGGTCCTGTCCGTCATCGTGGACGACGGCCACGTGCCCACCGGCGGCACGGCCTACGGCCGCGTCGTGGCCGCGCCGGCCTTCAAGCACATCGCCGAGCAGCTCATCCAGTACCTCGACATCAAGCCCGTCCTGCCCAACCCGGGCCGGTTCCTCGCCATGCAGGGAGGTGCCCGGTGATTGGCTACATCACACCGAACTATCCCCTCATCGCCGCCTTCCGCTCCCTGCCGCCGACTCGCACCCGCAGCACCCGCGTCAACCGGCACCTCTTCAAAATGGCTCCCAAGCTCTCCGATTTCTTCCGCGAAGGCGAGACGCTCGCCTGCAAGGGCGACTTCGACCGTCCGGTCTCCGGCCTGGCCATGGACAGCCGGCGCGTCATGCCCGGCAACCTGTTCTTCGCGCTGCCCGGCCGCCGCACCGACGGCAGCTCCTTCATCGACGAGGCCATCACCCGCGGGGCCGTGGCCATCGTGGCCGAGCGCATCCCGGCCGCCACCGCCGCGCGGGTCACGTACGTCCAGGTGGCCGACGCCCGCCGCGCCCTCGCGCAGGTCTCGCAGCGTTTCTTCAACTTTCCCGACCGCGCGCTCGACCTCGTCGGCGTCACCGGCACCAACGGCAAGACCACCGTCACGAACCTCATCAAGCACCTGCTCTCCACCACGGCGCAGCGGGTCGGCGTCATCGGCACGGTCAACTACGACCTCGGCGCGCGGGTGGTGCCGTCGTACCGCACGACGCCGGAGTCGCTCGACCTCTTCGGCATGCTGGCGCAGATGCGCGACGCCGGGTGCCGGCAGGCCGCGATGGAGGTCAGCTCGCACGGCATCGACCAGCAGCGCGTCCTCGGGATGCAGTTCGCCGTCGCCGTCTTCACCAACCTGACGCGCGACCACCTCGACTACCACAAGACGATGGCGGCGTATTTCCAGGTGAAGACGCGCCTCTTCGACGGGACCGTCGGCGGCACACCGAAGGCGGCGGTCGTCAACCTCGACGACCCGTACGGCCGGCAGCTCGCCGCGAGCCTGCCCGCGGGGGTCCGCCTCGTGACCTTTGGCGAGGCGGCCGGCGCCACGGTGCGCGCCGAGGATGTCCGGCTCGGTTTCAAGAGCACGGCGCTGCGCCTCGTCTGGCCCGAGGGCGCGCTCGAACTCGAGAGCCCGTTCATCGGGCGCTACAACGTCAGCAACCTGCTCGCCGCGTTCGCCGCCTGCTACGCGCTCGGCCGCGACCCGCAGGTCATCGCGCCGCGGTTGAAGAGCTTCGGGGGCGTCCCGGGCCGCATGGAGCGCATCGAGGAGGGCCAGCCGTACAACGTCCTCGTCGACTACGCGCACACCGACGACGCCCTGCGCAATGCGCTCGGCATGCTGCGCGCCATCACGCCCGGCCGGCTCTTCGTCGTGTTCGGCTGCGGCGGCAACCGCGACCGCACAAAGCGGCCCCTGATGACGGCGGCCGTGCAGGAATTCGCCGATTTTGCCTGGGCCACCGCGGACAACCCGCGCACCGAGGCGCTGCCGCAGATCTTCGCCGACATGCAGGCCGGGGTGAAGGCGCCGGAGAAGATCACCTTTGTCGAGGACCGCCGCCGGGCCATCAGCCTGGCCCTGGACGCCGCCCGCGAGGGCGATTGCCTGCTCGTGGCCGGCAAGGGCCACGAGACGTACCAGGAATTCGCCGACACGATCGTCCCCTTCGACGACCGGCAGACGGTGCGCGAGCTGATCGCCATCAAGAAGATCAAGTCGGTCTGAAACGCTTTCCATGCCCACGTTCGCCGCAGACAAGTTGGCCGCCTGGACGGGCGGCCGCTGGACCCGCCTACCGGGCGGACCCCTCCGCGGCTTCACGCAGGACACGCGGCAGCTCGCGCCGGGGCAGGTCTTCGTTGCCGTCCGCACGGACAAGCGGGACGGGCACGACTTCCTCGGCGAGGCGCTGCAGCGCGGCGCGGCGGCCGCGCTGACCGCGCGCAAGGTCGCCGGCATTGAGCTGCCGCAGCTGGTGGTGGCGGATCCGCTGGCGGCCTTCCAGCGCATCGCGCGCGAACACCGCCGCGAATTCCACGGCGTGGTCGTCGGGATCACCGGCAGCGTCGGCAAGACCTCGACCAAGGACCTGCTCGCGCTGCTGTTCGGCGGCGGCGGGCCGGTTTCCAGCCAGCCGGCCCAGCCTGAGACGGGTTCGACCGAGGACACCGGGCCGGCGCCCGCGACCGAAGGCCACCCGGGCAAGCCGGCGACGGCGGCCGATGGCTTGATCGGCGGACTGTCGCCGGTCCTGAAGACCGAGGGCAACCTGAACAATCACCTCGGCGTGCCGCTCACGCTCACGCGGCTGGACCCGGCCGTTCACCGGTTCGCGGTGATCGAGGCGGGCATCAGCGGGCCGGATGAGATGGCGCCGCTGGCCGAGATGATCGAGCCCGACCACAGCATCGTGACGCTCGTCGGCCCGGCGCACCTGGAAAAACTCGGCTCGCTCGCCGGCGTCGCGCGGGAAAAGGCCCGGCTCCCGGCCGCCAACCGCCCGGGCGGGGTCGCGGTGTTTCCCTTTTCGTGCTGGGAGCACGAGCCGTTCCGCCTCCTGGCGAATCCGCTCGTCGTGGTGCCGGACCACCATGCCGCGCCGCATCTGCCGGCGCGCAGCGTCCGCTTCAATGTCAACCATCGGCCCGATCGCACCGAGGTCACCTTCGAGAGCCGGCGGCGCTTCACCCTGCGCCGGGTCTCGACCGGCATGGCCCAGAATGCGGCCCTGGCGCTCGCGCTGGCCTCGGACCTCGGGGTGGGGGATGCGGTCCTGCAGGCGCGCCTCGCCGATTGGCAGCCGTCGAAGTGGCGTGGCGAATTGATGCACGTCGGCGAGATGGTCGTGTACCGCGACTTCTACAACGCCAACCCCGCCTCGATGGCCGACGCCATCGACGCCTTCCACGGCTCGGTCAGCACCGAACTGCCGCGCCTCTATGTGCTGGGCTGCATGGAAGAGCTCGGGCCCGCCGCCGCCACCTACCACCAGGAGGTCGGCCGGATGCTGCGCCTGCGCCGGGGCGACCTGCTGTTTGTGATCGGCGACCAGGCCGGCGCGCTGCGCGCCGGGCTGCTCGAGAACGGCAACGATGCCGCCCAGGTCCTTGTGGTCGACGACCTCGCGCCCGTGCGGGAACGCCTCGCGGGCTTTGCCGGCGCCGTGTTCCTGAAGGGCAGCCGCCGCTACCAGCTCGAATCCGTGTTCGAAAACCAGCCCGCCGGCCATGCGCCCTAGCTTCAGTCCCACCGCCGCAGCCTCCCGCCTGCTCGCGCTCCGCGCGACGCGGCCGGAGTCGAATCCGCCCCTGCCGGCGGCCGGGCCGCTCTGGTGCGAGTGGCCGCGGCGCGAGCCCGCCCGGCGCCCCGTCGGCATCCGCCAGGCGCTCCTGGCCATCCAAGCCCGCCATGCTTAGCTACCTTTCCGACTATTCGCACGTGTTCGGGCCGCTGCGGCTGCTGCACTACATCACCGTGCGCACCGTCGGCGCGGCGGCGACGGCGCTGCTGATCGGCTTCATCATCGGCCCGTGGCTGATCCGGCGGTTCCGCGAGCTGAAGTTCGGCCATGGTTACATCGACGAACGCACGGGCGAGCTGGGCGCGACGTATTTCGACAAGAAGCACACGCCGACCATGGGCGGACTGATCATCTTCATCGCGGTGTTCGTCAGCGCGGTGCTCTGGGCCGAGCCCAATGTCTGGGTCTTCGTCGCCTTGTTCGTCTACACCGCGCTCACGGTGCCGGGCTGGCGCGACGACTACCTGAAGGTGGTCCACAAGAACAAGGACGGCATCAAGTCGTGGGAAAAGATCGCCTGGCAGACCTTCGCGACCGTCGCGGCGCTGGGGATCCTGCTCTGGCACCCGCAGAGCGCGGCGAAGATCCGCGAACTCTGGGTGCCGTTCCTCAAGTCGGCGCTGATCCAGCACATGCCCTGGTGGCTGCTGCTGGTCCTGATCTACCTCTGGATCGTCGGCTTCAGCAACGCCATCAACCTGACCGACGGCCTCGACGGCCTGGCGGTCGGCTGCACGATCACGGTGGCGCTCGTCTTCGGCATCATGGCGTACGTCGCGGGCAACGCCATCTACTCGCAGTATCTGCTGATCAGCTTCGTGCCGGGGGCCGGCGAGCTGACCGTCATCTGCGGCTCGCTCATTGGCGCCTGCATGGCATTCCTCTGGTACAACTCCCACCCGGCCGAGGTCTTCATGGGCGACACCGGCTCGCTCGCCCTGGGCGGCCTGATCGGCGTCATGGCCTTCATGGTGCACCAGCCGCTGACGCTGGTGATCGTCGGCGGGGTGTTCGTGATGGAAGCTGTCTCGGTCATCCTGCAGGTCGGCTGGTTCAAGTACACGCGCCGCCGCACCGGCACCGGGCAGCGCCTGTTCCGCATGGCGCCGATCCACCACCATTTCCAGAAGCTCGGCTGGCCCGAGACGAAGGTCGTGCTGCGCTTCTGGGTCCTGTCCCTCGGCTGCGCCCTCGCCGGGCTGGCGACGCTGAAGCTGCGCTAGGTGCAGCAAGTAAAAAGTGCCAAGTAACAAGTACCAAGAGCCCACCTACCGCAGACCAAATCAAAACCCGGCGACCGCCTCCTGATACTTGTCACTTGTTACCTGATACTTCTTTCCATGCCCATCGACTACAACTTCGAGATCACGCCCACGTTTCGCGACGTCACCCGCACGAGCCTCCTGCTCCTCCGGCAGCCGGTGGTCCGTTCCCTCTCCAAGCTGCGCCGCCTGCGCCTCGGCCGGGCCGTCGTGCCGGAGGGTCCGCTGGTGCGCAGCGCCAAATCTTTCGTAGGAGCCCGCTGACAGGTTCTTTATACCAACAACAATCGGAACCTTAATTCTTTGCTGTCAGCTGGCACCTACCTTTTTTCCCGCGCCCGGCTCCGCCGGCCCCACTTCCGCATGCTGCCCGTCCCGCCTGCCAACATCGCCCGCCTCCTGGTCCGCCCCGTCGCCGTCTTCGGCGCCGGCGTGAGCGGCCTGGGCGTGCGCGAGCTGCTGGCGCGGATCGGCGGCGTGGGCGAGGTCTACGATGAGCACGCGGCCGCGGCGTCCAGCCGGTTCACGCCGGAGCACGCCGCCCGCCACGGCCTCGTCGTCTACAGCCCGGGCTTTGCCCCGCGCCACCCGTGGCTGGCGATCGCGCGCGCCGCCGGCTGCCGCTGCCTCGGCGAACTCGATTTCGCGTCGCTCTTCTGGCCCGGCGAGCTTCTCGCCATCACCGGCACCAACGGCAAGACCACGCTGACGGAGTTCCTGGCGCACGCCCTCGCGCTCGCCGGCCGGCCGGCGCACGTCGCGGGCAATGTGGGCTACCCGCTGAGCCGCTTCGTGGTCGAGCAAGCCGGCCGCGCCGGGATCGCCGTGTGCGAGGTGAGTTCGTTCCAGGCCGAGACGCTGGAGTTTCTCCGGCCGTCGGCCGTGCTTTGGACCAACTTCGCCGAGGATCACCTCGAGCGCCACGCCGGCATGGACGATTACTTCGCG
>DASZXO010000092.1:0-1697 GCA_035545835.1 Lacunisphaera sp.
GAGGCGCGCCGGTTCGGCGTGCGCTCGGCCATGCCGGCGCGGCGCGCCGAGCGCCTGTGCCCGCAGGCGCTCTTCGTGCCGCCCGATTTCGTGCGCTACAAGGCGGTGTCGCGGCAGGTGCGCGCGATCTTCGCCCGGCACACCGACCTCATCGAGCCGCTGTCGCTGGACGAGGCCTACCTCGACGTCACGGCGGGCCGATCCGGCCTGCCGTCGGCCACCGCCGTCGCCGAGGCCATCCGCCAGGCCATCCGCGAGGAAACCGGCCTGACCGCCTCCGCCGGCGTCGCGCCGAACAAGTTCCTGGCCAAGATCGCCTCGGACTGGAACAAGCCCGACGGGCTGTTCGTGATCCGGCCGCAGCAGGTACTGGACTTCCTCGCGCCGCTCCCGGTCGCCCGCCTGCCCGGCGTGGGCAAGGTGATGGAGGCGCGGCTCGTCGAGCTCGGCATCGCCACCGTCGGCGAGCTGCGCGCCCGCGACGCAGGCGAGCTCGAGCGGCGCTTCGGCCGCTGGGGCCTGCGCCTGCACGAGCTGTCGCGCGGCATCGACGACGCCCCGGTGCAGCCGAACCGGCCCACCATGCAGATCTCCTCCGAGGACACGTTCGAGCGGGACCTGACGCTCGACGAGCTCGAACCGCACGTGCACCGCCTAGCCGAGAAGACCTGGTTGGTCTACCAGCGGGAGGCGCAGCGGGTGGCGCGTAGCGTGGTGCTCAAGCTGAAGACGGCGGACTTCCGGACGCTGACGCGCACGGTGACGCCGGCCGTGCCGCCGGCCTCGGCGGGCGAACTGGCGGCCCTGGCGAGCGCGTTGCGCCATCGGGCGCCGGCGGTGCGCTACCGGCTGGTGGGGGTGGGCCTGGGCGGTTTCGTGGACCGGGCGGCGTACCGGGCGCAGCGGGACCTGTTCGGCACCGGATGAGCGGGCGGCGAGCGGCCCGCACCAAAAAACAAACCCCGCCTCGGGAGGCGGGGTTTGCGGAAGGAAGATCCCTGGCGGTGACCTACTCTTGCATGCGAGTGCACACTACCATCGGCGCGGCTGCGTTTCACTTCCGAGTTCGGGATGGGATCGGGTGGGACCACAGCGCTATGGCCGCCAGGGAAGGGGTGGGGTCGGCGCGGCGAGCGCCGGACCCGCAAAGGGGTAAACGAGTGACAAGCGATTTGGAACGGAGCTCGCCTTGATGCGTCATCGAAGCGGGTCCTGGCTCTTTGGAGACGTCCGGCCAGGGATGGCCGGGGCCGTCGCAGAGGGACCTGCACACGCGAAGCGTCTTGGGGTTATATGGTCAAGCCGCACGGCGCATTAGTACGCGTCAGCTCAATGCATTGCTGCACTTCCACATCGCGCCTATCAACCACGTGGTCTACATGGTGCCTTAAGGAGGATCGAGTCCTCGGGAGATCTCATCTTGGGGCGTGCTTCCCGCTTAGATGCTTTCAGCGGTTATCACTTCCGTTCATAGCTACCGGGCGATGCCTCTGGCGAGACAACCCGAACACCAGCGGAACGTCCACTCCGGTCCTCTCGTACTAGGAGCAGCCCCCCTCAAATCTCCAACGCCCACGACAGATAGGGACCGAACTGTCTCACGACGTTCTGAACCCAGCTCGCGTACCACTTTAAATGGCGAACAGCCATACCCTTGGGACCGGCTACAGCCCCAGGATGTGATGAGCCGACATCGA
>DASZXO010000093.1:0-4893 GCA_035545835.1 Lacunisphaera sp.
GGGTAACGGTCAGGTGCGTCATGAGGGGTGGGGAGAAGCTGCGCGTCGCCGCCGGAGCGCTCAGACCAGGCCCGCGGTCTCGGGGAAGCCAAGCCAGAGGTTCATGATCTGCACCGCCTGGCCGCTCGCCCCCTTCACCAGGTTGTCGAGCGCCGAGGTCAGGACAAAGTTGCCGGTCCGCGCATCGAACACCGCGGCGATATCCACGCGGTTCGTGCCGACGGTGTACGCGGTGTCGGGCGTCTCGCCGGCGGGGAGGAGCGAGACGAAGGGCCGGCCGGCGTAGGCCGCGCGCCAGGCCGCGTAAAGGGACTCGATGGTGGCACCCGGGGCCGCGGGCACGGTGATGGTCGTCGCGATGCCGCGCCGCATCGGCGCGAGGTGGGGATTGAACTGGATCACCACTTTGCCGCCGACGGCCAGGGACAGCTGTTCCTCAACCTCGGCCAGGTGCCGGTGCTTGGTCAGCCCGTAGGCCTTGGCGCTCTCGGCGCGTTCCACAAACAGGTATTGCTCCTCGACCTTCCGGCCGGCGCCGCTGACGCCGCTGAAGGAATTCACCACGATGTGTTCGCGGGCCACGATGCCCGCCTTGAGCAGCGGCAGCAGGGGCACGAGCGTGCTCGTCGGGTAGCAGCCCGGTGCCGCGGCCAGCTTCGCCTCGGCCTTCCACCCCGGGTCGGCCAGCTCCGGCAGCACGAAGCGCGCGGCCGGCAGTAATTCGGGTGCGTGGTGCGCGCCGTAGTACCTCTCGAAGGTCGCCCGGTCGGCGATCCGGAAATCCGCGCTGAGGTCGACGATCTTCACGCCGGTGGGGACCAGCACCTTGGCGAAATCCGCGGCCGCACCATGGGGCAGCGCGAGAAACCACAGCCCGATGTCCCGGCGCGCGGCGAGGGCCGCGGGGTCGGAGTCGCTGAACCGGATCGCCTCGGCGGCCGTGCCGCGCAACGCGGGAATGATCGCGGTCAGCGGCTTGCCCGCCTGTTGACGGGAAGTGACGGCCGCCAGTTTGACCTGCGGATGACCGAGGAGCAGTTTGACCAGAACTTCGCCGGAGTAACCCGACGCGCCGACAACGCCGACATTCATTTAGAGGGAGTGGCAGAATTAAGAATTCCCCCCGGGGAATCGAGAAGTTTCGTAGCCCGGAAAAAGCGGAAGCGGAGGCCGGGGGGCGCTCCGCTTCGGGTAAACCGGATTCCAGTTCGGGGGCGATTAACGCTTGGAGAACTGGAAGCGCTTGCGGGCGCCGGGCTGGCCGGGCTTCTTGCGCTCTTTCTCGCGGGGGTCACGGGTGAGGTGACCGGCCTTCTTCAGGGTGACGCGAAGCTCGGGATTGAACTTGAGCAGGGCGCGGGCGATGCCGTGGGCCACGGCGCCGGACTGGCTGCTGACGCCACCGCCGGCGACGTTCACCATCACGTCGAACTTGTCCTTGCTGTCCGCGGTGACGAGCGGGGCGAGGGCGCGGCGCACGAAATTGTCGTGCGTGAAATAGTTCTCGAACTTGCGGTCATTGACCGTGGTCTGGCCGGAACCGGCCACGAGGCGGACGCGGGCGGTCGACGATTTGCGGCGGCCGGTACCGAGGTAAACGGAGGATTCAGCGCTCATGGGTTACTTCAAAACGACGGGGTTCTGCGCCTCGTGGTCGTGGGTCGCACCGGGGAAGACCCGGAGCTTGGTCAGCATCCTGGCGGCGAGGCGATTGCGCGGCAGCATGCCCTTGACGGCCTGCTTGATGATGAACTCGGGCTTCTGGCGGCGAACGTCGGTGAGCTTGCGATACTTCTCGCCGCCGACGAAGCCGGAAAACGACATGTACTCGGTGGCCGCTTCCTTCTTGCCGGTCAGCACGATCTTGCTGGCGTTGATGACCACGACGTAGTCGCCCGTGTCGACGTGGGGAGTGTAAGTGGGCTTGTGGCGGCCGCGCAGGATGTTCGCGGCTTTGACGGCGAGACGGCCCAGCACCTTGTCCTCGGCATCGATCAGATACCATTTGGGCTGCACCGTCTCTTTCTTGGCCAGATAGGTTTTCATTTGCGGAAAGGGGCCAAAGGGAAGGTTTTCGACAAGGCCTGTCAACCTAGAACCTTTCACATTTTCCGTCGCGCGCCCCGGTCCGGCTTAAGTCCTCAAAAATCGAGGTTTACGCCCAAAGTTGCCCAGAAATTCGAAGCCGCCGACAAGCCGAAGACACCGTTCGCCAGGGAGCGCCCGGAGGTCCCGGAATAGTGCAGCCCGGCCGTGATGGTCGTGTGCGCCCCGATGCGGTACGGCAGCCGCACTTCGGCCCCCCAATAGCCGTAGCCATCGCGGCGACGCGGACCCGGGGCATCGGGACGCCAGTCGTCACCCGCCGTCGCACCGGCGAAGGCGTTGCATTCGAGAAACGCGCCCAGCTTCGTCAGCGGTATGCTGTGCGCGCACGACACCTGCAAGGTGTCGGCATCGAAGGTGAAATCATGCCAGCACGCCAGGCTCGGCACGAATCCGCGCACGTTTGCCAGGGTCGCCGTCAGCCCGGCCTCGAGCGAATGGCTGACGCCTCCACCGGGAACGCGGGTGAACCAGGAATAAGCGGTGGACATTTCCAGGGCAACGTCCGCGGCGGGATTCCAGGCATAGCCGGCGTTCACGTTCGTCTCGCGTGCCTGCCCGCGATCAACGGGCTGGGTGGTCCACGCATCGCCCTGCCACCCGCCGCCAGCGAACCCGACGTCCACTTGGGCGGATGGCCCGGCTCGTTCGACGCCGCGAAAAACCTGGCGCGATACGAGGGCAAAATCCGAACGAAAGACCGGCTCGTCGGCCCGCATGGCCGGGCCGGGCAAGAGTGCGGCGAGCACCGCGAGCATCAACATCTTTGGCGCGGCCTTCATCTGGGCTTTGCCCATGGATGTGTTTGTTTTCAGCGACCTTGTCCATACAGTGATTTCGGCATGCAGACGACCTCGCGAATCCTTGTCCTCGCCTCCGGGTTGCTCGGATTCATCGGGGTCGCCTTGGGTGCATTTGGGGCCCATGCCCTGAAAGACACGCTGGCGGCGCGCGGTTCCGCTTCCACCTGGCAGACCGCGGTGCTCTACCAACTCGTCCATGCGGTGGCCTTGCTGGCCTTGGCCGCCTGGGGAGACGGCCTGCCGCATGCACGAGCCATCGGCGTGTGCTGGGTGGTTGGCGTGCTGTTCTTCTCCGGCTCCCTTTACTGGCTCGCCTTGGGCGGCCCGAGGTTTCTGGGGCCGGTGACGCCGCTGGGGGGACTGTTGTTCCTCATCGGCTGGCTGTTTGTCGCCTGGACCGCGCTCCAACGGACGCAATCATGAAGCTCTCCCCCGCCCTCCTCGCCGCGCTTCACGCCCTCCGCCAGGCCGGCGGGCGCCCGCGCCTCGTTGGGGGCTGCGTGCGCGACTGGCTGCTGGGGCTCGAGCCGAAGGACTTCGATGTCGAGGTTCACGGCCTGGACTACGAAGCCATGGGCCGGGCCCTCGCATCCTTCGGACCCACCGACGTCGTCGGCCGCAGCTTTGGGGTGTTGAAAGTCCGGCTCGAGGGCACGGAGTACGATTTCAGCCTGCCGCGCCGCGAGTCCAAGACCGGGGCCGGCCACCGCGGATTCGTCATCGCGCCGGATCCGAACCTGACGGATGCCGAGGCGGCCGCCCGGCGCGATTTCACGGTCAATGCCATCGCCTACGATCCACTTGAGCAGCGGGTGCTGGATTTTCATGGCGGCGTTGCCGACCTGAAGCACAAGGTGCTGCGCCACACCAGCAGCGCCTTTGCGGAGGACCCGTTGCGCGTGTTGCGCGCCTTCCAGCTGGCGGCGCGCTTCGATCTCATGCTCGCGCCGGAGACGGCCGAACTCTGCCAGTCGATCAGCGGCACTTACGGCGAACTGGCCTTGGAGCGGGTGTGGGGCGAATGGGACAAGTGGGCGACCAAAGCGGTGCGCCCCTCCCTTGGTATCGCGGTGCTGAAGCAAACCGGCTGGATCAAACATTTCCCCGAATTGGCCGCGTTGGACGGCGTGCCACAGGAACCGGAATGGCATCCCGAGGGCGATGTGCTGGTGCACACCAATCATTGTCTGGACGCACTCGTCGGCCTCGATTCCTGGCGCCGCGGCTCACCGCAAACGCGACGGATCCTGTCGTTCAGCGTGCTGGCGCATGACTTTGGCAAGGCGATCACCACCAAGCAGGCGGAGCGCCGCGGGAAACTGCGCTGGGTCAGCCCGGAGCACGAAGCCGCCGGCGGGCCATTGGCGGATCGTTTCCTCCAGCGCATCGGCGCGCCGCTCGACTTGGTGCCGCATGTGCACCAGCTGGTGGTCAATCACCTTCTCCATCACCAGGGCGCGGAAACCTATCGCGATACCACGGTCCGCCGCCTCGCCCGGAAAATCGAACCGGCGACGATCGATGAATTGATCGCCGTGATGCAGGCCGACCATCTCGGTCGCCCACCGTTGGTTTCGGCCGAGACCGTCCGCCGGCTCGACCATCTTCGCGCCGCCGCCAAGCGCCTCGCGATCGAACACCTGGCACCAAAACCCATCTTGCTGGGTCGACATATGATCAGCCTCGGTGTCCAGCCCGGCCCGCGTTTCGGACCCGCGCTTGAAGCCGCCTTCGAATCCCAGCTCGACGGCGCGTTTTATGACGAAGCCGGCGGCCTCGAGTGGATGCGAAACTATTTGCGAGCCCATCCCCCGGTTTTATCCTCCCCAACCTCCTCCCGCCCATGAGCACTTCCAACCAACTCGATCAACTCAAGCAGTTCACGACGGTCGTCGCCGACACCGGCGATTTCGCCAGCATGAAGGAATACGCGCCGCGTGACGCGACGACCAACCCGAGCCTGATCCTCAAGGCGGCCGGGGCA
>DASZXO010000094.1:0-6557 GCA_035545835.1 Lacunisphaera sp.
TCGAGGCTGACGTTGAAGGTCAGGCGATTTTCCGTGGCGAAACCCCACGGCTGGTTGACCAGCGCGCGGAAATGCCCGGCCAGCAATCCCGCGCCGACGAGCAACACAAGCGCCGCGGCGATCTCCGCGACCACCAGCCCGCCCAGCACGCGGCGGGTGCCGCGGTCGAGCGTGGCGGAGCGGGAGCCGTTGCCCATGGCGGAGCGGAGATCGGCGCGCGCGGCGCGCCAGGCCGGCAGGAGCCCGAAGCCAAGGCCGATCAGCAGCAGGGCCAGCGCCGCGAAGCCGAACACCGGCAGGTTGAGTCGCACCGTGTAATCGAATTCCCGCATGGCGCTGCCGGTGCTGTCGGAGCCCTCGGGGCTCAACGCGACCAAGACGGGAGTCATCCACGTCGCCAGCAGCAGGCCGAAGGCGGTGCCGAGCGCCGCCAGCGTCAGCGACTGCAGCAGCGATTCGCGCACCAGCCGGCGCGGCGAGGCGCCGAGCGCGGCCCGGATGGCCGCCTCGCCCTCGCGTTCAACCGACCGCGACAGCATCAGTCCGGCAAAATTCGCGGCGGCGACCAGCAACGCGCACAAGGCGGCTCCATCGATGGCGAGCAACTTGGGCTCGAGGTCGGCGACAAAGCCTTCGTGCAGCGTGCGAATGTAGGCGCGCACGGGATTGCCGGGGTTCGGCGAGGCGGCCGAGATGTTGGCGCACATCCGGCGGACGGCGGCGTCGGCGGCGGCGAGCGTCACGCCCGGTTGAAGACGGGCGACGCCGTAGAGATAATGGCCGGGGTAGGTGCGCGATGCAAAGGGCACGGCCAGCGGAATCCAGGCGTCGGCCCGGTAGGGATGGCGGAACCGCGGCGGCATGACGCCGACTACGGTGCGCGGGACGCCGTCGAGCCGGATCGCCTGGCCGAGAATGTCGGCGCGTCCGCCGAACTGGCGCTGCCACAGGTCGTGGCCGATGATCACGACCGGCGGCCCGTTGGGCCGGTCTTCGGCGGCGGTGAAGTTGCGCCCGAGCACGGGCGCAATCCCGAGCACGTCGAAGAAGTTGGCGGTGATGCGGGCGGCGGGCAGGTAGCGTGGGGCCTCGCCGGTATCGCTGCCGAGCGTCAGGCTGGCGCCGGTCGCCGCGCCGAGACCGGTGAAGATGTCGGTCCCGTGCTCGCGCCACTGCTGCACCGTCGGTTCGGAAAGGTTCTGCGTGTTGGCGCGGGTGTCCGGCTGGTCGTAAGCTTCATAAAGGCGCACGAGCCGGTCGGGCTGGGGGAAGGGCAGCGGCCGGAGCAGCGCGGCCTCGACCACGGAAAAGATGGCCGTGTTCACGCCGATGCCGAGGGCCAGGATGACGACGGCGGCGAGCGTGAAGCCGGGCGATTGGGCGAGCTGGCGGACGACCTGGCGGAGGGCGGCGAACATCGTGAGCGGTGAGCGGAGTACCGTTGTCAGGGTGGAGGGTCGGCCTCCCGGCCGACCGCGGCCGGGCAGGAGACCGGCCCTCCAAAGTAACGGACACATGTGTCCTCGCGGGCTGTTTTCATCGGTCCTTGTTCCTTGGCACTTGTTACTTCACGAGCTACTCCGCCCGAAGGGCGATCAGCGGGTCGACCTTGGTCGCACGGCGCGCGGGCAGCCAGCAGGCGACGAGGGCGACGCCCGCGAGGATCACCGCGATGGCGGCGTAGGTGAGCGGGTCGGAGGAGGAAACGCCAATGAGCAGGTTTTGGAAATAACGGGCGACGAGAAAGGCGGCGACGAGCCCGAAGCCGAGGCCGGCGGCGGCGATGACGAGCCCGCGGTTGAGGATGAGGCGCATGACATCGCCCGGCTGGGCGCCGATGGCGAGGCGGATGCCGATCTCGCGCACGCGGCGGTTCACGGTGTAGGCCATGACGCCGTAGACGCCGAGCGACGCGAGGAGGACGGCGAGGAGGCCGAACGCGCCGAGCAGCGACGCGCCGGTGCGCGGGCCCCAGAGGTTTTGCTGCATGATGGCGTCCATGGTGGAGCTGTTGCTCAGGGGCATCGCGGGATCGAGGGCCTGCAGTTCCTTGCGGATGGTGTTGAGCATCCCGGAGGCGTCGCCGCGCGTGCGGACGTGCAGGACGGCGAAGGCCGAGAACTCCTGCTTCACCGGGAAGAAGGCGAACGGGTCGGGGTCCTCGCCGATCGCCCCGTAGGTCGTGGTCTTCACGATGCCGACGACCTCCACGGGGCGCTCGTCGTTGTAGAGCTTGAGCGTCTTGCCGAGGGGATTCTCACCCGGCCAGGCCTGCTGGGCGAAGAGCTCGTTGACGATGGCGACGAGCGGGTGCTGGGCGTCATCGGCGGCGGTGAACATGCGGCCGGCCACGAGCGGGATGCCGATCATCTTGAGGTAACCCGGGTCGACGCTAAGGTAATCGTAGAGCCGGCCGTGCTGCCGGAGATTCTCGTCGTTGCCCTGCGGCCGGAGGGTGCGGCGGCCGGTGAAGTTGAGCAACTGGCCGTCGGCCACGGCCGCGGCGGCCACGCCGGGGATGCTTTCCGCCCGCTCGACGAACCGCCGGTAGTAATCGAGGGCCGTGGGCTGGGTGTAGCCCTGCGCGCCCGTGTCGACGGTGAACGTGATCAGGTTGTCCATGTTCCAGCCCGGGTCGGCGCGCTGGGCCTGGCGCATGCTGCGGATGAACAGGCCGGCGATGACCAGCGCGATGACCGAGAGGGCGATCTGGCCGGCGACGAGGAAATTCCGGAAACTGAACAGCGGCGTCGGCGCCGAGCCCTTGCCCTCCTCCTTGAGCGTGGTGGTGAGTTCGGGTTTGGTCGTGAGCCACGCCGGGGCCAGGCCGAAGAGCAGGCCCGTGACGAGCGACACGCCGAGCCCGAAGCCCAGGACGCGGGCATCGAGTTCCACGGTGATGCCGTCGGGCACGAACGGAGGGCGCAGGGACCAGAGGACGCCTTTCGTCCAGAGCGCGATGACGATGCCCGCCAGCCCGCCGCACAAGGAGAGCAGGAGGCTTTCGGTGAGGAACTGCCGGATGAGCCGGCCGCGGTCGGCCCCGACGGCGATGCGCACGGCGACCTCGCGCTGGCGGGCCGCGGCGCGCGCGAGCAGGAGGTTGGCGACGTTGGCGCAGGCGATGAGGAGGACGAGGCCGGAGAGCGAGAGGAGGAGCGCGCCCGCCTGGACCACGCTGGTGCGGAAGTTGGGCCCGAGCATCGACTCGGCGAGCGTGATCAGCCGGACCGAGCGGGCGGTGTTGGCCGCCGGGTAGTCCTTGGCGAGCTTGGCCCCGAGCGGCTTCAGCGCCGCCTCGGCCTGCGCCATCGTCACGCCCGGCTTGAGCCGGGCGAAGGCATTCCAGATGAGCGCGCGGCGCTCCGTGTAGAAGGCGAGCAGCGTGCCCGTGTAGATCTGCCGGTACATCGTGCTCGGCACCCAGAACGCCGGGTTGTTGAACGTGTTCAGGCCGCGAAAGCCGGCGGGCATGACGCCGATCACGGTGAAACCGTGGCCGTTGAGCGTGTAGGTGCGGCCGACCACGCCGGGGTCCGACGCGAGCCGGCTGACCCAGAAGCTGTGGTTGAGCACGATCACCGGCCCGGAGCCGGCGGTGGCGGATTCATCGGGGCGGAAGGTCCGCCCGAGCGCGGGCTTCACGCCGAGCAGGTCGAAGAAATTGCCGGTGACCAGTTCGCCCTGCACGCTGGTCGGCTCGGTGCCGATCATCATCGTGACCGGTGCGAATCCGAACGCGCCCATGTCGGTGAAGACCTGGTTGTTCTCCCGGTAGTCGGTGAAGTTCAGCGGCGAAATCGGCAGGAAGCCCGGGTTGCGCTCGTCGGCGGTGTAGACGGCGACGAGCTCGTCCGGCCGCTCGAACGGGAGCGGCTTGAAGAAAAACGTGTTGATGAACGAAAAAATCGCCGTGTTGGCGCCGATGCCGAGACCGAGGGTCAGGATGGCGACAAGCGCAAAGCCGGGCGACTTGAACAGCAGGCGGAGGGCGAGGCGGAGATCTTGGAACATGGGGGTGGATGTTCGGAGCTACCCGGTTGTGTGGACGGGTGGGGGAGAAGGAGCGACGGGTGGGGAGAAGGACGGCGGGCGCTAGTCGGCGGCCGGTGGTTCAGTGATGTTGCGGGTGGAGGGTCGGCCTCCCGGCCGACCGCGGCCGGTCAGGAGACCGGCCCGCCAAAGGGATCGACAACAAGGCCAAGCGCGGGCGCGACAACGGCTACCAGCGAAATCTCCGGCGACTTGACCAGCTGGCGGACAGCGTAGCGGATGTCGTGGCATGCAGGCGTGGCGGTGCCGCGAAAAACTGCAAGGCATGTGCCAGCATGAGGCCAAAATCAGCACCGGCCGGCCAAGGGTTTGCGCGAGCGCCCGCGGCTCCGGTTATCGGTTTTGTCCGCTCTCGAAAATCAGCCGTCCCGGAAGCGGGACAATGCGGACAAACTGTAACGCGGAAAAACCGAAAAGCTGAAAGGGGCGGGCCGTTTGCGTGGGAGCGAGCTTGCTCGCGATCTCTCTCGAGTAGGGGCGTGCCTGGTGCACGCCCGGGCGCGGCCAAGCCGCGCCCCTGCAGTATTACGACGCGGTTCGTCAGCTCACCAGCATGCCGTCCGCGAGGCGGATGACGCGGGAGCCGTAGGTCGAGTTCTCCTGCGAGTGCGTGACCTGGACAATCGTGGTGCCCTCGGAGTTGAGTTTCTTGAAGAGCGCCATGATCTCGCGGCCCTGGTCGGAGTGCAGATTGCCGGTGGGCTCGTCCGCGAGGATGAGCGAGGGCTTGGCGATCAGCGCGCGCGCCACGCCGACGAGCTGCTGCTGGCCGCCCGAAAGCTGGTTGGGATAAAGGTCCTTCTTGCCGACGATGCCGAAGCGGTCGAGGCAGTCGCACACGACGGACTCGCGCTCCTTCTTGGGGATGTCGCGGTAGGAGAGCGGAATCTCGAGGTTCTCGTACACGGTGAGGTCGTCGAGCAGGTGATAGCTCTGGAAGACGAACCCGATGTGTTTCTTCTGCAGCTCGAACCGCTTCTTCTTGTCGAGCTTGTGGATGGGTTCGCCGCGCAGCGTGAATTCGCCGCCCCAGGCGCTGTCGTGGAGGCCGAGGATGTGCAGCAGCGTCGACTTGCCCGAGCCCGACGGGCCCATGATGGAGACGAATTCGCCCTCCTCGATCGCGAGGCTGATGTTGCGGAGGGCGTAGAAGACGCCGCCCTTGAGCGGGTAGACCTTTTCGACACCACGAAGCGTGATCATATGCGAGGAAGGATAGAACAAGCGCGCAACGCTTGGCACATACAAAACACAACAATTTCGTCCCGGTTACGGGAAAATTGGGATGCGTGGACCGCGACCACGGCTGGCCGGGAGGCCGACCCTCCACCAAACGAGAAATCCATGGCCAATGGAGGGCTGGTCTCCTGACCAGCCAGGATGACGCGGTGCGGTCGGTCGGGAGGCCGACCCGCCAACGGTTGGTCCACCCAATCAAGAGGAATTCGCTTCCACCCCGGTGATGGTGGTGCCGTCGCGCGTCCAGCAGAAAAGCCGCGGCTCGCCGCCCTGCTTGAGGGCCTTGAAAAGTCCCGGGTCGGTGCGCTTCGGCAGCGTAAGCTCGGCGACACCGCTCGCATCGCAACTGAACAACTTCGCGTAGCCCTTGTACACGCGCGGCTCGCCGAGGAGGCGGGAGGGAGACGTAGGTCGGGGTTCATCCCCGACTTGGTTTGTGGTCGGGCCTAAAGCCCGACCTACAGCTACAGGGTTCCTCTCCAGCGCGACGAAGCTGTAGGGCAGGGAACGCAGGTCGATCCCGGCGCGCTGGCCGAATTTCACCCAGCCCGAGTCGGCGTGAATGCCGGACGGGACCGGCGCGAAGAAATGGCACCAGTGCTGCTCGTTCCCGGCGGCGAGGATCCCGCAGGCTCCCTGGTGCGGGCACGGCGCCACGACCCGAAATGGACCGAGCAGGCGCTTGCGCCAGTGGCCGAGCACGCGGCTGACCTCGTGGTTGCCGGGTTCCACCCACACGACGCTCGCCGCGCGGTTGATCAGCACCCCGAGCGCAGCGAGATCGACGTCGTGCAGCTCGTTGAGGACATGACTCAGGACCAGCACGCCGATCGGCTCGCGGCCCTTGAGCCACGCCGCGTCGGCGCGCTCGACGGCCAGCCCGGGAAAAACGCGCGCGGCGTGGTGGGCGGAAAAATCCATCGCCAGTTGCGAGTGGTCGTGGACGACCAGCCGGGCCACGTTCTCCGCGCCGAGATAACCGACGACCTGGCGGCCGGCGATCCCGCTGCCGCAGCCCCAATCGAGCACCGTGCCGCCAGCGGGCGGACGCCAGCCGCGCAGCCTGAGTTCGGTGAGCACGGCATCCCACTTCCACGCGATGCGCTGGCCGAACGTGAAGTTGTAGCACTCGAGGTCGGTGATCGTGTGCCAGTAGGGTCCGTGGGCCGCCGCGCCGGACAAGAAGGCGGCGCGCAGGCGGTCGAGGATGTCCCAATCGAGCGATTCCCAGTTCATGGGGCGGCAACGTTTCGTTGGAGGGCGGG
>DASZXO010000095.1:0-14397 GCA_035545835.1 Lacunisphaera sp.
TCATAGGCATGCAGCAATGTCTCCACGCGTGCGAGGAGACCCGCGTCGGCGCCGCAGGCGGCCTTGGCAAAGTCGAGCCGCGCCTGCGGGGTCGGCCGCTCGAGGGCCTGTTCGAAGATGTCCTTGATGCGGGCGGACGGGTGGGGCGAGTTCATGGCCGTGGTTGCGGGGTCATGCGCCGGAAAGCGTGGAATTGGGCCAGAATTTTTTTTCGGGTGCAGGCCGGGGCGGATCAGGCGAAGGACTCAAGCTCCTTCTGCAGCCAGGCGCGCGCGTAGGCCCAGGTGCGTTTGGCCGAGCGTTCGGCCAGGCCGAGAACGCGGGCCGCCTCGACGTTGGGCAACCCGGCGAAGAAGCGCAGCTCGATCAGCTTTGCCCCGGTCGGATCGTGTCCGGCCAGGCGCTCGAGCGCTTCATGCACCGCCAGCACCGCCTCGTCGTTCTCCGCGGACGCCACATCGAGGTGCACCCAATCGACGCGGCGGAGCCCGCCCCCGTGTCGCTCCCGCCGCTGGCGGCGGGCGCGGTCGACCAGGATGCGCCGCATGGCTTGCGCGGCCGCGCCGAAGAAGTGGGCCCGGTTTTCCCAGCGGGGCTGGTTCTGCCCACCGAGGCGCAGCCAGGCTTCGTGCACGAGCGCGGTTGCCTGGAGGGTCTGGCCCGCGGGCTCGCGGGCCAGCTTGGCGCGCGCGAGTTGCCGCAGTTCGCCGTAGACCTTTGCCAGCAGTTCATCCGCGGCCTTCCCATCCCCCGCCTCCAATCGCCGCAGAATCAAGGTGATGTCGCTCACGGGGCCGAATTGCTACCAGATGCGAAGCGAAATGCGAGTGCGGTGTCGGCTGGCACAAGGGCTCGCGGGAACGGTGGATCAGGTCCCGGGCGGGCAAAAATCCGGCGGGAGGGCGAAGAAGGAAAACACTCCGCTCATGCCGTCGACCGCCGACTCGCCGAGCTGGGGGCAGCGGCCCTCGAGCAAGAGGGTCGCAACCGCAGCCTGACTGAGCATGGCACGGGCTTGAAAACGCTTGGCGACCTTTTCGGCCCGGAAGACGAGATTCACGTCCTGGCCGGTCAACTCCTCGCCCTTGGGGCCCTTGGTGAACAAGACGGTGCCCTGGTGCACGACCACCCGAAACGGCACCGGGCTGTTCTCGCGGTAGGCTTCAAGCCCGCGCAGGGTCGCCAATACGGCGGCGGGACTTGCGGTGTCGCACGCCCAATACGCGAAGATGGCATCGCCAAGATAGGCGTTGATGCAGGCCCCCTGGCCCTCGAGCAGCGGACGCACGCCCTTGATCCAGCGTTGCAGCTGATCGAGCGCGTGTTCGCTGCCGGCGCGCTCGTTCAGGGTTGAAAAACCGATGATGTCGGTCACCAGCAGCCAACAGAGCCGCTGGCGCACGAGCGACACGACCTGGGTGGCCCCGACGGACGGGACGGGAGTGGGCGCGGTGTTTTCGGGCCGGAGACAGCGGTACCGCAGCACGAGATCGCCGATCCTGATTTCGTCGCCATCCAGAAGCGGGCGCGGATGGTCGATCAGCTCGCGGTTGACATAGGTGCCGTTGCTGCTGCGGAGGTCCGTGAGCATGAATCCCGCCTCCCCAGGCGTGAGCATCGCGTGGTGCCGCGAAAGCGCAGCGGTGGCAAAGACAAGGTCGTTGTCGGGCTGGCGGCCGATCGTGCTGCGGCCTTTCAGCCGGAATTGGCCGCCGTCGGGCAGCTCGAGCCAGGCCGTGGGCGCGGCCGGACGGATGGCGGCAGGTTTTTTCACGGCCCGCTCGATAGCAGGACGCGACTGGGGAAAAAAGCCTGAACTGGGCCACCGCAATCGGGCGGTCCGGCCGATGGTCGACATCGGGCACACGGGGAGTGGAACCGGTGGCAGCGTGAAGGGCGCAGCAGCGCGGCGCCCTTCCGAACCAGCTATCCGCGGGCCGTGCCGGGCTAATTCTCGCCTTCGTGCTCGATGATCGGGTCGATGATGCCGATCGCGCCCGTCTTGGCCTCCTGGATGATCAGCGAGAATTTATACTGATCGTCTTCCTCTTCATCCTTGAAGTGGTCGGTGACATCCAGCGTGTGTTCGACCGGACAGATCTTGACCTGGCCGAAATTGAGGGTGCCAAGCCTTTCGGTCGGCGTGAATTCCGCCGCGTCGGGATCCGACGGATCGGCCATGCGCATGAAGGAGATTCCGATCGGGTAATAGTCATCGGGAGTGAGGTGGAATCGGATGGTGGCTCCGCCGGGCCTGATCTTGAGCTTGCCGTCGTGACGCCGGACCCGTGGGTGGTCCTTCCCGTCGATCATTTCCATCGTGTTTTCCGTGTTTCGCTTGGCCGGCGGTCCCTCGGCGATGAGGATGTTGTTGAATTTGGTGACATGGACCACGACTTCAGCGGGTTGCATGGCCTCTTGAGTGTACCGTCGGGCTTGTTCCGTGTTCAGCAGTTTATCTTCGGTGGCTTTCATGGGCGGGATTCCTTGTCTATGGTTTTGGTTCAATGTTGGTCTGCACCGCGTGGATCCGCCGCGGGCCAGGGCTCGAGCGGAATGTAGCCAAAGGATTTGAGTTGCGCGATGATGCCGTTCGCCTGGCTGGCGCGGCCGAGCCGGGCGGCGGCGCGGGCGGCAGGTTCGAGCAGCCGCCAGTCGCGGGTGCCCGGCGCGCGCTCGGCGAACAGCGTCAGGGCGCGCTGCCAGTGGCGCTGCGCGGTGGCGAGATCGCCCGCCGCCGCGGCCGTCTCTCCCGCGACCACGAGGGTCTGCATGCATTCGCCGGCATCGGCATCGCTGGCCAGGCCTTCGCCGATGATCTTCTCCGCCAGTCCCACCGCCTGGATGGCCGCCCCGGCCGCATCCGGCCGCCCGGCGGCCAGACGCAATTGCGCTTCCATCCGCCAGGTCTTCGTCACCCAGTTCGCGATGACACGATCCGCCGGCACCATGGCCGCCAGTTTCTCCAACTGCGGCCGCACCTCGCCGAGCAGGCGCGTCGCCTCCGGGAGATCGCCCTGTTGCCAGGCCACGAGCGGCGCAAACAGGCCTGCATGCAGGCGGGCGGTCTCCCAGCGCCGGTTGGCCGGATCGAGGGCTGCCAGCTCGTCGAGCAATTGGCGCGCGGCTCCGAGGCGATCCCGGGCCCCGCCGGAGCGGCCCGTGGCGAGCAGGATGTCAGTTTGAAACAGCAGGGCGTCGGCCAGCTTGAACCGCCAGCGGGCGGTCTTGGGTTCCTGGCGGGTGAGCTGTTCGAGCTGGGTGGTCTGCGTCACATATTGCGCCAGCGCCTCCGCCAAATCGCCCTGTTGCATGGCCAGGCCGCCGAGCCAGGAGTGGATGTCGGCGACATTGAAACGCAATTCGAGATCGTCGCGATTCGCCGCCGACATTTTCTCCAACGTCGCCAGTTCCGCGAGGAACCCGGCGCGGGCCTCGGTGAACCGGCCGTGTTCCTTGTCCAGGACCGCGAGGTTATGATGCCCGTAGGCCAGTTCCCGTTGCCAGTCCGGGCGCGCGGAATCGAGCGCGACGAGCGCGATCCCGGTGTCACGGTAGCGCGCCAGCCAGTCGGTGGCGGCGGCCAGCTCGCCGCGCTTCCAACGCACGAAGCCGTTCCAGTATTCCGCCTGGCCGCGCTCGAAGAGCATGGCGCCATCGCGGGGATGCCGGGCCACCAGGGCGGCGGCGCGGCGATAGGCCTCCGCGAAGGCGGCGTCGGCCTCGGCATAGCGCGCCTGCGACATCCGGACCTCGCCGATTTGCATGAGCGCCTTGGCGAGGCGGGCGAGCGCGGTGTCGCTCAAGTCCTGCGGATCCTGCGACGCGAAGTAGGCCATCGCCTGCTCGCCGACCGAATCCAGCACGTCGAGGCGGCCCACTTTCGCGAGTTGGGTGCGCAGGTCGCCGAGCATGAACGCGAGCATCTCCTCCGCCCGGGCGCGCTCCTTCACCGCCCGGTTTCTTTCCAAGGCAGCCGCTTGCTCGGCCCGCGCAGCCCGCACCGCCTGCCACGTGCTGATGACGGTGCCCGCCACCAGGGCGAGACCGACGGCGGCGGCGGCGCCAAAAAGGACCTGGTGACGGCGGACGAGTTTCCCGAAGCAGTAGACTCGGCTCGGCGGCCGGGCGGTCACGGGCTCGTTGTGCAGATAACGCACCAGGTCGAGCGCGAGGCTGTCCGCGGTGTCGTAGCGCCGCGTACGGTTCTTCTCCAGTGCCTTCATCACGATCCAGTCGAGGTCGCCGCGCAGGACGGTGGTGAGGCGGGCGGGCGCGGTGTGGCGGAGCCGCGCCACCGTCGCGCGGTCGGCGTCGGTCAGCGTGGCCAGCCGGGTCGACGGCCGCGGGGGATCGACCTCGCGGATGATCCGGCGGATTTCATCGATCCCGGCCTGGACGAGCGATTTGGGATCGAAGGGCGGCCGGCCGGTGAGCAGTTCATAAAGGAGGACGCCGAGGGAGTAGATGTCGCTGCGGGTATCGATATCGACCCCGCTCAACTCCGCCTGTTCGGGGCTCATGTAGACCGGGGTGCCGATGAACTGCTCGAAGGCGGTGAACAGGGTGCGGTCGGTGAGGCGGCCCTGGGTGGCCTTGGCGATGCCGAAGTCGATCACCTTCGGCACGGGCTCGCCGTCATGCACCGTGATCAGGATGTTGGAGGGCTTGAGGTCGCGGTGGATGACGCCTTTCTGGTGGGCATGCTGGACGGCGTGGCAGACCTGCGTGAAGAGTTCCAGGCGCGCCGCCGTCGGCAGGTTGTTTTCATCGCAGTAGTTGGTGATCCGGATGCCGCGGACCAATTCCATGACAAAGTAGGGCCGGCCGGCCTCGGTGGCGCCGGCGTCGAACACCTTGGCGATGTTGTTGTGGTCCATCATCGCGAGCGCCTGCCGTTCCGCCTCGAAGCGGGCGACGACCTCGCGGGTGTCCATGCCGAGCTTGATGATCTTGAGCGCGACCCGGCGGCGCACCGGCTCCTCCTGTTCGGCCATCCAAACGACGCCACAGCCACCCTCGCCAATCTTCTGGAGCAGTTTGTAATGACCGATCTTCGTGCCGCGAGTTTCGCCAGCCACGGGAGTCACGGCGCGCGCCGCGGGGGCGGGGTGGCCGGCCGGCGAGTCCGCCATGAAGCCCCCGAGCGAATCGAGGGCTTCCAGCAACGACTCGACGCGTTGACGGAGGTCGGCATCACCGCCGCAGGCTTCGGCCAGGAAGCGCGGCCTTTCCCCGGAAGGAAGGGCCAGCGCTTCGGCGAAGATCCGCTCTTCGTGCCCGTGTGAATCGTACATGAGCTTGCTCCCCGGCCCAGCCGGGGAGGTGGGCGGGGGTTACATGATGGAGACCGTCGCGGGATCGTTATGCATGTTGAGCGTGGCCAAGGCATCCTCGGCGAGGGATTCGATGGCGGGCCGTTCGTCCCACCTGGCCGCGCGGCGTGGGCGGGCGGAGGCGGGCTCCGCGGTCGTCTTCACCGCGGCGGCATCGGTCGTGGCGTCCAGCGGTCGCGGGGCTTTGTCCGTGATGGCCACCGCCAGCACGGTCGCGGCGGCGGCGTACCCGATGATGTGCGAGGCAATGTCAAAGACCGGGAGGCGAACGCCGCAGGAGGCGACGGCAACCAACAGCACGAGGCTGGCGAAAGTCGCGAGGACGAGATAGCAAGGGAGGTTTTTCATGGGAGAGCTGGTCGAGGGTTGGAGGACCGGTAGGTTCAACACTCAATGCGCAGTCGGGCCGGAAAAAGGATCATTCGCCTGGATTGAACTCCGCGCGGGGCTCCGACCCTGCCTGCATCGCGGTGCTTTCAGGCGCGCCGGTCCCGGCTGATTTCTCGAAACAGCCAGGCCCGGGCGTAGGTCCAATCGCGTTTGGCCGTGGGGACCGAGATCCCCAAGATGTCGGCCGCCTCCTCGAGCGACAGTCCGACGAAATAGCGCAGCTTCACCAGTTCGGCCTTGCGCCCATCGATCGCGGCGAGAGCTTCGAGCGCCTCATGGACGGCCAGGACCTCGTCGTCGGAGCCGCCCGGCGCCGCGATTTCGAAAGCGGGGTCTTCCACGTCGACCCGCCGCAGGCCGCCGCCATGGCGAATCGCCCGGCGGCGACGGGCGCGTTCGATGAGGATCCGTCGCATCGACTCGGCCGCCGACGCAAAGAAATGCGCGCGGCTTTGCCAGTCGGGTTGCTCGTCACCGCCGAGGCGCAGCCAGGCTTCGTGCACGAGCGCCGTGGCCTGGAGGGTCTGCCCGGCGGGTTCGCGGGCCATCTTGGCCGCCGCGAGTTTTCTCAATTCATCATAGACGAGGGGCAACAGTTGCTCGGCTGCCTGCGAGTCACCCTGCTCGAGGCGGTTGAGCATGACCGTTATCTCATGCATGCCCGTTTACCTACCACGATGGGGCGGAAGAAGAAAGGTCAATGCCCGGCATGCGGGCGGAGGCAAGGGTGCGGAGGTTTGGCCGGGGACCAACGCGGCAACCTCATCCCGGATCGCGCGCGGGAACTGCGTCAGGCCGCCAGGCCCACGGCCGGCATCGGGCAATCGAGCGTGGCCGAAAGCGCGCGGAAAAGCTCGCCTTCCTCCACGCTCACCTGGCCGTCGCTGGCAATGACGTGGCCGGCGGCCACGAGCACGCGCTGCTTGATGAAGAGCGAGCAGGTCGCGAGGCGATCGAGCGCGGCGTCGAGTTGCTCGAGGCCGGAGGACTCCGGCGGCAGCAGCGCCAGCTCGCGGGCGAGCACCGGAATCTGGCCGAGGCCGTCGGCAAACGCCGCGGCGGAATCCTTGGGGCTGAGGTGGGCGAGGGCCGAGAGGGTCACGGCGATGTCCTGGCGCACGGCATCGAACGAATCGAACTGGACCGGCTGGGCCGGCTGGCGGGCGAGGTTCAGCTGCCGCAGCAGCATTTTCTGCATGGCGTACTCGAATGGGGTCACCCGGCCGTCGGCGTGCACGAGCTCGTCGAGGGTGGTGAAGAAGCGATCGAGCTGGTCGCCACGCAGCGCGCGCAGGGCCGGCAAGGCCAGTTGCAGCAGCGGCAGGCGCGCGACCGGGTCGAGGACACTCAGGGCGGCGCGGAGCTCCGTCAGGGTCGCAGCGGCCTCGGCGCCGGCGTGTTGCGCCACCAGGGCCTGCTGCCGGTCCCGCTCTTCGCGCGTGCCGCTGAGGAGCAGGCCATACACGAGCACCTGGGCCGAGGCCGGCTCGCGGGTGGCCTCACGCAGGCGGGTCGGGACCGAATTCAACAGCGTGAGCGCATGCCGGAAATGCGCCTCGGTGAGCGCGCCGACGTCCGCCACGACGTGGGCGGGCTTGAAGGCAACCGGCACGACGGGCCGCGACGGCGGAATCACCGGCTCGGCGGCGAGCACCCGGCGGGCGGTTTCATCGGCGGGATAGCGCACGCCGCCGCCAAACCCGGCGGTCGCGAAGGACTCGTGCGCCACATCGACCACCTCGGCGGGTTCGTAGAGCTTGCCATCCCAGGACGGGTCGATGGCGCGAATGCGCTCCGCGAGCGGCGGATGCGTGGCCCAAAGCCCGGTGAAGTCGGATCGGAAAGCCTGGGCAAAGAAGAAGTGGCTGATCTGGGCGCTGCGATGATCGGCGATGTCGCCGCCAATGGCGTACCCGCCGATCTTCTTCAGGGCCCCGGTGATCCCGGCGGGATTGCGCGTGAACTGGACGGCCGAGGCATCGGCGAGAAACTCGCGCTGCCGCGAGACGGCGGCCTGGATGAGTCGGCCGAAGAAGTAGCCGATGTAGCCGATGATCATCAGGGCGACGCCCACGGCGAGCACCAGCACAATGCCGCCGCCTTTCCGGTCCCCGCCGACACGCACGCGTCCGCCGCGACCCAGCGAATACAGGATCCCGCGGCCGATCAGCCCGATGACCAGGATGCCGAAGACCAGCGCCATGATGCGAACGTTGAGCCGCATGTCGCCATTGAGGATATGGCTGAATTCGTGACCGATGACGCCCTGCAGCTCGTCGCGGGTGAGCCGGTCGAGGCTGCCGCGCGTCACGACGACGGCCGCGTCGCTGGTCGTGAGTCCGGCCGCGAAGGCGTTGAGACCGGGTTCGTCCGAAAGCAGGTACACCGCCGGCACGGGAATCCCCGAGGCAATCGCCATTTCCTCGACGACGTTGAGCAGCTGGCGCTCCTTGAAATCCTTCGTCGCGGGATCCACCGGCGCGCCGCCGACGAGCTCGGCGATGGCCGATCCGCCCTGGCGCATCTGGTTCCATTTATACAGCGAGGCCACGCCGACCACCGCGATCGTCCCGGCCACCACGCCCGAGAAGATCCGCGGGTCCCACCACAGCGTCGGCGCCCGGTCGCCCGGCCACCGGGCCGTGCGCTGGTAATCCCAGTAGTCGCGCTGCCCCTGCCGCGAACGCGGCTGCATCTGGCCGTAGATGAGCATCACGGCGGCGTAGCTCGCGAGAATCGTCCCGAGCACGGCGAGGATGAAGAGCCAGACGAGCCGGTGCGTCCGGCGGCGGGCGCGGGCCTGTGCCTCGAAGAAGTCCATGCTGACGGGCCGCCGGCCGGCGGCTCAATGCACGAGCCGGATCGTGAGCGGGTAGCGATAACAGCCGCCGTCCGACGCCTTCACGGCGGCGACGATGGCGAGAATGACGCCGGCGAGCGCGAGCACGATCAAGAGCGGGACGCCAATGACGATGAACGTCAGGGGAACGCAACAGAGTCCATAGATGAGCAACGACAGGTGGAAGTTCAGGGCTTCCTTCGCATTCGACGCCGTGTAGTCGGACTCGCCGCGCATCGCGAGATAGACGACGAGCGGGAGGATGAGGCCGACGCCGATCAACGCGGAGAGGTGGCTCAGGATACTCCAGATCTTCTCGTTGCCGCGGGGCGGCGGCTGCGGGGGTGCGTCCATGGCGGCGGCTCCTACGTGAACTTCACCTGCGGGGCGTTGCGCTCCGCGGCGTTGTCGATCTGGAAGAGCTGCGCTTCGCCGAAGTTGAACATGCCGGCGATGAGGTTGGTTGGAAACGATTCGCGGGTGGTGTTGTAGACCATGACGGAGTCGTTGTACGCCTGGCGGGCGAAGGAGATCTTGTTCTCGGTTGAGGTCAGTTCCTCCGTGAGCTGCATCATGTTCTGGTTGGCCTTGAGGTCCGGATACTGTTCGGCGACGACCATGAGGCGCGAGAGGGCGCCCCCGAGGCCGGCTTCGGCACCCAGCAGGCCCTTCATCGCGGCGGCGTCGGCGGGGTTCGCCGCGGCGGCCTTGGAGGCGGCGTAGGCGGTGTTGCGGGCGGCGATGACGGCCTCGAGCGTTTCGCGCTCGTGCTTCAGGTAGCCCTTGGCCGTTTCGACGAGATTCGGGATGAGATCGTACCGGCGCTTCAGCTGCACGTCGATCTGGGCGAACGCATTCTTGAAGCGGTTCCGGAGCGAGACGAGGTTGTTGTAGTTGCCGGCGAGCCACAGGCCGAAGACGACGGCCAGGACGACCAGGACACCGAGGACAATCAGGACAGCACTCATGGCGGGATGGGTTTGAACTTTTCGGGGCGGAGGATGTCCCAAGGCCCCAGCCGGCGCGAGATATTTCATGTTACACGGCCCGGTCGAGTTTCAACCCAACGAGTCCATGCCGCGCGCGGAAGCGGGGACAAGGCCACGCTTGCCACGCCGCGGCGCGAACGGCACCATGGAAAAGGTGATCACGATGCGCACGCGGCTACCCTGGTTGATGCTGATGACGGCGGCCGGCCGCCTGCTCGGGCAGATGGCGGCGCCGGCGCCGATGACGGACGCCGAGGCCGCCGCGGCGGTGGCGCCCGGTGGCCGGATCGTGGCGGAGAGCCGCGCTGACGGCGCCCTGCGGACGGGTTTCCCCTCGGCTGCGGCCCAGGCCTATCGCGAGCTGTTGAGCGGCCCCGCGCTCTCGGATGAGACCCGCCAGCGCCTCCAACTGGCGCTGGTCACCGCGCTGATGGACGCCGGGGACCTGCCCGCGGCCGAAAAGGCGCTGGCGGCGTACGCGGGCCCGCGCAACTCCGCGTACGAACTCCGCGCGGGTCTGCTGGCGGCGAACGCGCGCCGGATTCCCCAGGCCAAGGCGGCGCTGGCTGCCGTGAAGCAGGAGGAACTCAGCCCGGTGGACAAGGGCTGGTGGCATTACCTCGAGGCCTTGGTGGCGGAGGCGGAGGGAAATTTCCCCGCGGCCAACGAATTCTTCGCCCAGGCAAACAGCACCGCGGTGTCGGAGCTGGAGCGGGCGCGCTTCATGCTCGGCCAGGAACAGGCCCGGTTGCGTTCTGGTCAGGCCAACGAGGCCGATCTCGCCACGACCAAGGCCAACATGGAGCGCCTGCAGGGCACGCGGCAGGGATATGTGTTTGCGCAGGCCTATGCGACGGGGCTGGCGCTGCTCCGGCGCGAGCCCGAGGCGCAGGCGGTGCTGCAGGCCCAGCTCGCGGTCCTGCCGCCGAGCGAGCGGGCGATGGCGGACCAGTTCCGGCTGATGCTGGGCTTGATCGCCGGCGAGCGCAGCGACGCGGGCCGGCGGGCCTTCCGGCAGCTGTTGCGCGACGGGCAAAAACCCGAGACCCAGCGGCTCGCGCTGCAGTTGCTGGCCCGGGGGGCAACGACGACGGCCGACCGCGAACAATTGCGGCGGGACCTGACCGAGTTGCTCGGCTCCCCGAACCCGAATCGCATCGTGGAGGACCTGATGCTCACCCGCGCCCAGCTGGCGCTGGTCGACAAGGATTACGCCCACGCGGAGGAGGATGCCCGCGCCCTGCTCGAACGCTACCCGGGCAGCACCTTGAAGGCGGCGGCGCTGGGCGTGCGACTCGCGGTGGCGTGGGATTTGCAGCGGCCGCGCACCGCGGCGGAAGTGATCACGCAATTGCGCGACCTGATCGGACCCGGGCGCGAGCGCGCGGAACTGGGCGTGCTGCTCGCCGAGGCCTTCTTTCGCGCCGAGGACTATCGCAATGCGGCCAATGCCTACGATGCCGCCTTGCATGAATCACCGTCGGTGGTGCCGGCGGGCGTGCTGATCTTCCAGCGGGTGTTGTCCGACATCCGGGCGGACCAGCTGGACCAGGCGGCGGCGCAGCTCGACGCGGCGGCCGGCAACCCGGGATTCGACCCGGTGAACCGCTGGCAGGCCGAATGGAACCTCGTCAAGGAAATGCAACTGAAGGGTGACACGACCGCCGCGTACGCCCGCGTGAACCGCCTGCTCACGGCCGGGGCGCAGGGCGTGCCGGAGGAGCTGCGCATCCGGCTGATGTGGCTGCGCGCCAAGCTCGCCTTCGATAACGGCCAGCCGCAGGCCGCCCTGGAGCAGATCGACGGGCTGCTCGCGCTGCTCCCGGCCGGCGGGCCGGTCGATCCCGCGCTGCGCACGAGCGTGACCAGCACGACCCTGCTGCTGCGCGCCCAGGCGCTGCTGGCGCTGAATCGCGACAAGGAGGGCACCGCGGTCATGGAAAAGCTGCGCGCCGACTACCAGTCGTCCCCGGCGGCCCAGTATTCGTACCTCGTGCAGGCCAGTTATCTCACGAACCAGCGCGGCGACCTGGCGGGGGCGCAGGGCGTGCTGGTGAGTTTTGTCGACAATGAGGCGTACCGCCGGAGCGAGTATGCGCCGCTGGCATTGTATGATGCCGCGCTGAACCTGGAACGCCAGGGCCTGGACCGGCAGCTGCGGGAGGCGTACCAGCGGCTCGAGCGCCTGATCAACGATTACCCGCAGGACGAACTCGTGTTCTACGCGCGCCTCAAGCAGGGCGACCTGATGCGGAAACTGAACGACTTCGCCACGGCGCGGCAGTTGTATGAATACCTCGTCAACAATTACGCCGGGCATCCGGACGAGCTCCTGGCGCAACTGGCGCTGGGCGACTGCTATTTTGCCCAAGGCACCAACAGCGTTTCGAATTACGAGAGCGCGACGTCGATCTTCGAGCGGCTGCGCGACCTGCCGTCGGCCCCGGTCGACTTGCGCGCCGAGGCCGGCTTCAAGTGGGGCTACGCCTTGGAAAAACGCCAGCAAGCGGCCAAGGCCCAGACGGTTTTCTGGGGCCTCGTGAATGATTTCCTGCTCGATGCCGCGGAGGCGGCCAAGCTCGGGGCCAAGGGACGCTATTGGGTTTCGCGGTCGCTGCTCGAGCTCGGCCAGATCGACGAGGACGCCGGCCGCCTCGACGAGGCGCAGCGGGCGTACCGGTTGATCGTCGACCAGAAACTGTACGGCGTTGCGCAGGCGCAGGCGAAGCTGGCGCGATTCCGGCCCGCGGCGGGAGGCAAGCCGTGAGCTTTGGCATTTACCCCCGGGAGGCCCGGCCCATGATGCGCGCAAATTCATGACGGAGTTCAGTTACAGTGTCTTTGCCCGCGGTGGCCCGGTGATGTGGCTGCTCGTGCTGCTCGGCGCCATCGCCCTCGTCGTTTTCATCGAACGGGCGCTGTTCCTGCACCAGGGACAGATCCGTTCGACCGCGTTTCTCAATGGCATCAAGAACCTGCTGCAGAAGGACCGGCTGATGGAGGCGCTCACGGTTTGCGAGGAAACTCCCGGGCCGGTCGCGAAGGTGGTCAAAGCCGGCCTTCGTCATGCCTCGGATGACGAGCAGGGCATGCGCTATGCGATCCAGGAAGCGGCCCTGGCGGAAATCCCGGTGCTGGAGCGGCGCATCAGCGCGCTGGCGGCGATTGCGCAAATCGCACCCTTGTTCGGCCTGCTGGGCACGCTGCTCGGGATGATCCGCACCTTCTGGCAGTTCAACCAGGGGGGCAATTATGCGACCTCCGCCGCGCTCGCCGGGGGCATGTGGGAGGCATTGCTGACCGCCGCCGCCGGTCTCGCCGTCGCCATTCCGGCGCATGTCGCGCGGCATTTCCTGGCGGGCCGCGTGCGCGCGCTGGTGCAGGACATGGAATGGGTCGCCAGTGAGCTCATGCGTTTCCTGCTGCGCGACTATCGCGCCGGCAAGGACCCGGCCCGATGATCACCCGGCCCCTCGATCTCGAAGCGCGACTCAGTCCGCCGCCCCGCGACCTGGATTTCGCCGGGTGGGTCAACGTCGGCGCGATCGTCCTCTTTTTCAGCCTGCTTGGCTCGCGGTTTGTGCTCACGCCCGGGCTGGCCGTGGGGACGGGCGATGGTGGCCTCGTTTTGCCGCAGAGCACGATCGCCGTCGAAAACACGGGAGCCGCGTCGGTGGTGGTGAGCTACCGGCGCGAAAATGTGATCCTGTTCGAAGGGGGAATCTATTCCCTGCCTGAGCTCCAGAAGCAGCTGGCCGGATACGCCAGGCGGCATCGCGGGGCCGTCATGCTGGTGCAGGCCGACCGCGAGGTGTCGGTGCAAAACATCCTCGACCTGATCGAAATGGCCCGCACGGCGGGTTTCGCCAATGTCCTGCTGGCCGCGGAACCGGCGGAACAGGCGAAGTGAGGAGCGCCGGCCATGCGCATGGGAAAGCTGGAGGTGAAGCGACGCGTCTGGATTGGACTGGCCTTTGCCGTGGCCGTAACCACCGCGTGGTGGGCCTGGCTGCGAACGCGGCAGCCGCCCGTTGAACAAGTCATCGCGGCGAAACCACCCTTCGTGCAACTGGCCGGAACCGGGAACGATGCCGGGGGCCGGATGCTGCGCGAAAGGGTGGAGTTGATGGACCCGAAGCCGCTCTTCTTTCCGACGGAATGGAACTATGGGCAGCGTCCACTGCGCGAATCGATGCGGCGACAGCCTGGCGATGTTTTTGGCAGCTTCCCGCCGAACCTCGAGTTTGGGGGAAAAGGCGTCAGAGCCTACGGAACCGAGGGCGTGGCCGCACCCGAGAAGCTGGCGGATGTCCTGGCACAAGGTAACGACGTTCCCTTCGACGGCATGGGTCAGGTTGACGCGGCGGTTGCCGGATTGGGGCCGAGGAGCGCATTTCTCGAAGTTCGTTCATTGCAAAGAGGGGATCTTGTCGTCCACCAAACACTTGTGGACCTGGTGCTTCCTCGGCCGGATTTTCCGCCGATGGAGTATATGATCGCCGTCAGCAGTGTTGGTGTGATTGGCGATCCTGTTTTGATGATCGGTTCCGAGGGGGAGGAAGTTGATGAACGCGTGGACAGTTTCTTCCGTTCCTACCTTGTAAAAGGCATTCGGCTCGGTGAGCGTTTGGTGCCCGGAAACTACCGGGTTTTGATCGGTCCTTAGCTTTTTTGGAGAGGTAGCAAGAATCTAGTTGACGGCCAATTTTACGGGCTATTCTCTCAACGTTCTTTTCCAATTTTGGTCTGCGCCTTGGTCTGCCCAGATAGCTCAGTTGGCAGAGCACGTTCTTGGTAAGGACGAGGTCGCCGGTTCGAATCCGGTTCTGGGCTCCAGGCCAAC
>DASZXO010000096.1:0-8456 GCA_035545835.1 Lacunisphaera sp.
GCGCTCTTCGACTACATCGAGGGCTTCTACAACCGCTCCAGACTTCATTCGAGTCTTGGCTACGTCAGCCCCATCACCTTTGAATCCCAACTGAACTAACCGATCCTCGAATCACTGTCCGAAGAATCGGGTGAAGCCCAGGCCGTTGCATGTTGCAGCATAGGCGGCCGAGTCGCTTGAAGGCCAGAGCCCGGGGTCAGGCTGAACATCTTTCCATCGTCCGCGGCGCGCTGGAGACAACGTGCCCTACCTCAAGGCAGTTCTGCTCGGGTTCTTTTTGTGCTTCTTCGTGTTTTTTGTGGCCAACCTGATTCGGCTCGAGCCACGTCGGGCATCCGCCTTCGTCAGGCTTCGGCGAGACAAGTAAAGCCCGACCTACAGGCGCCACTTTCTTTGGCCAATTGCTTCCGGTTCGATCCGTGTCATCCGTGGTAAAATAACACCAGCGCCAAGGATTGACGCCGCAGCGCCGGAACCGGCAGCGTCGGGAATGTTGCTTAAGCTCAAGCCCTGGTGGCCGGTTGTCGCGTGGATGGCGTTCATCTTCGCCATGTCGACGGACTTCGGCACGGCCGAGCATACGTCGCGGTGGATCGAGCCGATCCTCCGCTGGCTGCTGCCGCACGCCACCGATGAAACCATCGCGCGCGGGCATTTCCTCGTGCGCAAGCTCGGCCACCTGTCGGAATACGCCGTGCTCGCGCTGCTCGTCCGCCGCGCGCTCGCCATCACGCTCGGGTCCGCGGGCCATGCACTTCGCGTTGCCCTCATCGCCCTCGCCATCTGCGCCGTCTATGCCGCGACCGACGAATTCCACCAATCCTTTGTGCCGAGCCGGACGCCTTCGCTCGTCGATGTCGCGATCGACACCACCGGCGCCGCGCTGGCCCTGGCGGGAGCGGCGGGTTGGACGTCGCGCAGGAAATCGGGTGGATCGCCGCCACTCGCCGCGCCGGGCTTGCGCTGACCGAGGGAATCCCATCCGCGTGGCTTGACGCAGGGCGAATCAGCGGTGCGGCGCCTGGTGCGCCCGGGTCACGCCTTCACGAGCAAACGGCCCGTTTCGTCGATCCGATGCAAATACCAGGGTTCACCAAGTGCCGCGAAGTACTCATCCACCGCCTTCCGGGTGCCCTCCCAGTGTCCATAGTCGTCGACAATTAGTATGCCATGCCGGGCCAGGCGGGGATACAGGACCTCCAGCTCGTGTTTCGTGGATTCGTACCAGTCGGTATCCAGCCGCAGCAGGGCGATCGGCTCGGCCGGGGCCTGGGCCGGGAGGGTCGATTCGATCGGCCCCTTGATGTAATGGACGCGGTCGCCGGGGTACCCGGTCGACGCCATGTTTCGACGCACATCCTCAAGCTCGGCCATGGCCCAGACATCGCCCTTTCTTTCCGGATCACGATCCAGATGAACCTGGGCCGGGGTTCCATCCCTCGCTCGATCCACATCCGTCGGCGACGTCATCCCGGCAAAGGTGTCGTAGAGGTACAAGTTCCGGCCGGTATCGCCCTCGTCCGCGAGCGTGAGGGCCGTCGCCATGGAGCTTCCGCCGCGCCAGACGCCGCACTCCACCATGCAGCCTTCGATCCGGTGGCGCACGAGGTACCGGACCGACTGGATCAACGCCATCTGCCGTTCGGGGCTCGTCATGGTGAACCCCGAGATGCGATCCACGATCGCCCGGTCCCGCTCGGCAATATCCGCCGGTGGGGGGCGAATTCGGCCCGAGGGGTCGTAGCGCACGAGATCGAGGCCGACCGACCGGAGGACGGCACGAAGCAGTTGTTTCATCCCCGGTTTCCTATGGCCAAACGTTGGCCAGGGCAATGCTCCGGAGCGGAGCGATTGGCGCCATGCATTCCCCCGCCGGATTCCGGGGCGAGCGAATGCGGGTTCACCGCAGCCCGGCGCCGAAGCGGAGCGCCGCCTCGCGCGACTCGGCCGCGAGCTTCACCACTTTCTGCGGCGCCACGCGCACGAAGTAAACGGTCCCGAGCGACCCCTTCGCCTCGAAGTCGATGTGCGGCAGCGGGACGTTCGGGGGAATCTTGAAGATCTCGGCGAGGAGCTCGGCCGCGGCGGCATCCCGGATCTTCGGGTCGGCCGACCATTCGATGTAGTCGTAGATGCGGCCGACGTACTCGGCGAAGACCTCGTCGAGGCTGTGGGGGTTGTTGTCCGCCTCGACCAGCGCCTTGGCGGCATCGGGCGAGTCGGCCAGCACGCGCCGCGCGCCCAGGTTCGTGTCCACCGCATACAGCTTTTGTTTGCCGACGGCGCGCAGCTCGGTGACCTCCCCGGCGATCACCTTCGCCGCCTGCTCGGGCAGTTCGCCGCGCGGCGACAGGCTCTGCTCGATCTGGATGTTGCGCTCCTCCTTCCGCGCCTCGACCGGCACGTCGAACTCGGACAGCGCCCGCCAGGAGTTGATGACGTGAAACGTGCCCTTGCCCGTCGTCGCATTCCACGTGAAGCCGTTGAGCACGACCTGGTGGCCGACCTTGGAGTTGCCGTCCCACGGGTGCGTCGCGAGGAAATCCGCGGGCAGCGACAGCCAGATGTTCTCCGGCAGCGCGGCGAGAACCGGCCGGCCCTTGCGCAGTTCCTGCCGCGCCCAGTCGAACGGGTCGACGGATCCGTCGGGAAAATGCACGAGCGGGACCGGCTTCTGCTTGATGAACAGCATCAGCATCCCGACGTAGTAATGGTAGTCGAGGTACGGCTGGTCCTTGGGGACGTTGTTGATCACCCGGTAGATCTCGCCGTCCTCGATCGGGTAGCCGGCGATGTCGAGGTAGTGCACCCGCCCGTAGAACATGCACGTCCCGCCGATCTGGTCGCGGAGCTTGGCCGGCGCGCAGAGCTGGACGGTCTCGAGGCCGTTCTCGAGCGACTGTTTCACGATGGTGGCCTTGACCTCGGCCTTCGCCGTCACCACCGACGACTTGCCGTGCGCCAGCGGATGCGCCGCGGCGAATTCGTCGAGCCACTGCTTCTCCGCCTCCGTCAACGAGACCGTCGGGAACATGCCCTTCCGGCCGTTCTCAAAGAGCACCGCCACATAGCTGCCCTCGGCGCGCGCCGCCTTGAGCCCGGCGAACTTCGGCGGCACCGCGGCCGCGGCGGCTTCCGCCTCGGCCCTGGCCCTGGCCTGCGCCGCGGCCTTCTCCTGCGCCTGTTTTTCCGCGGCGACGGCCGCGGCGTCCGGCGACGGCTTCGCGGCCACGCGCGGCGCCTCGGACTTGCCGCACCCGGTCAGCAGCAGGACGGCCGCGAGCGACGTCGCGGCCAGGCGGGCGCAAAAAGGAGCAAGCGGGCACAGCGCCCGTCGTGGTGCATTCATGGTGGTTTGGCCCGCGCGAAAACAGGTTTCAGAATCCCGCGGGATTGGCAATGCCGGCGGTCCCGCGACCGACCGCGCGAAACACGATGGCCCGCCGCCTTGACGCCATTCGTGGTCGGGTGATTCGGTCGGCCGGGAGACCGACCCTCCAAGAACGGCCGGAGTCCGGATCGGATCCGTGACCAGCCGTGGAATCTGTCGTCAAAAGCAAGTCAGGGCGGAGCCACTCCATCCTCGAAAAATGCTGCAATCGGCGCCCGGAACCTCCAGTAAACCGGGCGGAAAACGTCCTCGTAGCTCAGCTGGATAGAGCAGCGGTTTTCTAAACCGCCGGTCGCGTGTTCGAGTCACGCCGGGGACGCCAGCCTTCGCCCTTGCAGGGCTGCGGCTCGGCTTGGCGAAACGGGGCTGGCCTGCCAGCCGTAGCCACTCGGTCCCCGATCGCGGGCAAAATGTCCTCCTACGCTGAAGCTTCGGAGGACAACCTTCGCCTTCGTTCCGCTTGGCGAAGGCTGGTGGAGCAGATCGGGATCAAACCGACGACCTCATCGTTGCGAACGATGCGCTCTATCAACTGAGCTACTGCCCCGTCAGCAAGGGGGATGCTTTTGAGGGACGGTCCGGCGCGAGTAAAACAAAATCTTTCACTCCCGCTAAGCGCTTGGCGGACGCAATTTAACCGCACCGCAATATTGGCGCCTAAATTGCTGTTGCACGGCACCGAGGCAGTGGAAAATTAAACCCTCCTCCTTAACTTGAATCAGAAATCAAACATGAAAAAGACCACCAAGAAGACCCCGGCCGCGGCGGCAGCGAAGCCCGCGACGCCGGCCAAGGCGACCAAGGCCCCCGCGAAGAAAGCGCTTCCGGCCAAACAGAAGCCCGCGGTCGCCTCCGAACCGCCCGCCACGTTCATCTCGGCCCGCATCGACATCGGATTTGGCAACCATTTGTACCTCCGCGGCGAAGGCCCCGGCCTGAGCTGGGATCGCGGCCTTGCCATGGATTGCGTCGGCAACGACCTCTGGACCGCCGCAGTCAAGGGCGCCTCCGTCCCGGTCGCCTTCAAGGTGCTGGTCAACGACCTGACCTGGAGCACCGGCCCGGACTACGCCGTCGAGCCCGGCCAGAGCGTCACTGTCACACCGGCGTTCTAGGGATCAGACACCCCGCCCTGCGGGCACCCCTCTTTCAAAGAGGGGACCTACGGTAGCGCAAAATCTGTTCCCCTCTAGCAAGAGGGGTGGCACTCGCCGCGCCGAAGCCAAGCTAAGGCGGGTGCAGCGCCGGGGTGTGTGTCGGTGCCTCACTCCGGCAGATCCGGGTTCACCGCCATCAAGGCGGCGCGGACGTCCTCGATCTCGAGCTTCGTCCCGTCCGCCTTCCGCGGCGGCAACACCGCCGAATGCATGATCACGCGCGAAAACGGCCACGGCACATAGAAGCGGTCCCAGCTTTTCAGCCGCCACGCGCGCGTGAACTCCGCGCCGAACAGCACCATGGGCGCGCCGGTCCGCCGTGTCACGATCAGCGCGCCGGGCTCGACGACGTACATCGGCCCGCGCGGCCCGTCGGGCGTGATGCCCACGTCGCAGCCCTGCTGCATCACCTCGATCAGCGCACGCGCCGCCTCGCGCCCAAGCTGGCTGCTCGAGCCGCGCACGGGATACATCCCGATCATCCGGTAGAGCGCGGCCAGCCACGCGCCGTCCTTGCTCGCGCTCACGAGCCCGAAGAGCTTCCGCCGGTAGCGGTAGCGCCGAAACATCTCCGGCGACAGGAAAAGGCGGTTGTGCCACAGCACGATCGCCACCGGCTCGTCGGCCTTCGTCAGCATCCGGCGTGTCTCCGCATCCGCTTCGAACCGCAGCGTCCGGCCCCATACGCGCACGAGCGACGCGAGCAGCCAGAGCAGGAGGCGCCGCCAGCCGTGCACCTCGTTGATGGAGCCTGTGTCTTCCGCTTGCAGGACCTTCTTATGCGGGTAACCCGGCCCGCCCGCCAAGTTCGAAGATGCAGGTGCGGCAAACCACACCCCGCCCTTCGGGCACCCCTCTTCATAGAGGGGATCGTCGGCCCCGTAGGATCGGTTCCCCTCTATCAAGAGGGGTGGCGCAAAGCGCCGGGGTGTGTTCGGCCGAACCACGCAATGCCCTTGTGCTTCACCATCGGCCTCGCGATTTTCCGTCCGTGCCTCCCCGCCTCCCGCCCTGCCCTCACCTGCCCGCGCCTCCGCCGCGCATGGATGCGCGCGCCCTGGCGGCACACGGGAGCTCCCGCGACGGCGCGTTCTATCTCGCGGCCCTGACCTATGGTCATTACCTCTGGCAACGCGGCCAGCCGGCCCGCGCGCTCCTGAAGCTCGATCGCGCGCTGCTCGCCGACGTCGCCGCCGGCGACCCGGTGCTGCGCGAGTGGCCGCTGCCCTATGCGGCGATCGCCTGGCTGCTGCGCCACGCGCCGCCCGGGATCTTCCTCGGCAACCCGCGCGTGCATTTCCAGCACCTTGCCGGCCGCATGAACGAGCCGCGTCGGGAACAGCGTCGCTGGCGCGCCTGGGCGTGCTGGGCGCTGTGCCGGGCCGTGCGGCCGGAATTCCCCGACGACCCGCGACACGTCGTCACCGAACCCTCACCAGCTCTCATCGCGGAAAAACTCGCGGCGCACGGCATCACCGGCGAGTCCGCGCTCTGGCTGGCGGTGCTCCGCACATAACCCGTTGGAGGCGGGACGCCCTCGTCCCGCGGGCTGCACGGGTGTCGGGTGACGGCCTTGAATCCCATCGTGTTTCACGCGTGCCCGGCTGGAGGGTCGGTCTCCTGACCGACCGCGGCCGGCCGGGAGGCCGGCCCTCCATCAAGTTGAAGCCATGCCCCGAATCCACCGTTCGGACTGGCGTAACAGACCATTGCTCCGCGCGGGCTGAACCAACGCAGGAGCGCTTGCCCCTCCACCTGCAGCAAACCGGCACGGAGTTGGAGGCGGGACGCCCTCGTCCCGCGGGCTGCCATTCGCGCCAGCGCTCCGCGGGGTGAGGGCACCCCGCCTCCATTACTACCGGCGCCTCGCGGGGTGAGGGCACCCCGCCTCCAATACCACCAGCGGCGGACAGGAGAACCGGGCCTGATGCGGCACAATATCCCTGCTTCTGCCCTCGTCCGCTCCCGGAAGCGGGTTGTTTGCCGTCGCGCGAAATCCTACGCTCACCGGCTGACAGCCAATCTCACCCCCATCAGCGAGGAGCGACCATGAATCGGCGATTCATCCTGCTCGGCATCGCGTGCCTGGCGTGCAGCGTGCCGGCGCCCGTCCAACCCGCCGAGTCGTCCGTGCCGGCCCCAAAGGTGCGCGAGCCCGCTGTCGCCGGTCTCTTCTATCCGGCCGCGCCCGGGGCGCTCGCCGAAGCCATCGACCATTACCTCGCCGCCGCGCCGGCGGCAGCGCCGGGCCGGCTCAAGGCGCTGGTCTGCCCGCACGCCGGTTATGAGTTCTCCGGGCCTGTCGCCGCCTCCGGTTTCCGCCTGCTGCAGGGACAGTCCTTCGACACCGTCGTGGTCCTCGCCCCGAGCCATTACGCCTACCTGCAGGCGGCGTCCGTCTCCGACGCCGACGTCTTCCGCACGCCGCTCGGTGACGTGCCCATTTCCCCGCGCGCCCGCGTGCTGGCGCAGCAGCGTCCGTTCGAACTGGAGCCCGCGTGCGCCGTCCAGACACCCCCGTGGGCGGGCCAGTCCCCGCACCACCTCGCGCGCGGCGTGCCCGCCACCGCCGACACGTGGGAGCACGCGGACGAGGTCGAGGTGCCTTTCCTGCAACGCACGCTCGACCGGTTCCAGCTCCTGCCCGTGGTGGTCGGCGACGTCGACCCCCTGGCTGCGGCGCGCGCACTCGACCGCATCCTCGATGCGCGCACGCTCATCGTCGCCAGCTCGGACCTCAGCCATTACCATCCGTATGCCGACGCGGTCGCGCGCGACCACCGGTGCATCGAGGCGATCTGCGCGCTCGATGCCGACTGGCTGGGCGACGAGGAGGCCTGCGGCCGGATCCCGATCCAGATCCTGCTGCAAATCGCCCGCCAGCATGGCTGGCGCGCCCGGTTGCTCGACTATCGCAACAGCGGCGACACCGCCGGCTCCCGCGACCGGGTGGTCGGCTACGCGGCCATCGCGTTCTATGAGCCCGCCCCCGCCGATGGTTTCACCCCCGCGGAACGCCAGGAACTGCTCAGCCTGGCCCGGCGCGCCCTGCGCACGGCGGCGGACACCGGGGGCCTGCCCGCCGTCACCGGCGCCGGACTCCCGCCGGTCCTCGCGGAACCGCGCGCGTGTTTCGTGACCCTGACCCTCGGCGGCGAACTGCGCGGCTGCATCGGCAACCTCGAGCCGCGGCTGCCGCTCTGGCGGGCCGTGATCGACAACGCCCGCAACGCCGCGCTGCGCGACCCGCGCTTCCGGCCGGTCCAGCCGGGGGAAGTCGACGCGATCGCGATCGAGATCAGCGTGCTGACCAAGCCCGAGCCGCTGGCGTTCCACTCGCCGGAGGACCTGTTGCGCCAGCTCCGGCCCGCTGAGGATGGCGTCGTGCTCCAGCTGCCCGGCGGCGCCGGTGCGACGTTCCTGCCGCAAGTCTGGGAACAGCTCCCGGACAAGGTGACATTCCTCGACCGGCTCGCGGAAAAGGCCGGCGCGTCCGCGGGCGACTGGCGCCGCCCCGGCACCGCCGTCCTCATCTACCACGTCGAGGCATTCAAGGAATCCGACTTCGCCCGGAAATGAACCTCGAGCCAGCGGCGCCGGGCCTTGCGCGTCGGCTCGCCCTGCTGGCGGCCGCCACAGCCGGGGCGTCCGCGATGCTGACCCAGCTCGCGCTGCTCCGCGAATTGCTGGGCGCCGTCTCAGGCAACGAACTCGTGCTGGGGCTCGCCCTCGGGCTGTGGCTGCTCCTGTCGGGCGTTGGCGCCCGGCTGGGCGCGACCCGCGCCGCGCCGGCCGCGGCCGGCCGCCGGCTGGCCGCAGCGCTCGCGTTCCTGGCGGTCGTGCCGCTGCTGCAAGTCGCCGCGGTGCGCGGCCTGCGCGACCACGTCTTTCCCACCGGCGCGGCGCCC
>DASZXO010000097.1:0-31081 GCA_035545835.1 Lacunisphaera sp.
CGACACCAACAAGCAGTTCACGCTGGGCCTCGTGCGGCCGCTCATCGCCGCCTTCACCGGCGGGCCGCTCAACGGCCTGCTCTACACCATGCTCGCCTTCTGCGTCGGCGTGCTGCTCATCGCCTGCGTCAACGTGATGAATATGCAGTTCGCCCGCGCCACCCTGCGCGCGAAGGAACTCGCCATCCGCTCCTCGCTCGGCGCCACGCGCATCCGCCTCATCCGCCAGATGCTGACCGAGAGCCTCCTCGTGGCCGCGCTCGGCGCCATCGCCGGCGTCGCCCTCGCCATCTGGGCCACCGCTTACCTCGACGCCTACGTCCACCTCAACAACCCGATCCCGACGTGGATGACCTTCGACGTCGACGCCCCCGTGCTCCTCGTCGTGGTCGCCGCCACGCTGCTCTCCGCCGTGGTGTCGGGCTTCGTGCCGGCCTGGCTCTCGTCGCGCGCCAGCGCGGTCGAGACGCTCAAGGACAGCGGCCGCGGCAACACCGGCCGCGCCGTCGGCGTCATCACCCGCGGCCTGGTCATCCTGCAGATCCTCGTCACGTGCATCCTGCTCATCGGCGCCGGCCTCCAGGTCCAGTCGATCATCAAGCAGCAGACCATCGACTACGGCTACGACACGAGCGGCGTCCTCGGCGCGCGCATGGGCCTGATGGAGGGCGATTACCCGACCGACGACAAGCGCCGCCTCTTCTACGAGCGCCTGCTCCGCGAGCTGCGCGCCTCGCCGCAATTCGACGCCGTTGCGCTGACCAACCGCTTCCGCATGGTCTTTTCCGGCAACGGCCCGGTCGAGATCGAAGGCCGAACCTACAAGCAGGATAGCGACCGCACCGTCTCGGAGTTCGAGAACGTCACCCCCGGCTACAACGAGGTCCTCGGCCAGAAGCTCCTCGAGGGCCGCTACCTCACGGACGAGGACGCCGAGCAGAAGCAGCCGGTCGCGGTGGTCAACGCGACCTTCGCCAAGCACTACTTCGGCCACGAGTCCGCGCTCGGCCGCCGCTTCCGCACGATCAACCAGAACGGCACGCAGCCGGGCCCCTGGCGCGTGATCGTCGGCGTCGTCGCCGACGTCCGCATGGCGGGACCGTTCAACAACCAGTCCGACGGCACCGGTTTCTACGTGCCGTTCTTCGACACCGCCTTCGGCCCCGCCGCGCCCGCGCCGCAGGCGCAGCAGTTCGGCACCGCCGTCGTCCGCCCGCATCCGGGCCAGCGGCCCGACGGCCTGGTCGCCGCCATCCAGTCGATCGTCAACAAGGTCGACCCGAATCTCCCGCTCTACTTCGTCGGCACGCCCCAGGCGTCGATCGACACGTTCCTCTCGCAGAATCGCGTCATCGCGGGAATGTTCGCCGTCTTCGGCGGCATCGCGGTGTTGCTCGCGTCCGTCGGCCTTTACGGCGTGATGAGCTTCTCGGTCAACCAGCGCACGCAGGAGTTCGGGATTCGCATGGCGCTCGGCGCCGACCACGGCTGCATCCTGCGCATGGTCCTGCGGCAGGGCGGCTGGCAGATCGCCGTCGGCCTCCTGCTCGGGATTGGCCTCACCCTCGGCATCGCCACGATCGGCGCCACCGGCATCAGCAGTTTCCTTTTCCACGTCAACCCCCGCGACCCGCTGACCTACTCGGCCGTCGCCGTGCTCATCGCGGCCGTGTCGCTCTTCGCCATCTTCGTGCCCGCCCGCCGCGCCACCCGCGTCGACCCGATGGTGGCGCTGCGGGCGGAGTGAAATCCGCCAAGTAACAAGGACCAGGTATCAAGGAGACCAGCCCAAGACCCAAAACATCATCATCCTCCTGGAGGGCCGGTCTCCTGACCGGCCGCGGTCGGCCGGGAGGCCGACCCTCCAACCTGCCGACCGGACAATCCCGCCCATCTCCCAGATCCTAGTTCCCAACCCCCAGATCCCAGACGCCAGATCCCGGACCGCTCCCGGCTCACCGCTCTCCTGCCACTTGGCACCTGATGCTTGATACTTTTCCCCCACGCCTATGTTCCTCGAAACCTTCCTCCAAGACCTCCGCATCGGTCTCCGCGTGCTGATCAAGGAAAAATCCTTCTGCGCGCTCGCCGTCTTCGTCCTCGCCCTCGGCATCTGCGCGGTCACGACGCAATTCAGCATCGTCAACGGCGTCGTGCTCCGCGGCTTCGCGTTCCCCAACGCCGCGCGGCTGATGAGCATCAACTTCATCGACCCCACCCAGAAGACCGCCTTCGGGACCGCCGGGCAGGTGTCGGCCATGGACTACGTCGACCTCGCGGCCGAACAAAAGTCGTTCGAACACGTCGCCGCCTTCATCAATGGCGCGACGGTCAACATCACCATCGGCTCGATCCCGAAGCGTTTCACCGGCGCGTACATCTCGGAGCACTGGCTCAGGATCCTCGGCGTCAGCCCGGCCCTGGGCCGTGATTTCACGGCGGAGGATGACCACGCCGGCGCGGCCAAGGTCGCCCTCATCAGCTACAGCCTCTGGCAGCGCGAATTCGCCGGCGCGGCCAATGTCGTGGGCACCGGCGTCGTGATCAACGGCAAGCCCGCGACCATCGTCGGCGTCATGCCCAAGGGCTTCAGCTTCCCGACCAACGAGGAGATCTGGATCCCGCTCAACAGCGAGTTCCCGCCACTGCCCCGCAACAACCCGCGCGCCATCGGCGGCGCCGTCGTCGGGCTCCTCAAGCCGGGCGTGACCCTCCGGCAGGCCGAGCTGGAAATGGATGCCATCGCCAAGCACCTTGCCGCCGCCTATCCCGACACCAACAAGCAGTTCAACACCGCCCAGGTGCAGCCGCTGCGGAAGACGTTCACGCCGACCTTTCTCCTCAGCCTCATGCTCGGCATGCTCGCGATCTGCGTTCTCGTGCTGCTCATCGCCTGCCTGAACGTGATGAACATGCAGTTCGCCCGCGCCACCCTGCGCGCGAAGGAACTCGCCATCCGCTCGTCGCTCGGCGCCACGCGCATCCGCCTCATCCGCCAGATGCTGACCGAAAGCATCCTGCTGGCGGCCCTCGGCGCCGTGCTCGGCGTCGCCGGCTCCTACTGGGCCATCGATTTCCTCACCGCTGTTGTCGCCAACCTGCCCTTCCCGCCACCGAGCTGGATCACCTTCGATATCGACGTCAAGGTGCTGGTGTTCACCGTCGTCGCCACCGTCGGCGCGGCCGTCGTCTCCGGCCTCGTGCCGGCGTGGATGGCCTCGCGCACCAACGCCGCCGACGCGCTCAAGGAAGGCGGCCGCGGCAACACCAGCCGCACCATCAATTTCATCACCCGCGGCCTCGTCGTCACCCAGATCGTCGTCACCAGCCTCATCCTCGTCATTTCGCTCCTGCTCGGCCGCGCCATGCGCGCCCAGCAGAACCTCGACTACGGCTACGACAAGGAGGGCGTCATCACCGCCCGCATGGGCCTGATGGACGGCGCCTACCCGACCCAGCAGGACCGCCTCAACTTCTACCGCCGGCTGCTGGTCCAGCTCCGCTCCTCGCCGCAGTTCGCCAACGCCGCCCTGACCAGCCGCTTCCGGATGACCTTCGTTTTCAACGGACCCGGCGCCCTGCCGATCGAGATCGAGGGCAAGGAATACAAGACCGACAAGGACCGGCCCAACACCAACCTCGAGCAGATCAGCGAGGGCTACTTCCAGGCGCTGGGCTCGAAGATTCTCGAAGGCCGGGATTTCAACGACGACGACACCGACCAGAAACAGCCGGTCGCCATCGTCAACGCCGCCTTTGCGAAGAAGCATTTCGGCAGCCAGAGCGCGCTTGGCCGCCGCTTCCGCACCGTCGCGAACAACGGCACGCTCTTCGGCCCGTGGCGCACCATCGTGGGCGTCTGCAGCAACCTGCGCATGACCGGCCCGTTCAACAACACCAATGTCGACAGCACCGGGTTCTACCTGCCGTTCGCCTCGTCGCTCACCGGCCCCGTGCCCAACGAGCCCGCCGTCTCGCAGTTCGCCACCGTCATCGCCAAGCCGCCCGGCGGGCAGCGCGCCACCGTGCTGGCCGAGAATCTCCGCCGCGAGGTGGCCAAGGTCGACGGCAACCTGCCGCTCTATTTCATCGAGACACCCGCCGCCGGCCAGGACAGCTTCATCGCCCAGAACAAGATCGTCGCCATCATGGTCGCGATCTTCGGCGTCGTCGCCATCATCCTCGCCGCGGTCGGCCTCTACGGTGTGATGAGCTTCTCCGTCAACCAGCGCAGCCAGGAGTTCGGCGTGCGCATGGCCCTCGGCGCCGACGCCGGCCGCATCCTCGGCATGGTGCTCCAGCAGGGCGGCTTCCAGATCGGCCTCGGCCTCGTGATCGGGCTCGGCACAACCTACCTCGCGGCGTCCCTCGCCAGCGGCACGCTCCTCAACTTCTTCTACCCGATCTCGCCCACCGATGCGCTCAGCTATGCCGCGGTCGGCACCCTCGTGGCCGTCATCTCGCTCTTCGCCGCGCTCTTCCCCGCGCGCCGCGCCACCCGCGTCGACCCGATGGTCGCGCTGCGCGCTGAGTGAGCTCGGCGAAGTAACAAGTACCAAGGAGCAAGTATCAAAGAGACCAGACCAGAAACAAAACACCACAGTCCTTCTGGAGGGCCGGTCTCCTGACCGGCCGAGGTCGGCCGGGAGGCCGACCCTCCAAACAAAACAATCTCCCCGCTCACTGCTCGCTTCAAAATGTTCCCCGACCTCAAGTTCGCCCTCCGCTCGCTCGGCAAGACCCCCGGCTTCACTGCCGTCGCGGTCCTCACGCTGGCCATCGCCATCGGCGCCTGCTCGTCGCTGTTCACCGTACTGCAGGCCGTCGTGCTGCGCCCGCTGCCGTTTCCGCATCCCGACACGCTCGTCAGCATCTGGGCCATCAACAACGAGCGCTCGCTGCAGGCGCCGGCCTTGTCGTGGGCCAAGTTCGAGGCCTACCGCACGCGCACCGACGTCTTTTCCGACATCAGCATGTCGGCCGGCAACGGCTTCACGCTGACCGAGGGTACGGGTGAACCCGAGCAGGTCGCCGGCCTGCACGCCTCGCGCAATTTCCTCCCGGTCCTGGGCCTCGCGCCGATCCGCGGGCGGCAGTTCACCGCCGACGAGGACAAGGAGGGCGGCCCGCCCGTCGTCATGATCAGCGAGCGCCTCTGGCGCAGCCGCTTCGGGACCGATCCCGAGATCATCGGCCGCGTGCTCCGCATCGACGGCGTCGCCCGCCAGGTCGTCGCCGTCCTCCCCGCCCTGCCGGTGCCCTTCAACGGCAACGACATCATCGTACCGCGGCCGCTCGAGCTGCCGTACATCAACCCGCAGCAGCGCCAGTTTGCCATCGTCCACCAGGCCTACGCCCGCCTCGCGCCGGGCGTCACGCTCGCGCAGGCCAACCTGCGCATCAAGGAAATGGCGGCCCAGTTCAAGGCCGCCAACCCGGCGCACATAGACAGCGCCAACGACAACGAGGTGCGCACGATCTCGCAGCAAGTCCTGGGCAACCTCGGCCGGACCTTCTGGACGCTGGCCGGCGCCGTCGCGGCCGTGCTGCTCATCGCCTGTGCCAACATCGCCAACCTCTTCCTCGCGCGCGTCAGCGCCCGCCAGAAGGAAATCGCCGTCCGCCTTTCGCTCGGCGCCCGGCGCGGCGAGATCGTCCGGCAGTTCCTGATCGAGAGCACCGTCTTCACCGTGGCCGCCGGCACCCTCGGCGTCCTGCTCGCCTGGTGGAGCCTCCACGCCATCCAGGTCCTCGCCGGGCCGCAGATCCCGCGATCCGACGAGATCGCCCTCGATCCCGTGGTCCTCGGGTTCTCCCTCGTCGTCGCCCTCGGTGCCGGACTGCTGATCGGGCTCTACCCGGCCCTGCAAGCCTCGCGCACCGACGTGCAGATGGTGCTGAAGGACACCTCGCGCGGCGCCGGCGGCGGCGTCGCCGCCAAGGCCTTCCGCCACCTCCTCGTCATCGCGCAGGTCGCGATGTCGCTCACGCTCCTCATCTGCGCAGGCCTGCTCGTCCTGAGCTTCTACAAGCTCCAGCACACCGAGCCGGGCTTCAGCGCCGCCGGACGGGCCTACGGCATCGTCAACCTGCCCAGCTCGAAATACGACAAGCCCGAGCTGATGCGCGATTTCTACCGGCACCTCCAGGAGAAGTTGCGCGACGCCCCCGAGCTGGCCCACGGCGCCGCGATCACCGGGCTGCCGCTTTCGGGCAACGGCTTCTTCTCGCCCTACGGCGTCCAGGGCCGCCCCGTGCTGCCCGTCCAGCAGCGGCCGCTGGCCAACATCCGGATCGCGACTCCCGACTATTTCGCCACGCTCGACGTGAAGCTCCTCGCCGGTCGCTTCTTCACTGACCGCGACCTGTTCGCCGCCGAGCAGGTGGCGATCGTGAACTCGTCCTTCGCCAAGCGCCTCTTCCCGGGCGAATCGGCGCTCGATCACTTCTTCCTCACCGGGCCGAAGGGCGACACCCCCGTTCGGATCGTCGGCGTGATCGGCGACGTCAAGTCCAACGGCCTCTCCGCCCCCGTGCCGGACGAGATCTATTTCCCACGTGACCAGCGCGGCGGCGCTTTCATGGCCGTCGTGGCCGAGGCCAAGCCCGGGCTCAAGGCGGCCGCGGTCATCCCCGTCCTCCGCCGCGTGCTCGTCGACCTCGATCCCACCGTCGCACTCGCCCTGCCGCAGACCATGGACGAGCTCGTCACGCAGTCGCTCGGCGTGCAGCGGGTGACGCTGGCCCTGCTGATCGCGTTCGCCGGCATTGCGGCCCTGCTCGCCGCGGTGGGTGTATACTCGGTCATGGCGTACTCCGTGGCGCAACGCACCGGCGAGATCGGCGTGCGCATGGCGCTTGGCGCCAGCTCCGGCAGCATCCTCCAGCTCATCCTGCGCGCCGGCGCGCTCCAGGTTGGCACCGGCCTGCTGGTCGGCCTTGCGGGCGCGTTCGGCGCCAGCCGCCTGCTGCAGGAAGCCCTCTACGAAGTGAAACCTTTCGATCCCGCCGTCTTCGGCGCCGTGGCGCTCTTCTTCGCCGCGGTCGCCGCCCTCGCCTGCCTCATCCCGGCCCGCCGCGCCGCGCGGGTCGACCCGATGGTCGCGCTGCGGGCGGAATAATCGAAACCCGGTTCCTGTCCTTTCTTGAAATCACAGCCGACACACCCCGCCCTGCCGGGCACCCGTCCTGCCAGAGGGGACTTTTGCCCGCGTATCTCAGGCACCCCTCTCGCAAGAGGGGTGGCGCGAAGCGAGGGGGGTGTGGTCTCTTCGGACAAGGCCTGAGATCGATTCCACTACCTGCTCCCTCTCCCCCATGAACCACGCCTTCCGTTCCCTTCTCCGCACACCCGGTTTCACGCTGATTGCGATCCTCACGCTCGCGCTTGGCATCGGCATGAACACCGCGATGTTCTCGATGCTGAACGCTTTTCTCCTCCGCCCGCTCGTCTACCCGCACGCCGAACGCCTGTTCCGCCTCGACCGTTCCGTCGCAAAACAGCCGTTCAGCGATCCAACGCCGGCGCAATTCGACGACCTCGCCGCGGCGAGCTCCGGCATCGCCGATCTCGCCGCGCTCCGTTACTGGGGTTTCACGCTCACCGGCCCCGATCAGCCCGCCGACATGCCGTTCGCGGCGCGTGCCACCGCCAATTATTTCGACGTCCTCGGCGTGAAACCCGAGCTCGGCCGCAGCTTCCTCCCGGACGAGGACGCGCCCGGCAAGTGCAACGTACTCGTCATCAGCCATCGTTACTGGGAAACCCGTTTCGGCAGCTCGCCCGACATCATCGGGCGCATCGTTCGCCTCGACGGCATACCCACCGAAATCATCGGCGTCCTTCCGGCCAACGACGACGCCTCACGCATCACCGGCTCGATCTCGATCTACCGGCCGATGGCCGTCACCGACGGCGAACGGCTGAACCGCATCGAAGGCAATGAGACCGTGATCGGCCGCTACCGGGACGGCGTCGAGCCGGATCAGGCGGCGGCGCAATTCGACACCATCGCCCGCCGCCTTGTCGCCGACCATCCCGCCGAAAACGCCGGCTTAGCGCTCCGCATTCGCACCCTCCAGTCCACCACGCTCACCGGCGTCGGTCGCACGCTCACCTTTCTCCTTCTCGGCCTGTCCGGCTTCGTGCTGCTGATCGCCTGCGGCAACCTCGGCAACCTCCTGCTCGCCCGCGCGATTTCCCGCGCCCGCGAGTCGTCCATTCGCGCCGCCCTCGGGGCGACACGCGCGCAATTGATCAAGCCGCTCGCGGTTGAGTGCCTCCTGCTCGCGATCACCGGCGGCCTCGCCGCGATCTTTCTCGCCATGTGGACGGGCGACTGGCTCTCGCGGAGGTTAAGCGACCCTTCCAACCCGACTCCGTTCTCCATCGATGGCCGCGTGCTCGCCTTTACCTTCGCGATCTCCGTCGTCACGGCCCTGCTCTTTGGCGTCGCGCCGGCGTGGTGGGCGGCGCGCGCGAGAATCAACGAGTCGCTCAAGTCCGGCTCTCGCGGCACAACCGGCAGCCGCACGCAGCATCGCTACCGCCAGCTTCTCATCGTCACGCAATTCGCCCTCGCCCTCATCCTCCTCGCCGGCGCCGGTCTCTTCATCCGCGGCCTCGACCGGCTCGTCCACACGGTGTCGGGGTGGCAATCCTCGACGCTCATCACCGGTTCGCTGAACCTCGCCTCGGCCCGCTACAATACCGCCGAGCCGATCCTCGCGTTTCACCGCGAGCTCCGGGAACGGCTGCTGGCCCTTCCCGGCGTGGCCAACGCCTCCGTAAGTTTCATGGAGCCGCTTTTCAACGCGCCTTCGCAGCGCAGCTATTTCGTCGCGGGTCGCGAACCCCCGAAGCCCGGCCACGAAGCCGTCGCCTTCACGAATGGTGTTTCCGCGAGCTATTTCGACACCGTCGGCACGCACCTGCTGCGCGGGCGCGCGTTCAACCAGACCGACACGCCGACCTCGCCGCGCGTCGTCGTCATCAACGAAACAATGGCGCGCGCCCTTTTCCCCGGTGAAAATCCCATCGGCCGCCGCCTTGCCGTCGTCGGCGCGGCGTCGGGCGCCACGGCCGAGATCGACGGCGTCGCCGAGGATGTGCATTCGCCCGACCTCCGGCCCTCGCCGATCGTCTTCCAGGTTTACATCCCCTTCGCGCAGGAAACCTGGCAATATGTGACCATTGCCGTGCGCGCGGCCGATCCGGCCAAGGTGCCCGCGCTGCTCGAGCCGATTCGCCGCGCCGTCGCCTCCCTCGATCCGGACCAGCCCGTGACCAATCTCCGGCCTGCGGCTGAGCGCATCCAGCTGAACAACTCTTTCCTGCAAACGATCAATCAGCTCCTCGCGCTCTTCGCCGGCCTCGGGCTGCTCCTCGCCGCGCTCGGCATTTACGGCGTCACCATGCGTCTCGTCGCGCAGCGCTCCGCCGAAATCGGCCTCCGCATGGCCCTCGGCGCGCAGGTGCGCGACATCCTCAAGCTCATTCTCGGCGGCGGGCTCCGACTCACGCTCACGGGCGCCTGCGTCGGGCTGGCCGGCGCTGTTTTCCTCTCGCGCTACGTCGCGTCCGAGATGCCCGGCTTCGGCCGCATGGGCATCTTGCCGGTCGCCGTCGCGGCCGCGCTGCTCATGGGCGTGGCGCTCATCGCCTGCCTGCTTCCCGCGCGCCGCGCCACCCGGGTGGATCCTGTGGTGGCGCTGCGCGCTGAGTAGATTTCGCCAGGTAACCAGCCCCAAGGATCAGGTATCAAATCCCCTGGCCAAAGATCCCAAACCCGAGATCCCAGACCCGCCACCATTCTTTCCTGATACTTGATCCCTGTTACTTCATACTTTTCCCCGCCATGAACGACCTCCGCTTCGCCTTCCGCCAGTTGCTCAAGTCGCCGGGTTTCACGCTGCTCGCGGTCGCCTCGTTCGCCCTCGGCATCGGGCTCGTCGCCACGCAGTTCAGCCTCATCGACGCCGTGCTCCTGCGCGGCCTGCCCGTGCCCGAGGTCGGCAGCCTCTACCACATCGCCTGGCAGGTGCCGAAGGCGGGAAACGCCAACCGCTGGGAAACCCCGCCCTACCGCGACTACCTGCAGTTGCGCGAACGACAGACCACCTTCGAGTCCATCGCCGCGACGCAGTGGCTCGGCCTCAACCTCAGCGGGCCGAACCTGGTGCCCTCGCGCCAGACCGGCTGCCTCGCCAGCGCCAACCTCCTCGACGTCGCCCGCGCGCGCCCGCTCCTCGGCCGCTGGTTCACCGCCGCCGAGGACCACCCCGGCCAGCCGCTCTTCATCATCCTCTCCCATGCCGTCTGGCAGGAGCAGTTCGGCGGCGCCGCGTCCGTCCTTGGCAGCAAGGTCAACATCAACGGCGAACCGGGCACCATCATCGGCGTCATGCCGCCCAAGTTCTCCTTCCCGGGCTATGCCGCCCTCTGGACCAACCTCCGCGCGGCCCCGAGCGATCCCCGCGAGCGGCTCGTCGAGCGGGTCGAGATGTTCGGCCGCCTCAAGCCCGGCGTCACCGTGCAGCAGGCGCGCGCGGAGCTCGACACCATCTTCGCGCGCTTCGCCCAGCTTTGGCCCGAGACCAACAACGGTTACGACCACGCCAATCTCCAGACCGTCACCGAGGCCTACAACGACAGCGGCACCCGCTCGATGCTCTTCCTCATGCTGGCCATGACGGTCTTCATCCTGGTCCTCGCCTGCGTCAACGTGGCCACCATGCTGCTCGGCCGCGCCTCCCGCCGCACCCGCGAGCTCGCGGTCCGTGCCGCGATCGGCGCCAATCGCGCCCGCCTGCTCCGCCAGCTCCTGCTCGAGTCCCTGCTGCTGGCCGCCCTCGGCTGCGCCGGCGGCCTGCTGGTCGCTCGGGGCGGCGTGGACTTCCTCCAGGATTACCTCGTCAACACGAAGACCGTGCCGGACTGGATGGACTTCCGCCTCGACGAGCGCGTCGTCGCCGTCGCGGCCGTCTCGACCCTCCTGGCCGGCGTGCTCGCCGGCATCGTGCCCGCCTGGCAGTCGTCGCGCATCGACGTCAACACCGCCCTCAAGGACGAGGCCCGCGCCGCTGCGGGCATGGGCGTCGGCACACTGGCGCGGTGGCTCGTCTCCGCCCAGATCGCCTTCTCGACCATGCTGCTGGTCGCCGCCGGGGTGATGAGCCTCACCGTCTATCTCACGCGGCAGGCAAACTATCGCTACGACCCGGACAAGCTGCTGACCGGCCGCATCGAGTTGCAGGAAGGCACCCAGCCCACGCCGGAGGCCCGCGCGCGCTTCTACCAGCGCCTGATCGAGCGGCTGCAGGCCGAACCCGGGGTCGACGCTGTCGCCGTGACCAGCCGCGACTTCATCGCCAACGGCGTGCCCACGCAGGTCGAGCCGGAAGGCAGCACCTACGCGCACCCGAACGACCGGCCGGTCGCCTGGCTCGATGTCGTGTCGAACGATTATTTCAAGCTCGCCGGGGTCGGCGCCGTTTCCGGCCGCCTCTTCGACAACCGCGAGCGGGGCCTCGTCGACGAGCGCTCCGCCCTGGTCAACGAGTCCTTCGCGAGGAAATTCTGGCCGGGCAAGGATCCGCTCGGCCGCCGGTTCCGCTCCAACCAGACGCAGGAAAAATGGGTGACCGTCGTCGGGGTCGTCCCCGACCTCCACATGCAGGGCATCTTCGCCGAGCCCGGCCAGAACGAGGCCGGCTTCTACCTGGCCCAGGACCAGATGGGCTGGGGCTGGCTCGACCTCTTCGTCCGGACCAAGTCCGACCCGCTGCAACTCGTCGCTCCGGTCCGCAAGGCCATTGCCAGCATCGACCCGAACCAGCCGATCGACGCCGTCGGCACCCTCACCAGCCAGACCGCGCGGGCGATGCGCGGCTTCAACATCGTCGGTATCCTCGCCGTCACCTTTGCCGCCATCGCCCTGTTCCTCGGTGCCATCGGCGTTTATGGCGTGACGACCCAGGCCGTGAACCGCCGCACGCGTGAGTTCGGCATCCGGATGGCGCTCGGCTCGACCATGAACCAACTTCTCCGGCTCGTCCTCCGCCAGGGCGGCACACAGATCGTCCTCGGCCTCGTCGTCGGGCTCGTCGGCGGCTTCCTGCTCACCCGCCCGCTCGAGCAGATCTTCGGCAGCGGGATGGCGAACAACCCGGTGATCTACGTCATCGTCACGTTCCTCATCTGCGCGGTCGGCCTCGCCGCCCTCTGGCTCCCCGCCCGGCGCGCAGCCCGCGTCGACCCGATGGAGGCGCTGCGGGCCGAATAGCTTCCGCCAGGTAACAGGCACCTGGCATCAGACCGCCAAGACCAAACACAGATACAACATCCCTTGGAGGGCCGGTCTCCTGACCGGCCGCGGTCGGCCGGGAGGCCGACCCTCCACCTGCAACCGGACAATCCCGCCCCACCCCCAGAGCAAGATGATGAGAAAGAGAACGATCCCCAAATCCCCTTCCCAGATTCGAAATCCAAAATCCTAGACCCACGGACCCGGACCCGATCGCTTCCTGATACTTGCTCCCTGGTCCTTCCCACTTCCTTCCCACCATGCTCACCGACTTTCGCAACGCCCTGCGCACCCTCGCCAAATCGCCCGCCTTCACCGTGATCGCCGTGCTCACGCTGGCGCTCGGCATCGGCCTGAACACCTCGATGTTCAGCCTGATGAACCTGCTGGTCCTGCGGCCGCTGCCGTTCCCGCAGCGCGACCAGGTGGTGCGCATCTACCGGACCACGCCCCAGACCCAGACGGGCGACCATTCGGCCCCCGGCTTCACCGACCTCGCGGCCGCGACGAAGGACTTCGCCGACCTCGCCGCCTACCGCATGTGGGGCTACACGCTCAACCTCGACGGACGGCCGCCGATCAACCTCAACGCGCTGCGCGTGTCCGCCGGCTTCTTCCCCGCGCTCGGGCTCAAGCCCGAGCTCGGCCGTTTCTTCGCCCCCGATGAGGACCAGGCGGGCAACCACGTGATGATCCTCAGCTATGCGACGTGGCAGGCGCAGTTCGGCGGCGACCCGTCCGTCATCGGCCGCACGGTCAAGGTCGACAACGAGTCCACGACGATCATCGGCGTCATGCCCAACGCGTTCTCGTCCGTGTTCCTCTGGGGCCCGGGCGACGTCTTCCGGCCCTACGGTTTTCTCGACTCGGAGAAGCGCGACGAGGAGGCGACCGAGGTCCGCATCCTCGGCCGGCTGCGCCCCGGCATCACCGTCGACCAGTTCAACGCCCGGCTCCGCACCCTCGCCGAGCGCCTGGCCCCGCTGCGCCCGAAGGAGCACAGCCAGGACGGCCTGCGCGCCGTCACGCTGGAGTCGACCACGAAGAACCCGCAGACCCTCGGCGCCACCGTGATGCTCCTCGCGCTCGCCGGTTTCGTGCTGCTCATCGCCTGCGCCAACCTCGCCAACCTGCAGCTCGCCCGCGCCATCGCCCGCGCCCACGAGTTCGCCGTCCGCGCCGCCCTCGGCGCCTCCCGCGGCCGCCTGGTGCGCCCGCTCCTGTGCGAAAGCGTGCTGCTGGCGGTGGGCGGCGGCGTCCTCGGCGTGCTGCTCGCGGTGTGGACGAACGACTGGCTCTCGTCCCGCCTCTCGGCCAACGGCTTCGTCAGGTTCACGCTCACGCTCGACTGGAAGGTGATGATCTTCGCGCTCGTGCTCTCGGTGCTCACCGGCATCGTCTTCGGCATCGTTCCCGCCTGGATCAGTTCGCGCGTCCGCGTCAATGACACGCTGAAGGTCGGCACCCGGGGCTCGACCGGCGATCGCGCCCAGCACCGGCTGCGCCACAGCCTGATCGTGGTGCAGTTCGCCAACGCGCTCGTGCTGCTCGCCGGCGCCGGGTTCTTCATCACCGGCGTCGACCGGATGATGGCGGCCGAGCCCGGCTGGGATCGGCACGAGATCGCCGTGTGCGTGCTCAACCTGCCGCAGGCCAAGTACGCCACGCCCCGGCAGACCCACGCCTTTTACCGCCAGCTCGAGGACCGCCTCGCCGCCCTCCCCGGCGCCAATCGCGTGACGGTCGCCTGGACCCTCCCGATCTTCCAATACCTGGCGAGCCGCCCGTTCGTGGCCGAGGGCCGCGAACCCCCGGCCCCGGGCCACGAGCCGGTCGCGGCCGTCAACGGCGTCGAACCCAGTTACCTCGACACGCTCGGCATCAAGCTGGCGAAGGGGCGCAACTTCACCGCCGCGGACGGCCTCACCGCCCCGCCTGTCGCCATCATCAACGAGTCGCTGGCCCAGGCACTGTTCCCCGACCGCGACGCCGTCGGCCAGCACATCGGCGTGCCCGACGCGAAGAACCAGAGCTGGGTCGAGGTCGTCGGCGTCGTGCCCGACACCCGCATGGCGATCTCGGGCATCCTGCCGGGCTCCAACTTCCTCGTGCTGCGGCCACTGGCGCAGGAGACCTGGAACTATGTCACCGTGGCCGTGCGCACCCCGCGGCCCGACGCCCTGGTCGAACCCTTGCGCCAGACGATCACCGCCCTCGACCCGACGCTGGCCCTGCAGCAGATCGGGACGGTGGACTCCATGGTCAAGCTCGCCACGGGCAGCATCGACATGATCCGGACCGTCCTGCTCTCGTTTGCCGCGCTCGGCCTCTTCCTCTCCGCCCTGGGCCTCTACGGGGTGATCGCCCGCCTGGTCGTCCAACGCACGCCCGAGATCGGCATCCGCATGGCGCTCGGCGCGCGGTCGATCGATGTGGTCTGGCTGATCCTGCGGACCGGCCTGCGCCTCATCCTCCTCGGCGCCGGCATCGGCGTCCTCGGCTCGCTCGGCCTCAGCTTCGTCCTCAGCCGGATCACGAGCAACCCGCCGGCCAGCACCACCACGCCGGTCATTTTTGTCGTGGTCACCGTCATCCTGCTCGCGGTCGGCGCCCTCGCCTGCTGGCTGCCGTCCCGCCGCGCCGCCAAGGTCGACCCGCTGATCGCCCTGCGGGCGGAGTAAGGAATCCAGTGACAAGTGATGAGTGAAAAGTGACGAGCCGGAAACATTCTCCCAGTAATTCTACACTCGCCACTCATCAATCTCTCCCCGGCTCACTGCTTACTGCCCGGCGCGTTTGTTTCTTCCTGCCACTTGTCACCTGTCACTTGTCACTTCCACTCATCATGCCCTCCCTCCGCCACGCCGTCCGCTCGCTCCTGAAATCGCCCGGCTTCACCGGGATCGCGGTCCTCACGCTCGCCCTCGGGATCGGCGTGAACACCTCGATGTTCAGCCTGATGGACCTCCTCATCCTGCGCCCGCTGCCGTTTCCCGCGCGCGACCAGCTCGTCCGCATCTACCGCACGACCCCGCAGTCGCAGACCGAGGAGCACTACTATCCCGACTTCGTCGACCTGCAGGCCAGCGTGGCCTCGTTCGCCGAGCTCGCCGCCTTCCGTTTCTGGAACTACGCGCTCGCGGTGGATGGCCGCCCGGCGGTCAACCTCAACGGGTATCGCCTCTCCCCGAACCTGCTCGGCACGCTCGGCGTCAAACCGGCGCTGGGCCGCTTCTTCACGCCCGCTGAGGATCGGCCGGGCAACCACGTCATGGTGCTCGGCTACGCCACGTGGCAAAGCCAGTTCGGCGGCGACCCCGCGGTCATCGGCCGACAGGTGACGCTCGACAATGAATCCACCACCATCATCGGTGTCGCCCCCGCGTTGCTCGCGTCGACGCCCCTGCTGCAGCCGGGCGATGTCTTCCGGCCCCTCGCGTTGACCGATGCGGAAAAGCGCGACTACGGCAGCAGCGAAACCCGCCTGGTCGCGCGCCTGCATGAGGGGATCACGCTCGAGCAGTTCGATGCCCGTCTGCACACCATCGCAACGCAGCTCGCCCCGCTGCGCCCGAAGGAGCACGCCCAGGACGGTCTCCGCGCCGTCTCCCTCCAATCGTCCACGCACAATTCCGGCACCGTCGGCGCCACCGCGATGCTGCTCGCCCTCGCCGGCTTTGTGCTGCTCATCGCCTGCGCCAATCTCGCCAACCTGCAGCTTGCCCGCGCGATTTCCCGCACCCATGAGCATGCAATTCGGGCGGCCTTGGGCGCATCCCGGTCCCACCTGCTGCGCCAACCGCTCGCCGAGAGCATGCTGCTGGCCATTGCCGGCGGCCTGCTCGGCATCTTGCTCGCCACCTGGACCAACGACTGGCTTTCGTCGCAGCTCGCGGCGAACGGCTTCTTCCGGGCCCGCCTGACGCTCGCCTGGCCGGTGCTCACCTTTGCGCTCGGCCTGACCTTGCTCACCGGCCTGGTGTTCGGCCTCGCCCCCGCCTGGCTCATCTCGCGGGTCCGCGTCAACGAAACGCTCAAGGTCGGCACCCGCGGCTCCACGGGCGACCGGGTGCAGCATCGCCTGCGTCACAGCCTGATCGTGCTGCAGTTCGCCAACGCGCTCATCCTGCTGGCCGGCGCCGGTTTCGTCATTGCCGGCGTCAACCGGCTCCTGGCGTTCGACCCGGGTTGGAGCCAGCATGCCCTCACCGAGTGCGTCCTGACGCTGCCGCAGGCGAAGTACTCGACGCCGCAACAGACCTATTCGTTCTACTCGCGGCTCGAGGAGCGTCTCTCGACGCTGCCCGGCGTGAAAAGCGTCACGGTCGGCTGGACCCTGCCGCTGTTCAGTTACCTCACGAACCGTGGGATCATCGTCCAGGGCCGGGAACGTCCGCTCCCGGGCCAGGAGCCGTCCGCCGCCGTCAACGGCGTCGAGCCGTCCTACCTCGACACGCTGCAGGTGAAGCTGCTCGCCGGCCGCAATTTCACCGCCGCCGACACCCTCGCGTCGACGCCGGTGGTCATCATCAATGCCTCGCTCGCCCGTGCGTTGTTCCCGAACGGTGATGCCATTGGCCAGCACCTCAATGTGTCCGATCCGGCCAAGCCGAGCTGGGCGGAGGTCGTCGGGATCATGCCCGATCTCAAGATGGCCCTCGCCGGCATGGTGGGTTCGACGCCTTTTCAAATTTTCCGCCCGCTCGCGCAGGAACCGTGGAACTACGTCACCGTGGCCGTGCGTTCGGACCAACCCGCGGCGCAGGTCGAGCCGATGCGCCAGGCCATCGCTGCCCTCGATCCCAACCTGGCCGTGCAGCAACTCGACACGGTCGACCATGTGATCACCCAGGCCACGGGCGGCTTCAGCCTCATGCGGACGGTCCTGGTTTCCTTTGCGGGACTCGGCTTGTTTCTGGCCGCCCTCGGACTCTATGGCGTGATCGCCCGCCTCGTCATGCAGCGCACCCCGGAGATCGGCATCCGCATGGCGCTGGGCGCCCAGGCGCGCGATGTCGCCTGGCTGATCCTCGGCACCGGCCTCCGGTTGATTGCCTGGGGCGCCGTTCTCGGCGGCATTGGCTCGGGCGGAATGTATCTGCTCTTCCGCCGGGTGCTGCCTGACGTCGCCATTAACGTCCCCGCCGTTTTCGCCATCATCACGACCATCCTTCTCATCGTCGGGCTGGTCGCCTGCTGGCTCCCGGCCCGTCGCGCCGCGAAAGTCGATCCGCTCATCGCCCTCCGGGCCGAGTAAGGAATCCAGTGACAAGTGATGAGTGAAAAGTGACGAGCCGGAAACATTCTCCCAGTAATTCTACACTCGCCACTCATCACTCTCTCCCCGGCTCACTGCTTACTGCCCGGCGCGTTTGTTTCTTCCTGTCACTTGTCACCTGTCACTTGTCACTTCCACTCATCATGCCCTCCCTCCGCCACGCCGTTCGTTCGCTCCTGAAATCCCGCGGGTTCCTCGTGATCGCGCTGCTGACGCTGGCCCTCGGCATTGGCGTGAACACCGCCATGTTCAGCCTCGTGAACACGCTGTTGTTCAAGGCGGCGCCGTATCCCGACGCCACGCGCCTCGTCCGCATCTTCCGCACCTCCCCGCAGTCGCAGACCTGGCCGCATTCGGCGGCCGACCTGTCGGATCTCCGCCGGGAAAACACGTCGCTGGAGAAGCTCACCCTGTTTGGCTGGGCGACCTTCAGCTTCGCCGAGCCCGGCCAGCCGGCCGAACGCGTGCCCGGCCTTTCCGTGGACGCCGACTTTTTCCCCACACTCCGCGTCCAGCCCGCCCTGGGGCGCAGCTTCACGCCGGAGGAAATGGTGCCGGGCCACGACCAGGTCATCATCCTCAGCCACGCGCTGTGGGAACGCCGTTTCAACGCCGACCCGGCGATCCTCGGCCGGACCGCCCGGATCGACGGCCAGAACGTCACGATCATCGGCGTGATGCCCGAGGGCGTCGGCTATCCGCTGTTGTGGGGCCGCATCGACGCCTGGCGGCCGCTCGCGCTCAGCGCCGAGCAGTTGCAAAGCCGCGGCAACCACTGGATCAACGCCCTTGGGCGCCTCAAGCCCGGGACCTCGCTCGGCGCGGCCCGCACCGAGTTCAACGCCATCGCGGCGCGGTGGGCGCACGACTTCCCCGACACCAACGAAGGCACCGGGCTCAACCTGGTGCTCCTGCACCAATCCACCATGGACGAGGTCGGCCAGTCGCTCTCGATGCTCGTCATGGGCCTCTCGGGCTTCGTCCTGCTCATCGCCTGCGCCAACCTCGCCAACCTGCAGCTCGCCCGCACCGCCGGGCGGGCGCGCGACTTTGCCATCCGCGCCGCGCTCGGCGCCTCGCGCCCGCGCCTCATGCGCGAGCTCCTGCTGGAGAGCCTCGTGCTCTCGCTGGCCGGCGGGCTCCTCGGGTTCCTCCTCGCCGTCTGGCTGACCGACGCCCTCGGCCGCCGCATCCTCATTGGCGAGAACAGCGGCCTGGACATCACGATCGACACCTCCGTCCTCCTCTTCACCCTCGCGGCGTCCCTCGCCACCGGGTTGCTCTTCGGGCTCCTCCCCGCCTGGCAGGCGGCGCGCGCCGACGTCAACGCCGCGTTGAAACAGCAGGCCCGCGGCTCCACCGGCGGCCGCGTCCAGCATCGCGTCCGCCACGCACTCATCGTCGGCGAGGTCGCGCTGGCGCTCGCCCTGCTCGCCGGCGCCGGCTACTTCCTCCGCGGCCTGCAGCGCTTCACCCACCAGGACAACGGCTGGGCCGAGGATCACGTGATCACCGCGACGCTCAGCCTGCCGAAGTCCAAGTACCCGACCGACGCGCAACAGATCGCGTTCTACGACCGGGCGCTGGCGCGCCTCGCCTCGCTGCCCGGGGTCGAGCACGCCGCCCTGGCCTCGTCGCTTCCGATCTGGGGCTACAACAGCTCGCGCGACATGGTCGCGGCGGACCGCCCGCTGCCGCCGAATGGCCAGGTCCCGCTCGTCTATGCCATCAGCGTCAGTTCGGATTTTTTCGCCGTCCTCAAGGTCCCGCTCGTCGAGGGCCGCTTTTTCCCCGCGCAGGTCGCGCCCGACGGCCCGCGGCTCGTGGTCGTGAACGAGGCCCTCGCGAAGCAATTCTGGCCCGGCCAGAGCGCCGTGGGCAAGCAGCTCGGCCGCGCGGACGCGGATGACAAGCGGCGCTACGAGATCATCGGGGTCGTTCGCGACGTCGGCTTCGCGGGCAACCCGTCCGCGCCCGACACCCGCCTGCAGGTCTACTCGCCGCTCGTGCAGGAGCCCTGGAGCTACCTTGCCATCGCGCTGCGCACCACCGCCGCGCCCGGCACCCTCGCGCCGGCCATCCGCACCGCCATCGCCGACATCGATCCGGACCTGCCGGCCTACAACATCCGCACGGTCGAGGAGTCGCTCGAGCGCCTTTCCCGCAATTTTCAACTCACGAATGAACTCCTCACCGGCTTCGCGCTGCTCGGTCTGCTGCTCGCCGCCATCGGGCTTTACGGCGTGATCGCCGGGCTCGTGGTGCAGCGCACGCCCGAGTTCGGCATCCGCCTCGCGCTCGGCGCCCAGCCGGCCAGCGTGCTCTGGCTCGTCCTGGCCAACGGCCTGCGCCTCGCCCTGCTCGGGACGGCCGCCGGGCTCGCCGGCACTTACGGGCTCGTGCGCCTCTTCGCCACGCTGATCCCCGGCCTGCCGGGCCAGGACTGGCTCCTGATCGCCGGCACCGCGCTCGCCCTCCTCGCCGTCACCCTGTTCGCCTGCTGGCTGCCCGCCCGGCGCGCCACCAAGGTCGATCCGCTGGTGGCCCTGCGGGCCGAATAGCGCGGCAAGTTACAAGTACCAAGGCTCAATGAAAACAGCACGCGACGAGACCTGTTTCCGTTCTTTTGGAGGGCCGGTCTCCTGACCGGCCGCGGTCGGCCGGGGGCCGACCCTCCAACCTGACCGCCGGACAATCCCGCTCAAACCCGAGAGAAAGATTCCCGCTCACTGCTCACCGCTCACATGCCTGCCTCCCTCCGCCTCGCCGCCCGCTCCCTGCGGAAAAGCCCCGGCTTCACGCTCACCGCCGTCGCCACGCTCGCCCTCGGCATCGGCGTCAACACCGCCATGTTCTCGGTGGTGAACACGCTGCTCCTGCGGCCGGCGCCGTACCCGCAGCCGGACCGGCTCGTGCGGCTGTTCCGGACCACCGCCGAGGCGCGGGATTGGACGCTCTCCCTGCCCGACCTCCGCGACGCGGCGACGAGCGACGCGTTCGCGACCGTGACGCCGTTCCAGTGGTGGAGCTTCAGCCTCGCCGAGCCCGGCCAGCCCGCCGAACTGCTGCACGGCGCCATCGCCTCGGCCAACCTTTTCACCACGCTCGGCGTCCAGCCTTTCCTCGGTCGCGGCTTCACCGCGGAGGAACAGCAACCCGGGCGCGACCGCGTCGCCGTGATCAGCCATGAATACTGGCAGCGCCACTTCGGCGGCGATCGGACCGTCATCGGCCGCGTCCTGCGCATCGATGGCCAGGGCGTCGAGGTCATCGGCGTCATGCCCGCCCAGGCCGAGTACCCGCTCTTCTGGGGCCGGCTCGACCTCTGGCGCCCGCTGCCGCTGAACAACGACTGGCGCGAGAGCCGCGACGTGCGCTGGCTGAACGCCATCGCGCGGCTGAAGCCCGGCGTGCCCGCGGCGCAGGCCCAGGCTTCGGCGTCTGCCATCGCGGGCCGGCTGGCGCATGATTTCCCGGGCACCAATGCCGGCCAGGGCCTGGCCGTTGTCCCGCTCGTCGGCTCGGAATTGAACGCCGCCCATCGCGCGCTCACGTGGCTGACGCTCGGCCTGTCCGGCTTTGTGCTGCTCATCGCCTGCGCCAACCTCGGCAACCTCCAGCTCGCGCGCCACGCCGCGCGCGTGCGCGACCTCGCCGTCCGCGCCGCGCTCGGCGCCTCGCGGGGCCGCCTCGTGCGCGAGGCGCTGGTCGAGAGCCTCCTCCTCGCCGCCGCCGGCGGCGCCACCGGGTTGGTCCTGGCCTGGGGTCTGATGGCGCTCCTCGCGCCGCAGATGCTCTGGCCGGCCGACTCCATTTCACTCGACCATCGCGTGATCGGGTTCGTCGTGCTCGCCACGCTCGTCGCCGGCCTCGTATCGGGCTGCGCGCCGGCGTGGTTCACCGCCCGCACCGATGTCAACGGCGGCCTGAAATCGGACGGCCGCGGCACCACCGGCGACCGCTCGCGCCAGCGCGCACGGCAGGCGCTGATCGTTTCGCAAGTTGCGTTCTCGCTCGTGCTCCTGGCGGGCTCCGGCTTCTTCCTGCGCGGCCTGCAGCGCTTTCTCGCCCAGGACCCGGGCTGGCGGATCGAGGGATTGGCCAAGGGCACCCTGACGCTGCCCGACACGGTCTACCGCGACGATGCCTCCCGCCACGCCTTCCACCAACGGGTGCTCGAGCGCGTCGCCCGCCTGCCGGGCGTCGAAAGCGCGGCCCTCGCGACCGAGATTCCGCTGCAGGAGACCAACTCCGCGCGCGCCTTCGAGGTCGAGGGCCGCCCGGCGCCCCCACCCGGCCGCGAGCCGATCGCCTATGGCAGCAACGTCACCGCCGGTTACTTCTCCACCCTCGGCCTCAAGCTGGTCGCGGGACGCATCTTCTCCGACGACGCCGGTCCGGACGATCCGCGCCAGATCGTGATCAACGAGTCCATGGCCCGCCAGCTCTGGCCGGGACAAAGCGCGCTCGGAAAACGCATTCGCGACACGGGCACGGTGTGGCACCCGTGGCTCGAAGTCGTGGGCGTCGTGCGCGATGCCACCTTCGCCGGGAGCTTCGGCGCCGTGCCGACGCGGCTGCAGTACTACATGAGCCTGGCGCAGAATCCCTGGGGCTACTTCACCCTGGTCGTGCGCGGGGCCGCCCCGCCGGCCCTGGTTGAGCCGATCCGCCGCGCGGTCGGCGAGCTTGACCCCGACCTGCCCGTCGTCGGCCTGATGCCGATGCAGGACGCCGTCGTCGACGCCCAGCAGGAATTCCGGATGGCGAACAAGCTGCTTGTGGCGTTTGCCGCGCTGGGGCTGGGCCTCGCGGCGATCGGCCTCTATGGCGTCATTTCCGCCTTCGTCGTCCAACGCACCCGCGAGTTCGGCATTCGCCTCGCCCTGGGTGCGCCGCCGCAGAACGTGCTGCTCATGGTCCTCGGCCGTGGCGCCGGCCTGACCGTCATCGGCGCCGCCGCCGGCCTCGGCTGCGCCGTCGCGCTGCTGCGCGTGCTCGGCTCGCTCTTCCCCGGTTTGCCCGGCGAGGATTGGGTCGGCATCACGGGCGCCGTGGTGGTCCTCCTGCTCGTCACCCTGGCCGCCTGCTGGCTCCCGGCCCGCCGCGCCACGAAAGTGGATCCGATGGTGGCGCTACGGGCGGAATGAACGATCCACCATCGATTTTCACCATGTCACCTCGATCCACAACAGCTCATCTTGTCCTCCGTAGCCTTGCGCGAAGGAGGATGGTGGCGCTGCGGGCGGAATAGGCCCGCAAGTAACAAGTAACAGGTGACAAGGTCCACGGTGGCGCCCAATTCTCCGATATATAGGATCCCAGATTCGAGAACCCATCTCTCCCCTCCTGCTACCTGATCCTTGTTACTTGGTACTTCCTTCCCTCCACGCCCCATGAACCGTCGCCAGTTTGTTTCCTCGCTCGCCGTTGCCGGCGCCGCCGTCGCCACCCGTTCGCACCTGCTGGGCGCCGACGGGACCGTCCGCCCGAGGGTCGGCCTGATCGGCTGCGGCTGGTACGGCGGTGTCAACCTCCAGAGCCTGTTGCAAAACTCCGACGCCGAGGTGGTGTCGCTTTGCGACCCGAATGCCCACGCGCTGGCCGCGACGCGCCAGTCGATCCCCCCGGGCCGGTCGGCCGCGCTGCGGACCTTCGCCGACTTTCGCGAGATGCTGGCGTCGGGCCGGCACGACATCGTCATCGTCGCCACGCCCGACCACTGGCATGCGCTGCCGGCGATCGCGGCCCTGCAGGCCGGGGCCGATGTCCTCCTCGAGAAGCCGATCAGCGTCGACGTCATCGAAGGCGAGGCGCTCGTCGCCGCGGCGCGGAAATACGGCCGCGTCGTGCAGGTGAACACGCAGCGCCGCAGCACCCGCTGCCTGGCCGAGGCGCGGGACAGATACATCCGCAGCGGCCGGATGGGCGCGATCGGGCTGGTCGAGTGCTACTCCTACCTCGCCGGCCGGCCGGCCGGACTGCTGCCCGAGGCGCCGGTCCCGGCCCACCTCGATTTCGACCGATGGACCGGCCCGGCGCCGCTGCTCCCGTTCCGCGCGGGCGACGAGTCGCGCCAGTGGCGCGCGTTCATGGAATACGGCAACGGCCAGATCGGCGACCTCGGCGTCCACATGTTCGACTGCGCCCGCTGGATGATGGGACTCGGCTGGCCCGAGGTGATCGAATCGACCGGCGGCATCTACGTCGACCAGGCGGCCACGTCCAACATCTCCGACACCCAGCGCAGCGTCTTTCGTTACCCCGGCGTCGACGTAAGCTGGGAGCACCGCACCTGGGGCCTCTCGCCGCTGCCGCCGCGCCACTGGACCGACCAGTGGGGCGTGCGCTTCCTCGGCAAGAACGGCACGCTCACGATCACGCTGCTCGGCTACGAATTCACCCCCGCCGGCGGCGGCCCGCGCGAGGGTTTCCACATGATGTCGAAGACGGGAAACCTCGAGCACCTCGACTTCGACCAGGCCGGACCCATGGACGACATCCAGAAATGGCACATCCAGGATTTCCTGCAGGCGCGCGCTACCCGCGGCCGCCCGGTCGCGGACATCGCGGAGGGCCACATCTCCACGGCCAGCTGCGTCCTCGCCAACCTCGCACAGGAACTGGGCCGCCCGCTGCGCTACGATCCGCGCACGCGCACGGTCCCGGGCGACGCCGAGGCGACCCGCCGCCTGGCCCGCCCGTACCGCGCGCCGTGGATCCACCCGGAGCCGGAGAAAGTATAGACCCGAAGTAACCTGCCCCAAGTGACAGGCCGCCACCTTCCACCTCCCTCCTTCCGCCATCTTCCCTCCGCCCCAGCTCCTTGCCACCTGATACCTGATACTTTTTCTCCACCATGCTCGCCGAACTTCAACAAGCCATTCGCCAGGCCGCCAAGGCCCCCGGCTTCGCCGCCACGGTCGTCCTCGTCCTTGCCCTCGGCATCGGCGCCACGACCGCGATCTTCAGCGTCGTGCACGCGGTGCTGATGAACCCCTTCCCTTACCAGGACGGCAACCACCTCATCTTTGTCGGCTCGAGCCGCACCGACGAGCCGAACAGCCAGATGCCGGTCGCCTATCTCGATTACCTCGCGTGGCGCAAGCAGGCCCGGACCGTCGACTACCTCGCGTTCGCCACGGGCAACTCGTCGACCCTCACCGGCGTGCGCGAGCCCGCCGTCCTGCGCAATGCCGCCATCTCGGCCAGCACCTGGCCGCTGCTCGGCTTGTCGCCCGTGCTCGGGCGCGTGTTCAACGAGAACGACGACCGCAACGGCGCCGAGCCGGTCTGCGTGCTGAGCTACGCCACCTGGCAGAAGCACTTCGCCGGCGACAAGGCCGCCCTCGGCCGGGTCATCATCCTCGACGGCAAGTCTTACACCGTCGTCGGCGTGATGCCGCCGGCCTTCAAGTTCTGGGCCGGCGATGTCTGGACCCCGGTCGACCTGCTGGCCGACACCGACCAGATGCGCAGCCGCGTCCTGCGCATGGATTCCTGGGTCGTCACCCGCCCGAAGGCGGGCAAGACCATCGACGACGTGCGCGCCGAGCTCGCCGTCCTCGCCCGCCAGCTCGCGCAGCAGTTTCCCGACACCAACCGGAACGTCGGCGTGATGATGCGCTACCTCAGCGAGTCCGTCACCGGCGACTTCCGCAACCCGCTGCTCATGCTGCTGCTGGCCGTGGGCGCCGTGCTGTTGATCGCCTGCGCCAACGTCGCCAACCTCCTCCTCGCGCGCACGAACGCCCGCCGGCGGGAGTTTGCCGTGCGGGCCGCGCTCGGGGCCAGCCGCCGCCAGCTGCTCCGCCAGACGCTGGTGGAAAGCCTTCCGCTGGCGGTGCTCGGCGGCTGCGCCGGCCTGGTGCTGGCCGCCTGGGGCCTCGACGCGCTGCTGGCCATCCTGCCGCATGACGCCGTGCCGGCCGAGGCGCAGATCACGGTCAACGGCCCGGTGATGCTGTTCTCGGTCGCCGTGACCCTGGCGACGCTCCTGCTCTTTTCGCTCTTCCCGGCGCTCGAGAGCTCGCGCGCCGCGCTCGGCCACGCCCTGCAGGAGGGCGCGCGCGGCACCGCCAGCCTCTCCACCGGCCGGGTGCGCGCCGGCCTGATCGTCGCCGAGGTCGCGTTGTCCCTAATGCTCCTGGTCGGCGCCGGCCTGCTGCTGCGCAGCCTCGGCCGCCTTGCGTCCGTGCCGGTCGGCTTCAACCCGGACCACCTGCTCGTCGCGCCGCTCCAGCTTGCGGAGGCGCATTACGGTGGCGCCGAGCAGGCGACGGCCTTCTTCGAACAGGCGACCGAACGCCTGCGCGCCCTGCCGGAGGTTGAGTCCGCCGCGGCCGCCACGAACGTGCCGTTCGCCGGCGCCAACGGCATGCCGCTGCTCGTCGAGGGCAAGACCTACACCGACATCAACCAGCTCCAGGGCGTGCTCTTTGCCGCCGTCACCCCGGATTACTTCAAGGCCCAGGGTCTCCGGCTCCTGCGCGGCCGCGGATTCGACGCCACCGACCGGGCCGGCACGGCGCCGGTGATCATCCTCAACGACGCCGCGGTGAAGAAATTCCTGCCCGCGGGCGACCCGCTCGGGAAACGCGTCATGCTCGGCGCGCCGGACAACCTCATCAAGCCCGGCATGCTCCCGGCCGGATTCGACAAATTCCAATGGGCCACCGTCATCGGCGTCGTCGCCAGCGCCCGCCATTTCGGGCCGGCGGGCGACCCGCCCGCCGCCGCCTACATCCCGGTGCGCCAGGCCTGGGACTACGCCCCGCTGCGCCGTTCGATGGTGCTGCTGGTGCGCACGCGCCACGATCCGATTGCGTTCGTCCCGACCCTGCGCGACCTCGTTCACTCCCTCGATCCCGACCAGCCGCTCGGCCGCGTCGCGTCGATGGAAATGCTCATCACCGAATGGCTCCAGGGACCGCGCTTCAACACCGTGCTGCTTGCCCTCTTCGGTGCGGTGGCCCTCGCCCTCGCCGTGGTCGGCATCTACGGCGTCGTCTCCTGGAACGTCGCCCAGCGGACGCGCGAGATCGGCATCCGCCAGGCGCTCGGCGCCGATCGCGGCAGCGTGTTGCGCCTGGTCGTCGGCCAGTCGATGCGCGTCGTCGGGCTGGGGCTCGCCCTCGGCCTCGCCGCCTCCCTCGCCGGTGCCGGCCTGTTGCGCTCCCAACTGTTCGCCATCAGTCCGTTCGACCCGCTCACCTTCGCCGGCGTCGCCGCCCTGCTCGGCGGCGCCGCGCTCGTCGCCTGTTGGCTGCCGGCGAGGAAAGCCACCCGGGTGAATCCCGTGGAAGCCCTGCGCACAGATTAGGGCGTCCTAGACAATGCCAGGGCCGCCCGGTTGAGTTTCTCCTGGCATCAGCCGCGCCGACGCCGGGGCGGAAGCGGGCCCGCCCGGCGGACGACCAGGATCAATCCCACCGCGGCCCTCCGCACCCGGCCCGCGGCAGGGACTCCTGCCGGCGGGTGACGGCCGGGAGGCCCGCCGGCTCCGCTCGTTTCTCACCTGTTACTTGGGCACTTGAAACTTTCGCCCGGCCTTGCGTTCTAACCGGGCCACCCATGCACCGCATCACCGGCCTGCTCGTCCTCGCCTTCGCGTCCACGGCCCTCGGGCTCGAACCCGCCCAGGGCGACCGGATCCGCGACCTCATCCGCCACCGGCAATTCCCGGAGGCCCAGGCCGAACTCGAGACGATCGTTGCCGCCAACCCGCAGGATGCGGAGGCGCAGTATCGTCTCGGCAAGGTGCGGCTCGACCGCGGCCAGCTCGAGGGCTCGGTCACCGCCCTCGAGACCGCGGCCTCCCTGGCGCCCGCCAACAGCGAATATTTTCGCGTGCTCGGCGACGCGTATGGCATCTCGGCGCAGCGCGCCGGCCTGTTTTCCAAGCTGGGCTTCGCGCGGAAGTGCAAGGCCGCCTACGACAAGGCCGTGGAGCTCGACCCGAAGAACATCAACGCGCGCTGGAGCGTGATGGAATACTGCCGGCAGGCCCCGTCCATCGTGGGCGGCGGCATGGACGGCGCCTACGCGCAGGCCGCGGAGATCAAGAAACTCGACGCCCGGCGCGGGCTGGCCGCTTACGCCATGCTCTACGCGACCGAGAAGAAATACGACGAGGCCTTTGCGATGTTTGCCGATGCCCTGAAAGCCGCGCCCGATGACTACGAGGTGCTTTACCAGGTCGGCCGCTTCGCCGCCATCAGTGGCAGGGAGCCGGATCGCGGGATCGTGGCGCTGCAACACTGCCTGGAATTGTCGCCACCGGTGAACTCGCCCGGACACGCGCCGGTGCAATGGCGCCTCGGCAACCTGCTCGAGTCGAAGGGCGACAAGGCCGGCGCTCGCGCCGCGTACGAGGCCGCGCTCAAGATCGACCCGCAGTTCCCGCAGGCGCTCGAGGCGCTGAAGAAGCTGCCGTAAGGACAATTCGTTTCGGGGCGCGGCTTGACCGCGCCACCCCCGGGCGCGCACAAGGCGCGCCCCTACGACCCGATTAGTGTCAAAAGAAGAAACGACACACCCCGGCGCTTGGCGCCACCCCTCTTGCTGGAGGGGGCCCGGCATCGGCTCATGAAGCTCCCCTCTGGCAAGAGCGGTGGCCGCAGGCCGGGGTGTGTGCTTGCGAGCTTCCTTCGCCGCTGGCATTTGTGTCCCATGCCTTCGCCGCGCTATCGTGTCGCTTCGCCCCCGGCGACAAGGCCGCTCCTGCTCTGGGACGGCGACTGCGGATTCTGCCGCCTTTGGGCCGATCGCTGGCGCGAGAGCTACGGCGAGCGCGTCGATTTCGCGACGGCCCAATCCCAGGCGGGGCGTTTTCCCGAGATTCCCGCCGCCGCCCATGGCCTCGCAATCCAATTGGTCGAGCCCAGTGGCCACGTGTACTCGGGTGCCGCGGCCGCTCTCCGCACGCGCCGCCATGGCCGCGGCCGCGATGACCCGTTCCTCTGGGCTTACGAACAGTTCGTCCCCTTCGCGACGGCGGCCGATGCCGTCTACGGCTTCGTCGCCGGCCACCGGCCGTTGCTCACCCACCTGACGCGCCTGCTCGCCGGCCCGAGCCTGCACCGGCCGCGCTTCACGGTGGCGGCGGACGTCTTCCTGCGCGGGCTGGCGGCGATCTACTTCGTCGCGTTCAGCTCGTTCTGGTGGCAACTCGGCGGCCTGATCGGGCCCCACGGCATCCTGCCGGCCCAACCGTATCTCGATGCGGTTGCCCGCCAGCTCGGCGTCCTGCGCTTCTGGTACATGCCGACGCTCTGCTGGTGTTTCGGTGGCGGCATTTTCCTTCACGTGCTGTGCGGCGGCGGGCTGATCCTGGCCGTGCTGGCCTTTCGCCGAGTGGCGGAGCCCTGGTGCTTCGCCCTGCTCTGGCTGTTCTACCTCTCCCTGTGCGGCGTCGGGCAGGTTTTCCTCAATTACCAATGGGACGCGCTCCTGCTCGAGACCGGCCTGCTGGCGGTGTTCCTCGCGCCCTGGCGCCGCGCCGGCACGCGGGTCGAGCCGGCGCGGTTCGCGCGCGTGCTGCTCGGCTGGCTGCTCTTCCGCCTCATGTTCCTGTCCGGCTTCGTGAAACTCGCCAGTGGCGACCCGAACTGGCGCCATCTCACCGCGCTCGCCTACCACTACGAAACGCAACCGCTGCCGACCTGGGTCGCCTGGCACGCCCACCAACTGCCGCTGTGGTTCCAGCAGTTCAGCTGCGCGGCAATGTTCGCCATCGAACTCGTCGCCCCCTTCCTGCTCTTCGGCCCGCGCCGGCTCCGGCTGGGCGCCGCGTTCAGCCTGGTCCTGCTGCAGCTGCTGATTCTGCTGACCGGCAACTACACGTTCTTCAACTACCTCACGATTCTCCTCTGCCTGCTGTTCCTCGACGACGCGTGGTGGTCGCGCTGGTTCGGCGTGGCGCCGCAACCTCGCGCGGACCAGGACGGCAATCGCCGCGGCGGGACCGGCTTCCCCGCCTGGCTGCGCGCCCCGGTGTTCGCGGCATTCGTCATCGCCTCGCTCGTGATCACGCTGCCGGCCTTCCTGCGCGCCGGCAGCTGGCCGGGCTGGTATGCCGCCCTTTACCGCAGCATCGCCGTCACCCGGAGCGTCAACAGCTACGGCCTGTTCACCGTGATGACGACCTCGCGCCCCGAGATTGTCATCGAAGGCAGCGCCGACGGACACGAGTGGAAGCCGTATGAGTTCAACTGGAAACCGGGCGAGCCGGCCCGCCGGCCGGGGTTCGTCGCACCCTACCAGCCGCGCCTTGACTGGCAGATGTGGTTCGCGGCGCTGGCGTACCCGCAATACGATCCGTGGATGAACGCGTTCCTGCACCAGCTCGCGGCCAACGAGCCGGCTGTCACCCGCCTCCTGCGTACCAACCCCTTCGCGCAGGAAGGGCCGCGCTACCTGCGCGCGATCCTCTACGACTACCAGTTCACGACCGCCGCCGAGCGCGCCCGCACCGGCCACTGGTGGAAGCGCACCGCCACCGCTTATTATTTGCAACCGACGGCGGTCCGCTGAGTGTCATCGGCGTGAGCGCCCGCGAACAGTTCCTCGACCTGCTGCACGCCGCGGTCCGCGACGGCACGCTGGCCCGCCTGACGCTCGGCAAGGCGCGCGCCGCCGACCGCACGTTGCGCCAGCTCTTCGTCCGGCCGGTGAACCTCCGCGGGGGCCCGCAGCTTTCCCTGGTGTGGCGCCACGACCGCCAGGATATCACGAAGAATTTCCCGCCCGACGAAGCCGTGCGCCTCCTGGCGCCGCTCATCGGCACCGACTTCCACAGCGCGCACCTGTTCACCTCCGCGCAGGTCGCCCAGCTCGAGTACAACAAGAAGGGCGAGCCGCGGTTGACGTTCGGGCCCGCGGTGGCGGCCGCCGACGACGAGGCCCACGACCGCACCAAGGCGCGCATCCTGCCGCCGGAGTCCCAGGAGTGGCTGGAGCGGCTCGGTGTCACCACGCCCCAGGGCGCGGTCCGCGAGCACCAGGCCGACAAGCACCGGCAGATCCACAAGTTCGTCGAGATCCTCAGCCACCTGGTGGGGGAAGCCAGCTCCGGCCTGGGCTCGTCGCAGGGCCTGCCCACGCACCGCCTGATCGAGATCGCCGACATGGGCTGCGGCAAGGGTTACCTGACCTTTGCGACGCACGATTATTTCAACCTCGTCCTGCGCCGCGGGGCACACGTGCGGGGCGTCGAGGCGCGCCCCGAACTGGTCGAACTCTGCAACCGCGTCGCGCGGGACACCGGCCGGGCCGGCCTGGAATTCGAGACCGGCTCCATCGCCACGACCCGCTGGCCCGCGCTCGACATTCTCATTGCGCTGCACGCGTGCGACACGGCGACCGACGACGCGCTCGCCCAGGGCGTGCGGGCGGGCGCCGCCCTCCTCGTCGTGGCGCCGTGCTGCCAGAAGGAACTGCGCCCCCAGCTCACCGCCGCGCCGGTGCTCGCCCCCGCGCTGCGCCACGGCATCTTCCA
>DASZXO010000098.1:0-42189 GCA_035545835.1 Lacunisphaera sp.
ACGCCGGTGGCGAAGTTCTCCGGCTCGTATTCGTAATTGTGGCAGCCGAGGAGGTCGAAGTTGTCGCCGGCGACGTCGACCAGCGTCTGGCTCCATTCCATGTCGTTCGATCGCTTCTGCCCGCAGGCAACGATCTTCACCGCGGGCGCGATCGCCCGAAGCCGCTGGCCGTAGAGGTTGACGATGTCCGCGTAGGCCCGCGCGGACAGGCCGTGGTTCATCGGCTCGTTGTCGATCTGGACGTAGGGCACGACATAAGGCGCGGCGTGGCCGTTGGCTGCGCGCAGGCGGCCCCACTCCGTCGTCGCCGGGTCGAGGAGATAGTGCACCCAGTCCATCGCGTACTCGAGGGCCGCGGGGTCGGTGTTCACGGCGCTCAACACGACCAGCGGCTCGGAGCCGAGCTGGCGGCAGAGCTCCATGAATTCGTCAGTGCCGAACCCGTAGTAGTCGGAGTAGCCGCCCCAGATTTCGTTCGGGGTGTACTTGCGCGACACCGCCGGTCCGATCCCGTCCCGCCAGTGGTAAACCGAAGCATACGACCCGCCCGGCCAGCGGATGAACGGCGGTCGCAGCGCCTGGAGCGCCGCGAGCAAGTCGGGGCGGAGCTTGCCGTGGGCACGGGCGTCGGCGCGCATGAGCGAGATGAAATCGACGAGCACGGCGCCGCGGCCGGAGGCGACGATTTCCAGCGATGCCTGCGGATCGGTGGCGGGACTCGTGAAGCGGAACGGCACCTCCTGCCAAGACGCGCCAGCGGCCCGCAAATTGACACGGGCGAGTTCTGCGCCGGACGCGGCGACGATGCGCAGCGCGACGGCGGCATCACCCTGCTCGGGCTTGAGCCAGACTGAGCCGTCGTAGGCCTGGCCGGCCTGGACATAGAGGCGATCCTGCCTGATGCCGGCGGTTTCGCCCTTTACCGTGAGGCGGACGCTGCGTTCGCCTCGCTGAAATTTCTCCTCCACCAGGGTCGCGCCCCCGGATTCGCCGATCGGCCGCCAGTAGGTCTCAAAATCCTTGCCTTCGAACCCCTGGCCGCGGACCTGCTCGGCGTAGAGGCCGTCGACCACCGAATGGTTGATGTGCTCGAGGAAGTGGCCGTAGATGCGCTCGTCGACGGTTGCCGGCACGTGGTCGGTGTCGACCAGCAGCACGGCGACGCCCGGGGCGGCGGCGGATGCGGGCAGCCGGACCAGGGCACTTGCGATCAACCACGTCAGGAGCGGACGGTGCATGGCAATGGGGTCAGCGCTGCACGGGCACGATCACATACGGCGGCTCGCGGCGGAAATCGGGCCACATCGTGCCGTGGCCGGCTTGGTTGATGGCCTCGACGAAGTACATGAGGTCCCACTCGCGCCCGATGAAATCGCCCGGGATGGTCGCGGCGTATTCGCCCGGCCGGCCGGTGGGCTGCATGGCGAGCGTGGGGTAGTCCTCGTACTGGGTGACGTGGCGGTAGCGCAGGTTCACCGAACGCACGCCGGACGGATCGGCCACGTGCGCGACGATCCGCAGCGGCTGCCCGGGCGGCGCGGACGCGATGCGATCGGCGGTCACCTCAGGGGGCGAAAGGTCGCCGGAGGTCGGCGGGTTCCAGGATGGAGCCGACGCGGCGTTCGCGGGCAGCGCCTTCGCTTCGGCCTCCAGCGCGGCGAGGCCCGCCTCGAGTTTCGCCAGTTCATCGCGCCAGTGGCCACAGAGCGCGTAGTTGCGCGCGCCCATCGCGAGGTCGAAGGCGTACCGGTCGCCGGCGGCCGCGACGAGGTCGCGCCACGCGGCCACGGCGGCGCGCTCGCCCGCGGCGGCGGCGGCGAGTTCCGCCGAATCATGGCCGCGGAGAAACAGGTTGTAGTGGACGGCGGCGAGGCTGCGCCGGGCGTGGAAGCGGGCAAGCTGCGCGAGGATCCGCAGGTCGGTGATCGTGGAGTCGAACTCGTTGCCGCGCCGGGCGCCGATGACGGCCCCGGCCTCCTGCACCCGCGCGAGGATGTCATCGGCCGCGGTGTCGAACCAGCGGCTGGTTTGCTCCGGTGTCACCTTGGCGGTGGCGCCGCCCGTCGCGATCCGCGCCGCGGCCGAGGCGAAGTTCTCGAAGAGCTCCGTGTCGGTGCCTTCGTTTTTCGCGTAGGCGGCGAGCGTATCACCCAGCGCCTGGCGCTCGGCCCAGCCGCGTGTCGTCGGGAAGAGCGAATAGGGATAAACGGACGCCACGATCCTTGGCAGGACCTGCGACGCCCGGTGGAGCCCAGCCTCGACCGCGGGCCCGGCGGCGCCAAAGCGGCGGCGGAATTCGCGGTCCCACGTCTCGGCGGGCGTGGCGGGGTTGTAGCCGAGGCGTCCCCAGACCTGGTAGAAATGCCAGTAGCGCTCGAACTCGTAATCGTAGTACCGGTATTTCGCCGGCATCAGGTCGAAGGTCGGCATGTCCGGCTTCTGCGCCTCCATCTTCGTGGCGAGCGGTTCCTGGACGTCCCAATACGGGCTGGCGTAAAGCGAGGTGGTCGCGTCGTACCGGCGCACGTAGTCGGGATCGCCCCAGAGCAGGATGCGCGCGGTGCCGCCGTTCCACAGCCGCCAGTCCATCTGGTAGCGCTGCGGGTAGCGCAGGAAATCCGCGTAGCCGTGGCGGCGATTGTGCTGGTCGGGCGGGTTGACGTGCACCGGGTGGAACGGCAGGCCCATCTGCTCCATCCAGTACTTGGTCTCGACGCGGAAGTTCAGGCCGGCGGCGACGGCGGTGTCGATGACGGCATCGGGCGTGCCCTTGCCGCGCAATTCAACAAGCAGACCGGGGCGCGTCTGCCGGACATCGCGAAACACGACGCGCCAGAACCCTTCCATTTCCTCGCGCTTGAGGCCGGATTCCTCGTGGATGCGGAACTGCAGGCCGTCGACGGCCGGCACGCGCGCCAGCAGCTCGCGCAGGGAGGCGAGCGTGTAGGCGTTCAGGTTTTCGGTGGTCACGCCCGCGACCGTGTCGGGCACGGGTCGGCCCTGATAGTCGCGGATCCACTCGGCGCCGCCGGTCTGGACGCCGGCGCGGTAGATGTGGTCCCAGATGCCCAGCGACACATCGATGCCGCGTTCGTGGGCGAGTGCGATCAGCCGGTTGAGGGCGGCCAGGTTGCGGTGCTGCTGTTCCGCGGTGACGCCGACCATGTGCACGCCGGCGAAGCCCGGCGTGTCGAAGAAGTACGGGTACGGCGGCGCGAGGAACCCGCCGTTTTCGTAGCCGAAGACGATCAGGAAGCGGTTGAAGCGATCGGCCGCGAGCAGGTCGAAGTAGCGCCGCCAGTACGCCTCGTCGTAGAAACGGCTTTCCCAATGGGCGCGGTTCATCGTGTAGACCGAGAGTTCGCGGCCGAGCACGGCGGGCTGTTCGGTGGTGTCCCGGATGGCGGCGAGCGGATGCGCGTCAGCGGGCGCCGCCGCGACGTCGTCCGCGCAGGCCAGCAGCGCGTACATGAGCCCGCGGTCGTCGTGCCCGGCGATCGCGACGGTCGGTTTGCCGGCGGACGAGTCCCGGCGGATGGCGAGCGCTTCCGCGGCGTCCGCGACGGGCGGCAGGCCGGCGCCGGGAATCTTGGTGCCCGCCAGCCCGGCCACGACCAGCTCGTCGCCGGTGGCGGCGGCAACCGAGTCCGCGCGCTGCACCTCCCAGCCGCGGGCGCGGATGGCGGCCTCGAGTTTTTCCAGCCCGTGGCTTGCCGGCGCGGCGAGGTTCGGGTCGGCGACGACGCTCAGCGTGCGGGCTGAAGCGCTGGCCAGGCCGAATGCGAACAGGAGGGGAACGATAACTGACCGGCGTGGCATAGGCATGGGCTGGAGGGGTGGACGCCCGGAGGCAGGGGACAGCGTAGGAGACCTGGCACCGCGACCGCGACCGCTATTGTGCGTGACCGTCACGGGCCGGCTTGGATCGCGGCGGTGGAGGGCCGGCCTCCCGGCCGGCCGCGGTCGGTCAGGAGACCGACCCTCCAGGATGGTTTCGGACGAAAATGACGAGCCGGGCGGCTGCGTCGCGTCGCTGTCTGGATGATGAGCGGGAAACCGGTTTGGCGATGCGCCAAGATTTCCTGCATCCTTCCAGTGGGTCGTGCGTCTGCCTCGGTAGGAAACACCAACAAGATGAGCACTCCCAACATCGAAGAAGTGAAGGAATATGTCCGCGACCGCTACGGTGCCATCGCCCAGGAAGCCGGCGACGAAAGCTGCGGCTGCGTGGCCACCGGATGCTGCGGCGGGGCGACCGGCTCCTACAGCGAGCAGCTCGGGTACAGCGCTGCGGACCTGGCCAGCGCCCCCGACGGGGCCGACCTTGGTCTCGGCTGCGGCAACCCCCTGGCGATCGCCAGCATCAGGGCCGGCGAAACCGTCGTGGACCTCGGCAGTGGCGGAGGTTTCGACGCCTTCCTGGCCGCGCGCCAGCTCGCCGGCACCGGCCGTGTCATCGGCGTGGACATGACCCCGGCGATGGTCAGCAAGGCCCGGCGCAACGCGGCCAGCTCATCGTGGCGCAACGTCGAGTTCCGGCTCGGCGAGATCGAGGCGCTGCCGGTGGCCGACGCGAGCGTCGACCTCATCATCTCCAACTGCGTGATCAACCTCTCGCCGGAGAAACCGCGGGTGTTCGCCGAGGCGTACCGGGTCCTGAAGTCCGGCGGGCGGCTGGCGATCTCGGATGTGGTGGCGACCAAGCCGCTGCCGCCCGAGGTGCGCGAGCAATTGCCGTTGATCGGCGCCTGCATCGGCGGCGCCTCGCTGGTGGACGAATTGCAGGCGATGCTGGCCGCCGCGGGCTTCACGCGCGTCACGATCGACCTTAAGGGTGCCTCGAAGAAATTCATCGCCCAGTGGGGCAAGGACCCGAGGGTTGCGGACTACCTGGTGTCCGCCATCATCACGGCATGGAAACCCTGAACGCCGGCCTGCCGTCATGACCGCCCGGAGCTTCGATGCCGGCGTGCTGGCGTTCGCCCCGCAGTTGCGGGCGTTCATCCGGCGGCGCGTGCGCGACGGTGTGGCGGCGGACGACCTCGCGCAGGAGACGCTGCTCAAGGTCTATCGCTCGCGGGCGACGCTGCGCGACGACACGAAGCTCGAGGCCTGGCTTTACCAAATCGCGCGCGGCACGATCATCGACCACTTCCGGCGGCAGAAACCGCAGGAGGAACTGCCGGCGGCCGTGGCGGGCGAAAGCCCCGACGAGGTGGCGGCCCTGCGGGCGCGGGTGCTGGTTTCCCTGCGGAAGTTTTTGGAAGAGCTGCCGGCCGCCTACCGCGAGCCGGTCCGGCTGGCCGAGATCGAGGGCCTGCCGCTGGCGCGCATCGCGTTGCGGCTCGACCTGTCGCTTGCCGCGGTGAAGTCGCGGGTGCGCCGCGGGCGGGCCATGCTGAGGAAGAAGCTGCAGGACTGCTGCCGTTTCGAATTCGACCGGATGGGCAAGGTGATCGGCTTCGAGCGCCGGCACCGCGCTCCGCCCGGGGCGTGCGATTGCACTTGATCCATGAACCCTCCGCCTCCCTTCAAGGTTCTCATCCTCTGTACGGGCAACTCGGCCCGGAGCATCCTCGGCGAATACCTGCTCCGGGCGAAAGGCCGCGGCCGCTTCGACGTCCACAGCGCCGGGTCGAAGCCGACCGGCCGCGTCAACCCGCTGGCCGTGCGCGTGCTGGCCGAGCGCTACGGCCTGGACGCCTCCGGCGCGCGCTCGAAGTCGTGGGACGAGTTCAAGGACGTGAAGTTCGATTTCGTCATCACGGTCTGCGACCACGCGCGCGAAACCTGTCCGATCTGGCCCGGGTCGCCGGTCATCGGGCACTGGGGCTCGCCCGATCCCGCGGCGGTGGAAGGGACGGAAGAGCAGAAATACCGGGCGTTCGTCACGGTGGCCTCCCAGATCGCGCGCCGGGTCGACTTGTTCTGCGCGCTCCCCGACGAGCGGCTGGCGGGTTTCCGGCGCGAGGACCTCGCGCGGATCGCCGCGGGCACGCCCCTGGCGGGCGGCAACCCCGCGCGGCCATGAACGGCGAGACGGGCGGGGCGAAAAAGCGGCTGGCGTTCTTTGAGCGCTACCTGACCGCGTGGGTCTTCCTGTGCATGGCGGCCGGGATCCTGCTCGGGCGGGCGGCGCCCGGGTTCACGGCGGCGCTCAGCGGCTGGGAGTTTGGCCGCGGCTCGCAGGTGAACGTGCCCATCGCCGTCCTCATCTGGCTGATGATCTACCCGATGATGCTGAAGGTGGATTTCACGGCGATCGGCGGCATCGCCCGCCGGCCGAAGGGACTGCTGGTGACGCTCGCGGTCAACTGGCTGGTCAAGCCGTTCAGCATGGCGTTCCTCGCTTGGCTGTTCATGCAGCACGTCTTCGCCGGGTGGATCGATCCCGCCTCCGCGCGCAGCTACACAGCCGGCCTGATCATCCTCGCCGCGGCGCCGTGCACGGCGATGGTGTTTGTCTGGAGCTACCTGACCGACGGCGATCCCGCCTACACGCTGGTGCAGGTGGCGGTGAACGACCTCATCATGCTCGTGGCGTTCGCCCCTATCGTGATGTTCCTCTGCGGCGTGGCCAACGTTGTCGTGCCGCCGCGGGTGCTGGTCACGTCCGTGACGGTCTTCATTGTGATCCCGCTGGCGGCCGGGTGGCTGACGCGCACGCTGTTGCTGCGCGCGCGCGGTGCGGATTGGTTCGAGCGCGAGTTCCTGCCGCGTTTTCACCCGGTGACCGTGCTGGCGCTGTTGCTGACGCTCGTGCTGATCTTTGCCTTCCAGGCCGGCAACCTCGTCGACCGCTGGTTCGCGGTCCTGCTGCTCGCCGTGCCGATCGTCCTCCAGGTGTACTTCAATGCCTCCTTGGCCTACCTGCTCATGCGGTCGTTCCGGGTGCCCCACGCCATCGCGAGTCCCGGCGCGTTGATCGGCGCGAGCAACTTCTTCGAGCTGGCGGTGGCGGTGGCGATCACGCTGTTCGGGCCGGGCTCGGGCGCGGCGCTCGCGACGGTGGTCGGCGTGCTGGTCGAGGTGCCGGTGATGCTCTCCGTCTGCCGCGCCTGCAACCGGTCGCGCGGCTGGTACCAGCGCGCCGCGGCCGCGCCCCGGGCCACCTAAATTAAGGCGGTTTGGCCGTTTCATCCCCGGGGCCCCGGGCTGCTAGTTTCGCCCCGCGGTCTGCCAAGCATGACTCTTGCCGAAACGAAGCGTACCGATTGGGCGCACAAGCCGCACGACGCCCGCAAGCCGGCCAAAATTGTCCCCCGTGCCGCCCGGGCCATGACGCCGGGCCGGGCTTGGGAGTTCTGCCGGAAATTCACGGATTTCCTCGAGAGTGCCGTGGCCTTCCCCGCCTGCGCCATCCGCTACACCGTGTTCGCGCTGCTGGCGGTCGTGGCGGCCTACCTCGGCGTCCATCTCCTGGTCTGGAGCTATTCCCACAAGCATCAGGCCGGCGCCTGGGAAAATGTCCTGCGCCCCATCGGCGCCACGGGCGCGGCGGAGTCAGGCATCAGCGACGACGGGAACTTCTCGTTTCACTTTCGCGACGACATCCTCAACCGCTACTTTGCGCGCGACAAGATCAACGCCTGGAAGCAGGACCAGGAGGAGAAGGGCCGGCGCTTGAGCGACGAGGTGTTGGGGCGGCGCAAGGGCCTGCTGCGCGCGGCGGCCCACTTCGTCTACACGACCTTCGACCTGGCCATGGCCCGGACGTTCTTCCCGAATGACCCGGAAGGCGACACCGTGTCGGACGCGAACTATCGCAACGCGGTGCTCCCGGAGGCCGCCGGCTGGCTGAACAACGAACTCAACGGGCGCAGCCCCAGCCTGATTCCGCCGGAGAAACGCGTGCTGGCCGAGTCGTTCCGGCAGGCGCTCATGCGCGAGGAGGCGCGCGAGCGGTCCCTGCGGGAGACGCTGGCGGCGCAGATCGCCGGGTTGAAGCCGGTGCTCTCGTTCGACTGGATGCTGGTCAGCGATGCCTGGTGGATCGTCGAGGTGATCTTCTGGTGCATCTTCGGCATCCTGGCCAAGACCATGATCCGCCTGATCGAGGTCGGGCGGCTGCCGTCCGGCGCTCCCGGCGGCTATGATCCGACCGAATTCCTGCTGTTCATCCCCAAGTCCGTCCTGGCGCCCCTGCTCGCGGTCGTCGTCGTCTCGTGGTGGGCCACGGGCTACAGCGAGGCGCAGATCAATTTCGCCAACCTGCCTTACCTGCTCGTGTTCTTCTTCTCCCTCGGGTTCATGACGGAGACGGTCTACAAGAAGCTGTCCGATCTCGGCAGCCTGCTGGTGTCGCAGGCCGCGACGGCCTCGGCGGCGAAAATGGGCGAGGCGGCGCGGCAGGACGTCTACAAGTTTCGCAATCCGGCGGCGGATCCAGCCAACGCCGGGCCGGTGAACACCGTCGCCCAGCTGGCGGCCGCGACCAAGGCCGTGGCGGCGTCCGCCTTGGAACGCGGGGTCGTGACCCGCGAGGCCCAGCCGAAAACCACCTGAACCGCTGAACGCCATGAAAAAACCGACCTTCTCCCAGCGCCTCCGTCTCACCGGGCTCCTGCTGGCGGGCACGGCCGTGGCCGTCTTCCTCGGCGGCTGCGTGGGCGCCGACAAGATGCTGGCGGCCAATCAAAAACTGCTGAGCACCTCGGCGGACGCGAAACAATACACGCAGCTGCTCCAGAAGGCGGTCGAGTCCGAGGACAGCGCAGTCACCGCGCTCCGCGGCTCGCTGCGAGACGTAGCGAACGGCGGCGCGCAGGCGCTGCAGGACAAGGCCGGCGCCGCGGTGGAAGCCGCATATTGGAAGGCAGGCCACGACCTGCAGGCGGCCTACGCGGCGCTCCTGGCCCGCTGGCTCGACCAGACCCGCGCCGGCACGGCCGACCTGGAAGAGGCGCTCAAGAAAGGCCTCGCGCCGCTGGAAGAAATCCGGAAGACGGCCAAGGCGAGCTACGAGACCGCCCGGCAGCGGGCGGGCGAATACCCCGGCGACGCCACCCGGCGGGACGAGGCGAACCGCGCGCTGCAGACGTACCTGGCCGCAACCGCCAAGGTGTACGAGGTCGACGACGACGCGCGCGCCCAAGTGGCCGCGGCCTGGGCGCAGGCGGACAAAGACCTCCGCGCGCAGCTCGCCGACCTGCTCAAGAGCAAGCAGGCGGACCTGGACAAGGCCCGCGGCGACGCCCTGGTGCGAATTGCGGCCGCCGCGGCCAAGCCGGTCGATCTCGGCGCCGACCCATCCAAGGTGGCGCCGTCGTTCCAGACCCTGCTCGATTACTGCGACGGCGTGAACAAGACCGGCACCGCGAACGTGCAGTACTTGAAGCTCTACAGTTTCGGCAAGGGATCCCTGTTCGAGGGGTTCGTGGACAACCTCGGCAAGGGGCTGCTCGCGGGCGTCACGGCGCCCGCCGGCACGAAGACCCCGACGTGGAACGACGTGGCCACCTCGGGCACCCAGGTTGCGACCGACGTCAAGTCCGCGCTGACGGGCGCCGCCGACGCGGCCACCACGACCTTGCGGCAGGAAGGCAACACCCTGCTGGACCAGGCCAAGACGGCGGCCGGCGACAAGCTCAAGTCGATCACCAATGAGCTCGTGCAAAAGCACACCACGGCCACCACCACCACCGGCACACCTTAATCGCCTCCCTTGCCATGCCCTCCTATCTCGAACCCCTCGACCCCGAAATCCTCAAGGACAGCCTGCCGGCCGACATCCACGCCATTGTCGACCAGGTGACCACGAACGTGAACCAGGCCGTCGGCGACCTCATCCAGCGGTTTCGGGACAATGCCGGCAAGGTGGCCGAGGATTTCAAGAATGCGAAATTCGACGGCGAGATGAAAGCGGCGATCGACGCCGAATTGAACAAGCTCACCGCCAGCCTGAACGACCTGCAGGGCAAGACCGCGGCTGCGACCGCCGCCTGCGCCCGGCTGCAGGCGGCTGCGGCGGCCGCCGCGCCGGGGGCGTTGACGGCGGAGATTGCGGCCCTGGGCCAGGCCAGCGCCGACCTGACCACCACGCTCACGAACTTCCAGGGGCACGTGAACAAGCTCGCGGGCAACCTCGGCGGGGCCATCGCCTCGACGGCGGTGAAGCTGATCGGCGGACTCTAGGCGGCGGCGCGCCCGGGCGTTCAGAGTTCGCGCAAGGCCGAGGCGATCGGCAGGCGGGCGGCGCGGATGGCGGGGAGCAAGCCGCCAATGAAGCCGATGACCGTGGCCCAGATGATGCCGTGCACGAGCAGTTGCGGCGTGACGGCGAACGAGAAGGTCACCTGGCTGAAGCTCTGCCAGTTCATGGTGGCGGCATGGAAGTTGTTGAAGGCGACATAGGCCAGCCCGCCGCCAATCGCGCCGCCGACCAGCGCCAGCAGCAGCGACTCGAGCATGAGCGCACAGACGACCGCGCCGCTGCCGAAGCCGAGGGCGCGCAGCGTCGCGATCTCGCGCGTGCGGACGGCCACGGCGCTGTACATCGTGTTGAGCGCGCCGAACACGGCGCCGATCGCCATGAGGAAGCCGATGAGGTAGCCGAGCGACGTGATGAGGCGCGTCATGGCGGTCGACTGCTCGGCGTAATGCTCCGACTGGCGGAGCACCTTGACGCTGAGCTGCGGGTTGGACGTGAGGGAATCCTTGAACTCCGCGAACGCGCCGGCGGAATTGAGCTTCACGTACACCGACTGGAACGAGTCGCCCCGGTGGTAGGCCGCCTGCAGGACCTTCGCATCGGTCCAGATCTCGGACTCGGCGATGCCGCCGTTGGCCTCGAACTCGCCGACCACGGGCCAGGCCTCGCGCCCGACCTTTACGGTGCCGCCGATCTCGAGGCCCGCGAACGCGCGGGCGGCGCCGGCGCCGACGATGACCTCGTTCCTGCCCCATTCGAACATCCGGCCGCGCGTGATGCGGAGGTTGTCGCGCACGTGCACGGCGGCGGCCTCGACGCCGCGCAGCGGCACGTTGGCATCCGTGCCGGTCGAACGCTTCGGGAGGTTGATGATCACGAACAGCTCGGCCGAGGCGAGCGGGCCGTGCTCGTCATGCGCGATGCCGGGGGCGTCCGCGATGACGCGCGTGTCCGGCCGGCCGAAGCCGCTGACCATCTCGCTGTCGGAGCCGCTGCGCAGGACGATGGCGGCGGCATCCGAGCCGGAATGGGCCATGGCGCGGCGGAAGCCGGCCGCGATCGAGAGGACGCCGACGAACACCAGGACCACGCCGGCGACCCCGATGACGGTGGCGGTCACCGCCCCGCGGCGCTGCGGGATGCTCATGACCCCGAAGCGGGTGATGGAGAAGATCTGGAGGAGCCAATTCATGCAAAAACTCCCAAGGCCAAATTCCCAAGGCCAAACAAGGAGCCAGATGCCAACGACGGAAATTTTGGAATTCGGGTGTGCAAGAGTTTCTTTGGAGTTTGGGCTTTTGCGATTTGGAATTTCCGGCGGCTTAGCCGCCGGCTACATTCTTCGCAGGGCGTCCGACACGCGCAGGCGCATCGCCTGCTGGGCGGGCAGGATGCCGGTGACGATCCCGAGCAGCAGGCTGAGGCCGAGGCCGAGCAGCAGGTCGCGCACGGGGAAGAAGAACATGGGCAGCATGCCGCCGGTCGGGTCGCCCTGGGCGGTCAGCACCCAGGCGCAGCCCAGCCCGAGCCCGCCGCCCAGCATGGTGAGCAGGCAGGACTCGGTCAGGACGAGGCCGAGCACCTGGCCGTTGGTGAAGCCGATCGCCTTGAGGACGCCGAGTTCGCCGATGCGCTCGCGGACGGCCTGCGACATGGTGCTGCCCGTGACGAGCAGGATGGTGAAGAAGACGGCGCCGAGGATGCCGGCGACGATGAGGGCGATGTTGCCGATCTGGTTGGCGAAGCCCTGGGCGAACGCGCCCTCGGGCTCGGTCTTGGTCTCGGCCGGGGAATTGGCGAATTCCTCGTCGATGCGCCGCGCGACGTCGGCGGCCTGCGCCGGGTCCTTCACCTTGATGGTGTACCAGCCGACCTGGCCGGTGCCCCAGTTCTGCGCCTTCCGCGCCTCGTCGAAATAGTCGTAGCGGAAGAACATCGAGGTCGTGTCGGTGCCCTTCTTTGCGCCGTCGAAGATGCCGACGATGTCGAACTCCCAGGTCTGGCGCAGCCAGATGGGCGACAGGATCGGCACCTTGTCGCCGACCTTCCAGTGGAAGCGCTCGGCGGTCTTGCGGCCGACGATGGCGCCGGTGCGGGTGGCGAGCCACGCCTTCATCTGGTCGGGCGGCAGGATGAACTCGGGAAAGATCGCCATGAACTGCTCCGGCACGACGGGGCACTGCATGAAGAAATTCTTCGGGTCCTGGTAAATGCCGCCGAACCAGGTCTGGTGGGCGACGGCGGCGACGCCCGGGATCCTCTCCATGCGCGCCTGGTAGGTCTCGGGCAGGAGCTGGATGATCGAGACCTTGTGGCGGACGATCAGCCGGTCGGCGCCGGCGAGGGCCACGCCGCCGACGAGCGCCTGCTTGATCGCGCAGAGAAACCCGAAGAGGACGAACGCCACGAGGATCGACAGCAGCGTGAGCGAGGTCCGCAGCTTGCGGCGCTTCAGGTTGCCCCAGACGAGGTGGATGAACTTCATGGGCGCGCGGGGGGACGGGGGCCGCTCAATGGACCTCGCCGTTGCTCAGCTGGCCCTTGTCGAGGTGGACGGTCCGGGCGGCGCGGGCCGAGGCGTGCGGGTCGTGCGTGACCATGACGATCGTCTTGCCGTGCTCGCGGTTCAGGGCCTGGAGCAGGTTGAGGATCTCGTCGCCGGCCTTGCGGTCGAGGTCGCCGGTCGGCTCGTCGCAGAGCAGCAGGGTGGGATCGGTGACGATGCCGCGCGCGATGCCGACGCGCTGCTGCTCGCCGCCGGACAGCGTGCGCGGGTAGTGCGTGGCGCGGTGGGACAGGCCCACCATGGCGAGCGCGGTCGCCACGTGCCGGCGGCGCTCGGCCTTGGTGAGCGGGGTCAGCAGGAGCGGGAGCTCCACGTTGTGCTCGGCCGTCAACACCGGCATCAGGTTGTAGAGCTGGAAGACGAAGCCGATGTGCCGCGCGCGCCAGGCCGCGAGCTGGCGGTCGGAGAGCTGGTCGAGGCGGTCGCCGGCGACGGTCACCGTCCCGCGCGTGGGGCGGTCGAGGCCGCCGATGAGATTGAGGAGCGTGCTCTTGCCCGAGCCCGACGGGCCCATCAGGGCGAGGAACTCGCCGGCGGGCACGCGCAGGTTCAGGTTGGAGAGGATGTGGATCTCCTCGGAGCCGCGATGAAAGACCTTGTCCACGTTGTCGACGTGGACCAGTGGCTCGCCGGGCGATGGGGATGAGCTCATAGATTGGTTTCCTTGACCGTCGCGCCGTCCTGGAGGCCGGGGGGCGCCTCGGTGGCGACCTTTTCCCCGCCGGCGACGCCGGCGCTCAAGGTGGCCTCCTCGCCCTGCACGCCGGCGACGGTGACGGCCCGGCGCTCAGCCCGGCCGCCGGCGACGACGAAGACGACGTCGTGGCCGTCGCGGCTCTGCACGGCTGACTTCGGCACGACGACCAGGCGGGCGGAACCGGCGGCGGGAGCAGCGCCGGTGTCGCGGAAGGCCACCTTCACGGCCATCTCGGGCAGGATGCGCGGCTCAAGCTGGTCGAAACCGACGCGCACGCGCACGGTCGACTTCTGGCGGTCGGCGGTCGGGATGATGGCGATGACCTTGCAGGGGATTTTCCACTCCGGGTACGCATCGAGCGTGGCCTCGACCGCCTGGCCCGGCGCGACGCGGTTGATGTAGCTCTCGTTGACGTCGATCTCGATCTCGCGCGAGTCCATGTCGACGATGGTGCAGATGCCGGTGCGGGTGAAACCGCCGCCGGCCGACATGGGCGAGATCATCTCGCCCGGCTGGGCGTTTTTCGAGGTGACGATGCCGGCGAACGGCGCGCGGATGATGGTGTCGTCCTCCTGCTGCTGCCAGATGGCGACGGTGCGGTCGGCGACGGTGACGGCGGTTTCCTGCTGGGCGAGCCGGGCCTTGTAGGCGAGCGCGGCGGCCTCGGCGTGGTCGAAATCGGCCTGGGTCGCGACGTTGCGCCCGAGCAGGGCCTTCTGGCGCTCGAGTTCCTGGTCGGCCTCCTTCAGGCGCACGCGAATTTCGTCCAGCGAGGTCTTCGCGGCGGCGAGCTGGGCCTGTGCCAGCTGCAGGTTCCCGAGGACGTTGGAATCGTCGAGGCGCGCCAGCACCTGGTCCGCGGCGACCTTGTCGCCCTCCTCGATGAGGATCTCGGTGACCTTGCCGGTGACCTTCGACGAGACCGTGGCCTCGCGCCGGGCGGTGACGTAGCCGGAGGCGTTGAGGACGGTGCGGCCGGGGTCGCCGCCGGCGGCCAGTTCGCGCGCGGTCGCGGTGCGAACCTCGACCGGCTTGGCGCGCAAGGCCCACCACGCCGCGGCCCCTGCGCCGAGGACGAGCAGCAGCCCGATCGCGATGGGCCACGGACTGCGCGGGGCGGGGCGATCGGAACGTTTGATCCGCAGGTCGTCCAGGCTGGGCGTGGGCGGGGTCATGCTCGCGCCATCTAAGCGGGCAATCGGTTCGAGGGTCAACCGCGATGCGGGTGGCGAAGCGATTCCCTCGAGGGGACGATGGGCATTCATGCGCGGGGGTGGGACAGCCAGAACGATTAGGTAGGATGTAATATCAAGCTACCTTGACATGACAAGGTAGTGGAGGAACGGCCGCCGGCCGTCAAGCGGGGAAATGGCGGCGACTTGAAACGCCGGCCGGAATCCCTATCTGTGAGTTCTCCTGCGTGAACGCCGCCCAGCCCCCGGACATCGCCCGAGAATTCCACGAGGCCTTCGGTCGCGCGCCCGCCGTCAGCGCCCGGGCCCCAGGCCGGGTTGAGTTCATCGGCAACCACACCGACTACAACGGCGGCGCGGTGCTCGGCGCCGCCATCAACCGCCATGTGTGGGTGGCGGCCGCCCCCAATCCCGACGGGCGGCTGCGCTTCCAGAGCGTCACCTCCGGCGCGCGGATCGAGCTGCCCGGCGACCCGGGCTCGCGGCTTGCGGGCGCGGACGCCTGGGGCAACTACCCGCTGGGGGTGTGGCGCAGCCTGCGCGACTTCCGCCTGCCGCGGCCGGTGGGCTTTGACTTGGTCGTCGATTCCGATCTTCCGGCCGGCGCCGGGCTAAGCAGCAGCGCGGCGTTCGAACTGGCGACGGCATTGGCGCTGCTCGACCTCGAGGGCGCCTCGATCCTGCCGGCGCAGCTCGCCGCGCTCGGCCGCCACGCGGAGAACCAATACGTCGGCGTGCCGTGCGGCATCCTCGACCAGGGCACGAGCGCGTTCGGCCGGGCCGGCCGGCTGGTGCACATTGATTGCCGCGGCCCGGCGTTCTCGACCGTGCCGTTCCCGGAATCGGCCCACCTGTGGATCTTCAACACCCGCGAAGAACACGCATTGATCGACGGGCTCTACGCCACGCGGCACCGCGAATGCATGGAGGCCGCGGCGACGCTCGGCGTACCCTTGCTGGCCGACGTGAGCCCGGCGGACCTCCGGGCCGCGCTCGGCCGGCTGCCGGAGCTGCCCGGGCGGCGGGCGCAGCACGTCGTCGAGGAGCACGCGCGGGTGCAGGCGGCGGTGGCGGCGCTGCAGGACGGCGACCTCGTGGCCACGGGACGGCTGCTCACGGCGTCGCACCGCAGCTCGCAGTTCCTGTTCGAGAACAGCACGCCCGCGCTGAACCTACTGGTCGATCTACTGACCGGCCACCCGGCGATCTACGGCGCCCGGTTGACCGGCGGCGGCTTCGGCGGGGCGGTGATGGCGCTGGCGGCCGAATCGCTGAACGAGATCGAGGCCCGGGAGATCGTGCGGCCCTACCTGGAGGCGCATCGCGGCGAGCCGGAGATCCTGCACCTGCAAAGCGCCGACGGCGCGCGGGTGACCAGCGGCAGCGGGAAGGCCGGCGCGTAGCGGCAATCCGGTGAGGGCTGAATAGGTGGAGCGGCTTGACCCAAGGCGCTTCCATCCACGGGGGCTGCGCGGGGAGCAACGCGCCGGGTCAGCGCGTTCCGCCGCAGACACCGCTCACTCCTCCGGCAGCGGCTGGTCCCTGGTCTCGGGCAGGAGCGGCAGCGCCAGCAGGCCGAGCAGCAGCACGAGGCTGACCCACAGGCCGGCCGTGCGGAAGGCCTCGAGATTGCCGCCCAGCCGGTCGGTGAGCTTGCCGAGCGTGAAGGGCGCCGTCGCTGCGACCAGCCGGCCGACGTTGTAGCAAAAGCTCGTGCCGGTGCTGCGCAGGCTGGTGGGGAAAAGTTCCGGCAGGTAGATGGCGTAGACGGCGAAAACCGAGAGCGTGCCGAAGCCCATCAGCGGCACCATCCAGAAGATCTGGCTGAACTCGCGCAGGCCCCGGAACAGCAGCACGGTGGTCGCGAACGAGACGAGGAGCGACAGGACCATCGCGGGCCGGCGGCCGTGTCGTTGCGCCACCCATGCCAGGGTCATCATGCCGATGAAGCCGCCGACGTTCTGCAGGAGGAGCGCGCCGGAGCGCCAGAAGGCCAGCTGGCTCGCGAGCTCGCCGGGCGAAAGGTGGAGCGAGGCAAAGTGCGCGGCGACGATCGCGCCGACGATCTTGGGGTGGAAGTTGCCGAGACCCCAGAGGCCAACGACGCCGGCGCAGCAGAACACGAGCCCGCCCCAGGCGTGGCGCCGCCAGCGGGGATGGCCGAGGAGGTGGGCATACGAGCCGAAGCGGATGCCGAGCGTCCGCCCGTGCTCGCGGGCGAGCCGCCATTTTTCCGGCTCCCGCAGGCGGCGGATGATCGGCACGCAGAGCAGGGCGGGCAGCGCCCCGACCAGGAACATCGCCTGCCAGGGCTGGAGCCCGAACGGCAGCACCGCGACCGCGCCGATGCCCATGCCGATCAGGCCGGCGACCATGTTGCCCACCGTCGAGAGCGACTGTAGCAGGCCAAGGGCCGGCGCCCGCGTCGTGTCGGGCACGGTGTCGGCCACGAGCGCGACTGCCAGGCCGAAGACGCTGCCGACGCCCAATCCGGTGCAAAAGCGGTAGAGGCAGAAGTCGAAGAAGCTCGTCGCAAAGGCGCCGAGGCCGGTGAAGACCGAGTAGAGGAGCACGCACACGCTGAGCATCCGGGCGCGTCCGAATCGGTCGCCCAGCGCGCCAAAGACCAGCCCGCCGACCGCCCAGCCCACGAGGAAGACGGACATCGAATACGGCGAGGCCACCGTGGCGCGGGCCCGGCCCACGAGGGCCTCCATCGCCGGATCCCGCGCCAGGTTGAAGAACTGCTGGTCGAGGCAGTCGAAGAACCACGCGAAGGTGCAGACGAGAAAGACGAACCACTGCTCGCGGGTGAAGGAGCGCCACCAGGGGTGGCTCTGGGCTGAACCGGACATCAGCGGGTGCCCCCGGTGCTTTGCGCCGACACGGGCGCGACACCCTTCGGTGAAATTCCAAACGCCAAACTCCAAAAGCCAAAGAAGAGGGAAAATTCCGTTATTCTGGTTTTCAGCATTTGGGTGGCCTTGGGGCTTTGGTGTTTCAAAGCCGTACGGGTTTGCCGTTCGCGGCCGCCGATTCGTAGAGGGCGCGGACCAGGGCGACCGCCTTCCGCCCTTCGCGGCCGTCGAGCGCCTGCGGGCGGTTGTCGCGGATCGCGTCGACCAGGTCCTGGAGCTGGCGCCGGTGGCCCTCGGCGCTGATGGCGCTCGGGCTGCTCGCACCCGAGCCGAGGCTGTTGGCCCGGCCGGCGGCGCGGATGGCGTCGTCCTCGGGGCGCGACTCGCGGAATTGCCAGCTCACGATGCGATCATCCTCCAGGATGATGGAGCCATGTTCGCCGCAGAGTTCGTGGCGGCGCGACCAGCCGGGCCAGGCCGCGGTGGTGGCCTCGAAGGCGCCCAGCGCGCCCCCGGGAAACGTCAGCGCCGCGACCGCGGTGTCCTCGACCTCGATGCCGGTGTGCACCCGGCGCGTGGACCACGCGGCGACCTCGGACGGCAGCCCGACGAACCAGAGCAGCAGGTCGAGCCCGTGGATCGCCTGGTTGATGACGGCCCCGCCGCCGTCGTTGGCCAGCACGCCGCGGGGCGGGGTGTAGTACTGGGCGGTGCGGTGCCATTTCACGTAATTGCTGGCGAGCACGAGCCGGCCCAGGCGGCCGGCGGCGAGGGCGGCCTTCACCGTGCGGGCGCCGTCGCCGAAGCGTCCCTGGAAAATGGGGGCGATGCGCACGCCGGCGACCTCGGCCGCGCGGAGGATCTCGTCGGTCCGCGGCAGGTCGACCTCGAGCGGCTTTTCCACCACGAGGTGCTTGCCGGCGCGAATGGCCGCGAGGGCCGGCTCGAGGTGGGCGGCGCTCGGCGTCGTGATGCAGACGATGTCGAGCCCGGGTTGCGCCAGCAGCGCCGCCAGGTCGGTGGTGTGGAAGGGCACGCCGTGCTTCGCCGCGAAGGCGGCGGCCTTGGCCGGGCTGCGCGTGGCGACGCCCACGAGGCGCGCGCCGGCCAGCTGGGCGATGGCCTGGGCATGGAAATCGGCGATCATGCCGAGGCCGACGATGCCGAAACCGAGCGGGGCCGGCGTCTGGGAGGGGTTCGAGGAGGCCACGATGCGCGCGATGCTTTAGGCCGGCACAGGCGATGTCGAGAGTGGGTTGAAAAGGGGGGCCAAGGTGGCGGACTCTTGGCGGGCGGCGTCTCCGCACCCCCGCCGCGCAAGAGACGGGAACAGCGGTCCCGCCCTCCAGTCTCGACACCGCGGCGCTCCGGCCCCTATTTGGCGCCATGGTGCAGAAGGCCGACGGCATGAATTACGCCCCGCAGGGCAAGGCGCAGCTGGTGGTGCAGCCGGGCGAGTTCGCAATCGCCGCGGCCTACCTCAACCACGGTCACATCTACGGGCAGTGCAACGGGCTGACCGAGGCCGGCGCGGAACTGAAATGGGTCTATGATCCCGATCCCCGGAAGGTGACGGCCTTCCGCGAAAAATTTCCCGCGGTGCGCGTCGCGCGCACCTTCGACGAGATCCTCGCCGACCCGGCGGTGAAGCTCGTGGCGGCGGCGGCGATTCCGAACGAGCGCGGCGCCATCGGCTGCCGCGTGATGCAGGCGGGCAAGGACTACTTCACCGACAAGACGCCGTTTACCGCGTTCGACCAGCTCGCCGAGGCGCGGCGGGTCACGGCCGCCACCGGCCGGAAGTACATGGTGTATTTCAGCGAGCGGCTGCACGTGGAGTGCGCGATGCATGCGGGCGACCTCGTGCACGGCGGCGCGATCGGCCGCGTCATCCAGGTGCTCGGCCTCGGCCCGCACCGGCTCGGCACCGGCCGGCCGGACTGGTTCTTCCGGCGCGAGCAATACGGCGGCATCCTGTGCGACATCGGCAGCCACCAGTTCGAGCAGTTCCTCCATTTCAGCGGCGCGACGGACGCGACCGTGAACCATGCGGCGGTGGGGAACTTCGGGAACCCCGAGCATCCCGAGTTCGAGGATTTCGGCGAGGCGTCGCTGACGGGAAACAACGGCGCGAGCAACTATGTGCGCGTCGACTGGTTCACGCCGAAGGGTCTCGGCACCTGGGGCGACGGCCGCATGGTCATCCTCGGCACGAAGGGTTACATCGAGCTGCGCAAATACATCGACGTGGCGCGCGACGCCGCCGGCGACCAGCTCTACCTGGTGGATGACCAGGGCGAGCGGCACCTCAACGTCGCCGGCAAGGTCGGCTTCCGGTTCTTCGGGGAATTGATTCTCGACTGCCTGAACCGCACGGAGAAGGCGATGACGCAGGCGCACGCCTTCAAGGCGGCCGAGCTCTGCCTGCAGGCGCAGGCGGTGGCGAAACGGATCGGGTAGGAGACGAAGGCAGGTCGGGCCTTGCGCCCGACACACCGGGCACAAAGCCCGCCTGCAACCGGGCCGCTGGAACCGATTTGACTGGCGGGGCCGATGGTTATGCTGGTGCTGACCCCATGAAATCCACGCCCTGGCTGCGCGTTGTCGTCTGGACCCTCGTGGTGGTGCTCGGGGCGACGGCCTTCGGCGTGCTGGCGTGGTCGCGCGGGGAGCGCGTGAGCGCCCTCTGGATGGTCGTGGCGACGCTGTGCGTGTTCGCCATCTCCTGGCGCTTCCATTCGGCGTGGCTGATGGCGAAGGTTTTGACCCTCGACGAGCAGCGGGCGACGCCGGCCGAGGTGCACGCCGACGGCAAGGATTTCGTGCGGACGAACAAATGGGTCGTGTTTGGCCACCATTTCGCCGCGATCGCCGGCCCCGGCCCGCTGGTCGGGCCCGTGCTGGCGGCGCAGTTTGGTTTTTTGCCCGGCATGCTGTGGATCCTCATCGGGGCGACGCTCGGCGGCGCGGTGCACGACAGTGTCGTGATGTTCTGCTCGGTCCGTCGGCGCGGCAAATCGCTCGGCCAGATGGTGCACGAGGAGGTCGGGCCCTTCGCCGGGTTCGTCGCGCTCGTCAGCATCATCGCCATCATGACGATCCTCCTCGCGGTGCTGGCGCTCGTCGTGGTCAACGCCCTGGCGGAGAGCCCGTGGGGCCTGTTCACGATCGCGGCCACGGTGCCGATCGCCGTGGCCATGGGCCTGATGATGCGGGCGGCCGGCCAGGGCGGGCGCCTGGTCGCGGTGAGCGTGTTCGGCGTCGTGGCGCTGCTCGCCGCGGTGTGGGGGGGCAGCCTGCTCGCCGGCACGCGGCTGGAGGGCTGGCTCACGCTGTCGCGCACGACGCTCGCCTGGTGGATCATCGGCTACGGCGTGGTGGCGTCGGTCCTGCCGGTGTGGCTGCTGCTCGCGCCGCGCGACTACCTGAGCACGTTCATGAAGCTCGGCACGGTGGTGCTGCTCGCGGGCGCGATCATCTGGCTGGCGCCGGCGCTGCAGATGCCGGCGCTGACCAAGTTCGTCCACGGCGGCGGCCCGATCCTGCCGGGCGGCGTGTTTCCCTTTTGTTTCATCACGATCGCGTGCGCGGCGGTGTCGGGCTTCCACTCGCTGATCTCGTCGGGCACGACGCCGAAGCTGCTGACGCGCGAAAGCCACATCCGGACCGTCGGCTACGGCGCGATGATCACGGAAATGGGCGTCGGCATCATGGCGCTGATCGCCGCCGCGGCGATGCCGCCCGGCGAATACTTTGCCATCAACCAGGCGGGCTCACCGGCGGCGGTGACCGCCAGCGTGACCGCGCTCGGCTTCCCGGTGACCGAGCCGCAGATGGCGGCGCTGGCGGCGAGCGTGGGCGAGAAGACGATGATCGGCCGCGCCGGCGGCGCGCCGACCTTTGCCGTGGGGATGGCGCAGATGTTCGCCGGCGTGCTCGGCGGCCGGACGGCGACGGCGCTCTGGTACCACTTTGCCATCATGTTCGAGGCGCTGTTCATCCTCACGACGATCGATGCGGGCACGCGGGTGGGGCGGTTCCTCATGCAGGACCTGCTCGGCCATGCGTGGCGCCCACTGGGCGACACGCGCTCGATCGCGGGCAATGGCGTGGCGACGATCCTGGTGGTCGGCGCCTGGGGCTGGTTCCTGTACCAGGGCGTCGTTGATCCCCTCGGCGGCATCCGCTCGCTCTGGCCGATCTTCGGCGTGTCGAACCAGCTCCTGGCCGTCATCGCGCTGGCGCTGGGCACCACGGTGCTGCTCAAGATGGGCCGCGCCCGCTACCTCTGGGTCACGTTGGTGCCGCTGGCGTGGCTGCTGGCGGTGACGATGAGCGCCGGGTTGCTGCTGATCTTCAGTCCGAACCCCCGCATCGGCTTCCTGGCGCAGGCGGACGGGCTGGCGGCGCAGCTGGCGACGGCGGCGCCCGCGGCGGCGGGCCCGCTCGGCCGGCAGGTGTTCAATGCGCACATGAACGCCGCGGTGACGGGGATCTTCCTGGTCCTCGTCGTCCTGGTCGTCGGGGCCTGCGCGCGGGTCTGGTTCCAGCTGCTGGCCGGGCGCCGGACGGCCGACCTGCGGGAGGAACCCTACGTCGCGCTGGCGGGGGCGGCGGCCAAGTGACCCGCATCGCCGTCATCGCGGACACGCACGACCGGTACCCGCCGGGCCTGCCCGCGCGCCTGCGCGACGCGGACGAGATCTGGCATTTGGGCGACGTGTGCGAGCCGGTGACGCTGCGCGAGTTCGAGCACCTCGGCAAACCACTCCACGTCGTGATCGGCAACAACGAGGGGCACGACCTCTGGCCGCTCGAGCTGCGGTTGGAGCGCGCCGGGACGCTCTGCCTGCTGGTGCACATCCCGCCGTTCCGGGCGCCGCCCGGCGTGCACCTGGTGTTGCACGGGCACACGCACACGCCGCGGGACGAGACGGATGAGCGCGGCGTGCGCTGGCTCAATCCCGGCTGCATCACACGGCCGAATCGCCACGCGCCGCCGAGCTTCGCCTGGCTCACCCTGACCGAGGGCCAGCCGCCGGCCTGGCAGCTGGAGAGGCTGTAGGCGGACCGGCTGGACCTGCACGGAGTGCCGGTTCCACCCCAAGGAACGCGCTCAGTTGACGAGTTTGCGCCAGCGTCCGTTCGCGCGGCCGACGTTGACGGCGTCCGGCGGGATCTCGGCAATCACGCCGATCGAGGGCACGATGACGGCGGCCAGGCCGCCCTTGCGGGCCGCCCGGGCCTGCTCCTGGAAGCGCGGCGTGGACGGCTTGCCGTCCTTGCCAATGACCCCGAGCGACACGTGGCCGTCGGCGCTGATGACGATGATGCTTTCACCCGGCTTCTTGCCGGTGGCGTAGCTGCCGGCCACCGTCGAGAACACCGTCGCGCGCTCGGCATCCGTGGTGACCTCGATGATGTCGGAGGGCAGGTCGCTGAGCTTCTTGTGCGGCAGGCCGAACCAGAACCCGACCAGGATGAGGCCGACGCCGATGACAAACAGGCCGACGACCTCGCCCATGGCGCGGAGCCCGGCAAAGCGGGCCGTCTCTCCGACCTTGACGCGCCGGGAAACCTGCGGGGTCGGCGCCTCAACTTGGAAGGGCGGGAGGTCGGCGAGGTCCTTGGCATGGTCGACCGACCAATACTCATCGAAAGCCGACGTGCTCTTGTGCATGCACAGCCGGCCGCGATGGACGGCGATGCGCCAGCCGCGCTCGCCACGATAGACGAGGATGCCGGGCTCGGCCTTCGTGTCCGAAACGCTGGCGACCAGCTGCAGGTTGCCCGCGAGGCGGCAGATTTCCTCCACCGGCAGGTTGCCCAGCTCGATCTTCTCGCCGGCGGGCGCCAGGCCCAGGGCGTTGGCCTTGAGCTGCACGAGCGTGACTTTATAGAGCGCGCTCATTTTTCGAGGATATAGACGAGCGAGCCCGTTGAACCGACCTGCACGTTGCCGGTGTCGAGGTTCCCGTCGTCGAGCTGGCGGTCGATCAGGAGGCGGAGTTCCTCGTCATCGCTGACCGGGTTGTCGGCGTCGCCGACGATGACGATCGCCGCCTTGGCGTCCACGCCGTCGGCCGACACGTCATAGTTCCACTTGTAGTAGCCCCCGATGGGCGACTTGAGCGTGAAGTTGTTCGTGAGGGCGTTGCCGAGTTCGGCGGGGATCTCCCGCGGGTCGCCGTTGGCCGGCCAGTGGCCGTTCTGGAGGTTGAAGGTGATGAACGCCGTGGAAAAGGTGCGCAGGTCGTTCTGCACGGCGCTCGCTTGGGAACGCATCTTGACGCGCCGCAGCGCCGGCAGGCCCATCGCGGCCAGCAGGCCAATAATCACTACCACCACCATGATCTCCACGAGCGTGAAGGCGGGGGCGCGACAAGGGTACGGAAGGCGGGAACGGGACCGCATTTGCGTGTTCAGTCGGTGCAGACTAGGCAGGACCGTTCTAGGTGCAAGCCCTCAGGCGAAAAAGGGGGGTCACAACCCGCCGTTTGATGAAAACTTGATGGCGAAAATTAGCTGCCGGACACCGTGCCGCAAAGTATGGCCAACGTCATATCTTGGTCTCCCGGCGACATGGGGCCGAATGGCACCGGCGGTGCGCAGCGTTCTCGCAGCTCGCTTTTAACCCGGGTGTTAACTAACGAAACGCCCGGTGAGCATGAATCCGCAGCCCTGGGTCGCGCCGCCGGCGACCGCCGCCGGCCCGGGCATGGTTTTCGTGCACAGCCTGCGGGCGCGACACTACCGCCTGACGCTGCGCAAGGACGGAGTCGCGGTCGTCACCATACCCGCCCGTGGTTCCGAAGCCGAGGCGACACGCTTTGCCGCCGAGCACGCCGGCTGGCTGGCCCGGGCGCGCGCCCGGCACGAGCGCCGCCCGCGTGCGCCCCAGCGGTGGACGATTGGGACCCGGGTGCTTTGGCGCGGCGAGATGGTTGAGATCCGGCTCGCCCGGGAGGGGCCGCGCCCGGCCGTCAGCCTGGCGGCGGACGTCTTTAACCTGCCGGCGCTGGAGGGCGACCTGCGCCCTGCGCTCGAGGCGCAGTGGGCGCGGCGGGCGAAGATCGAACTGCCCGCGCGCCTCTGGGAGCTCGCGGCCGAAACCGGCGTGGACCTGAAGCACGTGACCGTCCGAAACCAGCGCTCGCGCTGGGGCTCGTGCTCGCCCCGCGGCACAATCTCCCTCAACTGGCGCCTCGTGCAGACACCCGAGGCCGTCCGCGACTACATCTGCTACCACGAGCTCATGCACCTGCGCGAAATGAACCATTCGCCGCGGTTCTGGGCGCGCGTGGCGGACGTCTGCCCCGGGTGGCGCGAGGCTGAGCACTGGCTCAAGCGCAACGGCAGCCTGGCGGGGTTGTGAGCGGGCCGGACGGTGCGCAGGCATTCCTTTCCATCGGCGGCAAACCGGCGCGGAGTTGGAGGCGGGACGCCCTCGTCCCGCGGGTTGCCCCTGGCGCACGCGCCTCGCGGGGTGAGGGCACCCCGCCGCCATCAGCTCCCCACGGCCCGCGCGGAGGGCGGGCTCCACCTACCGGATGTCGAGCAGCTCGACCTCGAAGCGCAGCGTGGCGCGCGGCGGGATCTTTCCGCGGCCGCTCTCGCCGTACGCGAGCCACCACGGGACGATGAGGGTGCGCACCTCGCCCTTCTTCATTGTGGCAAGAGCCTCGTCCCAGCCCTTGATGACTTCGCCGGTGCCGACGTGAAACGAGTACGGCCGGCCGCGGTCGCGCGAGCTGTCAAACTTCGTCCCGTCGAGGAGATAGCCGTCATAGTGCACGGTCACAAGCGCGCCGGTCGCGGGCGGTTCGCCGGCGCCGGGCCGCCGCTCGACGTAGCGCAGGCCCGAGGGATTGAGGTGGGCGTTGTCGAAATGCGCCCGAATCCAGGCCGCGTCGGCCTCGCTGAGCGTCGGGCCCTGCATGATTTCCCGCATGTATTTGTTGGCGGGTTCCCCGGGGTGCTTCCGGCGAAAGATGCCCGTGCGCGCCTGGAAGGCGATGAAGGCGAGCACGAGCCCGAGGATCAGGAGGATCGCATACTGGCGCATGGCGCCAACGTTCACTTTTTGGCCAGCAAGTCCAGCGCGATGGCGGTCATGGCGGTGACGCCGGTCTTGATCGTCGGTTCGGGCACGGGGGCGAACTTGCTCGAATGCAGCGTCGGCAGCGGCACCCCGGTGCGGGCGCTCTCGGCGATTTTCTCCGGCGCGACGGCGCCGACGCGGAAAAGGCACAGCGGGATCTTCTCGATCGTGCGGCCGAACTGGCTGAAATCCTCGCCGCCCATCTCGGGCTCGATCGTGCTCACCTTGTCCGCGCCGAGCCAGGCGGCGAGGGCGCCGTGGACGCGGCGGGTAAGCGCCGGATCGTTGTAGGTGGACGGGGTGGCTTCGTCCGTGATGACGGTGACCACGGGCAGCCGGTCCTCGGGCACGCCGGCGGCGATGGCCTCGCCGCGACAGATGCGCTTCACCGCCTCGATCGTGTGGGCCCGCACCTCGTCGGCGTAGGAGCGGAGCGTGAGCCGCAGCTTCACCTCGTCGGGAATGACGTTGGGCTTCGTGCCCCCATGGATCGACCCGACGGTGACGACGGCCGGGTTGAGCGGGCTCGTCTCGCGGCTGACGATGGTTTGCAGGGCGAGGACGATGCGCGCCGCGAGTACGACCGGGTCCTTCGTGTTCTGCGGATACGCGCCGTGGCCGCCGACGCCGCGCACGGTGATGTCGACCCAGTCGACGTTGGCCATGGCGTAGCCTTCGATGGTGCCCACGGTGCCCGCGGCCAATGTGGCGCTGTCGTGCTCGGCGACGGCGAAGTCGGGTTTGGGGAACCGCGTGTAGAGGCCGTCAGCCAGCATCGCAGTGGCGCCGAGGCCGCGCTCCTCGGCCGGCTGGACGACGAGCAGCAGCGTGCCCGCCCAGCGCTCGCGCAGGGACGCGAGGACCTGGGCCGTGCCGACAAGCACCGTGGCATGGATGTCGTGTCCGCAGGCGTGCATCACGGGCACGTCCGTGCCGCTGAGGTCGGTCACGTGCACCTTGCTGGCGTATGGCAGGCCGGTTTCCTCGGCGACAGGCAGCGCGTCGATGTCGGCGCGCAGGAGGAGCACGGGCCCGGCGCCGTTCTTCAGCAGCGCCACCGCCCCATGGCCGCCAACGTGCTCGGTGACTTCGAAGCCGGTGGCGCGCAGCTCGCGCGCGACGGCCGCGGCGGTGCGTTCCTCCATCAGCGAAAGCTCGGGATGGGCGTGCAGGTCCTTGTAGAAGGTGTCGAGCGCGGGGTAGGCGGCGTCGAGTTTGCGCGCGACGAGCGCGGGCACGTCATCGGCGGCCCGGAGCGACGCGGAAAGCAAAAGGGCGAAGGCAACGATCGGGAAGGATTTCATATCAGCGGCGGGTCATGCTGAGCGAAGCGAAGAATCCTGCGCTGAAACCGTGGCCGAGAATCGAGGCTGGATCCTTCGCTGCGCTCAGGATGACGGACGGGGGAGTTATTTGTTTTTCGGTTCGAGCTTGAGGATGAGGTGATCGAGCAGGGCGTCGACCTGGAGCTTGAGGTGCTGGGCCGGCGGGGGCTGCTGGTCGGGCGGTGAACTCTTCTGCTGGCGGGCGTAGGCCGCATCGCCTTCCGCCACCGCGGCGTCGATGAAGGCCGTCTTCAGCTTGTGCAGCGGGCCCTCGGGCGCGAGGTCGGCCGGCGTGGCGGGATGGCCGAGAAAAATGTCGGCGGCCTCGTCGCTCAGCCAGACGCGCCAGTCCTTTTCGTCGGCGAAATACGCCACGAGGGCGCCGCGGCGGTCGACGCCGAGCTTGGTCGCGAGCGCGTGCATGTAGGCGCCCGGCACGGCGTCCTCGGCCGCCGGGGGCGAGTGGGGGAAAAGGCGCCCGACGATCCGCACGCCGGTGGCCTGGGCGAAGTTGGCCAGCTTGTAGTTGAAATACCGGGCCCGCGGCGGGTCGGCGGGGATGAGCCCGGCGGGATCGTCGAAGAACGCGGTCGGCCCGGGCCCGGCCGGGCCCGAGTAACGCCGCGCCTTGGCCAGCAGCGCGTGGAAAGCATCGGCGTCAGCACGAAAGGCGCGCGCCTCGGTGCCGACGCGCAGGATGTGGATCGTGAAAGGCTCGTCGGCCTTGATCTGCGGCAGGATCTCACGGCCCCGCACCGTCTTCCCGAAGACGCTGTACAGGTAGTTGAGGCGGGTGTCGTCGCCCAGCGTGAGGAAGAACTCGCAGCCGTTCGTGTCGGGCCCGGCGTTGGCCATCGACAGCGTGCCGATCTCCGCGTGGCGCAGCCCTGGCACGAATTCATCAGGAAAGGAGTAGGGCACCGGCGTGTCGCCCGTGTCCTTGAGCCCCGGGTTGCCGCTTTGGATCACGAAGCCCGGCACGACGCGGTACCACGTGAGGCCGGTGTAGAAGGGATGCCCGTCGCGCGGGGCCAGCGTGCCCTCGGCCAGGCCGACGAAGCTCGTGACGGTCAGCGGGACTTCGCGGTCATGCAGCCGGACAATCAGCGCCCCGTGCGGGGTGTCGAACTCGGCATAGAGGCCATCCGGCAGGGAGGCATCGGGCTCAACCGCAACCAGACGGGCGACCGGGACGACGAGCAGGAGGACGGCGAGGAGGCAGCGTCGGCGCATGGGGAAAGGGAACTGAAGGTGGAGCGACTTGACCACAAGGCGCTGTCAAGGTCGTCGCCTGCAAGCCAACGCGCTGAGGTCAGCGCGTTCCACCTCAAAATGCGTTCCCGCTCAGAGAAACGAGCAGATGTACTCGCAGAGGCCGGATTTCACCTCGATGGTGAATCCGCTTTTGCCCGGCACGTCGAAATGCGTCCCGGCCGGGTAGTCCGCCGCGGCCGCCTGCCCGTCGAGGACCACGCGGCACGCGCCCGCGACGATCTCCATGCGCTCGGGGGCGCCGGTGCCGAAATGGTAGCTGCCGGGATAGATGAGGCCGAGGGTCTTTTTCGCGCCGTCGGGCAGCAGGACCGTGTGGCTGACGACGCGGCCGTCGAAATACACATTGGCCTTGGTGTGGACGGTGACGCCGGCAAACGAGGAGGGCAGGGACATGGTGCGGCCATTCGGAGCGGCCCGCGGGCGCGAGTCAACCCGGCGCCGGCCGCATGACAGGGAGAAGCCGCGGCCGGGCCGGACGGTCAGGTGAAATGGCCGAGATAAGACCTCGCGCCCGGAATTCGGCTGGCTAATTTCCCGGCCACCATGCGTTCCCCCGTCCTCACCCTGTGCGCGGCGCTGCTTGCGACCACGCTCTCCCTCCCGGCCCAGACTCCCGCCCGGGTCTTCGATGTCCATACTTACGGCGCCAAGGGCGACGGCACGACGCTCGATACCGGCGCCATCAACGCGGCGATCGACGCCGCGGCCGCCGCGGGCGGCGGCACCGTTTGGTTCGGGGCCGGCAACTACCTGAGCTTCTCGATCCACCTCAAGAGCCACGTCGCGCTGTACCTCGACATGGGCGCAACCATCGTGGCAGCCGAGCCGCCGGAGGACCTGGCCACCGGTTACGACGCGCCCGAGCCGACGACCGGGCCGGTGCCGAACGTCGAGTACTACGAGGACTTCGGCCATTCGCACTGGCACAACAGCCTGATCTGGGGGGAGGACCTGACCGACATCGCCATCACCGGGCCGGGGCGGATTTTCGGCCGCGGCTTGAGCAAGGGCGGCGGCCGGCGCGACCTGCTGCCCGAGGAACGCGCCGCGCGCCACGACGCCGGCTCGCCCGAGGGCAACTATCGCGTGGCCTTCCCGTTGCCGCCCGCCGCGGTCGCCGCCATCAAGGCGCAGTCGCCCGGGCCCTTCGGTTATCCGGGGCGGGACACGCTCCCGGCCGGTGTCGGGAACAAGGCCATCGCGCTCAAGAACTGCCGCAACGTCATCTTCCGCGACTTCACCATCTACCACGGCGGACACTTCGGCATCCTCGCCACCGGCGTCGACAACTGGACCTGCGACGGCCTCAAGATCGACACGAACCGCGACGGCATCGACTTCGACTGCTGCCAGAACGTCCGCGTGGCCAACTGCACGATCAACTCGCCGTACGACGACGGCATCTGCCCGAAGGCCTCGTTTGGCCTCGGTTCGCTGCGCCCGACGGAAAACGTGACGATCACGAACTGCCAGGTGAGCGGCTACGACGAGGGCACGCTGCTCGACGGCACGCGCCAGCGGAAACTCATGCGGGTGCCCGGCTGCGGGCGGATCAAGCTCGGCACCGAGGCCAACGGCGGCTTCCGCAACATCACGGTCGCTAACTGCGTCTTCGACTACTGCCGCGGCCTCGCGCTGGAGGAGGTCGACGGCGGCCTGATGGAGGACATCGCGGTCTCGAACCTGACGATGCGCGACATCGGCAACGCCCCGATTTACGTCCGCCTGGGCGCACGCCGGCGCGGTCCCGGCGACGTCGCGATCGGCGCGGCGCGCCGGATCAAGATCGACAACGTTGTCGCCCACAACGTCGCCGCCCAAAGCGGCATCCTGCTGGTGGGCGAGCCGGGCCACCCGATCGAGGACCTGGCGCTGACGAACATCTTCATCGACTTCGCCGGCGGCGGCACGCGGGAGCAGGCCGCCGTCGAGGTGCCGGCGGCGGAAAAGGAGCTCTACCCGGAGCCCGGCCGGCTCGGCACGATGCCGTCGTGGGGCCTGTTCGCCCGGCACGTGAAAAACCTCGCGCTCGGGCGCGTCGAGCTGCGCGTGGCGCAGGCGGACCTGCGGCCCGTCATCCAGCTCGATCACGTCGCGGACGTTACCTTCGACCAGCTCAAGTGCGCGCCCGCCGCCGGGATTCCGACGTTCGTGCTGAAGCAGGTCGACGGCTTCGCGGTGCACAACAGCCCGGGCCTGCCCGAGACCAACCGCCCCGAGCCGATCGCCGACGAGAAGCTGTAGGCCGAGGGCGGTGAGCTGAGATGGAGCCCGCACTTCATGCGGGCTGAACCTGCCCTTGTGCCCATGAGGCGACGAGGATCTGCCGTGGGAGGGTCCGTCTCCTGGCGGGCCGCGGCCCGGCAGGAGCCGGGCCTCCACCAAGCGACCGGCGCCAGCCTGCCGGGGTAGGGCGGCGACTCCGCTCGCCGCCGCGGCGCGGAACGGAGTCCGCGCCCTACCTGAAACAGTTGCGGCCTCACGCATTCGCGCTTTACGCGGAAAGCAATCGCGGCCTTGGCAAGCGGCCCGGCGGTCACCGGACTTGCGACGTGAGGGCGAAACCACGACCCTCCGCCCGTCGATGCTTGCCCCACCGCCCGCCCCCGCGGCGCCGCCCCCGTCCGTCTACCGCGCCGGTACGTTGACCTACACGGTCGGCGGCCTCCGGATGGTCTTCGCGTGGCTGCTGGCGGGCGAGGTCGTCTTCACGCTCATCGACATGCTCGAGCCGAAGGTGCTGCCGGTGCTGCTCAAGGGGCACGGCGCCTCCGACAAGGAAATCGGCGTCATCATCGGCTCCTTCAATGCCATCCTGCAGCTGCTCATCATGCCGCCGCTCGGCTACTACTCCGACCGCCTGCGGACGCGCTGGGGCCGGCGCATCCCGGTGCTGTTCTGGGTGACGCCCTTCGTGACCGTGTTCCTCGCCCTGACGCCCTTCGCACCGGAGATTGCCGCCGGGCTCAAGCGCGCCGCGTGGACCGCGGCCTGGCTCGAGGCCATTCCGGTCGCGCCGATCGTCCTCGTTTTTGGCGCCCTGGTGCTCCTCTATCGGGCCGCGCAGACGATGACCAACGTGATGTTCTTCGGCCTGCTGCGGGACGTCGTGCCCGACACCCACATGGGCCGGTTCCTCGCGCTCTTCCGGGTTTTCGGCGCCGCCGGGACGTTCATCATCACGTACTGGCTGCTCGGGCGCGTGACGACGCACAGCCGGGAAATCTTCCTCGGCGTCGCGCTGCTCAACCTCGCCGGTTTCGGCGCCATCTGCTGGTTCGTGCGGGAAGGCGAATACCCGGTGGTGCCCGAAAGGGACGAGACGAGCCGGTCCGCCCTGGCGCACGCCGTGAGAACCTTTGTCGACCAGTCCTTCCGGCATCCCGTCTACCTCTGGACTTACTTCCTCCGCATCTGCCTGTACGGCGCCTTGCTCGGGCTGTCGGGCTTCCTTATCTTCTTTCCCCAATACGAGCTCAACCTGGACCTCGGCGAGGCCGGACGGATGATGTCGTGGCCGTCGCTCGTCTACGTCGTGATCGCCTACCCGATCGGGCGGCTGATCGACCGGCGCGGCGCCGGCGACGTGCTCGGGGCGTGGCTGGTCGTGATCACGCTCGGCTACCTGCTGTCGTTCTTCCTCGTGGTGGGCCCGTGGACCTTCCTCCTGTCGTCGTTGGTCACGGGCGTGGCGTTCTGGGTCGTGATGCTGGCGCAGCTGAAACTGGCGCAGGAGGTCTGGCATCCGCTGCGTTACAGCCAGATCGCCGGCGCGGCCACCATCGTGCAGTCGCTCGTCATCGCGCTCTTGATCAGTCCCGGCGCCGGGTGGATCCTCGATGCCATGAAAGACTGGCACCACACCCTCACGCTGCCGGGGCTCGGCGACGTGGTGCTCGGGCCTTATCGCTTCGTGAACCTGATGCTCGGCCTCCTCTATGGCCTGGCGTGGTTTGCCCTCCAGCGGATCCGCCACCACCAGCGGGCGCACGGCGGGCCGGATCGTTATGTGGCGCCGCTTTGAACCGGCCCGGTGGCTGCGACTCGCGGCGGTGTGCGGCGCGCTGGCCGGCGCGGCGTCGGCGGAGCCGGTCCTGCCCTGGGGCGACCAGGGCGACGGCACCTACCGTAACCCGATCCTGCCGGCCGATTATTCGGATCCCGACGTGATCCGGGTTGGCGACGACTTCTATCTCGTCGCCTCCGAGTTCCATTTCATGGGCATCCAGGTGCTGCATTCGCGCGACCTGGTGAACTGGCGGGTCATCGGGCGGGTCTTCGACCGGCTCGACCTCGACCCGAAATACGACGAGGTCCGCGCGTACGCGCAGGGCACCTGGGCGCCTTCGCTGCGTTATCACGACGGCGTGTTCCACCTCTATGTCTGCACGCCGCGCGACGGCCTCCTGCATTACACGGCGCGCCATCCCGCCGGGCCGTGGACCGGCGCCGTGGTGAAGCGCGTGGAGCAGTGGGAGGACCCGTGCCCGTTCTGGGATGATGACGGCTCCGCCTGGCTCGTGCATGGCCGCCTTGGCGCGGGGCCGTTGTACCTGCATCGCATGAGCGCCGACGGCTCGCAATTGCTCGATGAGGGCGTCGAGATCTACCGCGGGCCGGTGGCGGAAGGGCCGAAACTGTTCAAGCGGCACGGCTGGTATTACATCTCGCTGCCCGAGGGCGGCGTCGAACGCGGCGGCCAGAGCATCCTCCGCGCGCGCGCGCTGCGCGGGCCGTACGAACGCCGCGTCGTCCTGCCCGACGGCAGCCCGCACCAAGGCGGCCTCGTCGAGCTCGAGCATGGCGCGGCTTGGTTCATCGGTTTCAAATCGGCCGGTCACCTCGGCCGCGTGCCGTGCCTCGAGCCGGTCCAGTGGGGCGGGGACGACTGGCCGGTGTTTGGCGATCACGGCCGGCCGGTGGCCGGCGGCCGGAAACCAGCCCTCGGCGCCGGCGGGCCCATCGAGCACCCGCAGACCAGCGACGACTTCGACGCCAGCGAGCTCCAGCCGCAATGGCAGTGGAATCACAACCCGGCGCCGGCGGCCTGGTCGCTGGCGGCGCGTCCCGGCTGGCTGCGGTTGCAGGGCCGGCCGGCGCCGGACCTGGCGAGCGCGCGCAATACGCTCACGCAGAAACTCTGGGGCGGAGCCGGTTCGTTCGAAGTGAAGCTGGAGGTCGGCGGCCTGGCCGAGGGCCAGCAGGCGGGCGTGGCCTTCATGAGCGGCAAGGTGTTCAACTTCGCCGGCGTGATGCGGGAGGGCGGCGTGAACCGGATCGTCTCGGATGCCGGATCCGGCCCGGAACTCGACGGGTCGGTGGTCTGGCTGCGGGGCGAATACCGCGGCGACGCCGCCCGGCTGGGCTTCAGTGTCGACGGCACGAATTTTGCCGCCATCGGCGGCGAAATCCGGCTGCAATTCAGCCGGTGGAAGGGCGCGCGGATGGCGCTGTACAGTTACGGCGGCGAAGGCGCGGCCGACTTTGACTACTTCCATTTCCAACACGGCACCGCCGCCGTGCCGCTGAATTTGCCCGACGCCACGCCCATCGACCGCGAGGCCCTGGTCTCGCGGCACAACGTCACCATCCGCCGCGTCGACCCGGAGGCGCCGCTCACGGTCGGCAACGGCGGTTTCGCCTTCACGGTCGATGTCACCGGCCTCCAAACCTTCGGCGACCATTACTATCTTGATGGCATCCCGCTCGAGACGCTGGCGCGCTGGTGCTGGACGACCGAGGACAACCCGCAGGGTTTCAAGCTGGCGGATACGAACGAATCCTACCCGCAGGCCGACGGCACGTCCGTCGCGCTCCCGAGCAAGCTCGGCACGGCGGCCTCCGACTGGCTGCGCCGCAACCCCCAGCTGCACCCGCTCGGGCAAATCTCCCTCGAGTGGAGCGACGGCACGCCGCTGAAACCGGAAGACATCCAGGCGCCGGAGCAGACACTCGATCTGTGGCGCGGCATCATCACGAGCAAGTATCAGCTCGCCGGCGAACCGGTGACGGTCACGACGGCGTGCGATCCGGCGGCCGATACGATCGCGGTGCGCATCGAATCCGAGCTGGTGCGCTCCGGGCGGCTGCGGGTGCGCGTCGCGTTCCCGCGGGGGCACGATCCGGCGATCAAGAACACGCCGCCACTCGACTGGAGCCAGCCGGCGACCCACACGTCCCGCCTGGTCGCACCCGGCTTGGTCGAGCGCAGCGTCGGCGGCACGACCTATTGGTTCGCAACCGACCGGCCGTTGCAGCCGGCGGCGGCGCACGCGTTCACGCTCGGCGGCCGGGGCGGCGCCACGCTGGCGTTCACCGCGGCGTTTTCCCCCGACCGTCCGGCTGCGCCACCGGCCGCCGCGGACGGCGTGTTCACACGCAGCGCGGCGCATTGGGCGGACTTCTGGCGCGGTGGGGCCGCGGTGGATTTCGCCGGCAGCAGCAACCCGCTCGCGCCGAAGATCGAGGAGCGGATCGTCCTGTCGCGTTACCTGACTGCCGTGCAGTGCGCGGCCGACGTGCCGCCGCAGGAAAGCGGGCTCACCTGCAACACCTGGTACGGCAAGCACCACACCGAGATGATCTGGTGGAGCACGGCGCACTTCATCCTCTGGGGTGAGACGGACCTGGCGAAGCGGAACCTGGAATGGTTTGTCCGACACCTGCCCGAGGCGCGCGCCCTGGCGGTCGAGCGCGGGCTGCGCGGCGCGCGCTGGGCCAAGATGGTCGGGCCGGACGACCGTGAGAGCCCGGGCGGCAACCCGCTCATTGCCTGGAACCAGCCGCACGTGATCTATCTTTGCGACCTGCTGCTGCGGCAATCGCCGTCGCAGGAAAACCTCGAGCATTACCGCGACGTGGTTTTCGAAACCGCCGAGTGCATGGCCGCGATGCTGAAACTCGACGCAAAGCGCGACCGCTATGTGCTCGGGCCGCCGCTGTGGATCGCGCAGGAGATCCACGACCCGGCCACCAGCCAGAACCCGGCCTTCGAACTGGCGTATTGGCGCTGGGGCCTCGAGACGGCGCAACGCTGGCGGCTGCGGTCCGGTTTGCCGCGCCAGCCCGAGTGGGATGCAAAGCTCGCGAAGCTGTCGCCCCTGCCGGTGGTCGACGGCAAGTACACGGCGCTGGAATCGCATCCCGATACGTGGACCGACCTCGCCAGCCGGCACGACCATCCCGAAATGCTGATGGCACTGGGCTTCCTGCCCGGCGGACCCGACGTCGACCGCGCGACGATGGACCGGACGCTGACCGGCGTGCTACAGCAGTGGGACTGGGCGACCAAGATCTGGGGCTGGGACTATCCGATGGTGGCGATGACCGCGACCCGGCTCGGCCGCCCGGCGGACGCCGTCGACGTGCTCATGCGCGACGGGCCGAACAACCATTACCTGCCCAATGGGCACGCTCCGGTCGGCAGCGACCGCGCCCACAACCAAGGCGGCCGGCGGGAGATCGCCGTCTACCTGCCCGCGAACGGCTCGTTCCTGTCCGCGGTCGCGCTGATGGTGGGCGGTTGGGAAGGGTGCAGCGGGGAGTTTCCTGGTTTCCCAAAGGATGGCACGTGGCACATCCGCGCGGAGGGCCTCACGCGCCTGCCTTGAGGTTCCGATCCGGGCCGCGGCCGGAGTGGAGGCTGGCGAGATTTGAAGGCGAGGTGCCCGCACCCCCCGCGAGGCGTGAGCGCGGATGGCAGTCCGCGGGGTGGGGGCACCCCGCCTCCGGCGAGCGGATTTCAGCCCGCACGGAGTGCGGGCTTCACCCTCATGTACCCATTCCGTCGCAATTGCGCGCACGCAGACCCGTGGCGCCGGCCAGCTCCCATTGCGGGCCGGGGCCCGCGCCCGTGAGCCGTACCCCGCTGGCGTCGACGTCGGCCACGTCATCGAGCACCACCGCGGCACGCGGGTCCGGATTCAGCAAGCGCAACGAGATTTCGCGCAGCTGGAGGCCGGCGGCATGGCGGACATACAAACCCCAGGCGGGAAGCGGGCCAAACAGCATGGGCTCCGGATAGCCGTCGACCAGCTCGGGCACCGGACCCGCCGCCGGCGTTCCGCCACCGCGGCAGCGGAGATCGATCGCGGCCAGCTCGACGTCGGTCACCGGATGGCCGGGCACGCCGGCGATGAAGATGCCGTGGTCCGGCGCGACGTCGTGCGCGGTCACATGGGAAATCGCGATGCGCCGGGCGGTGCCGGGCTGCGTCGCCCCGGGCGCGCGCAGGCGCCCGCCGAGCCGGATGAAGATGGGCGCGTTCATGACCTCGCGCATCACCAGGTTGGCCACAGTGATGTCCTCCATGATCGCGCCGTCGACCTGCTCGAGCGCCAGGCCGCGGCAGAATTCGAATTCGCAATCGCGGATCACCACCTGGCGAAAGCCGCCGCTCGCCTCGGTGCCGAGCTTGATGCGGCCGATCGGGCCGCCGCGGTGGCGGATGACGCGCGAGCGCGTGCCGTCGACCAGCGTGCCTTCCTCGAAGCCGCTGACGTGGCAGTGGGCGATCGTGATGTGCTCGGCCGGGCGAACCCCGCCGAAGCCGCAGGAGGACTTCACGCAGATGCCGTCGTCCCAGGGCGAGTTGACCGTGCAATGCTCGATCCGGACGTGGGCGCAGGCATCGATGTCGATGCCGTCGCGGTTGGTGTCGATGACGACCCGCTCGACGGTCACGTGCTCGCAGTCGGCGGCGAGGATCGCGAAGTGGCCGCCGTGGAGGATGGTGAGGTCGCGGATGTCGACCCCGCGGCAGCTCTTGAGCGCGATGGCCTTGTTGCCGACGCCTGCGGGCAGGGTGTCCGTCGGGCTCGGATAGCCGAAGGCGCCGGGTGCGGCCGGCGTGACGGCGGGTTCGACGGGGCCGTCGGCCTCGAGGACATCGGGCAGATGGCCGGGTGGCTGCGCCGCGACCTGGCCGACGGGCAGGGCGATGCGACCGTTGCCGCGGCTGAGACCGCGGCCGTAGATGCGGCCGGGGCCGAGCACCGCGACCTGCTCGAGCCCGACGCCCCAAACGAGGCTGTTGTGAAAGTGCGAATGGCCGAAATCCTGGTGAAAATTCGCCGGCGCCTCCTCCGGGGGATCGTAGCCCGGCGCGGCCGGGTCGCCGGCCGGCGGCGGATCGGCCGCGATCAACGTCGCCCCGGCCGCGAGGCGCAGCGTGATGTGGCTCCGCAGCCGGAGCGAATGGCACAGATAGTCACCCGCGGGCACCAGCACCTCGCCGCCGCCCGCGGCGGCGGCAGCGGCAATCGCCCGGTTGAGCGCCGCCGTGTCGAGCGTGCGGCCATCGCCCGCCGCGCCGAAGCGGCGGACATCGAAACGGGCACGAGGCGCGGCGTTCGGCATGGCGGAAGCGGGGGGATTCGGGCCCAGGCGGGCAGGGAGGGAGCGCGCGACCGCCGGCCGCACGGGGCGGCGACAGACCCAGACGGTCCGCCCGGTCGCGAGCGACCGGGCGGCGGTCAGCGCTGGTCAGGTTCGACCAGCGGGCGGGACAAGTCAAAACGCCAGCGTGGTGGAGAACCGGGCGTTGAACCCGGGCTGGGTGGTGAGGCCCGTGCCCGTGATGCGGCCGCCCGCGACGGAAATGTAATCCTTGTCGTCGAACAGATTGTCGATGATCAGGCGGAAGCTGAGCTTCTCATTCATCCGGTAGCTCACACCGAGCGTGGTGACGTATTGGGGCTTCAGGTAGAAGCTGACCTGTTTCACGACCCCAAGCTGGGTGAAGTTGCCGCCGTCCGACGCGGAATCGCCGGCGCGCCGGCCGCTGTAGACGACACCAAAATTGGCGGAGAGCCCCTTGATGAGGCTGTCGTTGAAACGGTAGTTGAGCAGCAACGAGGCATTGTCGTCGGCCACGCCGCGGACCATGCGGCCGAGGGCATCGCGCATGTGCAGGTGCGTGTAGGTGGCGATCGCCGAGAGGCTGGGGGTCAACTGGCCGAAGAGTTCGGCCTCGTAACCGTGGTTGCTCAGGTCGGAGACGAGGGTCTGCGGCTGGGTCGGGTCGGTCTGGTAGGCGGGATTTGGCACGGTCACGTTGGTCTGTGAGATCTTGAACCAGGCGCCGTTGACCGAAAGGCGCTTGCCGAACCACTCCGATTTGACGCCGGCCTCGTCCTGCTCGCCGTCGCGCCACAGGGCCTGGGTGGAGTTGACGATGGTGGGATTCGCGTTCGTCGAATGGCTGTAGTAAACGGAGACGTTGTCGCGGACCTTGCCGAGGGCGCTGAGCGACCACATGTTCTTGCTGTCGTCGAGCTTGCTGGTCTGGGTGCCGGTGATGGCGTTCCAGTTCTTGACGACGCTGGCGAAGTTCAGGATGCCGCCCGAGAGGTACAGGCGGTTGTCCAGCAGGCCGACGCGCTCGCTGACGTACAGCTGGCGGTTGTCGTAGGACGAGCCGGAGTTGCTCTGGTTGGTCGGCCAGGTGGCGGGATAGGTCGGGTAAACGACGACCGGGTGCGCCAGGTCGATGGCGGGGAGGGTGCCGTCCTTGTTGAGGCTGCGGGCGTGCTGGTGCGAGTTGGCCGCGCCGACGATCGTCTGCGAGCTGGCGCCGCCAAACTGGTAGGTGGCGGCCAGGTCGACCTGGAAGTTGTAGGTGTCCCGCCTCGTGTCCTGGATATTGCCCCGGTTCGGGATGGCGGACGGATTGATCCAGGGATTGTAGGTGGACACGTACGGGTTGGCGGTGGCGTTGTAGGGCAGCGTCGTGTCCTTCAGGGCCCAGGTGTAATCCTGCGTCAGCTCGCCGGTCATCGGGTTGTAGCGCGCGCTGAAGTTGCCCGTGGACAGGAAGTCCTGGTCCGAATCCTCGAAGTAGTGGCGGGCGTTGGCCGCGGCGCGCAGGCTGACGTGGTCGGTCAGGTTGGAGGTGAAGATGGCGAACGCGTCGTCACTGTGCGTGCCGACGTGGCTCCACGGCTGGATGCCGTTGCTGCCGCTGGGATCGATGCCGGGTAGCAGCTTCGGATCGCCGCTGGTGGCGGTCGTGCCCGGATCGAGGATCAGCAGCGGCTCGCGGAAGATCCAGTGCTCGGCGGAAATGTACTTGAGCGTGAGCTGCGACTTGTTGCCGATGCGCCACGCGAGCATCGGGGCGATCGCATAGCTCCTCATTTTGTTGTCGGGGCCCCAGTAGCGGCGCGTGTCCTGGCCGGAGGCGATGAAGCGGTACGCGAACACGCCGCTGTCGCCGAACGGGCCGCCGAGGTCGAGCGTCGCCTTCTGGGCATCGTACAGGCCGACCTGCGCCGTCAGGGTGTTGTGCCGCTGGTAGAGCGGCGACTTCGTGATGATGTTGAGCGAGCCGCCCGGCGCGCCCGCGGGCGAGAGGATGGCGTTCGGGCCCTTCGTCACCTCGATGCGGTCGATCACGGCCTCCTCGACGTTGTCCGCATCGGCGGACTGGAGGAAGTTGTCGACGGTCCGGGCGCCGTTCTGGGTCTCGAAGCCGCGGATGATCATGCGGTCCTGGAACTGGAGCCCGCGGCCTTCCTGGACGCCGGCCACATAGCGGGTGACATCAAACACCCGGTTCGGCGCGATGTCGTCGATCATGTCGCGGGTCAGGACCGTGATCGAGCTCGGCGTGTCGAGCAGCGGCGCGCGGACGCGAACGGCGGACACGGCATCCTCGGCGCGGTAGCGGTCGGCCGCCTGCGACGAAACCGTGAACGGGGACAGCACCACGACGCTTTCCTGGCTGGTTGCCGGCGCCTGGGCGACGAGGTGGCCGGGCAGGAGGACCGAGAGGGACAACAGAGTCAGTCCGACGGATGACTCGAAGCGGCGAGCGCGGGCTCGCGGGACGGGGGAGGTGTTCATGGACGGGCGGGGTTGGCGGGACGGACGGGGTCGGCGTGAACCGACGCGGGGTGGCGGCCGGCCGCGGGTGGGGGTTGGGTAACGGCGTTGGTCCATGGCAAACCGCCCCGGCGCCGCCAAGGGCACCGTGACTTTCCACGTAAAATAGATTTGCGCCAACTCCCGGGGCCGCATCCGCTTAAACGCATGGCCGCCGTTGTCACCCCGTCGAGCCCGCCGACGTTGCGCGAGATCGCCCGGCGCGCCGGTGTCAGCCACACGACCGTCTCGCTCAGCCTGCGGAATCACCCGTCGATCCCGGCGCCGACGCGCGAGCGCCTGCGCCGCCTGGCCGACCGGCTCGGGTATCGCTCCAACGTCCTGGTGTCGGCGCTCATGAGCCAGGTGCGGCTCAAGCACGCCAAGGCGGCGCCCGAGGTCGTGGGTTTTCTCACCGGCGGCGCCAGCGCCGACGATTGGAAGAACCACTCCTACAGCGTGGGCTGTTACGAGGGCGCGCGCCAGCGGGCCCAGCAGCTGGGCATGCGCGTCGAACCGTTCTGGCTCGGGCTGGGCGGCCGCGCGGCCGCGGCCACGTGCCGCATGCTCCACGCGCGCGCCATCCACGGGAACCTGATCGTGCCGTTTCCCGTCCCCGTCTACGACCACGAGCTGGACTGGGCGCACATGATCTGCGTCGGCCTCGGCTACGTCTACAACCACCGCGCGCTCCACCGCGCGACGCACAACCACTTTCGCGGCGCCTTCCTCGCGTACCAAAAGCTCGCCGCGCTCGGCTACCGCCGGATCGGCCTGATGCTCGACCGCGACGAGAACAGCCGTGTCAACTACCTCTGGCTCGGCGGGTACCTGGCGGCGCAAAGGACGATGACCGGGCCCGCGCTCGACCCGCTGCTCACCACCGGGCCGGTCGATCGCGCCCAGGTGCGCGCCTGGCTGCGCCGCGCCCGGCCCGAGGTCGTGATCGGCTTCGGCCCGCGGCAGTTCCTCGCGCTGGCGGAGCTCGGCTGCCGCATCCCCGGCGACATCGCCTACGTCGCGCTGGACGTCGAGCAGACCCACCTGGCCCACGTCGAGGCGGTGACCGGCATCAACCAAAACCTGCCGCTGATCGGGGCCACGGCGATCGACATCCTCGCCAGCCAGCTCTACCACAACGAAAAGGGCCTCCCCCAGCGCCCCGTGTTCAGCATGATCGAGGGCTACTGGGTGCCGGGCGAGACGGCGCCTGCGCTCAGGCCCGCGCCTGATAAAGCCGGAACAGCGCCTGCGTCCCGTCGTCCGCCCCGCCGCGCGCCGCGACCTCGTCGTACAGGGCCTTCGCCTGCCTGAGGCCGGGCAGGTCGAGCTGCATCGCCGCGGCCGACTCGAGCGCGATGCGCATGTCCTTGAGGAAGTGCTTCACGTAGAATCCCGGCGCGTAGTCCCCGCGCAGCGCGCGCGGCGCGAGGTTGTTCAGGGACCAGCTCGCGGCTGCGCCGCCGCCGATGCTCTCGATGACGCGCGCGGGATCGAGCCCGGCCTTTTTCGCGTACGTCAGGGCCTCGCACCACGACATCATGATCGAGGCGATCGAGATCTGGTTCGCCATCTTGCAATGCTGGCCCGCGCCCGGGCCGCCCTGCCGCACGATGTTTTGGCCCATCAGTTCGAACAACGGCCGGGTCCGCGCGAATGCCGCCGCCTCGCCGCCGACCATGATCACCAGCTTCGCATCGCGCGCACCGATGTCCCCGCCCGAGACCGGCGCGTCGAGGGCCTCGAGCCCCCGGGCCGCGGCCGCCTCGGCGATCCGGCGGGCGAGCTGCGGGCTGGAGGTCGTCATGTCGACCAGCACGGCGCCCGCGCGGGCGCGGGCGAGGATGCCGCCCGCGCCGAAGTAGGTCTCCTCCACATCCGCGGGGAAGCCGACGATGGTGAACACGAACTCGGCCGCGGCCGCCGCTTCGCCCGCGGTGTCGTGCCAGTGGGCGCCGGCCTCGAGCAGGGGCTGCGCCTTCGCACGCGTGCGGTTGTGGATGTGCAGCGTGTGCCCGGCGCGGAGCAGGTGGCCGGCCATGCTGCGGCCCATCACGCCCGTGCCGATGAATGCAATGGTTGCCATGGCCGGAGCGCAGCAGCCGGCGGCATGCGGGGCGAATCAATTTTGGGGTGATGCCATGGAGGCGGGGTGCCCTCAC
>DASZXO010000099.1:0-20957 GCA_035545835.1 Lacunisphaera sp.
CGTTGACCGAATGGGCGGGGTCCGGCGACCCCGCCCTACAGGTGTCAGGTCGATGTCGCGCCGGCCTCACTCCAACCCGGCCACGTTGACGTCCTTGTCGAACTCGACGGCGAACTTCACCGGGATCTCGCGCTTTTCGCCGGGCTGGAGGTCGAGCGTCCACTTCAGCGTGCCCTCATCCGTCGGCTTGATCTCCTTCGGGTCGGGCGCGAGCGCCTTCACCACGATCTTCTCGTTGCGCGAGACGGGCAGCTGGTCGGCGACGACCACGCGCTCGGCGGTCTTCTTGTTGTTCTGGATCGTGATCAGGTACTCGTAGGTGATGCGCTTGCCGGAGTTGGTCAGGCCCGTCTCCTCGGTGAACTTGTTCACGCGCTTGTGCTTCACGGCGATGCCCTCGTCCGCGCCGAGCGCGAGGTCGAACTTCTCGCCCGCCATCACGGTCCGGACGCTGCTCGTGGCGACGAAGGTGCCGTCGAGGAACACGTTCATCGCGCCGGCGAGCAGCGGGAACTCCGACGAGTTCACCACCTTCGCGGTCAGGTAGGCGGCGGCGAGGCGTTTCGGCACGGTCAGGTATTCCGGGTTGGTCTTCAGCGTGGCGGCCGTGATCGGCACCCGCTGCGGGGCGTTGTCGCTTGCGATGCTCGCGGGCGAGGCGATCCGGAATGACGCGCTCGTCGCGCCTGCCTCGAGCGTGGCGACGGCCAGCTCGGCGTCCTTTTCCTCCGGCGCGGGCGCGTTGTTCGTCAGGGTCTGCATGTTGATGTAGCCCGCGGCGGCCGGCGCCTGCCGGGCGGCCATCTCGGCCTTCTTGCGGATCTCGTCGCGGCGGGCATCCTCCATCGAAAGCGCGACCGGTCTGGGGAGGTAGAGGTCCAGGTTCCACACGCCCAGCACGGGCGCGGCGCCGCCGAGCGACGGCCGCGCGGTCGAGAGCGTCAGCGCCACGTCGTTCCAGTCCTCACCCGTGCTCTGGCGCACCAGCCCGAAATAACCCAGCGCGACGGCATGCTCGGTGCTGAGGACGCGGGCGTCATAGCTCGGCACCCATGACGCGCCCGGCACGGTGTACGAAAGCGCCACATCGAGATGCCCGGCCTGCGCCGCGGCCACGCGCACGGTCACGGTCTTGAAAGCCTTGCCGCCGGCACCGCGGAGCTCGTTGAGCTGCTGCTGCACGGTGCTGGTCTTGTTCTGCAGGTCCTCGCGCTGCTCGTCGAGCGTCGCGGTCTCGGCCACGATCTTGGCCTGTTGCTCGGAGAGGAAGGTGAGCGAGTTCGTGAACTGCGCCAGGTCGGGCCGCGGCACGTCCTTCGTCGGCGGGGCGAACAGCGCGGCCTTCATCTGGTCGAGCATGGCGCCCTGCGCCTGGAGGACGGCGGCGCGATCGTTGAGCCCGCGCAGCTGCTTCGCCAGCGCCTTCAGCTGGTCCTCGAGTTCCTTCACGCGCGCGTTGGGCGTGAAGTCGACGTAGGTGCGCCTGGCGCTGACGTCGAGGATGGTGGCGGCGGCGCTGCCCTTGCCGCTGACCTGCAGCGAATGCTCGTTGATCGCCTCGGGCAGGTTGGCGAAGACGAGCTCGGCGTAGCCGGCGGGCAGATCGAGGCCGGCGGCGCGGGTGACGACCGCGCGGTCGGTGTAGACCGTCACGGCGGAGATGTGCGAATCGACCGCCGCGGCGCACAGCGCGAGCGGCAGGAAGGGCAGGAGGGTGAGGAGGCGGGCGAGTTTCATGGGGGGAGAGGGATTGCCACTATGACGGGCAAGCCGCGTGAATCTTAGGCCGGCGCGGCGCCCAGCCCGAGCGAAATCCGTCAAGGACCCGTAAAACCGGACCACTCCGCGTTTGCCTCGGGCGCCGGCCGTTGTTTGCTGGCCGGACCATGCTGTACCACTGCGTCTACTTCTGGTTGAAGCCCGACCTCACCCCGGCGCAGCGCGCCGACTTCCGCCGCGGCGTCGAATCGCTCGCAGCCATCCGGTCGGTCGAGAAAGTCGCCGTCGGCGCGCCCGCCGCGACCGAACGCCGCCCGATCATCGACTCGAGCTACGACGTGGCGCTGGTCGTGATCTGCCGGGACGTGGCCGCGCACAACGCCTACCAGGTCGACCCGATCCACCTTGCCTTCGTCGAGAAGTTCAAGGCGTTCTGGACCCGGGTCCAGATCTACGATTCGCAATGACCGTCGCCGCGCCACACTGCGGCCGGTTTGTCCTGCTCGCATGGGGCCTCGCAACCATGGCCGGCGCCGCCGACACCCCGAATTACGACGAGGCCCGGGTCCCCGCGTACAGGCTGCCCGACCCGCTCGTGCGCCTTGACGGCTCGCGCGTGACCGCCGCCGCCGACTGGCCCGGCCGGCGCGCCGAGTTGCTGCGCTTGTTCGCGGAAAATGTCTACGGTTTCACGCCCGCGGGCCGGCCGCCGGGAATGCACTGGCGGACGACCGCAACCGATCCGCGCGCCTTGGGCGGACGGGCGACGCGGAGCGAGATCGCCGTCTGGTTCGAACCCGGCGAATCGGGCCGCTCGCTGCGGCTGCTGGTGTTCCGGCCGAACTCCGTCCGCGGCCGCTGCCCGGTTTTTCTCGGGTTGAACCGTTTCGGCAACCACTCGGTCGACCCCGACCCGGGGATCACGCTGCCGGCCGGCTGGATTCCCAACGAGCGTCCTTCCGTCGCCCCGGACCATCGCGCGACCGAGGCGCTGCGGGGTTGCGAGGCCAGTGAATGGCAGGTCGGGCAGGTCATCGGCCGCGGCTATGCGCTCGTCACCGGGTATACGGGAGATCTCTGCGCGGATCGCCCGGAGGGCCTCGCCGCCGGGATCGCAGCCCAATTCTCTCCCCAACCCGGCACCGAGGAGCGCGCCGCCGACGCCTGGGGCACGATCGGCGTGTGGGCCTGGGGCTCGAGCCGCGCGCTCGACGTCATCGCGGAACAGCCCGACCTCGATCCGACGCGCGTCGCCCTGGTCGGGCACTCGCGCATGGGCAAGACGGCGCTCTGGGCCGGCGCGCAGGACGAGCGATTCGCCATCGTCATCTCGAACGAGTCCGGCTGCGGCGGCGCCGCGCTGAGCAAGCGCATCTTCGGCGAAACCGTGGCGACCATCAACCGCGTGTTCCCGCACTGGTTCGCGAGGAACTTCCGCCGCTACGACAACCGCGAGGCCGACCTGCCGGTCGACCAGCACGAACTGCTCGCGCTCATCGCGCCGCGTCCGCTCTACGTCGCCTCGGCCGCGGACGACCAGTGGGCCGACCCGCGCGGCGAGTTTCTTGCCGCGCAGGCGGCCGGCCCCGTTTACGCACTCTTCGGCCGGGCCGGCGTCGGCACCGGGCCGATGCCGGCGGTTGGCACGCCGGTCGGCGACTGCGTCCGCTATCACCTCCGGCCGGGCCCGCATGACATCACGGCCTACGACTGGGCCCAATATCTCGACTTCGCCGACCGCTGGCTGAAGCCCCGCTGACCGCCGCGCGCATGCCGCAGCTCAAGGACATGGTCGTCATCGTCACCGGCGCCTCCGCCGGGATCGGCGAGGCCACCGCCCGCCGCCTGGCCCGCGCCGGCGCGCAACTCGTGCTCACCGCGCGCCGGCCCGACCGGATCGAGGCGCTCGCGCGGGAACTCGACCCCGCCGGCGGGCGCGTGCTGGCCGTGCCGGGCGACATCACCCGCGATGCCGACCGCCGCCGGCTGGTGGAGGCGGCGCTCGCACGATTCGGCCGGATCGACGGGCTCGTGAACAACGCGGGCTACGGCACGCGCGGGCCGCTCGAGATCGCGCCGGTCGAGCTCATCCGGAGGAATTTCGAGACGAATGTCTTTGCGCTCATCGCCCTGACCCAGCTCGTGCTGCCCGGCATGCGGGAGCGCGGCCGCGGCTGCATCGTCAACATCGGCTCCGTCGCCGGCCGCATCGCGCGGCCGATGTCCAGCATCTACGACTCGACCAAGCACGCGCTCGAGGCGCTGACCGACGGCCTCCGCGGCGAGCTGAAGCCGTTTGGCGTCCGCGTGACGCTCATCCGCCCGGGGTTCATCCTGACCGAGTTTGTCGAGGCGGCCAACGCCGCCTCGGCGGACATCGCCGCCCACGCCGGACCCTACGAGCCATTCTATCGTGGCTACCAGGAGAACACGGCGGCCATGCGGCGCGTCGCCGGCGTGCCCGACGACATCGCCCGGCTCGTGGCGCGCGCGCTGGCCAGTGACAATCCGGCGCCGCGCTACAGCGCCCCGGCGCACGCCAGGGTCTTCCTGTTCCTCAAGTGGCTGCTGCCGGACCGCGCCATCGAGTACGTGCTGCGACTCAAGCGTTGAGCGTCAGCTCGGTCAAAGGTGGAGCCCGCACGGAGTGCAGGTTCCACCTCGAAACGCTTGATTCCGACTCAGGCCGGATTCGCGGCCGCGGGCGGCGGTGCTTCCTTGGCGGCCGGCGCGACCTTGGCTGGCAGCGAGAGCTGCCACAGCCACCAGGCCAGCGCGCCGGTCACGAGGAACGCCAGCGCGTTCATCCACATCGGCACATGATGGCTGCCGATGAGGAACTGGAAGCGAAGCAGCATACGCAGCAAGTGGCCGAGGGAGACCAAGCCGAAGATGGTCCCAGCCACGCGCAAACCGTTTTGGGGAGTATTCATGATGGTCCTGTTGCTTGCGCGGCGCCCCGGCGTGGCGATGTGCCGCTCGGGGCGCAGCATACACCCGTCGGAACCCCGGGACAATGGGAAGTATGGGTTTCTGGCGGATGCCTCGTTGGGAGGCGGGACCATCGGTCCCGCGGAATTTCGCTTCGCATGTCCGGCCTCGCGGGGCTGATGGCCCCGCCGCCAGTGCCAGGCAGGCTTTTGTGAAGCGCCGACTTTGCCTAATCCGGCCGCGCCGCCGTCGGCGGATTGGCGAGGAGGAACGCGTGCAGCTCCGCCGCGAACTTGCCGCCGAAGCCCGGCACGTCGGCGATCGCCGCGGCGCTGGCGGCCCGCAGCCGGTCGATCGATCCGAAGTGTTCCATCAGCGCCGCGCGCCGCACCGGCCCGAGGCCGGGCATGTCGTCGAGCACGCTCTCGCGGATCTTCTTCGAGCGCAGGTCGGCATTGTAGGTGTTGGCGAAGCGGTGGGCCTCGTCGCGCAGCCGCTGCAGCAGGTTCAGGCCGGGGTCGCCGAGCGGCAGGTTCAGCGGGGCGCGCTCGTCGGGAAAGATGATCGTCTCCGCCTTCTTCGCGAGGCCGATGAGCGGCGGCGGCATGCAGTCGAGGCGCACGAACGCCTTCAGCGCCGCGGCGATCTGCCCGCGGCCGCCATCGATCACGACGAGGTCGGGGAACGCGCGGCCCTCGTCGCGCAGCCGGCGGTAGCGGCGGGACACGACCTCCTCCATCGCCTTGAAGTCGTCGTTGCCGACGAAGCTCTTGATCGCGAAGCGCCGGTACTGGTCCTTGTCGGGCCGGCCGTCGGTGAAGTGCACCATCGAGGCGACGACGAACGTCCCCGAGATGTGCGAGATGTCGAAGCACTCCATGTGCGCCGGCGGCCCGCCGAGCCCGAGCGCACCCTGCAGTTGCCGCAGGGCCTCCTCGTCCGGGCGCAGTTGCGTGAGGTCGCGCGTGAACTTCCGGGTCCGCGCCAGCGTGCGCTCGAGCGCGAGCACGATATCGCGGAGTTCGGCGGCCTTCTCGAACTCCTGCCGCGCGGCGCGCTGCTGCATCTCGGTGCGCAGGGTCGCGAGCCACTCGCGGCTCTTGCCGTCGAGGAAATCGCAGGCCGGGCCGACGCGCGCACGGTACTCCTCGCCCGTGACGACGTTGGGCCAGCCGGAGATCTCGGCGCGCACGTCGTCGTAGAGCTGCCAGCGGCCGTCGGGCCGCCGCCGCGGGTTGGTGTCGGCGAGCAGGATCCCGAACTTCCGGCGCATCGTCGCGAGCGTCTTGCGCAGCAGGCCCGAGTGCGCGAACGGCCCGAAATAGCGCGAGCGCGTGTCCTTCTTGAACCGCGTCAGCGCGAACCGCGGCAGCGGCGCGTCGAGGTCGAGCCGCACGAGGAGGAAGCGCTTGTCGTCGACGAAGTCGGTGTTGTACTTCGGCCGCCACTGCTTGATCAGCTTGCCCTCGAGCAGCAGCGCCTCGGGCTCGGACTTCACGGTGATGATGTCGAAGTCGGCGATCATCTCGATCAACGCGCGGATCTTCGGCTGGTCGCGCAGCGCGCGCTGGCGGCCGGCCTGGAAGTAAGACGACACCCGCTTGCGCAGGCTCTTCGCCTTGCCGACGTAGATGATCCGGCCGAGCCGGTCCTTCATCAGGTACACGCCGGGCCCGTCCGGCAGGGCGCGGACCTTTTGTTGCAGAGTTGACGGCGAAGTAGCCACGAAAAGGCGCGATAAGCCACAAAAAGGTTCAGAACGATGGCTCGGACATGAGGTATTTTTTCACGTGCAGAACAGGGCTGCCAAAATTGATCAAGAGTCCGGTTTCAATGCGGCTCGATCGGAGATGGCCGAGGAGTTGAGCCACGTGTTCGTCGATCACAGCTCGAACGGCTTTGAGTTCAACTATCAATCGATTTTCGACAAGCAAATCGGCGAGGTACTCCCCGACCGGGGTGCCATCTTCGTCCAATACCGTGAGCGGGTGCTGCTGCAGGACATGGACCCCATGTTTTCGCAGGCGGTGGGCGAGGGCATTTTCATAGACTTTCTCCAGGTGCCCGTGCCGATGATATCGATGGATCGCGAAACTGGTTTCACGGATCAGGTCGCAAAGTTGGTTGATGTGGTCGAACTGCATAAGGCTCCTTTGGTGGGTTCTCGTGCCTTTTTGTGGCGAGGAATTGTTCCCGCCGCAGGCTGGCATTTTGCCGAAAAGGAGGTAGGTTGCGGCCCCGACACACACTGTATGGCCACACCTGAACCGTCCCCGCCGCGCGCGTCCGGCGCCGCGCCGCGCTACGAGCTCCTGACGCTGGGCGACGAGCTCCTGCTCGGCCTGACGGCCAACGGCCACCTGACTTTCATCGGCTCGCAACTCGGCCGCCGCGGCGTGCTGCTGCAGCGCAACGTCACACTCACGGACGAGGCGGGCGTCATCGCCGCGCAGTTCCGCGAGAGCTGGGCGCGCAGCGATGTCGTCATCACCACCGGCGGCCTCGGCCCGACGTGCGACGACCGCACGCGCGAGGCGCTGGCCCAGGTGCTCGGCCAGAAGCTGGTTTTCGATGCCGCCATCGAGCGCGCCATCGCCGAACGCTTCGCGCGCATCAACCGGAAGATGACGTCGAACAACCTGAAGCAGGCCTACCGCTTTGAGCGCGGCGACGTCCTGCCCAACGCCAACGGCACCGCGCCGGGCCTCTGGGTCGAGCAGGACGGCAAGGTGCTCGTCATGCTGCCCGGCCCGCCGAACGAGCTGCAGCCGATGTTCACCGAGCAGGTGATGCCGCGCCTCGCGCAGCTCGGCCTCCTCAGCGAGCGCGAGGCCTACATCCAGATCCGCACCGCCGGCGTGGGCGAGTCGCTGCTCGAGACGAAGTTCCAGCCGCTCTTTGACCGCTACCCGGGCCTCGGCGTCGCCTACTGCGCGCATCAGGGCCAGGTCGACTGCCGCCTGAGCTCGCCCGACGAATGCTACAGCCTCGAGGGCCTGCGCGAGCTCGCCGAGGAATGCGCCGCGCTGCTGGGCGACGACTTCGTGTGCTTCGGGCACGATTCGCTGGCCAAGGTCGTCGCGGACCAGCTCCGCGAGTCCGGCCGCAAGCTCGCCGTCGCGGAATCCTGCACCGGCGGGCTCCTCGCCAACAGCTTCACCGACATCTGCGGCGCCTGCAAATTCTTCCAGGGTGGCATCGTCTCCTACAGCAACGACGCGAAGATGATGCTGCTCGACTGCCCCGAATGCCTGCTCTCGCAGCACGGCGCCGTCAGCGCCGAGTGCGCCGTCGCCATGGCCACCGGCGTGGCCGAGCAGCTCGACGCCGACTTCGGCATTGCGATCACGGGCTTCGCCGGCCCGACCTCGGGCAACGGCGAGAACCCGGTCGGCACGATTTATCTCGGCATGCACGCGCCGGGCGGCGACTGGTCGCGCAAGCTCACCTATCCCGGCCCGCGCGGCGCCGTGAAGCAGCGCGCCGTCACCGCCGCCACCGACTGGCTTCGCCGCGAGCTCCTGCGCGAATCACGCAAGGTCGCCGTCCCGCTGGCGAATTAGGCGCGGCGGGGCGCCGGTTCGTTCGCAGGCACACCCCGTCGCTTCGCGCCACCCCTCTAGGTAGAGGGGAGCCAGATCAGCGCCGACGAAGCACCCCTCTATCAAGAGGGGTGCCCCCAGGGCGGGGTGTGTTGGTTTGCTTGCGCCAACCTTCTTGGGACGAAGGTTCCGAATCTTGGCCTGAATCCATCCGTGTTCATGCGTGTAATCCGTGGTCAAAAAAGGCTCTGGTGTCTTCCTGCGCATTCGTTGTCCGTTTGAAAATTTTTCGTGCGCTTTCGCGGGATTCATGGGCAAATCCCGATCCCATGCCCGCCGCGCCGAAAGCCTTCGCCTTCGTCTGCGGCCCGGACGACTTCATCGTCAACCGGGTCGGCAAGGAGCGCTTCGAGGGGCTCGCGGCCGCGGCCGGCGCCGACGAATTCGCGCGCGAGATCGTCAACGGCTTCGCCGCCAACGTCGACGAGGTCGAGGCCGCGGTGAACCGCTTCCGCGACGCCGTCCAGACCGTGCCGATGTTCGGCGGCCGGCGCGTGGTGTGGTTCAAGGACGTCAATTTCCTCGCCGACACCGTCACGGGCCGCGCCGAGGGCACGCTGCGCCAGGTCGAGGCCCTCCAGGAGCTGCTCGCCAAGGTCAGCCCCGACGATGTCGCCATCGTGATCACCGCCGCCCCGGTCGACCGCCGCCGCGCCTTCCCAAAATGGTGCGAGGCCCACGCCGATTTCACGCTCGCGGGCGGCGACGGCGACGCGGCGGGCGAGGCGCTGGCCGGCGTCGCGCTGGCCGAGGCCAAGGCGAGCGGGACGGCCTTCGCGCCCGGGGCCGTCGAGCTGCTGCTCCAGAAGATCGGCGCCAACACCCGCCTCCTCACCGAGGAAACCCGCAAGCTCGCCACGTATGCGGGCGAAAACGGCACGATCACCGAGGCGCACGTCGAGGAGCTGACGCCGAACTTTGCCGAGGGCGATTTCTTCGCCGCGGCCGACCGCTTCTTCGCCGGCGACCTCACCGGCACGCTCGCGGAGCTGTCGCGCCATTTCTTCGCCGGCGGCGACGCCCGCCCGATCCTCACCGCGCTGCAGAACCGCAACCGCATCCTGCTCCAGGCCCGCGTGCTGATCGACGCCGGCGACCTCCGCGCCCCCGGCAACTACGGCTTCGACAAGGGCGCCTGGGCCCGCGCCCAGGAGGCCTACGCCGAACTCTACGGCGGCAACACCGAGAAGAGCTCCTATAATTTTTTCACCCAGAACCAGTGGTACGCCGGCAAGCTCGTCAGCGGCGCCAAACTGCCGCCGCTGCGCCGCCTCATCGACAACCAGCAGGAGTTCGTCCGCACCTTCGAGGAGATCATCCGCCGCCCCGACGAGCAGGAAGCCGTCCTCCGCGACATGGCGGTGCGGTGTTTGACGTAGCGGTGAGCACTAAGCAGTGAGCTGGAGGGTCGGTCTCCCGGCCGACCGCTATTCCTGTAACGGCGCTCCATGAGCGCCGATCCGTCCCGCGACGGGCACAGACCGCCGCTACACGCCGACCGTTGCGCCCCGTTCCGGCCGGTCGGGAGGCCGGCCCTCCACCGACACACACCGGGCTTTTCTCTCAACGCTCAACCCTCATCTCTCAACTTCGGGGTTGCCGCCTCTTCCCTTGGCAACCCGCGACCCGCCCTTGGCGATTGGTTTTGCGGTGTCGGGATCGGGTCTCTCAACCCTCAACTCTCAACCCTTCCGTGGCTCTCCTCCCTCAACTTTCAACTTTCAACTCCTCCCCCAAACCCCTATCGCTAGCCCGCCGTGAAGCCACCGCCGCCCGCCGCCGAAACCATTCCCAACGTCCTCGCCGAGCGCTATGCCTCGCCGGCGATGCGGGAGCTCTGGTCGGGGCGCGGCCGCATCCTGCTCGAGCGCGATTTCTGGATCGCCGTCATGAAGGCGCAGAAGGACCTCGGCGTCGCCATCCCGGCCGACGCCATCAGGGACTACGAGCGCGTTCGCGACGACGTGAACCTCGAGCGCATCAAGGAGCGCGAGCGCGTCACGCTCCACGATGTGAAGGCGCGGCTCGAGGAATTCTCCGACCTGGCCAAGCGCCAGTTCATCCACCTCGGGCTCACCAGCCGCGACCTGACGGAGAACGTCGAGCAGCTCCAGGTCGCCCGCGCGCTCCAGCTCGTCCACTTCAAGGTCGTGGCCGCGCTGCTCGGCTTCGCGCGCCAGGCCGCCGCGCACCGCGACCTCATGATCACCGGCCGCACGCACAACGTGCCGGCGCAGCCGACCACGCTGGGCAAGCGGCTCGCGATGTTCGGCGAGGAGATGCTCCTCGCGCACGAGCGCCTCGCCGGCCTCATTGCGCGCTACCCGGTTCGCGGCCTCAAGGGCGCCGTCGGCACGCAGCTCGACCAGCTCACGCTCCTCGGCGGCGACACGGACAAGGTCGACCAGCTCGAGGCGCGCATCGTGAAGCACCTCGGCTTCAAGGCCGCCCTCAATGCCGTCGGCCAGGTCTACCCGCGCAGCCTCGACTTCGACGTCGTCACCGCGCTCCACCAGGTCGCCGCCGCCGGCGCCAGCTTCGCCACGACGCTGCGCCTCATGGCCGGCGCCGGCCTGTTGACCGAGGGCTTCCAGGCCGGCCAGGTCGGTTCCTCCGCGATGCCGCACAAGGTCAACGCGCGGAACTGCGAGCGCATCTGCGGCTTCACCACGATTCTCTCCGGCTACGTCACGATGACCGCCGGGCTCGCCGGCCACCAATGGAACGAGGGCGACGTGTCCTGTTCGGTCGTCCGCCGCGTCGCGCTGCCCAACGCCTTCTTCGCCCTCGACGGCCTGCTCGAGACCTTGCTCACGGTGCTGCGCCAGATGGAGGCGTTCCCCGCGGCCATCGCCGCCGAGAACGAGCGCAACCTGCCGTTCCTTGCCACGACCACGATCCTCATGGAGGCGGTCAAGGGCGGCGCCGGGCGCGAGACGGCCCACGAGGCCATCAAGGAGCACGCCCTCGCCGCGGCGAAGGCGCTGCGCTCGGGTGGGGATGCGGATTTGCTCGGCCGGCTGGCCGGCGACAAGAAGATCGGCTTGGGCAAAAAGAAGCTGCAGGAAATCCTCGCGCAGAACGAACGCTTCGTCGGCGCCGCGCCGCACCAGGTCGATGCGTTCGTCGCGGCCGTCGAGCCGCTCGGCAACAAGCACAAGGGCGCCGCCGCGTACCAGCCCGGGAAGCTGCTGTAGGGCGGGCGGCTAGGGCGGCGACTCCGCTCGCCGCCGTGCAGGGGCGCAGTTCACCTGCGCCCTTTCTCCTTGGACTCACATTCCACGAATCACCGAATCGCTGGAGGGCTGGCCTCCCGGCCCGCCGCGGCTGGCCGGGAGGCCAGCCCTCCAGATGTTCGCCTCGCATCCTCCGCGATCAAAAAGTCTTTCAGGCCGCAGGCTGTCAGCTTTTCCGCGTTTCCTCCTTCCCGCTTTTCCGGCGGCGCGTAGTTACGCACCCCATTCCGGCGCTGGATCATCCATGGTCCCATGCACCCTCATGTCCGCCCTTTCCGCCGCTCGCCGCCGGCGGCATTTCCGCCTTCGCCTTTCAGGTTTCTCCTCCCCCCGGGAGATAGGACTTGCCACCCCCTGCGCGCTGGCCTTTTTTGACCATTCCTTTTGTTTCTTTCCCAGCTTTAACCACACCACACCATGGCAGAAGAATTAGTCGGCAATTGCCTGATCGGCCAGTCGGGCGGCCCCACGGCCGTCATCAACGCCACCGTCGCGGGCGTTGTTTCCGAGGCCCTCAACCATTCCTGCATCGAGGAGGTCTACGGCTCGCTCAACGGCGTGCTCGGGCTCCTGAACGAGGACTTCGTCGATCTCGCCGCCGAGTCGCAACAGGCCATCCGCGGGCTGCACTACACCCCCGGCGCCGCCCTGGGCTCCTGCCGCACAAAGCTGAAGAAGCCGCAGGATTTCGAGCGCGTGCTCGAGGTCTTCAAGGCGCACAACATCCGCTACTATTTCCACATCGGCGACACCGACTCGCAGGAGACCGCCGTCAAGCTCGCCGAGCTCGCCAAGGCCCAGGCCTACGAGCTGCGCGTCATCGGCATCCCGAAGAGCATCGAGAATGACATCGCCGCCACCGACCACTGCCCGGGCTACGGCAGCGCCATCAAGTACATCGGCGCCACGGTCAAGGAGCTCGCGCTCGACGCCGACGCGATGGGGCAGGGCGACCTCGTCACCATCGTCGAGGTCATGGGCCGCCATTCCGGCTGGCTCGCCGCCGGCGCCTCGCTGGCCAAGCGCCGCGACCACCCGAACGACCCGCCGCACCTCGTCTACGTGCCCGAGGTCGCCTTCACCAACGAGAAATTTGTCGAGGACGTCCGCCGCATCCTCAAGCGCGAGAAGCACTGCGTCGTCGTCGTGGCCGAGGGCCTCGTCGACAAGGACGGCAACTACGTCGCGGTCGAGGGCGAGCAGCTCGGCGGCGTCGGCGAGTTCCTGAAGGACCTCGTCGAGCAGCAGGTCGGCGCCAAGGCCCGCGTGTCCCGCCTCGGCGTGGCGCAGCGCGCCGCCGCTCACCTCGCCTCGAAGACCGACGCCGACGAGGCCACCCTGGTCGGCTCCGCCGCAGTCAAGGCCGCGGTCGCCGGCGAGACCGACAAGCTCGTCACGCTCGTCCGCGGCGACGGCGACACCTACACCTGCGAGACCGGCCTCTCGGCCCTCGCCGATGTCACCGCCGGCCTGAAGAAGCTCCCGCGCGAGTGGGTCAACGAGGACGGCGTCAGCCTCAACTTCCAGTTCTTCCGTTACGCCACGCCGCTCATCCAGGGCGAGGTCACGGTGCCCTTCGAGAACGGGCTGCCCGCCTACGCCCGCCTCGCCCGCGAGGTCGTCGACAAGACGCTGCCGGGTTACGAAGCGTGAGCGGCAAGTTGTAGGGCGGGGTCTCCGAACCCCGCCATGTAGGGGCGCAGTTCACCTGCGCCCTTTCTTTTTTTTGGGGCGCACGAATTCCGTGTTTCGTTGGCGGGCGGGTCTTCCGACCCGCCGCGGCTGGCCGGAAGGCCAGCCCTCCAGTTAAGCACGATGCATCGCCTGCAGGTCGGGCTTTACGCCCGACACGTTGGGGGCAAACCCCGACCTCCAGGAAGCCATCCCCGCGATCGGTGTGATCGGCGGTGAAACGGAATTGTTTGGGTTCGGCGTGCTCTGATTTCCGGCACCCGATCTCCGGCATCTGATCTGCGGGGTTCGCTTTTCAGGCTTCAAGTTTCAGCTTTCAGGTTTCAGCTTTTCACCATGTCGCGCCTACCCCTTCGCCCCCTGTTCTCCTTCCTCCTCGCGCTCGTTCCCGGCCTTGCCACCGCCGCGCCCGTCGTGAAACACACGACCGCCGGCGACGTCGAGGGCGACCTCACCGCCGACGGGGTCTCGGTCTTCAAGGGTATTCCCTACGCCGCGCCGCCGGTCGGCGCCCTGCGCTGGCAGCCGCCGCAGCCCGTCGCGCCGTGGACCGGCGTCCGCCCGGCGCACGCGTTCGGCGCCCGCGCGATGCAGGGGCGGATTTTTTCGGACATGCGCTTCTTCGACCCGGGCCCGAGCGAGGACTGCCTCTACCTCAATGTCTGGGCGCCGGCCAGGGCCGAGAAGCTGCCCGTCATGGTCTGGATCTACGGCGGCGGGTTCATCGCCGGCGCCACGTCCGAGCCGCGGCAAAATGGCGAGAGGCTCTGCCAGAAGGGCGTCGTGGTCGTGAGCATGAACTACCGACTCGGCGTCTTCGGCTTCTACGCACACCCGGAGCTCACGGCCGAGTCGCCGCACCACGCCTCCGGCAATTACGGGCTGCTCGACATGGTCGCGGCACTGCAGTGGGTGCGCGACAACATCGCGGCGTTCGGCGGCGACCCGGGCAACGTCACCATCTTCGGCGAGTCCGCCGGCTCGTTTGCCGTCAGCGCGCTCATGGGCTCGCCGCTCGCGCACGGACTCTTCCACCGGGCCATCGGCGAGAGCGGCGGCATGTTCGGCCGCACGCTCCGCTCGCACCCCCTCGCCGAGGCCGAGGCGAACGGGACCCAATTCGCCCAGAAATACCTCGGCACGACCTCGCTCGCGCAACTCCGCGCCCTGCCCGCCGACCAGATCCTGGCCGCCTCGCTCAAGGCGCGCGATGCCCATGACGACGCCTTCGGGCCGAACATCGACGGCTGGTTCCTGCCGCAAGCCCCGCGCGACCTCTTCGCCGCCGGGAAACAGAACCAGGTGCCGCTGCTCGCCGGGTGGAATCACGACGAGGGCGGCCCGTGGGAGCTCTTGGGCCAGGACAAGCCGACGCTCGTTAATTATGTGCAACACGCGAAGGAGCGCTTCGGCGATCGCGCCACGGCCTTCCTGCAGGCGTACGCCGCCACGAGCGACGCCGAGGCCCGGCGCGCCGCGGCCGACTTTGGCGGCGACCAGTTCATCGGCTTCGGCACGTGGAAATGGATCGAGATGAGCGTCGCGACCGGCGGACAGCCGGTGTACCGCTATCGCTTCGACCGCGACATGCCGCGCCCGCCCGACGCGAAGCCCGACTGGGTGCCGGTGGCGTATCACTCCGCGGAGATCGAGTTCGTCTTCCGGGTGCTCGATTCGAAGGAGGGCCTGACGTTCGGGCCCGACGACCACAAGGTCTCGGAGCTGATGGCGTCGTACTGGACGAACTTCGCCAAGACGGGAAATCCCAATGGCGACGGCCTGCCCGAGTGGCCCCAGTACAAGCCCAGTGATTACCAGGTCATGCACCTCAGCGCCGACTCCGTCGCCGTCCCCGACGTCCACCGCAGCCGCTACCTGTTCCTGGATGCGCCGTCTCAGTAGATAGGGTGGGACGGCTGGGCCCGCCGCGTTCGTGGGGTTCGCTCCAACCACAGATTTCTCGGATCACACGGAGCTCGTTTGGAGGGCGGGTCTCCTGACCCGCTGCGGGTTGGCCGCGAAAAGGCGCGAAGAGACACAAGAAGGGTAGGGCGCGGACTCCGTTCCGCGCCGTTGTGGGAGCGGCTTTACGCCGCGATTGCAGGGAGGGGCAGTCCCGCGACGATCGTAGAACGCCACCACACGACGGCGAAGGGACTCGCCGCCCTCCCCGAGGTTTCCATCCGTGTGATCCGTGGTTCAAACGCCTTGGGGCCTCTGTGTGTCTTCTCGTGCCTCTTCGTGGCCGACCCACCGTCATGGCCAGTCGCCGCTGGGTCCAGCCGCGCGGCTTGACCACGGAACCGCAACTGCCGCATCAAGGACCCATGCAGGGCCATGAATTGCTCGAGACCATCGCGGGCCTGACCGCCGCGCCGGCCGTCGCCGCCGTCATGCGGCACGCGGCGCGGCATCCGATCGCCAACCCGGCGGAGCCGGCGTTGGCCGAGATCACCGCGGACGGGGCGAGGGCCGCGACGGAATTCGGCGCCCGGCTGGCCGGGTTTGAACGACTGCGGCTGTTTCACAGTCCGGTCAAGCGCTGCGGGCAGACGGCCGCCTGCATCGCCGAGGGCGCCGCCGCCGCCGGGCTCGCGGTCGAGTTGGCCGGCGCCCGGGAGGAAATCGGCGCCGACTACATCCTTGATATGGCGGAGTCCGGCCGGCTGACGGTACTCCACGGGGACCATTTCGTGCGCCTGTGGGTGGAAGGCAAAATCCCGGCCACGGTGATCCGGCCCGCCCGGATGGTCGCGGCCCGCCAGGCCAGCTTTGTCGCGGAGCGGCTGCGGGAGCCGACCGGGGGAGGCCGCCGCCTCGACCTGCACGTGTCGCATGATTGGAACATCATCGTCCTGCGCGAAATCTTGCTGCACATCCGGCACGAGGACACCGGCTGGCTGACGTTCCTCGACGGTGTGGCGTTCGCCTTGGAGACAGGCGGCGTGCGGGCGATCTACCGGCAGAAAACCGCGGGGCCCTGGCCGGAGCTGTAGAGCGGGGTCTCAACCGTTCCGCGATTTGCCCCCTCTACCAAGAGGGGCCTGTCGTCCGTAGCCTTGGCGAAGGATGATGGCCGACAGGCCGGGGTGTGTGGTTTGTTTTTTACCGCGGATTGCACGGATCACACGGAGGTGGAGGGCGGGTCTCCCGACCCGCCGCGGCTGGCCGGGAGGCCAGCCCTCCAGATAAGGGTCACGTGGCGATGGGACTCGCCGCCCTACCTTAATCCCATTCGTGTTGTTCGTGAACTTTGTGTCTCCCTGTCTTGTCCGGGTTTCCTTCGCGCCCCTTCGTGTTCTTCGCGGTTGGAACTGTTCCCTGCCTTGGTCCGGTTCCATCTGAGCCATCCGTGTAATCCGTGGTGGATACCCGATCAGCCGTTGCCGCCTCGCGGCTTGGGGTTGCGAACCCCGGCAGGATCGCAACGGTAGCCCGATGCAGCGCATGTCCCGGGCGGTCGCCGTCCTCTTGATTGTCAACCTCGTGGCTTTTGTCGCCGGCATCCTGCTGCCGCACGGCGACGACGGGTTGGTCGCGGCCGGCGCGCTCTGGTATCCGGCCAACGACCATTTCGGCCTGTGGCAGCTGGTCACGTACATGTTCCTGCATGCGAACTTCAGCCATATCTTCTTCAACATGTTCGCGCTCGTTTCCTTCGGCACGATCCTGGAGCGGGAGTGGGGCACGGCGCGCTTCCTGTTTTTCTATTTTCTGTGCGGCATCGGCGCCGCGCTGGTCGAGACGGGGATCAACTGGCAGGAGTTCCACGGCCTCCACACGCGCCTCGTCGCGGCGGGGCTGACGCCGGCCGCCATCGCTTCCATGTTGGCCACGGGCGGCGGCATGATTCCCCGCGATCCGGCGGTCCGGACGGCGCTCTTTGACCTCTACGGGATCTATGCGCGGCCGATGCTCGGCGCCTCCGGGGCGATCTACGGGCTGCTCGTGGCCTTCGGCTTCCTCCATCCCAACGCCAGGCTCTCGCTGATGTTCGTGCCGGTTCCGATCGCGGCGAAGTTCTTCATTCCCGGCCTGCTCCTCCTCGACCTGTTCTCCGGCGTCACCGGGTTTTCGATCTTCGGCGCCGGCGTCGCCCATTTCGCGCACCTCGGCGGCGCGGCGATCGGCTTCCTCCTGATGCTCTTCTGGCGCCATCGCCGGCCGATGATCGTCGCGGCTTAAAGCCGGCTGCGGCGCGTGGTCTTGGACGACACGAATGCCACGAATGGCCGGTCAGGCCTTTCTTCTCGCGCCGTTGCTCAGCGCAGGCGGACGCCCGACGCGGCTGGCCAGGAGTCCAGCCCTCCCACCTTCCCCCTTCCTCCTCCCACCTCATACCTCCCACCTCCCACCTCATACCTCCCCCCTCCCACCTCTCCCTTCCTTCACTTCAACGTCCGCAGATACGCGATGATCGCGACGATATCCTCACGCCCGTGTTTCTTGGCGAACGACGGCATCTCGCCCTCGATGCCATGCGTGATGACTGTTGCGATGCGCCGGTCGCTGACCTCCAGGTCGTGCAGATCCGGCCCTTCGTCACCCCGCGCATCGGCGCCATGGCAATGCGCGCAACTGTTCAGGAAGAGCTCCGAGCCCTGCTTGATAAGCGCGGGCGTCACCTGCGCCGGGTCCAGTAGTTGCCGCCCGGCGGCAGGCAGCGCATGCGACACCCGCGCCGCGCGCGCACGGATGACGTGCGCCAGGCCCGCCGCCCCCAGCGTCGAGAGCGAGCTGGCCAGGAGGGCGGCGATCAGTGGGGCCGGTTTCCATGGCGTCATGGCTGGCCGAGCAGCATCTCGCCGCCGTAGTAGGCCGACGCGGCGATCAGGCCCGCCGTCGCCAGCACCGTGACCGCGTAGGCGGCGAGCCGGCCGCGCGTGAGCTGCCCCGCGGCGGCCCAGCGCCAGGCGGCCGCGCCGGTCACGAGCGCGAACGCCGGCCAGACGAAACGATGATGCCGGCCGAGCGCGCCGTCGCCCCAGAGTTCTCCGCGCGCCAGCACCAGGCCCGACACCACCGCCCCCACGCCGCCGGCCGCCGCGAGCACGATGGCGCCGAGCCCGGCCTGACGCAGCCCGTGCGCTTCCGGCCGGGACCAGCGCCACGCCGCCAGCGCATCGCAGGCGAAGGCCACCACGCTGAGCACGATCGGGAAATGCGTGGCCGCGCCGTGCAGCTTCGCCCAGGGAATCGCGGCGAAGTTCACGTCGGGTCCGCGAGGGTGGAATCGACGACGGCGAGCGGCGTGCCGGTCTCGACGTACGATACGCGCGTCAACCCGAGGAAGGACCGCAGCCGGCCGGCCTCGACCAGCATCGGCCCGGGCTTGGCCGCCTTGCCGGGCTCCGGCTGCGGAAAGGCTGTCGAGCGCGCCGTGTGGAAGGTCACGTTGCCCTCGACCTTCTGCATCGCCTGGTGGATGTGGCCGTTCAACACCGTCACCGAGCCGAAGCGCCGCAACAGCCCCAGCGCCTGCTCGGCGTCGGCGGTGCCCCAGCCCCATTGCGGGTACACCGACCACAGCGGGATGTGCGCGTAGACCACGATCGGTGTGTCGGCCGACAGCGCCGCCACGTCGCGCGCCAGCCACGCGAGCTGCTCCGCACCGAGCGTGCCGAGCCCGCCCTCGGCGATGCTGGCGACGTTGACCAGCCCGATGAAATGCACGCCCTTCTGGTCGAAGCTGTGCCAGCCGGCGCCAAGCGTGCCGCGGCCGAAGCGCTCGCGGTACTGCGCGCCGTTGTCGTTGAGGATGTCGTGCTCGCCCGGCACGTAGAAGACGTCGCGCGTGCGGCAGTCGCGCAGCACCTGCCCGAGCGTGTCGAACTCGCCGGGCTCCGACAGGTGCGTGAGGTCGCCCGTGTGCAGGAGGAACTCCGGCGCCTTGGGCAGCGCGTTGATGCGGCTGATCGTCTCGCGCAAGGTGCCCACCACGTCCTGGTTGGCGGGCTTCTTGAAACCGATGTGACTGTCGCTGATCTGGACGAACTCCAGCGTGCCGGCCGCGGGCGCGCCCGGAAGCGCCGCCGCGCCGGTTGTTTGCGCCAGCACGCGCGAGCTCAGCACGCCGCCGCTGACGGACCAGAGCACGCCGGTGCCGGCCCAGGCCATGCATTGAAGGAAGCCGCGCCGGTCGAGCCCGTCGTGGTGGTGATCGTGGAGGATGAAGTCGCCCATGGAGTGGAGGGGGTTTGGGTTCACCCCTGCCTACGCCGGCCCACCCCGGAAATTCCCCGCCGCGGCCGCGCGGGAATAAAATGGCCGCCCGCGCGTACTACCTCTACCAACGCTCCCGTTCCCGCCGTGCCGACCGCCTTCGAAAGCGCCATGCTGCCGCACCTCGACGCCGCCTACAACCTGGCGCGCTGGCTCATGCGCAACGAGCACGACGCCCGCGACTGCGTGCAGGATGCCTACCTCCGCGCCTTCCAGGCCTTCGACCGTTTCCGCGGCGGCGACGGCAAGCCGTGGCTGCTCACCATCGTCCGCAATGTCTGCTACTCCCGCCTCCGCCGCACCCGCACGCTCGCACCGGCCGAGCCGTTCGACGAGGGCGTGCACGGCGCGGTCGACGAGTCGGCGGCGACCGCCGAGCGGCTCCGGCGCGAGGCCGGCGTCGAGCTCCTGCAGCGCACGCTCGAGCTGCTGCCCGAGCCGATGCGCGAGGTCATCGTGCTCCACGACCTGGAAAACCTGCCCTACAAGGAGATCGCGGCGGTCGTCGGCATCCCGCTCGGCACGGTGATGTCGCGGCTCGCCCGCGCGCGGCTCCGCCTGCAGCAGGAAATGCTGCGCCAGCTCCCGACTTCGGAGGATTCCCGGCCATGAATTGTGACGAGACCCGCCACCTGCTCCCGGCGCACCTCGACGGCGAACTCGACGTCGTGCGCGACGCCGAGATCGTCGCCCACCTCGACGGCTGCCCCGCCTGCGCCGACCGCGCACTCGCCCACGCCGCGCGCCGCGGACTCGTGCAGGAGAAGCTGCCGCGCTTCACCGCGCCCGCCGGCCTCGAGGCGCAGATCCGGACGAGCCTGCACGCCGCGGCCCGGCCGAAGACGACGATGTTCCCGCCGATGCTCTGGAATCGGCTCCTGCCGCTCGCGGCCGCGCTGCTGGTGACGGGCGGGCTCGGTTTCCGCTGGGGCATGGTGCGTGCCCGCGATGAGGCCGCGCTGCAGAATTTTGTTTCGGCTTACGTTCGCTCGGCGGTCACTGGCCACGCGATCGACGTGGTGTCGACCGATCGGCACACGGTGAAGCCGTGGTTCGGCGGCAAGCTGGATTTCACGCCGGCCGTGCCCGATCTCGCCGCGGAAGGCTTTCCGCTCGTCGGCGGTCGCATCGACCGCATCGGCAGCCGGCCCGCGGCCGTGCTGGTCTACCAGCGTCGCAAGCACGTCATCGACTTGTTCGTCCTCGACGCCTCCGCCGGCGCGGTGCCGGCGACGACCAGCCGCGACGGCTTCAACGTCGAGGCCTGGACGCATGATGGCCAGCAGTGCGTCGCGATTTCCGACCTCGCCGCGCCCGAGCTCGCCGACTTCGCCCGCCTCTGGCGCGCCGCCGCGGACAAGTGAGCGAGAATCCTTTTTGACCGCGGATTTCACGGATCCCGCGGAGGTGGAGGGCGGGTCTCCCGACCCGCCGCAGGTCAGCGAGTCTGCTCGCGCCAATGAGACGGGACCCAGAACCCCGCCGCCCATCAGCTCCCCTCTAGCGACGACTCGGATTGGAGGGCGGGTCTCCCGGCCCGCCGCGGGTCAGCGGG
>DASZXO010000100.1:0-68611 GCA_035545835.1 Lacunisphaera sp.
GCGCGAAAGAGCAGGCGCGGCCGGGTCGAAGCGCGCGCGATCAGGTCGGCCGGCGTGGCGGTGGCGACGAGTCGCCCCGCGTGGAGGATGCCAACCCGGTCGCAGAGTTGGTGTGCTTCCTCGAGGTAGTGCGTGCTGAGCAGGACGGCCCGGCCGCTGGCGCGGAGGTTGCGGATGAGGGCATGAAGTTCGCGGCGCGAGTGCGGGTCGAGCCCGGCGGTCGGCTCGTCGAGCACCAGCACCGCCGGGTCGTTGACGAGCGCGAGGGCGAGGAAGAGCCGCTGGCGCTGGCCCCCGGAAAGCGATGCGAAGGGCGCATCGGCCTTGCCGGTGAGATCAAAACGCGCGAGCAGGTCGGGCGGCGGGATCGCCCGGACAAAAAACGACCCGAACAGCCCGAGCGCCTGGCGCGGCGTGATCCGGTCCTGGAGCGAGGCGAACTGCAGTTGCGCCCCGAGTTGCCGCCGGGCGGCGTGGGGCGAGCGGCGGACGTCGATTTCGCCCAGGTGGACGCGGCCGGCGTCCGGCTCCCGCAGGCCGAGCAGGCATTCGAGCACGGTCGTCTTGCCGGCGCCGTTCAGGCCCAGCAGGCCGAAAATCTCGCCCGGCGCGACGTCGAACGATACGTCGCGCGCCGCCGCGACCGGGCCGTAGCTTTTCCGCAGGTCGCGGACGCTGAGGCCGGCGGATGGGGGCGGGGGCATGGCGAGATGGGAAGCGGACCGGGAGCGCCTTGGCAATGCCGGTGTAGCGGCGCTCTAGGAGCGCCGCCCACCACGGCGACGGTCATAGACCGCCGTTACATTCTCACTCGAGCTTGAACTTGGCGGCCAGGGCGGCGTCGGAGTTGTCGCCGACGAAAACCTCGAAATCGCCGGGCTCGGCGCCGAAGGTCATGTCGGCGCGCCAGAAGGAAAGGTCGGCGGTCGTGAGCGAGAACTCGACCTCGCGCGACTCGCCGGCGGCGAGGGCGATCTTCTGGAAGCCCTTCAGCTCGCGCACGGGGCGCGTCACGGAACCGACGAGGTCGCGGACGTAGAGCTGCACGACTTCCTCGCCGTCGCGCTTGCCGGTGTTGGCGACGCGGACCGTGACCTTGAGCGGGGCGCCGCCGGTCTTCACCGCGGGTGCATCGAGGTGGAGGCGGTCGAAGGCAAAGGTCGTGTAGCTCAGGCCGAAACCGAACGGGTAAAGGGGCGTGTTGGGCGCATCGAGGTAGTGCGAGTAGAAGCGGTCGTTCTTGTTCTGCGGCTCGGGCCGGCCGGAATTCTTGTGCGCATAGAAGATCGGGACCTGTCCGACCGAGCGCGGCCAGGAGACCGGCAGGTGGCCCGAGGGATTGTAGGCGCCGGTGAGCACGTCGACGATGGCGGGGCCGCCCATCGTGCCCGGGTGCCAGGGCACGAGGATGGCATCGGCGAGTTCGCCAGCCGCCTCGAGGTTGAGCGGGCGGCCGGCCATCACGAGGAGCACGATGGGTTTGCCGGCGGCGTGCAGTTCGCGGAGCAGCGCGAGCTGCGGGCCGGTGAAGTCGAGCGAGGTGCGGCTGGCGGCTTCGCCGCTCTGGTCATCGGCCTCGCCGAGGGCGGCGACGACGACGTCGGCAGCCTGCGCCGCGGCGCGGGCGGCCGCGAAGCCGGAGGTGTCGTCGCCCCGCACATCGCAGCCGGCGGCGTAGTGCACGGCGCCGGGGAACTGTTTCTCCAGCGCGGCGCGCAGGGTCACCGCGTCCGCATCGCGCCCCTGGGCATGCCAGGCGCCGAGCTGCCGGCGCGGGCTGTCGGCCAGCGGGCCGACCAGGGCGATCGACTTGACGGTGGCCGCGAGCGGCAGCGCGCCGTTGTTCTTCAACAGCACGCAGGAGCGGCGGGCGAGGTCGCGGGCGGCCTCGAGATGCGCCGGCGCGAGGAGGGTCGCCTTCTCGCGCGCCTCGTCCGAATACCGGTAGGGGTCGTCGAAGAGCCCGAGCCGGAACTTGGCGGCGAGGATGGCGCCGGCGGCGGCATCGAGGCGCGACGCGGGGATGGCGCCGGACCGGACGAGCTCGGGCACATACTTGCCCAGCGCGTCGGCCTGCATGTCCATGTCCAGGCCGGCGCGGAACGCCTTCGCCGCGGCGTCTTTCAGGTCGCTGGCGTAGCCGTGGATGGTGAGTTCGCGAACGCTGGCCCAGTCCGAGACCACGAAACCCTGGAAGCCCCATTCGCGCCGCAGGACGCGGTCGAGCAGGAAGGCATTGGCCGTCGCCGGGGTGCCGTCGAGATCGTTAAACGCGGCCATCAGGGTCGCGGCACCGGCGTCCACCGCGGCGTGGAAGGGCGGCAGGTAGACGTCGCGCAGCACGCGTTCGGTGATGTCGGTCGTGAAGTACTCGCGCCCGGCCTGGACGGCGCCGTAGCCGGCGAAGTGCTTCACGCAGGCCAGGATGGTGTCGGGGGCCGCGAGATCATTGCCCTGGAACCCGCGCACACGGGCCCGGGCAACGGCGGCGCCGAGGAACGGATCCTCGCCGGCGCCCTCGGCCATGCGGCCCCAGCGCGGGTCGCGGGCGATGTCGACCATCGGCGCGAAGGTCCAGTTGAGTCCGGTCGAGGCGGCCTCGGCGGCGGCGATGTGCTCGGCGTGCTCGATGCGGGCGAGATCCCAGGAGGCGGCCGAGGCCAGCGGGATGGGGAAGATGGTGCGGAAGCCGTGGATGACGTCGTAGCCGAGCAGCAGCGGGATGTGGAAGCGGGACGAGGTGACGGCAAGCTCCTGCCACTTTCGCGTGACGGCGGCGCCGGTGACATTGAGCAGGCTGCCAATCTCTCCCTTCTGGATGCGCGGTCCGAGCGGCGTGTTCGCCGCCGGGCCGGTCAACTCGCCCCACGAGGAGAATTGGGCCAGCTGGCCGGCTTTCTCCTCGATGGTCATGTGCGCGAGCAGGTCGCGCACACGCTCGTCGACCGTGGCGGAGTTGGTGGCGGCCGCGCGGGCGGCGAGCGGGAGAAGCAGGGGGAGAAGGAGAACAAGGCGGCGGAGCATGGTGAGGGGCGGAGCGGGACGGTTGGCGGGGAGGGTGGGATGGAGAGGGCGCCGGTCAGGGTTCGGGTGGACGCCGGGGCAGGACTTCCGGGCGACCATGACCAGACATGGCCGCGGGGATGGCAAGGAGATGTTCCGTCACATCATTGGACTTGGTTGAAGCGCGTCCGCGGCGGGCGGCGTGATGCGGCCTGGACCGACAAGGACGGCAGGAGGCGGGGTTCGGAGACCCCGCCCCACACGTTGGTTTTCGTTGGCGTCCGTGGGATGCGGGGTGAAGAGAGAATCACTTGTCCGGCTTGAAGCCGATGGCATCGAGCGCGGGCTTGATCTCCGGGTTGGCCATGAAGTTTTTCCACACGAGGCCCGTGCGCTGGTTTTCGATCATGACGACGATGGGCGCCTGGTTGAGGGCCATGTAGACTTCGTCGAACCAGTTCTCGGTTTCGTTGAAGCCATCGTGGAAACCATAGATGCCCCAGACCTTCGGGCCGAGGTCGCGGTAGAAGTGGCGGAGGGCCGCCATGGACTCCTGCGGCGTGTACGGCAGGGAGGCGAGCGAGGCCATGACGTTGATGGTGCCGTTGTCGTCCCGCGGGAGCGCGCGGCCGCCGCCGGCGTTGACGCCGGCCGAGCGGCCCCAGCTGTCGGCGCCATAACCCTTGAACTTCATCGGATTGGCGACGGCGTAGGCGTGCTGGATGAGGGCGATGGCGCGGTTGTTGGCGAAATAGTTCGTGTAACGATCGCGCAGGCCGCGCGGGTCGAAGCCCATGAACGAAAAGTGCGTGAAGAAGAGCTCGGCCCCGGTGCCCTCGCCGACCTCGAGCCTGGTCCCGTAGTAGGTGTTGCCATTCGTGAAATGGTCACCCTGGGTCGTGCGGCTCCAGTTGCGGCGGTAGGCCACGTTGCGGTCCGACTGCCCGGCCCAGCCGGTGTGCCAGAGGCTGGCGGGAACCGGATGCGTCGGGGAGGCGATGGCGAGGAGGTAGATGATCAACGTCTCGTTCCAGCCGATGAGCGGATGGCGGATGTGGAAGCCATGGTCGGGCGACCAATGCCAGTAGAGCACGTCGCCGTCGGGCTGCTGCCGGTACCAGTCCCACTCGATGCCGCGCCAGAACTGCGTGACGGCATCGCGGATCTCGCGCTCAGCCGGCGTGTCGCGGTTGAAGTACTGGCGCGCGGCGAGCAGGCCCTGCATCATGAAGGCGGTTTCCACGAGGTCGCCGCCGTCGTCGTATTGGCCGAAGTACGGGATGACCTTCCCGGTGCGGCCGTCGAGAAAGTGGCCCCAGGCGCCGTGGAAGCGCTCGGCGCCGGCGAGAAAGCGGACGATCTTGAGCAGGCGGGCGGCCGCCTCGTCGCGCGGGACGAAGCCGCGTTCCGACGCCACCAGGAGCGCCATGACGCCAAAGCCGTTCCCGCCGAGCGCCATCAGGTTGGGGTCGCCCGGGGTAAGTTCCGGCGCGAGTCCGGCGTTCGGGTGCCCGGCCTCCCAGTAGTAGCGGAAGCACGCTTCCTGGACCATGGTGAGGAGTTCGTCGTCGGTCATCGGACGGGTCGTCGCGCTCACGGCGTCCGAGGGCGGCGATTCCCGGCCATCGAGGTTGACGCTGCTGACCTTGTACCAGGCGGTGCGGCCCGGCGAGCCGGTGAAATCCTCGTAGCGGTGCCAGCTGCCGCGCTGCGTGCCGACGACCGTGTAATCCTTGCCGTCCCACGAGCGATAGATCCGATAGGCGAGCGCATCGCCCGCGGCGGCGGGCTGCCACGCGAGGTCGCAATGCCGTTCGTAGCCCCGGGCCGCGAGCCCGGTGGGGGCGGCCGCCGGCGCGGCGGCGGGAGCGTCGGCGTCGACGACCATGATGTCATCGAGCCAGATCGTGTGCTCGGCGTTGTCGTCGAGTCCCTGCATGAAGGTCACGCTGACGGCGTCGGCGAGGCTGAACCGCGGATCATCCGTTCCCTGGTAGAGGTTGTCCTTCCCCGAGAAATCCAGCAGCACGCGCACCCACCGTCCGGCGGGGATGCGCTCGTCGCCGCGCACGAGCGTGACGGCGAACGAACCCTTGTCGGCGCGGTCCTTCAGGTAGAGCCGCGGCGAGTTCAGCGCCGTGATCTCGCTGTCGGCGTAGCACCAGAGGGCGACCCGCTGGCCGAGGAGCGGCAGGCGGTGGGACTGGCGCTCCATCGATTTCAGCGTGATCTGCCAGTCGCCCCCCGGGGCGGAGCGCCAGTGCAGGCGCAGGGCATTCGGCGGACTGACCACATGGGCGCGGTCGGTCGGGAAACGGCCGTCCTGCACCTCGATGGTGCTGGGGGCGACGCAGGAATACTGGCTGCCGGCGAGCCCGCCGTCAGCCGCCGCGTTCATGAACAACACATGATCGTCGTAGGTCGAAGCGGTGGCGGCGAGGGCGGCGAATCCGGCGAACGCTGCAGCACAGGCGCGGACCAGATGAAGGGAAATATCGGAACAGGACATCGGGGGATGGGGAGGGTTCAGGTTGCCAGATGGCGGTGTCAGGAGGCGGATTCCGACCCAACGGGATCCTTCGCTGCGCTCAGGATGACAGTCTCGGAGGAAAATACACCCGTCGTGTCATTTTGAGCGCAGCGGAGATTCCAGGGAGCGTTGGTGAATACGGAATTCAGAGGGCGGCCTCCGCGGTTTTCCTGCGGGCGGCGAGGAGTCCCTTGACCTCGTAGGCGCGGGCCTCGGTGAGCGGGTATTTCAGGAGCAGGACGACCCCGATGAGGCAGAGCACCGGCGGCAGGCCGATCTCCCAGACGCGCAGCCAGAGCAGGGTGGAGTCGCTCTGGGTGCCGGCGCCCTCGATGAAGCCGGTGAAGCGCTGGAGGTAGCCGCTGATCACGGTGGCGATCGAGACGGCGACCTTCCACCACCAGTTGTAGACGGCAAAGTAGATGCCCTCGCGGCGGACGCCGGTGTTGAGTTCGTCCTCATCGCAGATGTCGGCGATCATCGCGTTGACGAGGGAGAAGGCGAAGACCATGCCGAGCGACAGGCAGGCCGTGGGGATCATCGTGAGGTGCGGCAGTGCCGGGTTGTAGCAGACGACCTTCGAGAGGTTGCCGCCGATGATGAGCGCCAGCGCGCAGAGCACGGTGTGGCGTTTGCCGAAGCGCTTCGACAGCCACGTCATCGGGACGACGCCTGCGATGCCGATGGCGGCCCAGAGCGTGCCGTTGTGGGCCATGAGCGTGGAGGCGGCGTCGGTGTGGCCGCCGTAGAGATAGAAGATGGTGATGAAGTTGTTGAAGCCCATCACGAGCTGGAAGCCGACGATGAGGAGCACGAAGACGATCACGAGCCGCACGAACGTGCGGTTGCGGTAGGTGGTCTTGAAGCTCTCGATGATCGGCACGCGCGCCTGCGCGCTGGCCTGCTGGAACCTGCCCTCCTTGCACACGAGCGCGCACCACATCGCGGCGCCGGTGAGGATGACGCTCATGCCGAGGCAGACCCACTTGATGCCGTTGACCGTGTCGCCGCCGAAGAACGGGCGGTTGGCGAGGAAGTAAACCCACGGGAGGGTCAGCGCCCCGACGTTGCCGATGAAGCTGGCGTAGGCGAACACGCTGGTCTTCTCGTGGTAATCCTGCGTCATCTCCAGCCCGAGGGCCCCGTGCGGGATCGCGTAGATCGGGACCACGGTGTAGAAGAACAGCGACGAAACGACGAAGTAGCCGAACATGGCGTCCTTGCTCCAGCCGCGCGGCACCGTCCAGAGCAGCCAGAAGGCGACGCCGATGAGGATGCCGCCGACGACGAGGAACGGGATGCGGCGGCCGTACCGGGAGCGCCAGTTGTCGGACAGGTTGCCGAGGAACGGGTCGACGACGGCGTCCCACAACCGCGGGAAGGCCTGGGCGTAACCGATGAGGATGGCGCTCACGCCGAGGCCGACGACATAGAAGAGGCTCGTGAGCTGGACGACCGAGTTGACGGCGACGATCGTGACCACGGCGCCCATGCCGTAGGCGACCTTTTGCGAGACGGGAACTCGGTCCGCCGGCGCGGTGACATGGTGCTGATGCGGGGGCATGAAGCGGCTAGAGCTCGATGGCGATGAGATTGTCGGCCGGTCGCAGCAGCGACGCCAGCTCGGAACCGGCGACGCGCCAGCCGCCCGGGCGGTAGGGGTTTTCCTCGGCCGACGGGCGGGCAAGCGGCGTCCCGTTCACGACGATCGCCCGCGGGGACGACGTGCCGTGCCGGACGGAGTAGCGCCAGGACACCGGGCGCCCGAGGAGGTGGGTGGATGCCTCCAGCCCGTCGAGTGCGCGCGGCAGCACGGGGTCGATCACGACATCGCCGAACGATTCGCGCACGCCGAGCAGGCACGAGCGGACCTTGTGGAGGAACAGGCCCGGCCCGCTCGAATACAGGCGCCAGCCGCCGCGCACCGGGACGTCGCCGGCGCGCAGGGCGCCCCAGCCGGCCGCCGCCTGGAGGCGGTCGGCGAAATCCGCGTCGGAGCTGGAGAAATACACGTTGGCCTGGCGTGCCGCGGCATTGGGCACCACGGCGGCGAGGCCGACGGGGTTGGCGACCTGCAGCGCGTGCCACAAACGGTCGGCGTCGCCGAGCTTGGCCATGGCCTCGGCGTAGCGCAGGTGGGCATGGACGTACTGGAGCCCGATCTCCCGCCCGACGTTCGCGGCGGTGTCGGCGCGCTTGAAAAGCTTCTCGAGGCCGCCGTGGTAGGCGGCGGGCTCGCTCATGAGGCGGACGCCGTCGGGGAAGGTGAGCGCGGCCGCGATCACGCCGGCGTGGCGGCGGGCCTCGTCGGGCGTGAAGAGTTCCGCGAGCATCGCGCGCGTCATCGGCAGCAACCGGTGGCGGATGCCGGTGACGCGGTCGGCCGGATGCAGCAGCGGGCGGAACGAGTCCCCGAGCTCGTGGACGAGGAAGCCGGCGACGGTGCCGTCGACCAGGGCGAGGCGGGCAAAATCCCCGCGCATGCGCGCGAGAAGCCCGTCGGCGCGGGCGGTCCGGGCGGATTCGCCGGCGCGGCGGCAGATCGCGGCGAACTGGCGCAGGGTCTGGTAGGCGAGGGCCACGGTCCACGTGCTGACCATGCGGGTGCGCATGGCCGGGTCGGCCGGCTGCAGCGTGTCGTCCCAGTCGCCATCGCCGTAGTTGACGAGGGCGGTGCCGGGGAGAAAGCGCGCCTCGCACACGTCGATCACCCGGTCGCAATGGGCCCACAGCGGCTCGACGGGGCCGGCGGCCTCGAAGGCCGACGGGTCGGTGTAGCCCACCAGCGTGCGCAGGAAGTCGAAATCGTTGCTCGCCTCGACGTAGTCGCACAGCGCCTTGACCGGCCAGAAGCAGACGTCGCCGTGGCTGTGGGCCTGCTGGATGAACCGGAACGGGGGGAACATGAACCACTGCGGCCAGCAGCCGGCGACGGACGCCTCGCGCGCCGCCGGCGTGTATTGCTGGCCGAACACGGCGCCAAGGATGCGGCGAACCGTGGCGAAATCGCCGGCGGCCAGCAGCCACTCGACCGAGCCCTGGCAGACATCGCGCACGCCCCAGGCGGCGCCGCCATATTGCTCGAGGCCGTGTGGCGACGAAAAATGGATCGCGGCGTTGTGCGTGAACCAAGGCAGGATCTCGTCGACGCGTGCGACGCCGGGATCGGCGGGATGGTGCAGCCGCAACGGTGCGGCCGGCGGGCGCGCGGGCGCCGCCGCCTCGTCGTATTCGCGCCGGCAGCGGGCCACCGCCGCCTCCAGCGCACCGGGGCCGGCCGGCGAACCCAGCATGAGGAAGCCAAACCGATCGACCGCGACGGTCTGCGCCGCGGCATAGGGCCCGAGGCGCGCGGTGCCGTCGGCGTGGATCAGCTCATCACCGCCCAGGGCCGCCAGTCCGCCCGGGTCGGCCGCCGCCAGCGCGAAGCAAGTGCCTGGCAGGTGGCGGGCCAGGAAGCTGTCCGCGGCCGGGCGGAGGCCGATCCAGCCCTCGGCGTGGACTTCCATGTCGCCGCCATGCTCGAATTCCTGGCCGCCGAGGGCGAGCTGGTGGGTGAGGAGGAACTCGGTCGGCGGTCCCTCGGTCACGCGCAGGTCGAGGAAGGACGCCGGCTCGTGGCGCGAACACCAGGCGCGGGCCTCGATCACGCGATCGGCGAGCCGGTAGATCCAGCGCACGAGGCCGGGGTCGAGCGCGAAGGCCGACGGGACGCCCAGCTGGCACCAGGCGCCGCTGGCGCGAATGAAGACGCGCTGGCCGCTGGCGCGCGCCACGTTGAGGTGGTTGCGCACGACGCTGAGGAGGCGGGCGACGCTGCAGTTGCCGAGATAGGCCTGCGCGCCGAAGATGCCGGCCGCGTAGCAGGTGAGCCCGAACTGGCGGTCATCGATCCACCGGGCGTCGCCGGAGCGAAGGATGTGGCCGTGCGGCCGGGCGACGGACGCTTCCTTGTCGCGCGCCACGACGTGCGTGTCCGCGCCGTGGAAAAAGGACAGCAGCCGGCCGGAGGCGTCGGTTTCCTCGTGGCGCCGCGGGCCCGGGAACCAGGCGGCCCAATCCGCGGCCGAGGGCACCGCCCCGTGCAGCCAGCGCCCGCCCGTGAACACGGATCGCAGTCCCGGCGGGGCGGCCGGGGCGGGGACGTCGTCGGGCATCCAGTTCGCAGGCAGCAGCGCCCGCACGGCGGCCAGGTCGGCCGGTGACGACGCGTCGGGATGGTCGGCGGCGCAGGCGGTGAGGAAGAACAGCTCGACCGTGGCGCCCGGCGCGATCGCGACCGCGCGCGACTGGAGGCCGGCCAGGGCGGATTCGTACTGCAGGCGCTGCGACGGCAGCGCGGCCAGGCGCGCGGCGGCCGGCTCGCCGGTCAGGCGATGGTCGGCGCCGAAGAACTGCCAGCCGTCGGTGCAGAAGGCGGCGGCACCCGGGGCGCACGCGCACGCGAGCCAGGGACGCGCGCCGGCCGCCATGGGCTGGTTCTGCCGGGCGAGCACGACCGGGCCGAGCGTGGCGTCGTCCACCGGCAGCAGGTCGATGTATTGCGAGGTGTAGGCCTCGTTGTTGCGGACGGCGGCCTCGTCGCCGAGGCCCAGGTCCTGGGCCAGGAGCAGGTCGGCGCGGCGGACGGTGGCGCCGGTGTTGCGCAGGCGGATGCGCCAGGCCCAGCCGGTGGCGGCGGGATGCAGCGCCAGCGTGGTGGTGCACGCGAGCCCGGCGGCCGTGGTGATGCGCCACGTCGCGGCCGGGCCGGCACAAGCGAAGGCGGCTTCCGCGCCGACGAGCGACGCCCAGCCCTGCGGGGCGCCGTCGGGCCCGAGCCAGCGCACGAGGAGCCGCAGGAGGCCGTCCTCGGCCGGGCCGGGAAGAAACTGGTTGAGGAGCGTCCGGCCGAGGCGAAAGGCATGGACCGCGCCGGACGGCAGCAATTGCGCGCGGAGCCCGCCGGCGCCGGTGAGTTCCCGCAGCCGGAATTCAGCGGCGGCGTGCAGGGGTTGCGAAAGGGCGGCGGCAGGACGGTGGTCCATGGCGGGAGGCGCGGCGCGCGGGCGGCGCGCATGCAAAAAGGAGACGTGACATCAGGGCAAGGACCAAGCCTTGCCGCGGGGAATGCGGAACAAGCGCGAGACGGAGGCGGCGGGATCGGACCGCCGTCTCCGTGACCGGGGATGCAATCAGAACGACACCGTGGCCGAGAGCGTGATCTTCCGCGGCGCGAGGATGTTGTAGTCCATCGGCTGCAGTTGATTCGTTCCGTAGCCCTGGAAGCTCGTGAAGATAAGCATGTCCTTGTTGAACAGATTATCGATGTTCAGCTGCAGGCGGGTGTGGTACCGGCGATCCATCACCGTGACGTTGTGCGAATAGCCGAGCAGCATTGAGTACGTGGTGTAGGACGGCGACAACCAGCGCTGGCCGTTGACCGTATCCCACGGGTTCCCGTACTGCTCGCCGAGGAACGTGGCGCCGCCGCCAACGTCGAGGCCCTTCAGCAGGTCGTCGGTGAAGCTGTAGGTCGCGAAGACGTTGAACATGGACTTCACGAGGTGGGCGGTGATCGACGGGACCGCCACCGAGGCGAACTGCGCCTGGGCATTGGCGAGGTCGCTGGCGAGCTTCGTGTTGGCCGGCGCGGAGCCGCTGGCGGCGGCCTGCCAGGTGGACAGGTGCTGGGCGAAATACCGCACCGAGTCCGGCCCGTCATTGGTCTTCTCGCCCTTCGGCTTGGAGTAGTGCAGCTGGATGCGCCAGTTCTTCGTCGGGTTCGCCGTGATCTCGAATTCGACACCGGTGTACTTAACATCGTAGGTGTCGTTGTAGTTCATGTTGGCGTGCAGCGTGCCCGGGCCGCCGGTGACATTGCCGATGGTGGTCGGGCCGATGTCGGTGTTGGTGCCGCCCGCGGCGAAGTAGTCGTTCCAGATGCCCTGGAAGTCGGGGTGGTCGCCGCCGATGACGTCGTGGGACGTGTCGTTGTACCAGTTCAACGAGGCATAGTACTTGCCGTCCTGCGTCGAGACGCGGAGGCCGATGTTCTTGCCCTTGCCGAACGACGGGCCGAACGTCTCGCCGAAGAGGCTGGGGGCGTTGCCGCCGGCGGCCGGCTGGTAGTTCTCGGAGATGTTGCCGACGATGCCGAGCCACGGCGTGACGTAGCCGACGGCGCCGACCGAGTAGGTGTTGCCCGAGCCGCTTGCGAGCGTCGGGGCGTTGGTGGTGCCGCGCAGGCCGACCTTCCAGTTGTCGTAGGAGTCGTGGCGGATGCCCATCGAGACGTTCAGGCGGTCGGACCACAGGCGGGTCTGGGAGAACGCGCCGAAGTACTTGATGGTTTGCTTCGAGTTGAAGTCGTACCAGTTGAACGGCAGCGGGAAGTAGGCGATGTTCTGTCCGTTGATGGAGGACGGCACGTTGAGCGCCTGCTGCGGGTGGTCCCAATACACGCGGCCCCAGATCATGTTTTGGGTCCAGTTGTTGGGATCGTAGCCGTTGAGCAGCGTCGCCTGGTACTGGCGGGCGTCGTACTCCGTGACCTGCTCGCCGCCCGAGATGCTGAAGAGCTGCTTGACCGGGACGTTCCAGAAGGTCTGGTCCGTGTGGTAGGACAGCTGGCCGCGGACCTCATTCACCCAATGATCCTGCGTCTGGGCATCGAGAAAGAAGTCGGAGTAGAGCTTGCCGAAGTTCGGGTTGGCCTGGCCGTTGGGCAGCTGCTTGTTGAGGTCGTAGGCCATGCCGTTGCCCTGGCCGCCGCCGGCGCCTTCGAAGTTCTTGGCCTTCGCATCGTCGACGTAGCGGTAGCCCTCGACCATGAAGTCGAAGTTGTCGTTGATGCGCTGCTCGAAGCTCGCGGTCATGTTGTAGTCCTCGGGCTTGAGGAGGCCGTCGGCCGGCGTGATGGCGAAGTCCTTGCTCGGCAGCGGCAGGATGGTCGTGCCGGAAGGCCCGAACGTGAACGGCGTCGGGCGGACATAGGCGCCCCAGTAGGCGTCGCCGGTGCCCATCGAGCGGGTGCCGTGGGCCCAGTTCATGAGGCCGAGGCCGTTGATCCAGACGAGGTAGTTGTCGGGGCCGCCCCAGGCGTTCATCTGCGTCACGCCGGGCGCGCCGGGCGTGTTGACGGGATTGCTGCCGGAGTTGGCGATGGTCTCGCCCCAGGTGTTGGCCGCGGTGCTCTTGTTCCAGAGCGAGGCGCCGTCCTGGATGGACTGCGCGAAGACGGTCTTTTCCTCCTTCCAGCCCTCGACCTCGACGCGCAGTTGCGAGTTGTCCGAGATCTTCCAGGTGGCGGCCAGGTCGGCGGCCTTCTTCTTGTGGTTGTCGCCGTCCTTCCAGCCCTTTTCGTTGGCGAGCAGCGCATTCACCCGGAGGGCGACGCGCTTGTCGAGGGCCGTGGCATTGACGTCGAAGCTGCTGCGGTAACCGCCATAATTGCTGGTCTGGAGGTTCACGCTGGCGAAGTCCTTGTCGAAGCGGGCCTGCTTGGTGTACACGGCCATGCTGCCGCCGATGTCACCGATGCCGAAGAGGATCGAGTTGGGGCCGCTGTCGAACTCCACGCGATCGACGTTGTAGGTGTCCTGCACCATGAAGATCGGGAAGTAGTTCTTCGTCGGCGGATTGCCGCCCTGCACGTGGCTGTCGCCGCGGATGCTGATCGACCAGAAGTTGAACACGTCGCCGGCGGAGGCGCCGGAGATGCCGTTGCGGAAGCTGGTCGGGATCGCGTTCAGGGACCACTTCAGGGCGTCCTGCACGTTGGTGAGCGCCAGGTCATCGATGAAGCCGCGCGTGATCGACGACATCGAGGCCGGGGTGATGCGGATCGGGGCGTTTTGCCGGCCACCCGAGAGGGAATCGACGGCGATGTAGCCGTTGTCCTTCTGGGTGTTGACCCTAAACGTCTCGAGCACGAGCGGCTTTTCAGATCCGTCCGCCGGGGGAGCGGAAACGGTCTGAGCCATCAGCGGGGCGGTCGAAGCCAGCGCCAAGGCGAGTAGTTTGTGTGCGGTGTTTTTCATGTTGGTGCTGTGACAGACAGCATTACGGTGTTCGGGTTGGGGATGACTGACAAAGGGGGCTACTTGAGGCGGACGACGCCGAGGCGGTATTCGCCCGCGTGGCGCGGCACATAGGACCAGTTCACCTTGGGGGCGGGTTCCCATTCCTGGAAGCCGCGGGCCAGCGCGGCGGGACTGATCCCGATTTCCAGCCCGGGCCGGGGCTGGAGGCCCAGCGAGGCCCACGGGATCGCGGCCTCGACGGTGTAGCCGTGGGCCGTGGGGGTCACCACGGCCTCGACCGGGACATGGTTGAAGAACTCCACCGGCTTCGCGCCCGGCCCGAAGATGAACTGGCGGTCCTTCGGGCTCGACCACACCAGGCCGTCGTCGTCCGGGTCGACGAAAAGCTCGACCAGGCGCTCGCGGTGCGCGGGCGCGACAAAGCCCTCGGGCGAATCCTCGACGATGGCGTGGAAATGCAGCGCCGCGGCGTCCCAGGTCACGGCGAAGCGGAATGACAGCGGCGGGTCGCCGGGCAGGATGTCGGCCTCCGAATCCTTGAACGCGGCGCCGGCGACGGTCTGCCAGTCCCAGCTCTCGGGGACCCGGTTGTCCGTGGTGGCGACGATCGAGCGGCGCGGCGGCAGCGTGTCGGTACCGGCGAGCTCGCGGCGCGCGATGACGGACGTGTGGGGGCCGAACCAGGCCGCGCCGAACTCGGCGATGGCGGCCCGGCCGGCCTGGACCAGCGGGTCGCGCTGGAAGGCGTCGCGCACGGCGTCGCCGGCGAGGAGGTTGGCGGCGGTGATCACGCAGGCGGCGGCCGCGCCGGGCGAAGCCGGGCCGGGCAGCGCGCGGGCCAGCGCCTCCGCCGGGAACTGGTCGAGTTGCAGCACGGAGAGCCAGGCGTCGGCGGGCACGGCGCCCGTGGCGAGGCTGGCGTACGCGAGCTGCGAGGCGGACGCACCGGTGAGGATGGCGCGTTCGTCGAGCCACAGCCCGGGGATAAGCGCGCCGGCGGCGTCGGCCGGGGCCAGCACGTAGACCGGGCCCAGTGCCTGGGTCGTGCGGTCGAGGGCGGACCAGTCCCGGGACGGGCGCCGGCCGGCGGCTACCCCGAGAAAGACGGCGAGGCGGTCGGCGGAACCGAGCGCGGCGGCGGCCGGGAACCGGTTCCAGTCGATCGTGGCGAGCCGGGCGGTGGCCTCGCCGGCGAGGGCCGGCACCGCCTGCCGCAGCGTGATGAGCGCGGCGGCGGCCTGGGCGGCCGCCGCGGCGTTTTCCGGCAGCGGCATGTGGGCGAGCCCGTCGCGGGCGTCGCGCAGCACGTCGCGGGCGGACACGAAGCCGAGCAGGTGGGCGCTGACCAGCGCGGTCAGCTGGAGGCCGAAACCGGCGGGTTGCGCCTGGAGCGAGCGCCACGCCGTGGCGGCGCGCGCGAGGACGGTGTCGCGCTGCACGGCCGGGAGCGACCGGGCGGTCGACAGGAAGCCGGCCTTGCCGAGCGCGAGTTTCGCCTCGGGCGATTGCATGAACATCCGCCAGATGAGCCCGGTGCGCAGGTTCTCCGCCTGCGTGACCGAGATGCCGAGGTCGATGCCGAGCACGTCGGAAGCCACCCACCCGGTCTGCGGGTTGAAGGCGTCGACGAAGCCATAGCGCTTCCAGATGCGGTCGCCGTAGCCCGTGCGCAGGTGCCGGAGCACGGCCAGGGTTTCCTCCGGCGCGAAGGGCAGCGAGCCCGCGGTGGCGCAGGGAACGATCGTGCCGTCGAGGGCGTTGTCCTTGAGCGTGCGCGGCGGACCGCCCCACGCCTTGTAGCCGGTGGCGGAGTCGGACGCGGTGATGCCCCAGAGGTTCTCGCTCATGGCGGGAAACTCGGGCCGCAGGTCGAGGCAGAACTGGCGCTGCGCGAGCGTCGCCAGCCGGGTGTTGCGGAAGAAGTCGACCGAGGCGTCGCGCCGGTCGCGCAGGTCGATGAAGGCCTGCGGAAACTGGTTCACGAACAACGGCGGTTCCTGCAGGTAGATAGAGTCGCCATAGCGCCCGACGGGCTGCCGCTGCCAGGAGTTCCAGTACGCCGCCTCGAGCGGGTGGGGGGAGACGCCCAGCGCCAGGAAGCTCATCAGCACGTGCTCGGAGTACTTGTTCCAGCGGTAGCGCGAGAAGCCGGTCTCATCGCGCCAGCTCAGCGAGATGAGCTGGCCGCCGTGCCGGAACCACTCCCAGTCGACGTCGCCGAGCAGGCGGTTGGCCAGGGCCGTGATTTCCGGGTCGGCAAAATACTCGCGGGCAACGATCGTACCCGCGTAGAGCAGGGCGGAGTCGATGGACGAGAGCTCGCAGTTCCATTCCCGCGCGCCCGTGTCCATCGCCATGAAATGGTAGAAGAAGCCGTGGTGCCGCGGCGCCGTGTTGACCAGGAACCGCAGGGTGGTGCGGACGTGCTCGACGGCGACGGCGCGCCGGGTCCAGCCGCGCTCGGTGGCGATGACCCAGGCGTTGAGCCCGAAACCGGTGGCGGCGATGCTGGCGACGCCCGGGCTGGGCGAGCCGTCGGCCCGGGCGCGGTCGCGCACGAGGCCGGTCTGCGGATGGGACTGCTCGGCGAAGAATCGGAAGCCCGCGTGCTCGATCTCGTCGAGCAGGCGGTCGTCGGCCCGCGCCAGCGTCGCCGGCGCCGGGTCGGCCGGCTTGCGGCCAAAGAGGGCGGACGCGGACGGCGCCACGCCAAGGCACATGGCGGCGACGATCAGCGGGGCGGCGAGGGAGGGGAGCGGCTTGCCCGGGGGCATGGCAACCAAGGCGGAGGGGATGGGTGCAGGGGTAAGCGAGGCGCGAGCCCTCGCGAAACTTGGGCGACGCTGGAATGACAACGTTTGCAACACAAGCCTAAAATCGATCGGAATCGACTTCGGCCGACGGCATGCAGCCAGCCAACCTCCGGTGGGGGGTGGCTGAACCGGGGCCTGGCCCTCCCAACCAAGGCGGCGTTCAAACCATGCAGCGCAGGGCTGCACCCTTGTGCAGCCAAACCGTCCTCGCAGGAGCCGGATCATAACCTGTCCCTTGCGCTGAATTCAGCCTGTCCCTTGCGCTGGATGGTTTGAACCTCCTTGGCGGCTGCAACTCACCTTGGCGGAGTGCAGTCCGGACGACGCTCTTCCGGGATCTCCTGGGTTGCCGCCGTCGCTGCAAACCTTTGCAGTCGTGGGCCTGGCGACCGACGAACGCTGCCCGCACTGCCGGGGCCCGCCAGCGATCTCACCGGCGGTCGGCGGGACGCAGCGGGCGGGTGGAATCCCGGATCATCATCGGGGCCGGCATGTCGTCGAGGACCACGCGCCGTGAGCGGGCGGGATTGGTGGCGGCTTCCACGATGAGGCCGACGGCGCGCTCGGCGAGGTCGGCGAGCGGCTGGCGAATGGTGGTGAGGGCGGGCTGGCAGGCGGTGGCCCAGATGCCATCGTCGAAGCCGACGACGGACACATCCTCGGGGCAGCGCAACCCGGCGAGGTGGGCGGCATTCACGGCGCCGAAGGCGATCTCGTCGTTGGCGCAGCACACGGCCGTGGGGCGTTCCGGTCCCGTCATGATGCGGCCCATGCCGACGCGGCCGGTCTCGGCGCTGAACGGGCCGCTGTAGACCCATTCCGGCCGGGGCAGGGCGCCCGCCTTCTGCAGCATCTCGAGGTAACCCTGCTTCCGCTCGTGCGCGTCGCGCGAGCCCGCCGGGCCGAGCAGGAGCCCGATGCGCCGGTGGCCGAGCTGGAGCAGCAGGCTCGCGACCGAGCGGGCGCCGGAGAGGTTGTCGACGCCGACCACGGGCACGTCCAGCTCGCCGGGGTTCGTGTGCTCGGGCAGCGTGGATTTGGTGAGGACGAACGGCCGGCGAAAGCCCTTGAGTTCCTGGATCTGCTGCGGGCTCAGCGGCTCGGCGAGATAGATCAGGCCGGAGGAATCCATGCCGAGGAGCTGCATCGCCTCGCGGAACGAGCTGCTGGCGTTCCGCCGCATCGTGGAGATCTGCACGCCCCAGCCGCGGGCGGCGGCCGCGTGCAGCGTGCCGGCGAGGAAACGCCCGTAGTACTCGGAAAAGAAGATGTTCTCGTCGAGCGGCACGACCACCGTGAGCGTGGTGTTGACGCCCTTGCGCAGCATGCGCGCCCCGGCGTTGGGCGAGAAGTGCTGCTTCTCCGCGAGGTCCATGATGGCCTTGCGGCGGTCGGCGCGGACCAGGTGCGCGGTTTCCGGCCGCAGGGCGCGCGACACCGTGGAGGGCGAGACGCCCAGCCGCGCGGCAATCGAGACGATGCCGGTCTTGTCGACAGGGGACGCGCGGGTTCGGGCCACGGGAGCGAGTTAGCCCCCGGCGGGGCCCGCGGCAAGCAAACGTGTGCAGTCCCGGCGGCCCGGGGTCCGGCCGCCGCGGGGAAATTCGTGTTTGTTACGCAGGCGGCCGGGCCCTTAGCTCGGGCGTCAATCCGACGGCGATGAAGATCTATTTCATGGGCATCTGCGGGACGGCGATGGGCAACGCGGCCTTGCTCGCGCGCGCGGCGGGGCACGAGGTCCTCGGCGCCGACACCGGGGTCTATCCACCCATGAGCGACGTGCTGGCGGCCGCCGGCGTCGCGATCCATGAGGGCTACGACCCGGCGCGGCTGGAAGGCCTGCGGCCCGACCTTGTGGTCATCGGCAACGCCCTGTCGCGCGGCCACCCCGAGGTCGAGTGGCTGCTCGACACGCGCGCGATTCCCTTCACCTCGCTGCCCGCGCTGCTGGCGGACCTCGTCCTCCAGGGCCGGAAGAACATCGTGGTCGCCGGCACCCACGGCAAGACGACCACGACGGCGCTGGCGGCCTACCTGCTGCGCGCGAACGGCCGCGACCCGGGCTTCCTCATCGGCGGCGTGCCGCAGGATCCGCCCGCCGGGAGCCACCTCGGCGCGGCCGCCGACCCGTTTGTCATCGAGGGCGACGAGTACGACAGCGCGTTTTTCGACAAGCGCAGCAAGTTCATCCACTACCGGCCGCACATCGCGGTGATGAACAACCTCGAGTTCGACCACGCCGACATATTCCGCGACCTGCAGGACGTGGAGCGCTCGTTCCTGCACTTCGCGCGCATCGTGCCGCGCAACGGCTGGATCGTCCTGAACGGCGACGACGACCACCTGCGCGCACTCGGGCCGCTGGCCTGGACGCGCGTCGTGCGCGTCGGGACCGGCGAGCAGAACGACCTGCGCATCGCGGATTTCACCGAGGGGGCGGACGGCGCCACGTTCCAGCTGCACTGGTGGGGTGCCCCTTGGGCCGAGGTGCGCTGGGCGCTGCCGGGGCTCTTCAACGCGCGCAACGCCGCCATGGCCGCGTGCGCCGCCGGGATGGCCCTGTTCCCGGGCGACCCGACGAAACTGCAGCTCGACGCGCTGGCGCGGTTCCGCGGCGTGAAGCGGCGCCAGGAGCTGCTGCTCGACACGCCGCGGCTCCGGGTCTTCGAGGACTTCGGCCACCACCCGACGGCGCTGGCGGAAACACTGCGGTCGCTGCGCCAGCGGCACCCCGGCGCGGTCCTGGCGGCGGTGTTCGAGCCCCGGAGCAACACGTCGCGCACGAAGGTGATGCAGGCCGGGTTCATGCGCGCGCTGGCGACGGCCGACGAGGTCTACATCGGGGCGGTGAGCCGCGCGGAAAAGCTGCGCGAGGACGAGCGGTTCGACGTCGAGGCGGTCCTGCAGCACCTCGACGTCCAGGGCGTGCACGGCCATGCCGCGGAGACCAACGCCGCGCTGCTCGACAAGCTCGTGGCCAACACCCGGGCCCGGACCGGGCCGCAGGTCGTGGTGTTCTTCACCAACGGGTCGTTCGACGGGATCATCCCCCGATTCGTGGCGAGCCTGGATCCGGGTGCGGACCGCGGGCGGGGCAGATAGGTCTTGCGTATCCGACGGTGATGAAATTGACCGTTGGTCGTTTTACGCGGGAGATCGGGAGGGCCGCCGATCATCCGTAAGGAAAGGCATCATCAGCTTCGCCATGAAGATACTCCTCCGGGTCCTTGTGCCGTTCGCATGGACGGCGGTCGTCGCAGCGGCGGACATTCAGCCCGCGAACGCGCCAACGCGCGAAGCGGCCAGCGAAGCGATGCTGGCGCGGGTGTTTTCTTCAATCGTGCGGATCGAGGCCGTGCGCATGCTGCCCAATGACGGGCGGCTGATGAAACAATGGACCGGCGGCAGCGGCGCGATCCTCACCCCCGACGGCTACGTGGTCACCAACTGCCACGTCACGGAGAACGGCGACTATTTCCGCTGTTACCTGTACGATGGCACGCACCTGGAGGCGCGCCTCGTCGGCCAGGACCCCTTGACGGACCTGGCGGTGATCAGGATGGACCTCGCCCAGCGGGCCAAGGGGGCCCCGGCGCTGCAACCCGCCCGGTTCGGCGACTCCGACAAACTGGTGGCGGGAGAACCCGTCTACGCCCTCGGTTGTCCCGGATTTCTGGCGCAATCGGCCACCCGGGGGGTGGTGTCGAATCCGTCGTTCGTGCTACCGGAGCAGACCGCGGGCAAGATGATCCTGCGCGGCGAGGATGTCGGCACGCTGGTGCGCTGGGTGCTGCATGATGCGCGGATCTTCGGCGGGAACAGCGGGGGCCCGCTGGTCAATGCCCGGGGCGAAATCGTCGGCATCAACGAAATTTCGGTTTTCAACCTCAGCGGCGCAATCCCCGGAAACCTGGCCGGGGCGATCTCGAAGCGGCTCATCGCCGGCGGCAAGGTCAAGCGGGGCTGGTCGGGCCTGACCGTGCAGCGTCGCCTCGAAGCGGACGCCGACGGCTCCGGGGTCGTGGTGGCGGACGTCGCGCCGGGGTCGCCCGCCGCCGGTGGCGGCCTGCGGCCGGGCGACGTCATCGTGGCGTGCGACGGCCACCCCATCGAGGACCAGGAAGAGAAGGCGGTCTCGCACTATTACCGCCTCGAAACGAGTCGGATGCCCGGGGAGGCCTTTGTCGTGGACTACCTGCGCGGAGCGGCGCGGCTCACCGTCCGCCTCACGCTGACCGAGCGCGCGGAGGTCCAGTCCGACGACGAGGAGTTGCGGAATTGGGGCGCGATTGCGCGGGACATCACCCCGCAGTTGGCGCGCACGGAGAGCCTGCCGGACACCAACGGCGTGTGGCTCGAGAGCGTGCGTCCGTCCGGGCCTTGCGGCCAGGCGGAGCCGGAGCTGCGCCGGCAGGATGTGCTGGTCGCCGTCGAGGGCCAGGCGGTTCATTCGTTGGCGGAATTGCGCGAGGTGACCGCGAAGCTCGTCGCCGGTGCGACCGACGGCACCAAGTCCGTGCTGGCGAGCGTGCGCCGGGACGGAGCCGTGTTGTCCTCGGTCGTGGAACTCCGGGTCCTGCCGGAGCGCAACCTGACCCCGCAGGTGCGGAAGGCCTGGCTGGGGGTCTCATCCCAGCCGCTGCTGCCCAAGCTGGGCGCGCGCCTCGGGATCAAGGGCGAAGGGGGCGTGCGGCTGACGCGGATTTTTCCAAACACGCAAGCGGCCGCGGCCGGACTGCAGGTCGGCGACGTGCTGGTGGCGTTGGACGGCGACAGCATCCCCGCCCGACGGGCGGAAGACGCCGACCTCCTGGCGCAGCAAATCCGGCGCTACCGGGTCGGCACCCAGGCGGTCATCACGCTGTGGCGCGACGGCCGGAAGCTCGACGTGCCGGTGACCCTGGAGGCGCAGCCAACCCCCTCGGCCGAAATGCCCTGGTGGGAGGACTTGTCGCTCGAGTTCTCGGTGCGCGACCCGTCGTTCGACGACCGGATGCGCCTGCAACTGCCCGATGACGCGCAGGGAGTGCTGGTGGAGAGCGCCGTGCCGGCCGGATGGGCGAATCTCGCCGGCCTGCGCAATGACGACCTGATCATGGCGGCGAACGGCGCACCGATCACCAGCACCGCGGGCCTGCGGGCGGCGCGAGACGCCGCCACGCAAAAGGGTGATCACTGGCTCGTGCTGCTGGTGCGGCGGCGCGCGCAAACGCTTTTGGTCGAGATCAACCTCAACCCCGCGAAGAAACCATGACCTCACTTCTCCCTGCAAAGATCGCCCGGGCCCTGGCCTTGACCGTGGTCCTGGCCCCGCAGCTCCGGGCCATGACCGACGCCGAAGCCGCCGCCGGACGCGAAATCGCCCGCCGGGGCGCGGATGCCGTGGTGGGCGTCGAGATGGTCGTGACGGTAAAGATGTCCATGGGCGACCGCGCCCTGCCGCCGCGCGAGAACCGGGTGGATGTCAACGGCACCACGCTGAATGCCCGGGGCCTCACCGTCACGTCCCTGGCGGCGATCGATCCGCGGGTGCAGTTTGAGGCCATGCGCGGCATGCTGGGACCGCAGGCGGCGCGGATGGAGATCGGCGAGACGGATTACAAGGAGGTCAAACTTCGTTTGGCCGACGGCAGCGAGGTGCCGGCGCGGGTCGTGCTCAAGGACGCGGACACGGACCTGGCGTTCATTGCGCCCGAGGGCGCCAATAGTGCGGCGGGGTCGTTCTCGCCGGTGAAACTGGCGGAGCCCGGCAACGCGGCGATGCTGGATACCTGCTTTCTGGTTACGCGCGCGCCCAAGGGACTGCGGTGGGTGCCCATTGTGCGCCCGTCCATCGTGATGGGCATTGTGGACAAACCGCGCCGGCTGTTGCTCCTGACGGACCAGCAGATCGGCAGCCCGGCCTACGACCTCAAGGGACGCGTGGTCGGCGTTTGCCTGCAACATACCACCAGCGGCCGCCCCGCGGGCCTGGTCTGCATGCCGATCGAGGACATCGCGGAAATCGCCAAGCAGGCGGAAGTCGAGGCCGCCAAGCCGCCGCCGCCAGCCGCGGAAGCGACGACGACCCCGGCCGCGCCTGCGGACCAGCCGGCCGTGCCCGGCACGCCGCCGCCGGCGCCCAAGGAGCCGAAGGGGAACTGACGTTCTCGCCCCGGCGTCAGGCGGCGCGCCGGGTTTACGTTCCCGGACCGCCGGCGAGCTGCTTGAGCCGGTAGGTCTGGATGTCGATCGGCGTGTCGCTGGGGTAGTAGGCGATGACGTCGGGCAAGGTCATGAGGATCCACGGCGAGTTCTGCGAGGAGCCGTTCTTCGTGAACACGATGTTGTCGGCGATGAAGACACACGAGTGGATCACGGTGCCGTCGGGCCGGGCGAAGAGGAGGATGTCGCCGAAGGTGCGGGTGCCGGTGACGACATAGTAGTCGTGCAGGATGGCCGCCGTGACGGCATCGAGGTGCTGGAAACGGTCGTCCGGCGTGAGGTTGAAGAAATTCAGGACCGTCCAGTGGCAGTCGAGGAAGGTATTGGTGCCGGCCTCGTTCGTGGCCGGGTAGGTGTAGAGCAGCGAGCGGGGCAGGCGCGGCAGCAGGTGGATCAGGTCGACGGTGTTGTCTTCCGAGCTGCGGACCAGCGACTGCAGGAACGGCTTCAGGTCCTTCGTGCGCCGGCCGCGGTCCCAGTAGTCGTCAAGACCGTCGAAATTGGTGTCCGGTCGCACGCGCAACCGGACGAGCAGGGTGGACTTCCGGGCCAGCGTCTTGATGAGCTGGATGCGGTCCTCGCTGCGCGGGAGCCGGGCGAGGAGGATGCTGGCATCGGAGAGGAGCAGCGAGGTCCCGCGGTGGTACAAGAGCTGGCGCATCAGCGCGACGGTGTCGGCGCCCAGGCCGCCGTCGCGGATCCATTCGTCCAGCCCGTCGGCGCGGAAGCGGAACGGCTCCTTCTGGTCGGGATTCTCGTCGAACGCCGCGAGGGCCGAGTAGACCTTGGCGCGGGTCTCGGGGCTGAGGCCCAGGATGAAGTCGGGTGCCGGGCGGATGATGATGCCGGCGGCGGTGATCTCCCAGCCTTGCCGGGCATCGATCGCGGCGGACACGGCGGGCGACAGCGGCGTCGCATGCCAGAGGGCGGCCAGCGACTCGGGCGTGTAGCCCTTGAACACCCAGACCGCGGGATGGGGACTGATCTCGGCGAGGTCGATCAAGGCCTCGGGCGGCTCGATGACGATGCGGGTGTACTCGAGGTCGCCCCAGGGGCCCGGTCGGCAGCGGAGATACTTGGTGCCGCCCGTCGCGACCGGCCGGTTCACGGGGGCGGCCGCGGTCGCGTCCGGACCCCGGTCCAGCCGGAGCAGGACAAGCCACGGCGCGATGCAGACCAGGGCAAAGAGCCAGATGGCGTAGCGCGGCACGTGGATGCCGTGGCCCGGGTGCTGGGTGGGCGGCTGGCTCATGGGGTGGGTTACTGCGCCTGGCGCGCCACCTTGAACTCCGCCGGGCGCTGGCCGGGCGGCAGGGCGAGCAGGTCGTACTCGCGGGCCGAGGTCACCGTGACGCGCGCGAATTCCCCGACCGGCAGGTCGCGCGGGACATAGACCCGGCCGTCGATGTCGGGCGCATCCGCTTCGCCGCGCGCCACGCCGGGTTCCTCGACGAGGACCTTGAGCGTGCGGCCGACCCAGGTGGCGGAGACCTCGGCGGCGATCGCCTTTTGCAGCGCCATCAGGCGGTGCCAGCGGGCCTCCTTGACCCGCGCCGGGACCTGGTCCGGCATCTTCGCGCCGCGCGTGCCTTCCTCCTGCGAGTAGCGGAAGACGCCCAGGCGCTCGAACCTCGTGTCGCGGATGAACGCGCACAACTCGTCGACGTCGGCCTCGGTTTCGCCGGGGAACCCGACGATGAAGGTGGTGCGCACGGCGATGCCCGGGATGCCGGCGCGGATGCGCCGCAGCAGGTCGCGGATGTAGTCGCCGCTCGTCTCGCGCTGCATGCGCTCGAGCATGCGGTCGCTGATGTGCTGGAGCGGGATGTCGATGTACCGGGCGACCTTGGGGCACTCGGCGATGGTGCGGATGAGCTCGTTGCTCCAGTGCGCCGGGTGGGTGTAGAGCAGCCGGATCCAGAAGTCGCCCTCGATGGCGTTGAGCTCGCGCAGCAGGGTGGTGAGCGCGGTGCCGCGCCCGGAGTCGACCGGCGAGCGCGGGTTGGGCCGCTGCTCCCAGGTGTCCATGCCGAAGAAGGTCGTGTCCTGCGAAATCAGGTTGAGCTCCCGGACGCCCTCGGCCACGAGCCGGCGCGCCTCGGCGACCACGCTGGCGACGGTGCGGCTGCGGTGCCGGCCGCGGATCTGCGGGATGATGCAGAAGGTGCACGGGTGGTTGCAGCCCTCCGCGATCTTGACGTAGGCGAAATGGCGCGGCGTGAGGCGGAACCGCGGGGTGTCGTAGTCGGGGATGTAGGTCGAGCGCCCCGCGACAAAATCCGCGGGCGCGGCCTTCGGCTCGCCGTGGCTGCGCTCCTTCGCATAGATTTCCTCGATGATCGGCGCGACCTGCGTGACTTGGTCGAGGCCGATGAAGGCGTCGACCTCGTCGTGCAGCTCTCCCTTGAGGTCCTTCGAGAACCGCTGGCTCATGCAGCCGGCGACGATCAGCTTCTGCTCCTTGCGGCGCTTGCGCAGGCCGCGCTGCTGGTGAACCTCGAGGATGTGGCCGATCGACTCCTCCTTGGACGAATCGATGAAGGAGCAGGTGTTGACGATCACCACTTCGGCCTTATCCGCCTCGGGAATGACCTTCATGCCGGCCTGGTGCAGGTGCCCGACCATGATTTCGCTGTCCACCAGGTTCTTGGCGCAGCCGAGGGAGATGAGACTGACCTTGATCATGCGATGGTGTGACGGCAGGCCCGCGGGGCGGTTGCAGGCAAACGAAAACGGCGGTCAATGACCGCCGCTGCATCGGGTCCGCTGGGGAAGGGGCTTACTTCCGGGCCTTGGCGGCGGCCTTCAGGCGGGCCTTGCGGCGCTTGTGGTAAGCGATGCGGCGTTTCTTCTTGATATGCTTGTTCGTCTGTTGACCCATGGTGGTGAATGAAGTGAGGGGAGAGTTCTCGCCATTCGTGGGTGCGAGTCAAGCGCGCGGGCACCGGGCCGAAAGCCCCTGCCCGGTCAATAGCGCTCCAGCGTCGGGTCGACCTCGCGCGCCCAGGCGTCGATCCCGCCGGCAACGTTGGTGGCCTGGGCGAAGCCCTGGTCCCGGAGAAAACGGGTGACCTGCAGGCTGCGCGCGCCGTGGTGGCAGAGGACCAGCACGGGCCGGTCACGCGGCAGCTCGCCGACCCGGGACGGGATGTCGCGCATGGGGACGTGGCGCGCGCCGGCGAGCTGGCAGATGGCCAGCTCCTCCGCCTCGCGGACGTCGACCAGCACCGCGCCCTCGCGCAGCCATTGCGCGGCGGTGCAGGGATCGACGGCGAGCGGGGCGGTCATGGGCGGAGAGCCGCGCAACCTGCGCGGTGCGGCGCAAAAAGCAACCCGGCTTTTCGCCGGGCGGCGCTGCGGCGCCGGCGCGGGGCTGCGGGGTTCTTGCCGGCCGGGGAAGACCGGGGCAGTTCGCCGTTGACCCGCGTTGCCGCGCGCAAAATCGTAGCGGGATGTCCGAGCGATTTGTTGTCATCATGGCCGGCGGGCGCGGCGAGCGGTTCTGGCCGCAAAGCCGCGAGTCCACGCCGAAGCACCTCCTGCCCATCGTCGGCGACAAGCCCATGCTGGCCCAGACGGTCGAGCGCGTGGCCGGCATGGTGCCGCCCGCGAACATCTTCATCCTCACCACCCAGGCGCAGCTCGAGGGCTGCCGCGAGGCCTGCCCCGGGGTGCCGGCGGAAAACGTCGTGGCCGAACCCGTCGGGCGGGACACGGCTGCGGCGGCCGGCCTGGCGATGCTGCTGGTGAAGCGGCGCCATCCCGCCGCGGCGCTCGCGATGCTCCCGGCCGACCACGTGATCAAGGACACGGCCGCGTACGCCCGCCTGCTCGGGATCGCGTTCGAGGCCGCCGAATCGGCCGAGGTGTTGGTGACCCTGGGCATCAAGCCGACCGCGCCGGAAACGGGTTTCGGCTACATCCACCGCGCGGGGTCCTGGCGGAAGCTCGGCGGTTGCGAGATCATGCAGGTTGAGAGCTTCGTCGAAAAGCCCGACCTGGAGACGGCGGAGCGTTATCTCGCCTCGGGGCAATACTACTGGAACGCCGGCATGTTCGTCTGGCGCGTGCCGGTGGTCGAGGCGGCCTTCCGGGCGCACGCGCCGGAACTGCACGCCGGCCTGGCCCGACTCGAGGCGGCGGCCGCGTCCGCGGAGGGCTGGAGCAGGGCGCTCGCGGAAATCTATCCGACCTTGAAGAAGGTGTCGGTCGATTACGCGCTGATGGAGAAGGCGAAGAACGTCGTGGTCGTGCCCGCGACGTTCGACTGGGACGATGTCGGCGCCTGGCCGGCGCTGGCCAAGCACTACGATCCGGACGCGCAGGGCAATGTGACGCGCGGCCATGCGCTGGTCGAGAAGGGAACCAACAACATCGTGATTTCCACCGACGGCCACCTCGTGGGCCTGATTGGGGTCAGCGAACTCGTGGTGGTGCACACGGCGGAGGCGACGCTCGTGTGCCCGAAGGACAAGGCGCAGGAGATCAAGGCGCTCCTGCAGCGCATCAAGCAGGACCCCGAGAAACGGCAGTTCCTGTGAGGCGTCTCGGGCGAGAAAGGGATCTTTGCCGGGCGGCATCTCGGAATGCCGCCACGCATTCGGCGGGGTTCGGAGACCCCGCCCCACAACAGGTTCGTCCGCGAATGGACACGAACCCATGCGCTGCCTCGGCATAGATTACGGCACGAAGCGCATCGGCCTGGCCCAGGGCGACGAACTCGGCGTGGCGACCCCGCTGCCGGCCCTGACCGGCGGCGACGCCGACACCCGCTGGCAGGCGCTCGGTGCAGCGATCCGCCAGCGGCGGATCACCGACCTCGTGCTCGGCTATCCTTACAACCTGGACGGCACCGCGGGCTTCAAGGCGAAGGAGGTCGAGGCGTTTGCCGCCCGCTTGCGCGCGGAATTCGGCCTGCCGGTGCACCTGGTGGACGAAACCCTCACGAGCCATGAGGCGGAGTCGACCGTGCCGAAGAAGGCGCGGCGCGACGTGCGCGCTTCCGGCCTGGTCGACTCGCGCGCCGCCTGCCTGATCCTCCAGGATTTCCTCGACCAGCGCCCGCCGCCGGGGCCGGGATTGTAGTTCGGGGTTTATCCCCGACGTGTCGGGCGTGAAGCCCGACCTACAAACCAGGAGGTCAACGCTTCAACTGGCCTTGCGGCAGACCGAGCAGCGCCGGGATTTCCGCCAGCGAATCGAGCACGCGGTCGTGGTGGCGGCGCAATTTCGCGGCCGGATGGTGGCCGGCGGCGACGAGGGCGCAATCGACGCCCAGCTCCCGCGCGACCTCGAGGTCATGCAGCGTGTCGCCCACGAGGAGGATCGAGGCGGGCGGCAGGCCGATCAACCGCAGCTGCGCCCGACCGAGCCCGGTCTTGCTGTGGGCGTAGATGTTGTCGAGGCCGGCGAGGTGGAGAAAGAACTCCTGCAGGCCGAAGTGCGCCACGATCTGGACGAGCGTTTCGTGCGGGTAGGCCGAAAGCAGGGATTGGGTCAGGCCGGCCGCTCGGACCGCCGCGAGGACCCGGCGCGCATCGGGGTGGAGCCGGCACTCGAGGCGGCGCGCGTCGTAACCCGCCATCCATTCGGCGCCGAGGCGCTCGAATGGGTCCGTGGCCGGGTCGAAACCGAGCTTGGCGTAGTAGTCGCGCACCGGAAAGTCGAAGACCTCGTGGTACCGTCCGCGATCCATCTCGGGCAGCCCGCGGCGGCGCAGGACGGCGTTCATGACCCCGATCGAGTAGTCGAGGTCGTCGATCAGGGTGCCATTCCAATCCCAGATGAGGTGACGATAGGCGGGCGCAGACACGGCCGGGGAGGGTGCCGTGCGGCGGCGGGCGGGGACAATGAAAATCGCACGACGCTGCGGCGGGGACTCGGAGTGGGAGCGAGCTTGCTCGCGATGGCCAACGATTCGCGGGCAAGCTCGCGCCCACCTGGACCAACGCGCACACCGCATCGCGCCAGGAGGCACGGAACGGCTTGCCGCCCGCGCGCGCGTGCCGCACCGTGGCGGGATGAACCGCCACCCGCCTGCGACGCTCCCGCGCTGGAAATGCGTGTGCGCGTACGACGGCAGCTCGTTCAGCGGCTGGCAGAGCCAGGCGAGCAAGGACGCCGTGCAGGATGTCATCGAGCGCCGGCTGGAGACGGTGCTGGGCGCCAAAATCCGGATCCAGAGCAGCGGGCGCACCGACGCCGGCGTGCATGCCCTCGGCCAGGTGTTTCATTTCGACGCCGCCTGGCGGCACGGCGGCGAGAAGCTCCTGGTCGCACTCCAGGTGGGCCTGCCGCGATCGATCCAACTCAAGAGCGTGCGGCCGGCGAATCCGCGCTTCCACGCCCGGTTCGACGCGAAGGGCAAGGTCTATCGCTATCACCTTTACCTCGGCGAAGCGGACCCGTTCACCACCGCTTATTGCTGGTCGGTCGGGCGGCCGCTGGATTGGACCGCGATGGCGGCGGCGGCCCGGGTCCTGCGCGGCCGGCACGATTTCTGGGCCTTTTCCGGGGAAAACGACCGCACCTACGAAACCACGGTGCGCGACCTCCGCCGGCTGGACATCGCGCGGAAAGGCCGGCGGGCGACGTTTACCTTCGAGGCGGATGGCTTTCTCTACAAGATGGTGCGCAGCCTCACCGGCGCGCTCGTCAATGCCGGGCTGGGCAAGCTGACGACCGACGAGATCGCCGCGTTGCTGAAGACCCGGAAGCGAGTGCCGGCGGTCCTCACGGCGCCGCCGCACGGGCTGTTTTTGGTGAAAGTGTTGTATTGAAAAAGGCCCGCGGCCACCCGCGGATGGCGCGCATGGGAACGGAAGACGGCGCGACGTACGCTTCATTCTGGGCGCAGCGAAGACCCCAGGCCGGCGCCGGCCGAGGCGCCCTCCTGCTGGATTCCTCGCTTCGCCCACGATGACCGACCAGGATTCCCCCAAGACGTCGACGTTTGCGCACCTGCGGCGGGGCGCGCTCGACGTGCTGTTCCCGCGGTGCTGCGTCCATTGCGGCCGGCTGCCGGAGGACGGCCGGCTCCGCCACGTGTGTCCCCTATGCGAGCGGCTGCTCTTCGTGGTCGAGCCGCCCTTCTGTCCGGTTTGCGGGCATCCGTTCTTCGGCGAGACGGAGTTGAACCGGGTGTGTCCGCACTGCGAGGCGCTGGAGCCGGTGTTCGGCGAGGGGCGCACGGCGATCCTGCTGAAGGGAGCGGGCCGCTCCCTGGTGCACGCCCTGAAGTATCACCACGGCCACCATGTGCTCGAGGACGTCGCCGTGCTCATGGCGCAGGCGCCCGGTTACGCCGAGTACGTGCGCGGCGCGGTGCTCGTGCCGGTGCCCCTGCACCCGCGGAAATTGCGCGAACGGCGGTTCAACCAGTGCCATCTGCTCGCCGAGTGCGCGGTGCGGGCGTGCGCAGGCGGCGCGCGAATCGAGGAATTGCTTCGCCGCGCGGTGGATACGGAGTCGCAGACGCACCACGATCGCGCGACGCGCCGGAAGAACCTCAAAAATGCCTTTGCTTTGGCCCAAGGCGCCTCCATTAATCCGGCCCAACGTTACTTGATCATCGATGATGTTTTTACAACGGGCTCCACGCTCAACGCCTGTGCCGCCGTGCTGCGGCGCGCCGGGGCGCTGAAGCTCGACATCGTCACCTTCGGCCACGGCTGATCCTGCATGACTCATTTCGTCAAACCCAAGCTCTCCGCTTCCAAGAAGAAGAAAAACATCCCCGAGGGGTTGTGGACCAAGTGCCCGATCTCCGACGAGATCGTCTTCACCAAGGACCTGGAAGCCAACCTCATGGTGGTGCCGAAGAGCGGCTACCATTTTCCGATCGGCTCGCGCGCGCGCATCGCCGGCATGGTCGACGAGGGCAGCTGGGAGGAGTTTGACGCCGGCGTGAAGTCGGCCGACCCGCTGAAGTTCGTCGACTCGGCCGCCTATCCCGACCGCATCAAACGCTACGAGAAGGAAAGCGGCCTGCCCGAGGCGGTCATCTGCGGCGTGGGCAAGATCGGCGGCATCCCCGTGTCGCTGGCCGTCATGGATTTCCGTTTCTGCGGCGGCGCCATGGGCGCGGCGGTCGGCGAGAAGATCACGCGGGCCGTCGAGCGGGCGCTGAAGAAGAAGATCCCGTGCATCATCGTCAGCGCCTCGGGCGGCGCGCGCATGCAGGAGGGCATCTTCAGCCTGATGCAGATGGCGAAGACCAGCGCCGCGCTGGGCCGTCTCGCCGCCGCCGGGCTGCCTTTCATCTCGATCCTCACGTATCCGACCACCGGCGGCGTCACGGCGAGCTTCGCGACGCTGGGCGACGTCATCCTCGCGGAACCCGGCGCGCTGATCGGCTTCGCCGGGGCGCGCGTCATCAAGGAAACGACGAAGGAAACGCTGCCGCCGGGCTTCCAGACGGCGGAGTTCCTGCTCAAGCGCGGCCTCATCGACCAGATCGTCAGCCGGCTGGAGATGCGGGACCGGTTGATCTCGCTGCTGCAGGTGCTCTACCAGCACCAGTACCAGGCGCACAAGGTGCCGACGGCGGTGCCGTTCCCCTCGCAGGCGGCGGTCAACAGCTGACGCTGCAGGGCATCGGAAACGTGGAACGCGCCAACGTCAGCGCGTTGACCGGCGACCGACAATTTGGACGGCGCCTTGAGGTCAAGTTGCTCCACCCTCCGTACAAACTCCGTTCGTGAATACCGTGCCCCACCATTCCGCGGATTACGCCGCGACGGCCGATTATCTCTACTCGCTCAAGGCGGGCGGGGTGAAGTTTGGCATCGACCGGATGCGGCGGCTCGCGGCGGCCCTGGGGCACCCCGAGCGCAGCCAGCCGGTGATCCACGTGGCCGGCACCAATGGCAAGGGCTCGGTCTCCGCGATGCTCGAGGCGATCTTCCGCCAGGCCGGCTGGCGCACGGGCCTCTACACCTCGCCGCACCTGGTGAAGCTCGGCGAGCGTGTGCAGGTCGACCGGCGGCTGCTGACCGAGGCCGAGATCACCGCCTACGCGGCGGAACTGCGGCCCGTGGCGGCGGCCATCGCGGCGCAGCACCCGGACGAGCACCCGAGCTTTTTCGAGTTCATGACGGCGATGGCGTTCCTGCAGTTCCAGCGGCGGCAGGTGGACATCGCGATCGTCGAGGTCGGCATGGGCGGCCGGCTCGACGCGACCAACGTGGTCGAGCCGGAGATCTCGATCATCACCTCGATCGGCCTGGACCATTGCGCCGAGCTGGGTGGCACGCTCGCGTTGATCGCGCGCGAGAAGGCCGGCATCATCAAGCCCGGCCGCCCGGTGGTCATGGGCCGGCTGCCGCCGGAAGCGGAGGAGGTCGTGCGGGCGATCGCAGCCGAGCGGGCGGCGCCGCTGCATGCGGTGCGCGATGCCTTCGGCCCGGCCGGTCCCGACGGTTATCCGGTCACGAATCTCGAGGGTGAGTACCAGCGGTGGAACGCGGCCACCGCGACGCTGGCGGCGCGGCTCATGCCCGCCCGGTGGAGGTTGAGGGATCGTACCGTCGCGGACGCCCTGCAGCGGGTCGACTGGCCCGGCCGCTGGCAGCACCTGCACGTGGGCGGGCGCGAGGTGATCCTCGATGCCTCGCACAACCCGGAAGGCGCGCAGGTGCTGGACGAGCAGTTGCGCCGCCTGACCGCCCGGGCAGGCCGCGCGCCGGTGATCGTCGCCGGAGCCCTTGGGGAGTTCCGCGCCCGCGCGCTGCTCGAGGTGGTGTTGCGCCACGGGCGCGAGGTGCACCTGGCGACGCCGCGCCAGGCCCGGGCCTGCAGCTTTGAGGAACTGCTCGCCCTGGTCCCGGAGGCGGACCGCCCGCGGGTGCGGCGCGCGGCCGTGGAGACGATTTTTCCCGACGCGTACACCTGCAGCCTCGGGGCACCGGGGGATACGGTCGTCGTCACCGGGTCGATCTATCTTCTGGGCGAGGTGCTGGAGCGACTCGAGCCGCGGCGCGGAGCGGGCGAGGGACGCCTGCAGGATTTTTGAAGAGGTGGAGGCGGGGAGCCCTCACCCCGCGTCGCCGCAGAATCGCAATCGGTCGAGCGGGGCAAGGGCGGCCGGTCTCGACGGGCTCCGCGTTTCCCGTTCCGGCCGAACCTCGGCGTCGCGCGCGGCCGACTGCATGCTTGTCACTCCGGGATGACGGCTGCATCGTGCCGTCGTGCCCTTCACCCGTTCGTTTGCCCGGAGCTTTCGCGGTCGCCGCGTCCTGATCACCGGCGGGCTCGGCTTCATTGGCTCGAACCTCGCCCGGACGCTGGTCGCGCTCGGGGCGAAGGTCACGGTCCTCGACAGCCTGATCCCCGAATACGGCGGCAACCGGTACAACCTGCACGGCTTCGAGCGCAAGCTGAGCATCAACCTGTCGGACCTGCGCGATCGCCACAGCCTGCCGGAGTTCCTGCGCGGCCAGGACTATCTCTTCAATCTCGCCGGCCAGACGAGCCACATGGATTCGATGGCGGATCCCGAGACCGACCTCGAGATCAACTGCCGCTCGCAGCTCACGCTCCTCGAGGCCTGCCGGAAACACAATCCGCGGCTGCGCATCGTGTTTGCCAGCACCCGCCAGATCTATGGCCGGCCGGATTACCTCCCGGTCGACGAACGGCACCCCCTGCGCCCGGTGGACGTGAACGGCATCAACAAGCTGGCGGGCGAGGAATATCATCTCCTTTACAGCGACGTCTACGGCGTGCCGAGCACGGTGCTGCGCCTCACCAACACGATCGGGCCGCGCATGCGGGTGAAGGACGCGCGCCAGACGTTTGTCGGGGTTTGGATCCGCGACGTGCTCCAGGGCAAGCCGATCGAGGTCTGGGGCGGCCGGCAGCTGCGCGATTTCACCTACGTCGACGACGCGGTCGAGGCGCTGCTGCTGGCGGCGACGCGGCCGGAGGCCGTGGGACGGGTCTTCAACCTCGGCGGCCAGGGCGTCATCTGCCTGCGGGACCTGGCCGAACTCCTGGTGGAGGTCGCCCGCCAGGGCAGTTTTCGCGTGCGGGCATTCCCGGCGGGACGGAAGAAGATCGACATCGGCGATTATTATTCGGACTGGCACCTGATCGAGTCGACGCTGGGCTGGCGGCCGCGGACGACGATCAAGCAGGCCCTGTATCGCACGGTGGCGTTCTACCGGAAGGAACTCCCGCACTACCTGTGAATTTGCGCAGGAGGTAACGGAGAAAACGGAACGGAATGCACCCTTTGTTCAAGCGGGCGGATGGCCTGACCGAACAGGTCATCGGCGCCGCGACTGGAATTCATCGGGACAAAGGGCCCGGCCTGATGCAGTGCGTCTACGAGTGGTGTCTTCAGCGGGGGTTGGAGCTGCGCAAGCTGCACGATGAATTGCAGAGGAACGTGGGCATCACCTACAAGGGCTTCACTTGCGAGGAGCCGCTTCGCTTCGATCTGCTCGTGGACGGCTGCCTGCTGGTCGAGATCAAGTCCGTCGAATCCGTGCTTCCCATCCACAAGGCCCAAATCATGACCTTCATGAAGTTGCTCGAAGTCCCGGTCGGATTGCTCATCAATTTCAATTCGCCAAAGGTCACCGACGGGGTATGCCGTCTTATCCTGCCGGGTTCGATCCTCTGACTCGGTTTCCTCGGTTTTCTCCCGTGCAAAAAATCTCTGCTGCTGATCCCAAGGCCTCCTACCTCGCGGCCAAGGCCGAAATCGACGCCGCCATCGACCGGGTGCTCCAGAGCGGCCACTACATCCTCGGGCCCGAGGTGGAGGCCTTCGAGAAGGAATTCGCCGCCTGGCTCGGCACGGACGGGGTCGTCGGCGTCGCCAACGGCACCGACGCCATCGAGCTGGCGCTGCACGCCGCGGGCATCGGCGCCGGCGACAAGGTGGTGACGGTGGCGAACACCGTGACGGCCACGATCGCGGCGATCGCCGCCACCGGCGCCCGGCCGGTCTTCGTCGACGTCGAGCCGGACACGATGCTGATGGACGTGGGCGGCCTCGAGCGGCTGCTGATGGAAATCCGCGACCCGAAGATCAAGGCCGTCGTGCCGGTGCACCTCTATGGCCAGGCCGTCGACCTGCCGCGGATCGCGGCACTCGCGGCGACGCACAACCTGTGCGTGGTCGAGGATTGCGCGCAGGCGCATGGCGCCACCGTCGGCGGCCAGGCGGCCGGCACCTTCGGCCAGCTTGCCTGCTTCAGCTTTTATCCGACCAAGAACCTCGGCGCCCTCGGCGACGGCGGCGCGGTGGCGGGACGCGATGGCCTGCTGTTGGACAAGGTCCGGTTGCTCCGGCAGTACGGCTGGCGGAAGCGGTACGTGAGCGACACCTCCGGCCGGAACAGCCGGCTCGATGAGCTCCAGGCGGCGGTCCTGCGCGTGAAGCTGGCGCGGCTGGACGCCGACAATCGCCGGCGCGCCGAGCTGGCCGGGGCGTACCTGGCCGGCTTGAAGAACACGCCGCTGCGGCTGCCGGTGGTGGCCGAAGGGCGCACGCACTGCTGGCACCAGTTTGTCGTGCGGACGCCGCGGCGCGACGAACTCAAGGCGTTCCTGGAAAAGGCGGGCATCCTCTGCGGCGTGCTTTACCCGGTGCCGGTCCATCGCCAGCCCGCCTACCACGATGCCACGCTGGCGCTGCCCCACACCGAGCAGGCCTGCGCCGAGGTGCTCTCGCTGCCGCTGCATCCGGGGCTGTCCGACGAGGCCGTCGCGCGGGTCGTCGACGAGGTGAAGGCCTTCTTCAAGGCGGGCTAGAGCCGCCGAGGATCGAGGGCTCAGTTTCCGTAGGGGCCTGGTCGCAGGCGATTTCGCCGGGCAATTTCCAGCCGGATCTCCCGTGCGCAGGCTCCTGCTTGCGTCAAACGACGGACCTCAGGCGAGCCGCAGCAGCTCGGCGGTCGCGGGTACGTCCTTGATGATCTGCGAGGGCTGCGGCCCCACGCCGAGGTAGCGCAGGTTGGGCAGCACGGCCGGCAGTTTCTCCGGGTACGCGACCTCGATGACGCTGCGAACCATCGCCGCGGTGTAACGGCGGGCCTGGGCCGGCAGCGCGGCGAAACTGCGGACGCCGGAGATGTCCTCGGTCCAGCCGGCATGACGCGTGTAGACCGGCCGGAGGGACTTGCGCAGGGCCTCATTGCGCGGGACGTGTACGTAGCGCCGGCCGGACGCGTCCTCGTAGGCCGTGCAGATCCGCAGTTCGTGGCCGCCGCTGAGCGCGTCGATCTTGTTGATCATCACATCCTGGAACCCGCCGTAGCGCAGCGCATCGCCCTTCTCGACGGCGTCGTACCAGCCGACCATGCGCTGCCGGCCCGTCGTGGTGCCGAACTCGATCTGCTTGAGCTTCTGGCAGAGCGGCAGCGCGTCCTCCATCTGCGTGAGGAAGGTGTGCGTGCCGACCTTCGTGTCGTAGGCCTTGGCGACGGCGAAGGTGTGCACCGGCTGCGCCGGGATGCCGGCGCTCTCGAAGATCTCCGGCGTGAACGTGTGGGACGCGGTGACGTTGGGCGAGAAGCCGTGGCGCTTGTCGAGCCAGTACGCCTGGCCGAATTCGCCCACGATGGAACGGCCGGCGGCGAGCTCGCGCAGCACCAGTTCGCGAACCTCGCCGATGTTGCGGCGCAGCTGCTGGCCGGCGTCCCAGTAGATTTCCGTCAGCTTCCCGACATTGAGGGTGAACGGCGCGTCCCCGCGGAACGCCTTGAAGTCGAAGTCGGAGGCCGGGAAGCAGCCGAGGCCGATGGCCTCCTCGTTCGCGCGGTGCTCGGCCGCCGAGAGCTTTTCGAAGAAGGCGTGCCAATTCTCCGGGCTGACCCGGCAGACGTGCTGGATGGTGCGGCAGGCCCGGTCGGCGCGCGCCGCGAGCTTGCGGGCGAAGAAATTCGGGCCGCCGAGGAAGTCGGCGAAGGTGATCTGCCACTGGCCGGTCTCGTCCTGGTAGGCCGGCGTGATGCCGCGGCCGGTCGAGCCGCGCGGCTCCTCCTGGAGGACGTTCACGCGGTAGTCCTCCCACGCGAGGTCGAGCAACCGGTGGGTGAAGTCGGACACCAGCGTCCGCTCGTCGATGAGCAGGCGGGAGAAGATTTGGTAGCCCTTGCGCTCGAGCGGCCGCCCCTCCCAGAGGACCTTGCGTGGGTCGGCGACCACGCCGGCGCCGATCGCCAGGTGGGGCACCTCCGCCACGACGACGCCGGCCGGGAGCAGGTTCAGCTTGATCCCGCCGGCGGTGTGGCCCGAGTTCGAGCCGCCGTTGACCTTGAAGACAACGGAGACCGCGGCGGGCGTCGCGCGCAGCTCCTCGATGATCTCGGGGATCAGGCGGCCCTTGCCTTCGTCACCGAAGGAAATGCCGACATCGGCGATGAGTTGGCTGCGGAAGGGAGTGAGCGGCATGGGCGCGACAGGCCAAGGACGGAGCACAGTGCAGCGCGTGGAACGCGGCAACGGTTTTCTGGCGGCGAGAGTGTCATCAGGCGGAGCCCGCGACAAGAGCCTGGAGGCGGGACGCCCTCGTCCCGCGGGTTGTCATTCGCGGCCTCGCCTCAAGGGGTGGGGGCACCCCGCCGCCATCGCGATGGGCGGGATCAGCGATCCCGCCCCACAGGCGTCGGATTGCTGCGCCACCGCGCCAGACCGAGCGCCAGCAGCGCGTAGGCGGTGCCGACGAGGTGGGCGCTGGTGGCGATGCGGACGCTCGGCTCGTCGAAGCGGATCGTCCCGCCGCCCTGGCCCCCGTGCCAGGCCTGCACGACGAGTTCCAGCAGGTAGATCGCGATGACCGCCGGCCAGAACCAGTCGCTCCAGTTGCGCCGCCACCCTTGGGCGGCGAGGTAAAGGAGGAGCCCGAGGTCGACGGCGCTCAGGCCGCCATAGCGGTTCATGCCGGGATCAAACAGGAAGATGCCGGCCGAGATGACCGCGGGCATCGCGAAGAACCCGATGCGCGCGAACAGCCGGTGGCGTTCCTCGAGCAGCCAGCCGACGATGAGGAACAGGCCCGTGTCGGGGACGAAGTGCGTCCAGCCGAAATGCACGTAATGTCCCGTCCACACCCGCCAGAGCTGCCCCGCCGCGATCGCGGCCCGGTCGTAGATCAGCGTCTCGCGCCAGCCGGGAAGGCACTGGACCACGAGGGAGAACGCGGCGCCGGCCAGGTAAAGGAGGGGCGGTCGGGTGGCGAAGAGGCGGACGGGCAGGCGCATGCCGGTCACCGACGATTGCGAAGCAATCGGGCGATGCCAAGCACGCTGAGCGCGGCGAGGAACCAGTCGCTGACCGCACCGCCGCCCCCGCCGCCGCCGGATTTAGGCGTCGGCACGGGCGTGGTGGAAGAGGAAGCACTGACCGTGAGCGTGGCGACGCTGCTCGTGACCGAGCCCGCGGTGTTGGACACCACCACGGTGTAGGAGCCCGCGTCGGCTGTCGTCACGCTGGCAATGGAGAAGGTCGAACTGGTCGCCCCGGCGATGTTCACGCCGTCCTTGCGCCATTGGTAGGTCGGCGCCGGGGTGCCGGTGGCGCTGACGCCAAAGCTCACGGAGTCGCCCGCGTTCGCCGCGCGGCTGAGGGGCTGGGCCGTGATGCTCGGGGCGATGCTCAGGGGATTGACGGTGAGCGTGGCGTTGTTGCTCGTGACGGAGCCGAGGGAGTTTGTGATCGTCACGGCATACGTGCCGGCATTCGCCTGCTGCACGTTGGTCAGGCTGTACGTCGGGCTCGTGGCGCCGGCGATGGCCTTGCCGCCAAAGGTCCACTGGTAGGAGAGGGGAGCGGTGCCGTTGGCGGCGACGCTGAACGTGACGTTGTCCCCCTCCGTGACGGTCTGGCTGGCCGGCTGGGTGGAAATGGTCGGGGCGCTCGACGAGGCATTCAGGGCGACGTTGAGCGTGATGCCGCCGGTTTCGGCGCCGACGCCGTTGTCGAAGCCGTTCACGGCAAAATAGTAGGTCGTGCCGGCGGTGGCATCGAAGGCGAGCTGGCTCTGGATCACGACACCGCTCTGGATGTCGTCATTCGTGCCGATGGTGGTGAGGGCGGAGACGGAAGTGCCGGTGTAGACGCCGAGGGTCGTGTCGATGTAGCTGCCCTTGGTGTCAACCGTGACGGTCCCGGCGGCGGGTGCGTTCCATTTCCACCAGACGGAGCGGCCGTTGGCGCCGGCGTTGCTGGCGTGGTCGGGCTCGCCGGGCTGCATCGAGGCGTTGGTGTTGAAGCCCGTGACGGTCGCGGCGTTGTTGCTGAGGGTGATGGCGATCGCGTTGGCGAAGTCGTCGTTGCGCGGCACACCGGGCGGGCCGTAGAGGTTTTGCGCGCCGGTGATGTCGTCGGTGGTCGGCGCATCGATGCTGCTGATCTTGCTGTTCATGATCGCCGTGACGGTCTGGCCGGCTTCGTCGGGATGATCCAGGCCGAGGAGATGGCCCAGTTCATGGACGGCGACCCGGCGCAGGTCGTACGGGCCCGTGCTCGACGTGGCGCGCAGCGGGCCCGAGTAGGAATCCCAGTTCAGCGCATTGTTGAAGATCACGTCGCCCTCGCTGCGGACCTCGCTGTTCCGGGTGGTCCAGGTCGTCGTCACCGCCAGGACATTCTTGTCGAACGCGTTTCCAAACACGTTGGCGGCCAGCGCCATCTCATTGACGCCATTGCGGTCGCCGGGCGAGCCGGTCGCGATGGTGGTTTGCAGCTGGATCGATCCGAGGAGCGCATTCCAGGTTTCCGCCGCCGCCTGGGCGGTCGTGCTGTAATTGGTGCCGTCGGACAGCGTCGGCGTCGTCCCGAGCAGGATGCGCACCGGCACGGTGCCGGGCGGGAGCTTGATCGGGCGGCCGCTCGAACTCTCGATGTAGGTGAAGGCGAGGGCGGCGGGCACCATGAGCAGGCCCGCAATCGCGCCCATCCAGGTGGCGGTGCGTTTATCTCTCAATCTGGGAGCGGGTTTCCCCGGGCCGGGCGGCCCGGATCTTGGCGACGAACTCGGAGGCGGTCATCGGCTGGGCGGAAGGGTTCTGCGTCTTCACGGCGCTGAGCTGGGTCATCGGCAGCGAGACGTCGTTTTCGCTGTAGAGCGGCATGCCGTTGCTGCGCAGGGCGTACTCCCGGCCGGTCTGCGCATCGCGGAAGATCGGGTAAACCCCGTGCATGATGGCGACCAGCGGGTAGAAGACCGAACCGTTGCCATGGACAAAGAGGATGTTCTCGTCGCCGACGTGGAATTTGGGCGCTCCCTCGACCGTCAGCGTGTCGTCGCCCACCGTCCCGCCGACCATGTCGAGCACCAGCGGCGACGGCGGCGTGCCGCGGATGACCTCCTTCACGTCGAGCGTGACGCGGGACGCGATGAAGCGGTGCCCGTCCTTCTCGCGCCACTCGGAATCGATGGATTTGACCGTGGCGCGGACAACGTAATCGGACTGCGCGACAAGCTGGTCGAACTCGGGCGCCTGCACCGTCGTGGCGATGGAACGTAACGGGAAGACGGTCAGGGCTGCCGCCAGGACGAGGCCGGCCAGGGTGCGGTGCGACATGGAAACTGAGACGTTGAAGATCAGAAATTGTTTCACCGGTGCAGCGAAACATAAGCGGGCATCATGCGTTCGTCAAAGCGCGGAGGGTCGCCGGCGCGAGAAAATTATCGCGGCGGGCACGAGGCGCTCCCCGTCCGTGGCCCGGCGCATGCGCCGTCCTGGTGGATTCGCGACCGGCAGGGCCGCACCCCGGTGCGGGCCGGGCCGTTCGCGGCGCGGCAAGCGCGTGCCGCCGATTGACTTCCCCTATTTTTCGGCGGCGGCGTGGCGCTCGTACCAATCCTGCAGCACGGCGAAGGCCGCCTTGCGGACGCCGTTCGAGCCGATGAGTCCCTTGCGGTTCCAGCCGTCCTGGATGCCCGGCAGCATGCGGCGCGGGGAGCGAAAATCGCACAGGATCCACGGCGTGGCGCCGCGCCAGGCGGGTATCTTCTCCAGCATCGCCAGGGTTTGCCGATAGACGTCGGCCTGGAATTCCTCGCTGAACCGCGTCAGCCGGTCGGCGTGAAAGCCCACCTTCGCGCCGGCGCCGAATTCGCTGATGACGACGGGCTTTGCGTAGGCGAAACTCCAGGTGACCTGCGGCAGCTTGTCCGGCAGGCCGTCGTACCAGCCGATGTATTCGTTGAAGCTGAGCAGATCCGTGTATTGCCCGAAGGGATCGTCGACGATGCGGTGGTTCGGGTTGGCGGGGTCGCCGTGGACTTCCATGGCCGCGGAGACGAGCCGGCTGGGGTCGAGGCCGCGGGCCGTGTCGACGAGCGCCTTCAGGAAGCGGGTGCGCGCCTCACTGACGGGGGTCTCGTTGGCCACCGACCACACGATGACGCTCGCGCGGTTGCGGTCGCGGACGACCAGGTCGGTCAGCTGGGCGCGGGCATTCGCGAGCGTGGCGGCGTTCTCCCACTGGATGGTCCAGTACACCGGCACCTCCTCCCAGAGGAGCAGGCCGAGTTCGTCCGCCACCCGGGCCATGTGCTCGTTGTGCGGATAGTGCGCGAGCCGGACGAAGTTGCAGCCGAGGTCGCGGGCCCAGCCGAGGAGCAGGCGGGCGTCGTCCTCGGACCAGGCGCGGCCGCCGCGCAGCGGGTTTTCCTCGTGCAGGGCGACGCCGCGCAGGAACACCGGCCGGCCGTTGAGCAGGATGTCGGTGCCCTTGACCTCGATGGTGCGGAAGCCGATCCGGTCTGTCACGCGGTCGGTCGCCGTGGCGATCTCGACGGCATGGAGTCGCGGCTGCGCGGGCGACCAGCGTTCCAAGCCGGTGGCGTCGAACTCGAGGGTCGCGGCGCCGCTGGCGTCGGTGTCCGCCTCCGCCGGCCGGGGCAACCCGGCGATCGTCACCTGCACGTGCTGGCGCAATGCGCCGCCGTCCAGCTGGACGCGCGCCTCGATCCGGTCCGCCGCGCCCGGCTTGAGCTGGACGCAATAGTCGCGGATGAAAGTGGCGGGCGTCTCGACCAGCCGCACCTCGCGCGTGAGGCCGCCGTAGTTCCACCAGTCGGTGTTGACGGTCGGCACCGCCTCGGCGTGCCGCTGGTTGTTGACGCGAACCACCAGCGAGTTTCCCGCGGGCTGGACCAGTCCCGTGACTTCGAACGCAAACGGCGTGAAGCCGCCGACATGCCGGCCGAGCTTGCGGCCGTTCAGGTAGACGTCGGCCTCATAGTTGGCCGCGCCAAAATGGAGAAACAACCGCCGGTCCGGCGCGGACGGCTGGTAGTCGAACTTCCGGCGGTACCAGACCGAGCCTTCATAAAGCAGCAGCTTCGGGTCCTGCGAATTCCAGTCGCCGGGGACGTTGAGCGTGGGCGCGGTGTCGAAGTCGTACTCGACGAGGTCGCTCTTCGTGGCCGGCTTGTGGTCGAGAAAATAGCCGCCGGTGGGATGCGCTGCCGCGTCGTAGGGCTGGTGCCGGTAGTCGTAATAGCCGTTGTCGTAAGGATCCACCAACACATGCCAGGCGCCGTCGAGGTCGAGGCCGGGGCGGGCGAGCGGATTCATGAGGGCCGGGGACGCCACGACCCGGACACTGACGGAAACCAGCAGGAGGGCAAGGAGCGGGGAGGCAGGGTGGGGCGACTTCATGGCCGGAAAAAATCCTCCGTCGATGGTCGCGAGGCAAGCCATCGCGGCATGGCGATGTCGGGGGCACGTGCTGGCGCGCGAGGATCACGACCAAGGCCGCTCCCAACCGCGACCGGGACCGGGCTCAGGAGGCCGGCGGCGGCGCGATGGTCTCGCCCTGCACCAGCTGCGCCTCGACCAAAATCTTCCGGCGCGGCGCCTGCGGGTGGTGGATGCGGTTCATCAGGCGCGTCAGCGCCGAAGAACCGATGTGCTCGTGCGGCACGCGCATGGAGGTGGCGCGGCGCAGCCCGGGCGGGGGCTCGAGGCCGTCGAAGCCCGTGATCGAGCAGTCCTCGGGCACGCGCAGGCCGCGGGCCTGGAGGTCGTGCATGAGCGGGTAGGCCTGGTGGTCGGCGGCGCAGACCCACGCGGTGACGCCGTCATGCTTGATCAGGCGCACCACGGCTTCGGTGACGCCGGCCGGCGTGAGCCGCGGGACGTTCTTCTGCACGTTGAGCACCCACTCGGGATGGAAATCCAGGCCCAGGTTGAAGAGCGCCTCGACGTAGCCGCTGAAACGCCGCGCCACCCAGTGCCCGCCCACGGGATAATCCCAGGAAAGGAAGCCGATCCGGCGGTGGCCCGCGGCGTGGAGGTTCTCGACCAGCGAGACGATCGCGGGCGCGTCGTCCGTGTCGATGATGTCGATGCCCGGGTGATTGTAGCTCTCGAGGACCGCCACGGTGGAGATCTTGCGCGCGAGCACCTCGACGGCCGATTCGGCGAACGGGTGGATGAGGATCACGCCGCGCCAGTCGCCATTGCGAATCTGCCGGAAGATCGACTGGCGGTTTGATTCCGGGTGGAAGTCGCCCGGGGGCTGGTAATGGATGTCGATCGTGACGCGCTCGACCTCGGCCCGGTCGCGGATGCCCTTGATGACATACGGGAAGGTCGCCGTCGCCATGACCACGTTTTCCGCGGGGATGCCCACGAGGACGCCGATCGCGAACGAGCGTGAGCTCTTGGAGTGGCGGCGCGCGAGCCGGCCCGGTGAGGGCCGGTAGCCCATTTCCTCGGCCAGCGCATGGACACGCGACCGGGTCTCCGCGCTGATCGCCGGATGATTGGCCAGGCTGCGCGACACCGTCGTGCGCGAGATGCCGAGCTTGGCGGCGATGAGGTCCTGGTTGATCTTGGCCATCGGGAGGAAGGGACAGGTTCGATCTGCCGGGGTAATCGCTAACGCACGCCGCCGTGAATACAAGGATTAAAAGCTATGCACGAAATTCAAAAACATAAGCGCTAACATTCTTCGCGATTACTTTTTTGAAACTTTCAACTAGCTGATAATAAGGTTTAAACGGAGTTAATTATGCCTGCTGAAATGTGTGCACATCGATGTGCATATAACGGTTGACATAATCGTGCTACGAGAGGGATTTTTTGGGGCGTCGTTTCGAGAAATCGAAAAGGACACTCCACCGCATGTTTCCCTGCCCCCGGTTGATTTCGAAGTGGTCGCCAGCTCGTTCGCGAGTGCCAGCCCGCTTGGTTGTCCAGCCGGATGCGAGTCCAACCCCCAACCAAACCGTTCATGCTATGAACCCCCACCAACGATCCGCGCGCCACGCCGGAGTTCTCGTGTGTGCCGCATTGCTCGGCGCCTGGCCGCTGGCCGGTCGCGCCCAGACGGCGCCCACCTCGGTCGACACCGACCTCAAGAAACAGGAGGAGACGATCGTGCTCTCCCCCTTCAAGGTCACGACGGAAAAGGACAACGGCTACAAGGCCACCAACGCCACGACCGGCACACGCCTGAACGAATCGATCAAGGACCTGCCGATGCCGATCTCCGTCATCACGGAGCAATTCGTGCGCGACACCGGCGCCACCGACCTGCGCCAGGCGCTGGCCTACACCGCCGGCATCCAATTGCAGTCCCAGAATGACCAGGGCACGCCCGGCGGCGCCTACCAGGGCCCCGGCGGCGTGAACAACCCCGAGGGGGCGACGGCCAACATCACCCAGACTTCCTACAAGATCCGCGGCTACGTCACCGACGCGGTGCTGCGCGACGGCTTCCGCCGGCAGAATTCCACCGACTCGGTCAACATCAGCCGCGTCGAGGTGGCGTTCGGCCCCACCGCGCTGCTCTACGGCATCGGCGAGTTCGGCGGCATCGTGAACTATGTCCCGAAGGCCCCGCAGGCGAAGGCCGCCAACGAGGCGACCGTCGCGCTCGGCACCTACGACTTCAAGCGCCTGACCATCGACTCCACCGGCCAGGTCAGCCCGACGTGGGACTTCAACTACCGCGTCACCGGTGCGCTCGAGGACACGAAGGACTACACCGACTACTACAAGCAGAACCACAACTTCATCTCGCCGGCGATCAGCCTGCGCCCGACCAAGACGACCGAGATCGACGTCGACTACGAATACGGCCACCAGACCCAGGATGGCGTTGGCTTCCGCCGCGTCCGCGCGATGGCCAACGTGAGCGGCGGCGACCAGGGCGAGCACGCGGACTTCTACACGCTGCCCGGCACCGATCCCTACACCTTCCGGTGGAGCGGCCCGGACACCTACTCGAAGACGACCGCCAGCAACTTCCGCGCCCAGGTCTCGCAGGAGATCGGGGCCAACCTGCACCTCCTGATCGGCTACAACCACGCCAGCGCCGACTTCTCCACCCGCGACGTGCTCGGCAACCTCGCGCAGAATGTCGGGCCCGCCTCCCTGCGCAAGACCGTGAACTTCGGCACGGCGGCCCTCGACAAGTCCCATGGCGACAGCAACCTCAATGTCGTCAACGGCACGGTCAACGACGTGGTCCTGCAGTACGGGTGGTCCGCGACCGACAGTTCCAACTCGCACGACCAGGTCCGCAGCGAGCTGAACTGGCGCTTCAAGCTCTTCGACAGCAAGAAGTGGCTCACCTTGACGAATTCGTTCCTCTTTGGCCACTCCGAGGAGACGCAGAAGAACACGAGCGCGAACGTCGCGACGGCCGACAACACCTTCGACTACAAGAGCCCGCTCGACGCCTCGCCGATCGTGTTCGGCAAGCAGGGCGACGGCTCCACCGACCTCGCGATGGTGCCCAAGATCGACAACTACACCAAGGCCTGGGACCAGTCGACCTACCTCGTCTACTCGGCCAAGGCGCTCGATGACCGCGTCATGATCATCTACGGCGGCCGCGACGACATCAGCGACAACTTCGTCCACACGCACGACGCGCGCAACAGCTCCGTCACCGACGTCCGCAGCGACAAGGCCAAGATCCGCACCTACCAGCGCGGCATCAGCGTCCAGCTCACGCGCCAGATCTCCGCCTTCGCCCTGAAGGCCGAGGGCGTCTCGCCGAACTTCAGCGGCGCCATCGACACCAACGGCCAGCCGATCGGCCCGATCGTGGCGAAGAGCAAGGAATTCGGCGTGAAGGTCGACCTGTGGGACGGCCGCATCTCGGGTTCCGTCAGCTCGTTCAAGATCAACCGCACCGGCACGCCCTTCTCCTACTGGTGGGCGCCGACGAGCAACAACATCAAGTTCAACCCGAACAAGGACATCGTCTACAACGTGAGCAATTTCTCGCCGGACACGGTGCCGGGCGGCAGCAACGGCGGCAACGGCGCCGCCAACGCCTCGCTCTCGCAGTGGAACGCCGGCGTCGCCGCGGGCTCGATCTACCAGAAGAACGGCACCTGGTACGTGAACGCCTCCCAGGCCGCCGGCGCGGCGTACCTCGACGCGGTCTTCGACTACACGAAGCAGCACGGGATGAGCTGGCCGGGCTGGCTCTACAACTACGACAGCGAGACCAACAACGCCTGGAACGACATCGCCTCGGCCAAGGGCGAGTCCGTCGTCGGTTCCGACCAGGCCAAGGGCTGGAGCGCCGACCTGATGTTCACCCCGAACAGCAACTTCCAGATCTGGGCCAACTACACCCACATCACCAAGGTCATCACCTCGGCCGGACAGTTTGCCAAGTACCCGTACCCGCAGGACAAGTGGGCGGTCTGGTATTTCCCGAACACCGACTGGGGCCTGACCGGCAAGCCGCTGGCGACGGTGTACACCAACCCGACGGACAGCTCGACGTGGACCGGCATCGGCTACGGCTCGGGTGAGACCCAGGACGACACGCCCGAGCACCAGGTGGCGCTCTGGGGCAACTACCAGTTCACGAAGGGCCCGATGAAGGGCTGGTCCTTTGGCCTCGGCGGCGACTGGATGTCACCCCGCGAATACCAGTCCGGCATCACCCACGGCGGCGGCCAGCGCATCACGGACGCCAACGGCAACATCGTCGTCCTGAAGACGCCGGCGCAGCTCACGGTGAACATGATGGCCCGCTACACATTCAAGTGGAACGAGCACCCGATGAGCGTGCAGCTGAACGTCAACAACCTCCTCGACGACCGGAAGCTCTACGGCCTCATCTACGCCGCGCCGCTCACGGCCCGCGTGGAGTGCGACTACCGCTTCTGATCGCCTGATCCGATCCCTCCGGCGCGCGCGGCCGTTCGTCGCGCGCGCCTTCTCCCCGGGGTGGGGCGCACCGGTCATGGCGCTCGCCAATTCCGTCCGCCCTGCTTGTGTCGGCCCCGCACCCCTTCCCCCCGTGTCCGACTCCACCACCGTCCTCTCCTTCAAGGAAAAACTCGCCTACGGCCTCGGCGACACCGCCTCGAATTTCTACTTCCAGGCGTTCAACCTGTTTCTCGCCTACTACTACATCGACGTGGTGGGCATCGAGAAGGTCGCCGCCGGCAACGTGCTCGCGATCGTGCCGATCGCCGTCGCGTTCCTGAATCCCGTCATCGGCGCCATCGCCGACCGCACCCATTCGCGCTGGGGCAAGTTCCGGCCCTGGCTGCTCTGGGGCGCGCTGCCGTACGGGGTCCTGGGCTACATCATGTTCCTTCACCCGGCCCTCGGCGCCGGGGCCAGCCTGGCCTTCGCCTACGCGACGTACACGCTCGTGCTCGTCGCCTACGCGGCGATCAACACGCCCTACGGCGCCCTCATGGGCGTCATGTCGGCCTCGTCCGAGGACCGCACCTCGCTGAGCTCCTACCGCTTCGCCTGCGCCTTCCTCGGCGCGCTGCTCATCGGCTGGCTGGTGCCGATCCTCAAGGACGCGCTCACGCCCGCCGGTGGCGTGCCGGCCGACGGCTTCCGCAACACCATGGCGATCTTCGCGGTCATCTCGGTCGGGATGTTCCTGTTCACCTTCGCCAACACGCGCGAGCGCGTCGCGACCGCCCCGGAGGCGCAGGGCTCGCTCAAGGAGGACCTGCGCGACCTGACACGCAACGGTCCCTGGCTGGTGCTCTTCGCGGTCGCCTTCCTCAACCTGACCAACACCGGCCTGCGCAACGCCGCCGGCATCTTCTATTTCAAGTACTGCGTCGGCAACGAGCCGGCCGTCGCGACCTTCAACCTCGTCGGTTTCCTCTGCTTCATCGTCGGCTCGCTCTCGACGAAGCTCTTCACGCGGTATTTCTCGCGCCGCTCGCTCATGATCTGGCTGACGCTCATCAACGGCGCGGCCATCGCCGCGTGCTACGTCGTCGACCCGCACAATTTGCCGCTGCTCTACGCCTGCAACATCATCGCGTCGTTCGCCGCCGGGCCGACGCCGGCCATCGTCTGGTCGCTCTACACCGACACCGCCGACTACGGGGAATGGAAGTTCGGGCGCCGCGCCACCGGCCTGCTCATTTCGGCCACCGTGCTCATCCAGAAGATCGGCCTCGCCATCGGCGGCGCCCTCATCGGCTGGCTGCTCGACTACTACGGCTTCGTCCCCAACGCCGTCCAGGCGCCGCGCGCCGTCCATGGCATCACGCTCCTCTTCAGCCTCATGCCCGGCACCCTCGCGGTCCTCGCCGGTTGTGCGACCATCCTCTACTCGCTCGACGAGCCGCAGGTGAAGCAGATCGAGCGCGAGCTCGCGGCCCGAAAGGCGGCCGCACCCGCTGCATGAAATATCTGTCCATCGCATCGACTCTTAGGGCGGGATCGCTGATCCCGCCGTCCGCGCAGCGGTGCGTTCCAACCTCGGCGGGACCAGCGATCCCGCCCTCCCTGCCATGAAGCTCATCCCTCTTGCCATGGCGCTGTCCCTTTCCGCCCAGGCCCTCGCCGCGGCGCGCACCTGGACGGTGATCGAGACTGCCCGCGACAACGGCCACCGGCTGGCGGCGATCGCGTTGCCGGCGGCGACCGGCACCACCGCGCCGGCGATCGTCCTGGATCCGGCGCAGCGCTACCAGGAGATGCTGGGCTTCGGCGGGGCGCTGACCGAGTCGTCCGCCTGGGTGCTGGCGCAATTGCCGCCGGCGAAGCGCGCCGAGGTCCTGCGTCGCTACTTCGACCCGGTCGACGGTCTCGGCTACACGCTCGCGCGGACCCACCTCAACAGCTGCGATTTCTCCGTCAGCATGTGGGAGCTCGACCCGACGCCCGGCGACTACGACCTGCTCGACTTCTCGCTCGCGCCGATGCGCCGGTGGCTCCTGCCGCTCCTGCACGAGGCCATCCAGGCCTCCGGGGGCTCGCTGCGGATCCTCGCCTCGCCGTGGAGCCCGCCGCATTGGATGAAGACCAACTACCGCATGGACGATGGCGGGAAACTGCGCGGCGAATACGCGGCCGCCTGGGCGCAGTACTATGTGAAGTTCGTCCGGGCGATGAAGGCCGAGGAGAACATCTCCATCTGGGCGCTGACGGTCCAGAACGAGCCCGATGCGCACCAGACCTGGGAATCGTGCCTCTACACTCCGGCGGAGGAGAGCCGTTTCGTGAGCCAGCACCTCGGCCCCGCGCTCGCGGCGGCCGGCCTCGGCGACGTCAAGCTGCTCGGCCTCGACCACAACCGGGACATTGAGGAGAAGTACGCGGACGCGGACTTCGGCAACCCCGGGTCGGCCCGATACCTCTGGGGCCTGGCGCTGCACTGGTACGTGAGCGATGACTTCGCGGCGTCGTCCCGCGTCCACGCGAAATATCCCGACAAGCCCATCGTGTTCACCGAGGGCTGCCGCGAGGGTGGGGCGGCCCTCGGCGCCTGGGAGCACGGGGAGATCTATGCGCACCAGATGATCGGCGACTTCCGCAACTGGGTCGTGAACTTCCTCGATTGGAACATCGTCCTTGACCAGCGCGGCGGCCCGAACCACGTCGGCAACTTCTGCGATGCGCCCGTGATCGTGGACACCAACACCAAGGAGGTCCGCTACGGCCCGTCCTTCTATTATCTCGGCCAGTTCAGCCGTTTCGTGAAACCCGGCGCCCGTCGCATCGCGAGCGACGGCGGGCCGGAGGGTGTCGAGTCCGTCGCCTTCGCCAATCCCGACGGCTCGCTTGTCCTCGTGGTGCTGAACACCACCGACGCGCCCGCCGCCTTCACGCTCACGGCGGAAGGCGAAAGCCGGCCGTGCGCGATCCCCGCGCACGCCATCCAAACCTACGTCGGCGCCCCGCGCTGACCGCCGCCGCCGTGTCCCTGCGCACTCTCTTGCTACTTGCGGCCGTGGGCCTCGTCCCCGCGCTTCGCGCCGCCCCGCCGCCGCCCGCCGGCTGGGAGCTGGTCTGGGCGGATGAGTTCGACTCGGGCGCGCAGCCGGATCCGAAGAAATGGGATTACGACGTCGGCGGCCATGGCTGGGGCAACCGCGAGCTGCAGTTCTACACGCGGGCGCGACCGGAGAACGCCCGGATCGAGGACGGCCATCTCGTCATTGAGGCGCGCCGCGAGCCCTGGGAAGGGAAGGATTACACCTCGGCGCGGCTCGTGACCAAGGGGCGGGCCGACTGGACGTACGGGCGTTTCGAAATCCGCGCCAAGTTGCCGGCGGCGCGCGGCACCTGGCCTGCGATCTGGCTGCTCCCGACGCAGTGGGACCTCGGGAACCACGAATGGCCCGACGTGGGCGAGATCGATATCATGGAGCACGTGGGCTACGACCCGGGCGTCATCCATGCCTCGACCCACTCGCGGAAACACCAATGGCGGAATCACAACCAGCGCACCGCCACCGTCGCCGTGCCGGACGCCACCACGGGTTTTCACACCTACGCGATGGAATGGGACGCGGAGGAAATCCGCATGGACGTCGACGGCCGGCAGTACTTCACCTCGCGCAGGGAGGGTGGCGACTGGACCGTGTGGCCGTTCTTCCGGCCGTTTCACCTCGTGCTGAACCTCGCGGTCGGCGGCGACTGGGGCGGTGTGCAGGGCGTCGATGCCGGGGCCTTCCCGCAGCGCCTGGAAGTCGATTTTGTCCGCGTCTACCGGCGCGTCTCGCCCTGAGCCCCATGCCCGCCACCGACCAAGCCCGCCTCGTCTGGTGCGACGAGTTCAACCAGCCCGTCGGCAGCGCGCCGAACCCGGCCTTCTGGTCGCACGATCTCGGTGCGACCGGCTGGGGCAACGCGGAGCTCGAGTGCTACACGGACCGGCGCGAGAATTGCGAGGTCATCGCGGACCCCGCCGCCTCGCACGGCCGCGCGCTCGTGATCCGCGCCCTGCGGATGCCGGACGGTTCCCACACCTCCACGCGCATCAAGACGCAGGGCAAGTTCGGCGCCACGCACGGGCGGATCGAGGCCCGCTTGCAGCTGCCGCAGGGCCAGGGCATCTGGCCGGCATTTTGGATGATGGGGATGAACATCGACCAGGCCCCGTGGCCCGACTGCGGCGAGATCGACATCATGGAAGTGCTCGGGCACGACCAGCAGACGCTGCACAGCACGATCCACGGCCCCGGCTATTCCGGCAAACACGGCATTTCGAAATCAACCCGGCTGCCGGCCGGGCAGCGCTTCTGCGATGGCTACCATGTGTTCGCCGTCGAATGGTCGCCGGCCCGGCTGGCGTTCTCCTGCGACGGCGGGGTCTACCACACCCGCACGCCGGCGGACCTGCCCGCGGGAACGCGCTGGGTGTTCGATGACGGTCCCTTCTTCCTGATCCTGAACGTGGCGATCGGCGGGCACTGGCCGGGTTACCCGGACGCCACGACCGTCTTCCCGCAGGAGATGCGGATCGACTACGTGCGGGTCGAGGGACGTTCGTAGGTCTGCGACGCGGGCGGGCGAGGAACTTCTGGAGGGCCGGTCTCCAGACCGGCCGCAACGGGCAACAGGCCGGCGACGGGACGGATGCCGGTCGGCCGGGAGGCCGACCCTCCACCCGGAGATCGGTTGAGATGCAGCTCGACCGCGCCTGTCGGAGGAGGGCGTGCACATGGCACGCTCTTACAACCCTCCTGAGGTGGGAGCGTGCTTGCACGCGATGATCGCGACCAAGGTCGCTCCCACAATAAATGCACGGCCTCTCAGCCCCCGTGGCGGGTGGCGACCTCGATCACGTCGTGCGGCGCGGCTTCCTTCTGGCCGGCGGGCGTTACGCGGACGTAGCGCGCCTTGGCGCGGAGCTCGCCGAGGTTCTTCGCCCCGAGGTACCCCATGCCGCTTTGCACGCCGCCGATCAGGTTGCCGAGCACGTCGTCGACCGAGCCCGAAACTTCCTTGAGCGCCTCGATGCCCTCGGCCGCGACCTTGCGCGTCGTGTCGTTCTTGTCGTGACCATACCGTGCCGCCGAGCCGGCTTTCATCGCGGCGTGGCTGCCCATGCCGCGGTACTGTTTGTAGATCTTGCCCGAGATTTCCATGATTTCGCCGGGCGCCTCGCGGCAGCCGGCCAGCAGGCCGCCGAGGATGACCGCGTCGGCGAGGGTGAGGGCCTTGACGATGTCGCCCGACTTCGTGATGCCGCCGTCGGCGATCAGGCGGACCCCGCGGCGGGCCGGGCTGCGGCTGGCGACGTGCAGGGCCGTTAGCTGCGGGATGCCGACGCCGGCGACCATGCGCGTCGTGCAGATCGAGCCGGGCCCCTGGCCGATCTTGATGGCGTTGGCCCCGGCCTGCGCGAGGAACTCCACGCCTTCGCCGCTGGTGACGTTGCCGGCGATGATGGTCAGGTCCTTGAAGGCGTCGCGGATCAGGCGCACCATGTCGCCGACGCCGGCCGTGTGCCCGTGGGCCGTGGACACGGCCACGACGTCGACCGACTCGTGGACGAGTTCGCCGACGTGGGCCACGATCTTGTCGCGGTCGAGCTCGCCGTTCGGCTTGCGCACGGGCGAGACGGCGGCGCCGACCACGAGGCGGAAATTGGCGTCGCGCGCCGGCTTGCGGCGGGACTTGGCCTCGGAGGTGATCCGTTCGACGTCGGAGCTCGTGACCAGCCCGCGGAGCCGGTCCTTGTCGTCGACGACCAGCATCTTGTGGATGCCGACATTCACGGTGAAGAACCGGTCGGCCTCCTTGATCGGGTCGGCCGCCATGTTCTTTTCCTGGATGGTGATGAGTTGCTGGCGCGGCGTCATCACCTCGGCGACCTTCTTGGACTTGTAGCGGTCCTTGACGACATTGCCGGAGAGGAGTCCGACCAGCTTGCCGGCGGCGTCGACCACCGGGAAGGTGCGGAAGTCGAACCGCTTCGCGTCGATCATGGCGAGGACCTCGTTGACGAGCGCGTCCGGCGCGACGGTGATCGGGTCCTGGATGAGGCCGTGGATGTGCCGCTTCACGCGCGCGACCTCCTTGATCTGCTCCTTGGCCGGCAGGTTGTAGTGGACAAGGCCCAGGCCGCCGTTGAGCGCCATGGCGATCGCCATGCGCGACTCCGTCACGGTGTCCATGTCGGACGAGATGATCGGGATCTGCAGTTTCAGGCTGTCGGAGAGCGAGGTCGCCAGGTCGGTGTCCTTCGGCAGGATCTCCGAATGCAGCGTGGCCAGCGAGACGTCGTCGTACGTCAGGGCGGCCGGCAGGTTGGCAGCGAAGAAGCGATCGGCGGGCAGGTAGAAGTCCGAATCGCTCGGATAATTGGCAACAGGCTTGGTCATCGTTGCCGGGAACGAAATACTCCCGCCGCGGCAAAGCTCAACGAGAAATTTCGGGGGCAACGCAAAGGCGCCAACGCGCGAAGCGAATGCCTGCGCGGGTCGGAGGCGGCGAACGCCAGGGAGACGGAGCCTTCACCTCCGTGGCGACTTTGCGTTGATAATCGTCCAGATTCGGGATTCAGGTTTCATGCCATTCCCGGCTTCCCGATGCAGTATCGCTTCGCCTACCGATCCTACCGCCGGCCGCTGCGGATGCCGTTGCGGACGGCGCATGGGTCCTGGACCGAGCGCGAGGGAATCATCGTGCGGCTGGCCGACGAATCGGGACACGTCGGATTCGGCGAGATCGCCCCGATCCCGTGGTTTGGCACCGAGACACTGGCCGAGGCCGCCGAGATTTGCGGCCAGCTTGGCGATCGCCTGAAGGGTGGGGAGATGGACGATGTGCCCGCCCGGTATGGGTGCGTGCGGTTTGCCCTGGCCTGCGCCAGAGAGGGGTTTGTAGGGCGGGATCTCCAAATCCCGCCTCAACTGGGACGGGAGCAGGCGGGGTTGGGAGACCCCGCCCTACCGGTGCGAGCCAATCGGCTCGCCGTGGCGGCCTTGCTGCCGGCGGGACGCGAAGCTCGGGCGATCTTGCGCGCGCGCATCGAGGCCGGGTTTCTGGCTTTCAAATGGAAGGTGGGCGTCGTGGACGCCGATGAGGAACTGGGAGTGTTGGACGAGTTGCTGGAGGAACTACCGGCGCATGCGCGACTCCGGCTCGACGCCAACGGGGCGTGGAATCGCCGCCAGGCCGCGCGCTGGCTGGAGCGGTGCGCCGACCGCCCGGTGGAGTTCGTGGAGCAGCCGGTGGCGCCGTCGGATCCCGATGCCCTGCTGGGCCTCGCGGCCGACTATCCCGTCAAGCTGGCCCTCGACGAATCGATCGTGCGTCTCGACGAGGCCCGCGCCTGGCAGGAGCGGGGTTGGACCGGCGTGTTTGTCATCAAACCGGCGCTCGCCGGCCCTTTGTCCGACCTGGTGGCCTGGGTCGACGCCTCGAAGGCCGACGTGGTGCTCTCCAGTGCGATCGAAACGGCCGTGGGCCGCGCCGCGATCCTGGGGGCTGCGCTCGCGGGCGGCCTCACGACGCGCGCCCTGGGCTTCGGCACAGGGCCGGTGTTCGCCGACCCGACTTGGGATGGATTGGAGCTGGGTCCGCTCGTCGACGCCGGAGTCCTGGCGGCGGGGCAGGGCGAAGCGCTGTGGGGCCGTCTCGACCAGGAGGGGAATTCGTGATGAGCGGGACCGGTTTGCGCGGCGAATTTGCCCGGTTGCTGGGGGCGCCGGCCGGCGCGGTCGCCGAGCCGCGCGCGGAGGCCACGGTGGTTTGGTTCGGCGAACCGCGGAAATTCATGGCTGAATTGGCGACGGCGGCGTCACAAGGCGGCCCCGTGCTGCTCGGCAGTGAAGGTTGGGGTGAAGAGGAGCGACGCCAGCTCGCGGCCCTTGCGGCCCAATCCGCGCTCACGCCCGCGGCTGCGTCCGGCCAAGGCTGGCTGGGCATACCCACCGGCGGGTCGGGCGGGCGGCTGAAACTGGCGCGCCATGACGAGGAGACGATCGGCGCCGCTGTGCGCGGCTTCGCGGCGCATTTCGGCTTGTCCCGGGTGAACGCCGCGGGCGTGCTGCCGTTGCATCACGTAAGCGGCCTGATGGCTTGGATGCGGTGTGCGCTGACCGGGGGCGAGTACCGGCCGCTCGAGTGGAAGCGGGTCGAGGCCGGCGCGGAGCCGCGGCTCGGGGACCGGCCGGAGGGCTGGACGCTTTCGCTGGTGCCGACCCAGCTCGAGCGACTCCTGCGGGCGGAGCGAACGATCGAATGGCTGCGACAATTCCGGATCATCTTCGTGGGCGGCGCGCCGTCGTCGTCGCCGTTGCTGGACCGGGCCGCGGCGCTGCAGCTGCCGGTTTCACTCGGCTACGGCATGACCGAGACGGCCGCGATGCTCACCGGCCAGCAGCCCCGCGAGTTCCTGGCCGGGATGCGACACGCCGGGTCGGCGCTGCCGCACGCCCGCGTGTCGATCGACGAGCGCGGCGGCATTATCGTGGGCGGCGAGTCCCTGTTCCGCGGCTATTGGCCGGACTGGCGCGAGGGCGACCTCCTGACGGAGGACAGCGGGCGGCTGGACGACGCCGGACGGTTGCACGTGCTTGGACGCCGTGACGCGGTGATCATTACGGGCGGGGAAAAGGTGAATCCCGCCGAAGTGGAGCAGGCGCTGCGGCAGACTGGTGAATTCCCGGAGGTGGTGGTGGCCGGCCTGCCGGACGCCGAATGGGGCCAGGTCGTCGTCGCGGCCTTCCCGGGCTCCGCGCGCCCCGACCTCGCGAAAGTGAACGAGTCCTTGGGCCGCTCCCTGGCACCCGCCAAGCGGCCGAAGCGCTTCGTGCCGCTGCCGGACTGGCCGGTGACCGAACAAGGCAAGGTCAACCGGGCGGAAGTCGTACGCCGTATCGGTGAATTGAACTGATCGCCGGGCATGGTTCGTTGGTACCGGCGGGAGGGGCAGCCGCCATTGACGATCCCAAAGAGGTGGAGGGTCGGGCTCCCGGCCGACCGCGGCCGGCGGGGACGCCGGCCCTCTAGGTTGAGGAACTTTCAGGTTTCAGATTTCCAAGTTTCAGCTTTTTGTACTTCGACAGTAACCAGCGCATGACCAAGACCGAGATCGCCGCCGTATTGACCGACATTGGTGTCCTGCTGGAGCTGCAGGGCGAAAATCCTTTCAAGGTCCGCGCCTATCAGGCCGGGGCGCGGGTGATCGAGACGCTGGGCGAGGGCGAACTGCACGAGCACATCGCGGCCGGGACGCTCGATGAGGTGAAGGGCATCGGCGAGGCGCTGGCGCAGAAGATCACGGAATTGCAGGCGACCGGGAGGCTGGGTTTCTACGAGAAGCTCCGGGCCTCGGTCCCGGCCGGACTGGTCGAGATGCTCCAGATTCCCGGCGTCGGGCCGAAGAAGATCAAGACGCTGCATGAGAAGCTCGGGATCGATTCGATCGCGACGCTCCAACAGGCCTGCCTGGACGGGAAGATCGCCGCGCTCGACGGCTTTGGGCCGAAGTCGCAGGAGAAGATCCTCGAGGGCATCCGCAACCGCGAGAAATACGGGCGGCGTCACCTGTGGTTCGAGGCCTGGGCCGCAGCCGAGCCGATCCTCGCCGGGCTGCGGGCTCTTCCGCAGGTCGCGCGCGCCGAGCACGCCGGCAGTTTGCGGCGGAAAATGGAGACGGTGGGCGACCTCGATTTTCTCGTGGCGACGACGGAGCCGAAGCCGATCGCGGATTGGTTCATCCGGTGGCCGGGCGTCAAGGAGGTGACGGCGCAGGGAGATACCAAGGTCAGCGTGCGGCTGGAGTCGGGCATCCAGGCGGACTTGCGGCTGGTGCCGCCGGAGCAGTTCGTGTTCGCCTTGCACCACTTCACCGGCTCGAAGGACCACAACGTCCAGATGCGGCAGCGCGCGCTCGCCCGCGGACTCTCGCTGAGCGAGTGGGGGCTGGTGCCGGCCGAGGGCGAGGGCACGGCGAAGCAGAAGGCCGAGGAGCGCGGCCGCAAGACCGACATCGACACGGAGGAGCAGCTTTTCCGTCAGCTCGGGCTGGCCTTCATCCTGCCGGAGCTGCGCGAAGGGCAGGGGGAGATCGAGGCGGCCGAGCGCGGCGCGCTGCCGCGCCTGCTCGAGGTCGGCGACATCCGCGGCGTCTTCCACAACCACACCACCGCTTCCGACGGCCACAACACCCTCGAGGAAATGACCGCCGCCGCGCAGGCGCTGGGCTTGGCGTACCTCGGGATCGCGGACCATTCGAAGTCCAGCTTCCAGGCCCGCGGGCTGACCGAGGAGCGGTTGCTCGAGCAGGTGGCCGCCATCCACACGTTGAACGCCGCGAAAAAATTCACGTGCCACATCTTTGCCGGCACCGAGTGTGACATCCTACCGGACGGCCGGCTGGACTTCGCCGACGACCTGCTGGCGAAACTGGATTACGTGGTCGCCTCGGTGCATTCGTCCTTCAAGCAGGACCGCGAGACGATGACCCGGCGGATCGTTCGCGCCATCGAGAACCCGCATGTCACGATGCTCGGGCACCTGACCGGACGGCTACTGCTGGAGCGCGAGGGCTACGATGTCGACGTCGAGAAGGTGATCGATGCCGCCCTGGCGAGTTGCGTTGTAATCGAGCTCAACGCCAGCCCGTGGCGCCTCGACATGGACTGGCGGCATTGGCGGAAGGCGGCGGAGCGCGGCCTGCTCTGCTCGATCAATCCCGATGCGCACGATACCGCCGGCCTGGAGCATTTCCGGCTCGGCGTCGGTGCGGCGCGCAAAGGCTGGCTGACGCCGGACAACGTCGTGAACGCGAAGCCGCTGGCCGGCGTGTCCGCCTGGCTGCACGCCCGGCGAAAGGCGTGAGGGGCCCGGATCGACGGGAAAGCCGCGTTATGCGGCTTGGGGTTTGGAGGGTCGGCCTCCCGGCCGACCGCGGCGGGTTCCGCCTCCGCCCAGGCTATCGCGGACACGGCAGGAGCCCCGTCTTCCAGTCTGTGTGATCGGTGTCACCTGTGGCCAAAACAGGTCGGAGCGAAGAAGATAGACATACCTGCGCTGATCCGCTTCGCTCGTTGGGAAAATGGTCCCGAATCCACCGAACCCATGAAAGTCGTTATCCTCTGCGGCGGCAAGGGCACCCGCCTCCGCGAAGAAACCGAGTTCCGCCCCAAGCCGATGGTGCCGGTCGGCCGCCAGCCCATTCTCTGGCACATCATGAAGGGCTACGCCCATTACGGGCACCGGGACTTCGTCCTCTGCCTCGGTTATCGCGGTGACATGATCAAGGACTACTTCCGCAACTACCAGTGGAACATGTGCGACGTGACCGTGCGGCTGGGGCGCGGGAAAACGGAGGTGTTCCACGACGGCCACGGCGAGGAGGACTGGAATGTCACCCTCGCCGACACGGGCGAGGACACGCTCACCGCAGCGCGCGTGAAACGCATCCAGCGCCACATTCCCGCCGGCGAACCCTTCCTGCTCACCTACGGAGACGGCCTGTCGACCATCGATGTCAACGCCAGCGTGGCGTCGCATCGCGCCGCCGGCAAGGTCTGCACGATCTCGGCCGTCCACCCCGCCGGCCGTTTCGGCTCGCTGCGCATCGACGAAGGCGGCGGGATCCACACGTTCAGCGAGAAGCCGCAGTTCGAGGACTCCTACGTCAATGGCGGGTTCATGGTCTGCGAGCACCGGATGTTCGACTACCTGCCGGACGATCCCAACGTCATGTTGGAACGACAGCCGATGGACGACCTGGTGCGCGACGGCCAGCTCAATGCCTACAAGCACGAGGGCTTCTGGCAGCCCATGGACACCTACCAGGAGATGCAGTATCTGAACAAGCTGTGGGCGGACGGGAAGGCGCCGTGGAAGGTATGGTGAGACCGTTCAAGTGACCAGTTCAAGTTCCAGAGGTGTGAGCGCAAATCAGTTCAAGTTGCAGGTTCAAGCGCCGGCTAAATGAGCAAAAGCTCCGAGGATTTGGAAGTCTGGCGACGCAGCCGGCCACTGGCGGTAGACGTGTGCCGTGCGTTTCGCGAGTGCCGGGATTTTGGCTTTCGAGACCAGGTGACGCGAGCGGCCGTTTCCGTCCCTTCCAACATTGCGGAAGGCGCAGAACGCAATACCCGGCCGGAGTTCGTCCAATTTGTTGGATACGCCAAAGGCTCGCTCGCAGAGTTGCGCACCCAGCTGATGATCGCCCGCGACTTGGAGTACCTGTCGCCCGAGACGACTTCCGGCATGCTCACGGAAGCGGAGCAACTGTCGCGCATGCTTTATCGCCTCGCCGAGTCACAGAAAACAGACTCCGCTCGCTCACAGACCCGAGGTCGCGCCTTGAACTGGAACTGCCAACTTGTACTGATCCCTTGAACTCGTCCCTTGAACTTGGTGCCACCTTCGGCGGCATTTTTCGCGGCAAGCGGGTGCTCGTGACGGGACACACGGGCTTCAAGGGCTCCTGGCTCTGCGAATGGTTGCTCGCCCTTGGCGCCGACGTCACCGGCCTGGCCTTGGCGCCGCCGACGCAGCCGGCGTTGTTCGACCAACTCGGCTTGGCCGGCCGCCTGCATGATCGCCGCGGCGACATCCGTGATCTCGCGACCGTGCGAGCCGCGGTCGCGGCGGCGCAGCCCGATTTTGTCTTTCACCTGGCGGCGCAGCCGCTGGTGCGGCTTTCCTACGAGCAGCCGGTCGAGACCTACGCGACGAACGTCATGGGCACGATCCACGTGCTGGAGGCGCTGCGCGGACTGTCGCGGCCCTGCGCTGCGGTTCTGGTCACGACCGACAAGTGCTACGAGAACCACGAGCGGCCGCACGGTTATGCCGAGGGCGATCCGCTGGGCGGCCACGATCCGTACAGCTCGAGCAAGGCGGCCTGCGAGATCGCCATCGCCTCGTGGCGGCGATCGTTTTTCGCGCGGCATCCGGTGCGGGTGGCGAGCGCCCGCGCGGGCAACGTCATCGGCGGCGGCGACTGGGCCCTCGACCGGATCGTGCCCGACTGCGTGCGGGCGCTGGCTCGCGGCGAGCCAATCGCCGTGCGCAACCCGGGCGCCACGCGCCCGTGGCAGCACGTCCTCGAACCGGTCGGCGGGTATCTCTGGCTGGCGGCCTGCCTGGCCGAGCCCCGGCGCGCGGTCGTGGCGGAGGGCCTGGATTCCGCCTTCAACTTCGGCCCGGGGCCGGACGCCAACCAGACGGTGTCCAGCCTCGTGGAGGAGGTGTTGAAAAACTGGCCTGGCTCGTGGGTCGACAAGTCCGACCCGCGCGCCGTCCATGAAGCGACTCTTCTCCAGCTGAACATGGCGAAGGCGGGATCGCTCTTGGGCTGGTCGCCCGTGTGGTCCTTCAGCGACGCCGTGCGCCAGACAATTGGCTGGTACCGCGCAAACCCGGCGGGCGTTGACCCGGCGAAAGTTCACGCCTTCACCCACGCCCAGATTGAATCCTATGGCCGGGCGGCCGCCGCCCGGGGCCTGCGCTGGGCCGGTGGACAAAAGGCTGACACACTGAAAGGCTGAAATTCTGACAAAATCAGGAAGCCTGAAATGCTGATGTCTGACCTCAAGCCGCTGAAGCTGCAGCCATTCATGAGCCGGCTCTCCCAGGACCTTCGCCAGCGCTGCAAGGCTTTCGCATCGGGTGTGATTCGCCTCTATGACTCCTTGTCCAAGGACCGTGATGTGGTCCGCATTCTGGGGAGACAATTGGTGCGATCGGGCACCTCTGTCGCCGCCCATGCCCGCGAGGCGTCGCGCGCCCGATCGGATGACGAATTCTGTTCGAAACTTGACGTACTGTTGCAGGAAGGAGACGAGAGCCAGCTTTGGCTCGAACTGTTGCAGGAGGATTGTGGCGTGGCTTCCAGGAGTATTTCGCTTCTTCATCAGGAAGTGGACGAATTGATTTCCATCTTCACGACCATGGTGGCCAAGCTGCGCAAACGCGGCTCCTGATTCCCTGCTATTCAGCGTTTCACTTTTCTGTATTTCTGCTCCCGGTACCTCAGCATTTCATCCTCCAACCCCTTAGGTTTTCAAAGTCTGCATCTCGGCCTTTCGGTTTGTCAGCGTTTCAACATGTCAGCTTTTCAGAACTTCTCTCCAGAACAGATCAAAGCCGAGATTCTCCGCCTGGCGCGCGAGTATTCGAAGCTCATGCACCAACCCAACCTGCCCGCGGGCGAGGCGATGGCCGCGTTCGAGCCGGGCCGGACGGTGGTGCCGTACGCCGGCCGCGTCTTCACGGCCGACGAGGTCGAGGCGGCCGTCGGGGCCACCCTGGATTTCTGGCTGACGCTCGGGCCCGAGGGCGCGGCCTTCGAAAGCGAGCTGGCGGCGATGCTGGGGGTGAAGCACAGCATCCTCGTCAACTCGGGCTCGTCGGCCAATCTCGTGGCGGTCGCGACGCTGACGACCCACAAGCTGCCCGCGCATCGGCGCCTGCAGCCGGGCGACGAGGTGATCACCGTCGCGGCCGGTTTTCCGACGACGGTGGCGCCGCTGATCCAGTGCGGACTCGTTCCCGTCTTCATCGACAATGACCCCGCGACCGCCAACCTGCGCGCCGACCAGCTCGAGGCTGCCTATGCACCGGGACGCACCAAGGCGGTGATGATGGCCCACGCGCTCGGGAACCCGTTCGACCTCGGGGCCGTGCTGGAATTCTGCCGCAAGCACGAACTCTGGCTCATCGAGGACAATTGCGACGCGCTTGGTTGTACTTATTCACTGCCGCTGGCCCGGGCCCAGGCGTTAGGGTTCAAGGAGAATTCGCCCGGCATTCCGCCCGATGGACTCCACATCACGCGCTACACGGGAACGTGGGGCGACCTCTCGACGCAGTCGTTTTATCCGCCGCATCACCTGACGATGGGCGAGGGCGGGGCAGTCAACATCGTCCACCGGCCGCCGCTCAAGACCTACGCCGAGAGCTTCCGCGACTGGGGGCGCGACTGTTGGTGCGCCTCGGGCAAGGACAACACCTGCGGCAAGCGCTTCGACTGGCAGCTCGGCGAGCTTCCGAAGGGATATGACCACAAGTACATCTACAGCCACCTCGGCTATAACCTGAAGCCGCTCGATCCGCAGGCGGCGATCGGCCGGCAGCAGTTGAAGAAGCTCTCCGGATTCGTCGCGGCGCGCAAACGCAACTGGCAGACGCTGCGCGCCGGGCTGGCCGACTTGGACGAGTTTTTCGAATTCTCCCTGCCGACCCACGCGACCTGCTGGCGCGGAGCGCCAGCAGTGCAAGGTGCAAGTTCAAGTCCCGGCACTGGCACTGGAACTGACCACCTGAACTTCTCTTGGGACTCCTCCGGCTGCCGGACGGACCCGAGCTGGTTTGGCTTCATGGTCCGAGTGAAGGCTTCGGCGCCGTTCACGCACACGCAACTTGCCCGGCACCTGGATGAGAAGAAGATCGGCAACCGGATGTTTTTTGGCGGCAACCTGCTTCGCCAGCCCGTGTTCGTGCAATTGCGCAAAGACCGCCCGCAGGCCTTCCGTGCCATCGGCGATCAGCCCGGCGCGGACGAGATCATGAATCGGGCGCTATTCCTCGGCACCTACCCGGGCCTGACACCCGCGATGCTGGATTACGAGATCGCGACGATCCAGGCGTTCGTGCGCAAGAGAGCCGGGTGAATTGCTCTTTGGGAGGGTCGGCCTCCCGGCCGACCGCGCGGCGGGCCAGGAGACCCGCCCTCCAACTACGAGATCGCGACGATCCGGGCGTTTGTGCGGGCGAAGACCGGGTGAATTTTAGTCATTTGTCATTGGCCATCGGCAAGATCAACCATCACTGCTTCGGCTGCGAAATCACCGATGACCATTGACCGCTGAGAAATGAACAATCTCTGGTTGATTGGAGGGTGGCATTACCGAATGCCGCCAGCCCCGGCGGGGTACGGCGACCCCGCCCTACAAAAATCCGTGCCCATCCGTGAAATCCGTGGTCAAATTTCATCGTCGACCTCTGTGCCCGGATAAAGGCTGGCGACGAGTCGAGTCACTCGTTGGAATTGTGCCCGGACCATGACTACTCCCGTCAAGCGCCTGCCGGCGGCGGATCTCGACCGCATCCTCGCGCAAACTCGCGCGCTCTGGCCGGATGCCCGCGGGCAGTCGTTCTTCTTCGCAGGTGGAACGGGCTTCGTCGGCCGCTGGCTGCTGGAGAGTTTCGCGCACGCGAACGACACGCTCGGCCTCGGCCTGCGCGCCACCGTGCTGAGCCGCGACCCGGCGGCGTTCGCGGCCAGGGCGCCGCACCTGGGCCGGCGGGCGGACATCGGCTACGTTCGGGGTGACATGCGCAATTTTGCGTTTCCGCCCGGACGCTTTGACCACCTGGTCGATGCCGCGGCCGACACCGACGCGTGGACCCGCGGCCGGCCGTCGGGCGACATCGTCGGCACGGTGACCGCCACCACGCGGCGGATGCTCGACTTCGCCGCGGCCGCCGGCGTCCGCAATTTCCTGCTTGTGAGTTCGGGCGCGGTCTACGGCCGGCAGCCGCCGGAGCTGGCACGGATCGACGAGGAGCATCCCGGCCGCCCGGACCCGGACGATCCCGCCGCGGCGTGGGCCCGCGGCAAGCGCGTGGCCGAGGAGCTTTGCCTCGGGCCGGCGGCGGCCACGGGCCTGGCCGTCAAGCTGGCGCGGGCCTTCACCTTTGTCGGGCCCTTGCTCCCGCTCGACGCGCAATTCGCCGTCGGCAATTTCATCCGCGATGCGCTGGCTGGCGGGCCCATCCGCGTCGCGGGGGATGGCACGCCGGTGCGCTCCTACATGTACGCGGGCGACCTGGCGGCGGGCCTGTGGACGATCCTTTTCCGTGGGCCGGCCGGCCGCGCGTACAACATCGGTTCCGACGAACCCATCGCGATCGCGGACCTGGCGCGGCTGGTCGCCGAGGTTGTGCGGCCCGGAGCGGAGGTCGCCATCGCCGGCCGGCCGGTGCCGGGCCGGCGGCTGGAGCGTTACGTCCCCGCGGTAGATCGGATCCGGCGCGAACTGGGCGTGGCGGCGACGGTGCCGCTCCGGGATTCCATTCGACAGACCGCGGCGTGGTTCGATAATCGTTCGGCGGCGAATCTATGAAAGTGCTCATCCTCTGTGGCGGCCGCGGGATCATCGATCCCGAAACCCGGCAGCGCATCCCGAAGGCGATGGTCCAGATCGGCGGGAAACCGCTGCTGTGGCACGTCATGAAGATCTTCGCCACGGCGGGGATGACGGACTTCACGCTCGCGTTGGGCGAGGGCGGCGACGCGGTGCGCCGCTATTTTCATTACCTGCACCTCGAGTCGCGCGACATCGAGTTCAACGGCGCTTCGGGCGAGGTGCGCTACCTGACCAGCAGCCCGGAGGAGAACTGGTGCGTCAAGTGCGTCGATACCGGGATCAACGCGGCCACGGGCAGCCGGATCGCGCGCTGCCGCCGCTACTTCGACGGGGAGACATTCATGGTGAGCTACAGCGACTGCCTCTGCAGCGTGGACCTGGCGGCGTTGGGGCAGGCGCACCGGGCCGGCGGCCGGCTTGTGACGGTCACCGGCGTGCAGCCGCCCAGCCGGTTCGGCACGTTCAAGGTGTCCGACGACGGCGTGGTGGGCTACACGACCGAAACCCGGCTGATCGGGCGCGGCGGCTACCTGAATGGCGGCTTCATGGTGATGAACCCGGGGATATTCTCGCACCTGGACGTATTCAACGAATGCAGCCTCGAACTCGAGGTGTTCACGGCCCTCGCCCGCGAGCGCCAGGTCGCGGTCTTCCCTCACGAGGGGTACTGGCAGGCGATCGACACCGAGCGCGACATCCAGGTCGTCAGCCGGCTGCTCGCGGACAACAAGCGCCCGTGGCTGCCCGCGGCCACGGGCTGAGGCCCCGGCTCCGGACCTCGCCGCCCCGTCCGCCCGCACCTCGCCATGGTCACCCGCATCTTTCCCGGTCCGTCGGACTTCGAAAACCTGTCGCGCGTCCGCACGGAGGTCTCGGCCGAGGCCAATGACTTCGACTACCGCGATGTCGTCGTGCGCAAGCCCTGGGGCTACGAGTACCTGTGGTTCCAGAACGCGACGGTCGCCATCTGGATGCTGCACCTCGCGCCCAAGGCCGGGACCTCCCTCCACTGCCATGCCCGCAAGCGCACCTCGCTGGTGGTGCTGCGCGGCCGGGTGCGGTGCGCGACAATCGACGACCGCTATGAGCTCGCGGCCGGGTCGGCGCTGGTGCTCGAGCCGTGCGCCTTTCACTCCACCACGGCCCTGTCCCCGGACGGTGCGGTCGTGTTGGAGGTGGAGTCGCCGCCGCGCAAGGGCGACCTGGTGCGCCTCAAGGACGCGTTCGGCCGCGCGGGGCGTTCCTACGAGGACGCGAGCCAGTATTCCCGCGAGCTGGCGGGATTCGATTTCCGACCGCTCGGCCGCATCGACCACGGCGGACGCCCGTTTGCGTTCGGGGACATGTCCCTGTGCTGCGGCCGCATCGCCGGCGCCGGCGACCTGCCGGCCCGGGCGGGGTCGCGCGGGCTGGTGATTCCGCTCAGCGGCTGCCTCGTTTTTGGGCCGCGGCTCGTCGCGGAACTGGCCGAGGCGGTGGCCTGCGAGCGGGTCGCGGCGGCGGAATGCCCGGCGAGCATCGGCCCGGTCGAGATTTTGCAGGTGATTCCGGGCGGAACACCGGCTTGAGTCTGCGCCTTCCTGATGAGCGACAAGCAGCTTTCCAAATACTCCGGCGTGCTGGCCGACTGGCTGGTCGAGGCCGGTTACACCCATTGCTTCATGGTCGCCGGCGGCGGCTGCATGCACCTGATCGACGGTTTTCGCACGCGGTTCACCTGCATCCCGGTGGTGCACGAGGTTGCGGCCGGGATTGCCGCCGAGCACTTCAACGAGTGCCGGTCGGCGGGACGCGCCTTCGCCCTCGTCACGACCGGCCCGGGCCTCACCAACATCGTCACGGCGGTCGCCGGGTGCTACACCGAGCGGCGCGAGCTGCTCGTCATCGCCGGCCAGGTCAAGTCGACCGATCTGCTCGCCGGCGGCTTGCGCCAGCGAGGCATCCAGGAGGTGGACGGGACTTCGGTCACTCGCGCCATCACGGTCCGGAACACCTGCCTGCGGGCGCCGATCGGCCGGCGGGCCTTTCGCGAGCTGGTCTTCGCGGCGCGGGGTCCGCACCCCGGGCCGGTGGTGATCGAGGTCTGCCTGGATGTCCAGGGTGCGCTCGTGGACCGTCCCGCACTGGAGGCGGAGCCCGATGCCGTGGTTCCGGCGGCGCAGGCGGCCGCGGAGGCGGCGCGCGTCGCGGACGCGGCCGGCCGGCTCGCCGATGAGCTGTCGCGGGCCGAGCGTCCGCTGCTGCTGCTCGGCGGCTTGGTTTCGCGCCAGCTCGCGTGGGAATCCCTGCCGGCGCTCGAGCAACTCGGCATCCCGGTCATGACGGTCACCTCCGCCATCGACCGTGTGCCGAGCGACTCGCCGGTCCACGCCGGGCGGCCCGGGTCGTGGGGCGGCCAGCGCGCCGCCAATCTCTTGATGGCGCAAGCCGACGTGGTGGCGGTCATCGGGGCGCAGCTGGACTTGCAGCAGACCGGCTTCAACTGGCAGGGCTACGCACCCGGCGCGCGCATCACCCAGGTGTATCCGTGCGCGGAGGAGCTGGCCAAGGGACACCCGCCCCTGGCGGTCGGCGTCAACGCCGCGCCCGATGACGTCTTCCGTCGGCTTTTGCCGCGGGTGCGCTGGCGCGACACCCAGGGCTGGCGCGAGTACGTGCGCAAGGTGCGCGAACTCGTGCCCGTGCTCGAGCCGGCCAACACCGTCCGGCCGGGGCAGGTGTCGTCGTTCGTCGTCCTGCGCAGCATTGCGCGCGCCGCACGGCCCGACGATATCCTGGCCATCAGCTCGAGCGGGGGGACGTTCACGGGCGGCCTGCAGATGATGGAGGTCGCGCGCGGACAGTACGCGACCACGAGCCCCGCCTACGCCAGCATGGGCTGGGCCTTGTCCACGGCCATCGGGGCGGCGCTCGCGCGGCCCGGGCAGCGCGTGATCCACGTCGAGGGCGACGGCGGCTTTGCGCAGAACCTGCAGGAACTCGCAGTCGTCCGCCGGCAGAACCTGCCGCTCAAGATGTTCGTCTTCGACAACCACGGCTACGCCTCGATCCGCGCCACGCAGAAGAAGTTCTTCGGCGGCGCCTACGTCGGCTGCGACGAGGAAACCGGCCTCGGCTCGCCCGACTGGCCCGCGCTCTTCCGGGCCTACGGGATCCCGGCGCGCCACCTCGAACCTGACGAGGCCACGCCCGAGCGGCTCGCCGCCTTGATGGACAAGCCCGGAGCGGAGGCGTGGATCGTGCACGTTGATCCCGACCAGTCGAATTTCCCGGCGGTCGCGACGCGGTTGCGCCCGGATGGGAAGATGGAGTCGAGCCCGCTGTATGATATGCTGCCGCCGCTCGACCCGGTGGTGTGGTCGCAGGTCAGCCGGTACCTGCCGAAGACGAGGTAGGGCGCGTCATCCTTTACGCGCCGAACCCGACCGAGGTGCGGCCCTGCCGGCGGCGGGCGCGGTCGATCGCGCCCGGCTCGGGTGGGAGCGCGCTGGCGCGCGATGATCGCGACCAAGGTCGCTCCCACAGCGCAACTCCCCGGTCGGCGGGGACACCGACCCTCCATTCAAGCAGCGGCAAGTGCAGTATCTGGAGGGCCGGACTCCGGGCCGGCCGCCAGGCCTTTTCCGCGCTCTTCGTGCCCTCTGTGTTAAAGAGGTATTTCAAATTTCAGCATGTCAGCATTTCAGTATTTCCGCTTTTCCCGCCCGTCTGCTTTCCGCTTTCCGCCTGGAGCTTTTCCTCTACTCTCCGCGGCAGGCCCATGAAGACGATCAGCATTGTCACGCCCTGCTATAACGAGGAGGGAAACGTTCCCGAGCTCATCCGCCGCGTGCGCGAGGTGATGGCCGGGCTGCCGGCTTATCAATTCGAGCACATCTTCATCGACAATGCCTCCCAGGATGGGACGGTGGCGGTGCTCAAGCGCTTCGCTGCCGAGGACAAACGCATCAAGATCATCGTGAATGCCCGCAACTACGGGCATATTCGCTCGCCCTACCACGGGTTGCTGCAGGCGGGCGGCGATGCGGTCGTCTCTCTCGTGGCGGACCTGCAGGACCCGCCGGAGCTGATTCCGGATTTCGTGCGCGCATGGGAGGCTGGCCACAGCGTCGTGGCGGGCATCAAGACCCGGAGCCGGGAGAGCTGGTGGATGTACCGGGCGCGCGGTTTGTATTACGGGCTGATCCGCCGGCTGGCCGAGGTCGAGCTGCTCGAGCAGTTCACCGGCTTCGGCCTGTATGATCGCAAGGTGATGGACGTGCTGCGCGGCCTGCGGGAGCCCTATCCGTATTTTCGCGGGCTGATCTCCGAGATCGGCTATGATATAAAGCGGATTGAGTATACGCAGCCGCAGCGCTTCCACGGCCGGACGAAGAACAATTTCTTCACGCTCTTCGACATGGCGATGCTGGGCTTCACGAGTTATTCGAAGCTCCCGCTCCGGCTGGCGACGTTCGTGGGTTTCGTGGTCGCCGGGCTGTCACTGCTCGCCGGGTTCGGCTATCTCGTGGCGAAACTCCTGTATTGGGACCGGTTCACGGCCGGCGTCGCGCCGGTGATGATCGGCATCTTTTTCCTCGGCGCGGTGCAGCTCATCTTCATGGGGATCGTCGGCGAATACGTCGGCGCCGTGTTCACCTACGCCCAGAACCGTCCGCTGGTGATCGAAAAGGAACGGGTGAATTTCGGTGAGCCGTGAACCGTGGACCGTGGACGGTGAGCCTTGAGCAGTGGCGGGTCGGCCTCCCGGCCGACC
>DASZXO010000101.1:0-97248 GCA_035545835.1 Lacunisphaera sp.
GGTCACCGCCATCCGCGTCGCCGGCCAGGCAAATCCATTGGCGCCGCGAACCAGCCACTCCCCCAACAGTGGCGTCCGGCACAACCGGATGCGCCAGGGGATCCGGGTGTCGGCAAACGCCGCCGTGTTCAGGATCACCACCCGGTCCAGCCTTTCCGCCCGGGGCAAGACCGCGCCGAGGCCGATCGGACCGCCCCAATCGTGCACGACGAGGTGGATCCGCCGGAGCCGGAGCGAGTCGAGCAGCCGGCGGAGGTTTGCGACGTGCTCCCGGAGCGTATAGTTGAAGTCCTGGGGTTTGTCCGACAGGCCGCAGCCGAGATGGTCCGGTACAATGCAACGGATGCGCTCGCGCAGGCCGAGAACGAGGTGGCGATAAAAGAAGGACCAGGTCGGGTTGCCATGGACCATCACCACGGCCTCCTCGCCCCTCCCCTCGTCGAGGTAGCTCATGGCCCCGCGCCCCGTGTCGTATCGCCTGGGCTCGAAGGGATAGATCGCCTGCAGCCAGCCTGGCAGGGGCCCGCTCATCACCACTCCACCGCAAGCATCAGGCTGTTGATTCCGCTGCCGATGCCGAGCAGCGCAACCTTGTCCCCGGCTTTCACGGCGCCGTCCGCGACGGCGGCGGCGAGGGTCACCGGCAATGCGGCGGAACCGGTATTGCCCAGGGTCGCAAACGTCGAGTAGTCGCGGCCGAGATCGAGCCCCACCGTCTCGTAAAGCTTGCGCCGGTGCGCGGTGCCCACTTGGTGGCAGATGAAGCGGTCCGGCGTGCCACGGGTCCAGCCGGTGTCGGCTTCAAATGCCTCCCACGTGCGCTTGGCCACGCTGACGCCGGCCAGCAGGAGCTGCTCGGAGTCGGTTTGCATCTCGAGCCCTTCGCCCGCGGCGTCGCCCTGGCACAAATCGCTATGCTCGGTGGCCGCCCGTGCCACCCCGGCTGTCAGCCGGTGTCCCGCAGTGCCGGGCGGGAGCAGGTCCGCGTGGCAAACGATCGCCGCCACGGCGGCCGAGCCGATCGTCAGGTTGGCAAAGTAAGGCTTGATGGCGTTGCGATCGAGCGGCGCGGTGAGCAGGTGGTTGATCGTGCGCTCGACAAGCGGCCGGCCGTTTTCCCCCGAAACCACCATGCCGCACCGGATCTGCCCGGCATCGATCATGGCCCCGAGGGTCACGAGCCCGTTCAGGAAACCGAGGCAGGCGTTGGACAAGTCGAACACCTGGCAGCCAGGCCCCAGCCCGATCTTGTGGTGGGCGAACGAGGCCGTCGCGGGCTCGAGCATGTCGCGGCAAACCGCGGAATGGATCAGCACCTCGATCCGGTCGGCCGGAACGGTCGAGCGCGCCAGCACCGCGCGCCCGGCTTGCGCGCTGGCTTCGGATGGCCGCGTGCCCGGCGCCCACATCCGCCGCTCCCGGATGCCGGTCATGAGTTCAAGCCGGCCGGCGGGCAGCTTCAGGCGTGCATAGAGCGGTTGCAGGCGCTGCTCGATGGCCGCGGAGGTCCAAACCTCCGGCGGCGAAACCGCGGCCAGGGACTCGATGCAAACGTGCGCGAATTTCATGCGCTAAGCCCCAAAGGCCCGACACCAAACTCCCGGTGCAATCCTGCCTTCTTCTTTCTCATTCTGGCGTTTGACCCTTGGAGCTTTGATTTTGCACTGGTGCAACCGGTGCCTCCGGCCGCATGGCGAGGCGGATGATGTCCTTGTCGAAGAAGTTCAGGCCGAGCCCGGCGTCCACGACGAGCGTGGCGCCATTGATGCCGCTGCTCCGCTCGCTCAGGAGGAACAGCGCGGCATCGGCCACCTCCTGGGTCTCGAGGTTGCGCTTCCGCAAGGTCAGCTTCTCGGCGTAGAGGTAGCTCTCGATGTAGCCCGGGATGCCGGCCGACGCGCTGGTCTTGAGCGGCCCAGAGCCGAGGGTGTTGAAACGCACTTCGGTGTCGGCGCTGAACGACTTTGCGAGGAACCGGCTGCACGACTCCAGAGCCGCCTTGACCGGCCCCATGTAGCCATAGTTGTCGGGCGTGACCTGCAGGGAGGAAATGCCGATGGCCACCACCGACGCCCGGCGGTCCAGGTGCGGCTTGAGCGCCTGGGCCAGTTCCACGAGCGAAAATGCCGAGATGGCCGCCGCCTGCAGGAAGTCGCGCCGCTTCGTCTCGTGGAAGGCCTTGAAGCCGTCCTGGTAATTCGCAAAGGCGATCGAATGGACCACCCCGTGCACCGGCGCGAGCCCGGCGGCGGCGATCGCCGCCGCGAGGCGGGCGCAGGCTCCGTCCTCCTCGACATCGCAGACGAAGACGGGTTTTCCAGCGAGCAGCGACTCGAGCGACTTCCTCCGCTCCGCGGAACGAACGCTGTAGATGACCTTGGCGCCCTGTTCCTCCAACGACCGGGCGATGTGCCAGGCCACGCTCTTCCGGTTCGCCACGCCGGTCACGAGCACGTGCCGGCCCGCCAGCTTGAGATAATCGCTCACGGCACGGCTCCTTTCTCCGGTTGTTTCCACGCGACGGAGAACTCGACATTCAGCACGCGCTTGTCGCCGCATTTCATCGTGGCGGACATGAAATGGAAGTCCCCGAGCGTCTCCTTGCGGCGCACCTCGACGACCGTCGTGTCCCCGGGATAGACCGGGGTGCGGAAGCGCACGTCCGTGACCTTGGTCAGCAGGGGCACGCCGCCGCGCTCCCCTGCCCCGGCCATCAGCTTCGCCATCAGCAGCGCGCCCGTCTGGAACACCGACTCGCACAGCAGCACTCCCGGGGTGATCGGCGCGCCGGGGTAGTGGCCCTGGTAGAAGTCCTCCTCCGCCCGCCAGGTGCGGCGGGCCGTCAGGGTTTCGCCTTCATGCCCGACGATCTCGTCCACAAACAGGAACGGCGGGCGGTGCGGAATCAGTTTTTCGACTTCGTTCACGGTCAAGCCGGGGCCGGGACGGCGGGCGTCCGCTTGTGGGCGGAAAGGAACTTGTCCATCTGGTTGGCGACGATGACGCCGTAGTTGATGGTGCCGAGCCAGCCGGACATGATGATGCCGACGGACCCGGCGTGGTACAGGCCCGGCAGTTGTTGCGGGAGATCCATCGAGACCTTGAGGCCCTCGAACTTGGTGCCGAACGAGGTTCCGGCCCAGTGCCGCGTGTAATGCTCGATCGTGCACGGCGTCGCGGCCTCGGCCCAGTCGATCTTGGCCCGCACGCCAGGGATGTGCCGCTCGAGCGCCACGATCGATTCCTCGATGATCCGCGCCTTCTCCCGGCGGTAGTCCTCCTCGCCCAGGTTTCTCCAGGCCTCGTAGGTCGAGTTCAGCGAGCAGACAATCGTGTAACGCCCCGAGCCGGGCCGCGTGTCCGGGTAATAAACCGAGAACGTGCGGCTGGTCGTGTGCAGGTCGACCAGCTCCTGCGTCGAGAAATGCGCCGCGGCCGAAGTGAACACGAGGTCGCCGATGTGCGGGATCGCCTCGCCCTTCCGGATGCCGAGGTAAACCTGGCAGGAGCTCGAGTTCACGCGCACCGCCTTGGTCTGCGCGACGAATTCAGGCGTGAAGTTCTCCTCGCCCGCCAGGCGCAGGACGGTGTTCTTGACGTTGGAATTGGACAGGATGCTGTCGCAGCGGATGGTGCGGCCGTTGGCGACGACGCCGGTGACGCGCTTCCGGCCGCCGGCCTCTTCGGCGAGGATTTTCTCCACGACGACATGCTTGCGGATTTCCACGCCGTTCTTCTTCAGCTCGTCCGCCATCTTCCGGATGAGGAGGTCGGAACCGCCGCGGAAGGTGTAGACGCCCTTGCTCATGAAGTTCGAGAACACGATGCCGTAGGTGATCGCCGGGTCCTCCAGCGTCGAACCGTTGGCATAGGCGATCGGCTCCATGAGCAGCCGTTTCACGTCGTCGCGCCCGGGGAAGTAGCGCTCGAACATCTCGTTCGTGGTTTCCGGGTTGTTGTCGTAAAAGTTCATCGCCCGGAGGTCGTTGAAGAACCGCTCGACCGTTTCCGCCGGCACCCGGAACTGCTGGACCAGGATGCGCGTGAAGTCCTCCCGATCGAAGGTGGTGTCGACCGTGAACTGCGGGTTGATGAAACGGATGCCCTTCAACTGGACGATCGAGTCGGCAATGTCCTGGCTCCAGTACTTGCGGATCGACTTGATCATGCCCACCGGGAAGCCGTGCAGCGAGATGTCAAAGATGTGCCCGCCTTTCCGGGTGAACCAGGTGGCCAGCCCGCCGAGCTGGTAATGGTGCTCCAGCAGCAGCACCTTGTGGCCGCATTTCGCCAGGGCGTTGGCGCCCGTCAGCCCGGCGAGGCCGCTGCCGATGACCACGACATCGTAGTGGTCGGAAATGCCTTTGAGCCAGTCGTATGCCATGCGGGTCGTCGAGGTAAGTTTGGCGCGTTTCAAAGCGCAACCGGGAAGTTGACGCCGCTCAGGAACCGCGGGCGGCACTCCCCTGCAGCACATGGTAGTTGGCCATCGAAATGCCGCTCAGCATCGCGCCAACGATGCCCAGGAAGCCCTGGTCGGTGCCGCAAAGGTAGAGATTTGCCAGGTGGGTGCGCCCGTCGCGCACCTTGTGCGGGGCGCCGTAGATCGCGCCGTTCAGGTGCCCGGTGAACTTCTTGATCGTCCGCGGGGTGAACATGTCGGTGACAACGCGGGCCCCGTCGAGCACCGCATCCGGCACCTCGGGCAGGAAACGCCGCGCGCTGCGCTGGGCGGCGGCAAACCAGCGTTGCTTGTCCGCCTGGTACGCTTCCTCCGGCAAATGCGCCCAGCGTTCGTAATTGGCCAGGCATGTCACGCGAAAGATCCCCTCCGGCAGGTTCGGGCCGCCGTAGTCGAAGTTGTTCGGCAGGCAGATGACGCCGCTGCGCAGGTCGACCTGGTCCGTGGCGCGGGCGTACTCGAAACGCTCGGAGTCGTTGAAGAAGACGATCGTGTCGTCGCCCCAGCCCCAGTCCGCCGGCGGACGGTTGAACACGGTGATGGTCTCGATGAAGGTCAGCGCGCCCGTGTTGGCCTCGGCCTCGCGCACCGGCGGCGGCTCGCACAATCGCATGGTCTCGGCGTACCCCGCCGACGACAGCACATGCGCGGCGGTCACTTCGCTGCCGTCGTCGAGGACGAGCCGGGCCGCCCGGCCCTGTTCCGCCACGATGCGGGCCACGCCGCACTTCATGCGCCGCTCGCCGCCGGCCGCGCGGAACTTGTCGAGCAGGACGCGGATGATGACGCGCACGCCGTCGAGGGGACGCGCGAATCCCTCGAGGAACAGCGCCTTGAACATGATGACAAACTGCCCGAAATCCATGTCCCGCTCCTGTGCGCTCCCATAATACATCACCGGGCAGAACAGCATGTCGGCGAGGAGCGGATCGGTGATGTGGCGCGCCACGATCGCGCGGGCCGACACCGGTTTCGCCGCCAGCGACACGTCGTCGTAGGTTCGCACCAGCTGCACCAGCGCGCGCCAGCCGTCCGCCTGCGCGGGAAAGGCCGCCGTCACTTCGGCCTCGAGCACCGCGAAGTCGTTCGTGAAGCGCAGCGACGCCTGCCCCTGCGGGCCGAACGCGATGCGCGACTGCTTTTGCGGGCACAGCGCGAACTCCTCCCGCTCGATGCGGAGCTGGCGCAGGAGCTTGCCGAGCGGCGTGCCCTTCACGCCGGGCGCCACGTAATTGGTCATCGCGTGCAGCCCGACGTCGTACTTGCGGCCGTCAAAGCTGTAGAAACTGTTCAACCCGCCGGGCGTGTTGTGCCGTTCAAAGATGCAGACTTTGCGGCCGAAATGCGCGAGGCGGATGCCCGCGGCCAGCCCGGACATGCCGGCGCCGATGATCGCAACGTCGTAATGGGAGTCCTTCATGCGGCGAGACTCCCGCCTTCCCCTGTCACCCGCCCCGGCTTGGTTCAAGCCTTCGGGACGCTGGGGAACTTCGGGGTCAGGTAATCCGCGCAGCTCTCGAGCGAGGCGAGGTGCGTGTAGTCGGCCTCGGGCACCTCAATGCCGTGGCGTTTCCGCAATTCCATGACGATGTCGAGGAAGTCCATCGAATCGAGCTGCAGCTGGTCGCGCAGGCGGACGTCGGGCTTGATGTCCGAGAGGTCTTCATCCGGCGCGATGTCGGAAATGATATCGAGAACCAGCTTCTTGCAGTCGTCTTTGGTCATGGCGTGTGCAGTGGCGGTAGTTAGGCGGCGTATCGCTTGATAATCAACGTAGAATTTATCCCGAGCATGCCGAACGAGTTGTTCAGGATCGTGTCAATCCGGCTCGCCCGCCGCGGCTGGTTGATGACGAGGCCGGGTATATCGCACTGGGGGTCAAGTTCATCGACGTTGATGGTCGGGTGCACCGTCAGGTCGTCAAAGCTCGGCAGGTTTCCGGCCAGTTCGAGGGCGCCTGCCGCCCCCATCGCATGGCCGATGAAGCTCTTCGTGTTGTTGATGTGCGGCGGCTGGGACCGGGCCTTGAAGACGCCGGCGAGCGCCTGGCATTCCTGGATGTCGCCCTGCGGGGTCGAGGTCGCGTGGGTGTTCACGAGGTCGATGTCCTCGACGGTCATGCCCGCATGCGCGATCGCCTTCCGCACGCACTCGGCCTGGCGCTCGGGGTTGGGCAGCACGTAATCGGTCGCATCGGAGTTCACGCAATAGCCGGCGATCTCGCCGTAGATCTTCGCGCCGCGCGCGCGCGCATCCTCGAGGCGCTCGAGGGTATAGATGCAGCCGCCCTCGGAAATCACGATGCCGTTGCGGGCCTTGTCGAACGGGCGGCTCGCCTTGGTCGGGTCGGGATGCGCAGCGAGCGCATTCTGGCTCTTGAACCCCGCGAAGATGCCGAACGTCTGCGGGCTTTCGCTCACCCCGCCGCCGAAGGCCAGGTCGATCTCGCCGAGGCGCAGCATCTGCGCCGCGTGGATCAGGCCCATGTTGCCCGCGGCGCACGCGGCGCCGATCGTGTACGCCGGGCCGGTGATCCCGAGATTGAGCGAGACCTCGCCGGCCGGGTTGTTTGCCACGGTCCGGGGATTGTGGTGATGGGTCCAGAACTTCGTGTCGTATTTGAACTGCGAGATGTTGTAGACCTCGTTCTCCGTCTCGACGTTGCCGTGCTCGGTGATGCCGAGGTAGATGCCCACGCGGCCCTTGTCGCGGCCCTCCAGGCTCAGGCCGCTGTCCGCCAGCGCCTCCCTTGCACAGTAGATGCTGATGCCGCCGACCCGCGTGCCGATGCGCACGTCCTTTTTCCGCTGGTATTTCAGGGGGTCGAAGGTGCACATGCCGGCCGGGTGCCGGCCCATGTAACGCACGTCGACCATCGTGATGCCCGAGACGCCCTTCAGCAGGTTCGCCCGGAATTCCGCCAGCGAATTGCCGTTCGGGGCCGTGAGCCCGAGGCCGGTGATGACGATGCGGCTTTGCTTCATGCAGTTTTCCGAAGGGAGCAGATTTGCCTAGCCATCGGAAATCGAAAAGCAATACAAGTCTCGGCCTATGAAAGTCCTTGTCTGTGGCGGAGCTGGATACATCGGCAGCCATTGCGTCCGGCAGCTCCGCGCGGCGGGCCACGAGCCGGTTGTGCTCGACAACTTCGTCTACGGGCACCGCGCGGCCGTCCCGGCCGGGGTCCGCGTGCATGAGGCCAGCCTCGGCGATGCCGCCGCCCTGGACGCCATTTTCGCCGCGGAACGCTACGACGTGGTCATGCACTTTGCCGCCTTCTGCTACGTCGGCGAGTCGGTGCAGGAGCCGCTGAAATACTACCTCAACAACGTCGTCGCCACCTACGTGCTGCTCGACGCGATGCGCCGCCACGGCGTCGGCCGCTTCGTGTTTTCGTCCACCTGCGCCACCTTCGGCATCCCGGCCACGCTGCCGATCGTCGAGGAAATGCCGCAGCATCCGATCAATCCCTACGGCCAGACCAAGCTCGACGTGGAGAACGCGCTCCGGGCCCTCGCCCACAGCCGGGGCCTGAGTTTCGCCGCCTTCCGCTATTTCAACGCGGCCGGCGCGGCCGAGGACGGGAGCATCGGCGAGGACCACGACCCGGAGACGCATCTCATCCCGCTCGCCATCGGGGCGGCCCAGGGACACCGGCCGCCGCTGGATATCTTCGGCACCGATTACCCCACCCCGGACGGCACCTGCCTGCGCGACTACGTCCATGTTGACGACCTCAGCCGCGCCCACATTGCGGTCTTTGACCGGCTCGCGACGCCCGGCACGGCGCTGTTCTACAATCTCGGCACCGGCCGGCCGACCTCGGTGCTCGAGGTGATCAAGTCCGTGGAAAAAGTCACCGGCCTCGCGGTGCCGGCGCGCTATGCGGCGCGCCGGGAGGGCGATCCGCCATCCCTTTACGCGAATTCATCCAAGGCGCAGGCCGAACTGCGCTGGAAACCAAAGTTCACGACCATCGATTCGATCGTCGAGACCGCCTGGCGCTGGCATTCGCGGATGCCCGGCGGCTACGGGAAGTAACGAACCGAAGCGCGCCGCCGCGCAACCTGGCTCGCTCCACTTCGCCTCCGGGCGGCAGCGCGTTTGCGCGCACCCATCGCGACCGAGGCCGCGCCCGCGGGCCCTCGTCAGCGTTTCTTCCCGGGAAGCTTCTTCGCCTTCGGCGCCTTGTCCTCGGTCGCCCGGCCCGCGCCCCGCGCCTCGAGCGCCGATTGCACGAAGGCGACCATGTCCGCCGGATGCGAGTCCTTGAGCTGCGCGTAAAGCTGGTCCAGGAGCGCGTCCAGGCCCGCGGAGGCGGCCGCGCCGCCGGCCGTCGCTCCGCCCCGGACTTCGTCCGGCAGGTCCTTGGGCAGGATCGCGTCGCCCTGCGCGATGACGGCGCTGCGGTAGATCATGTTCTCCAACTCGCGCACGTTGCCCGGCCAGCTGTGGCGGCAGAGGATGGCGAGGGCCTCGGGCGAAACCTTGCGGGCCTTCGTCTTCTTCGCCTTGGCCAGGTTCTGGAGGAAGAAATCCACGATCTGCGGCACGTCCTCGACGCGCTCCCGCAGCGGCGGCAGGCGGAGCCGGACCACGTTGAGCCGGTAATAGAGATCTTCGCGAAAATCCTTCGCCTTCACCAGGGCCTCGAGGTCCTTGTTCGTCGCGGCGATGACCCGGACGTTGACCTTCAGCGTCTCGGAGCTGCCGACGCGCTGGATCTCGCCCTCCTGCAGCACGCGCAGGATCTTCGTCTGCGTCGTCGCCGTCATGTCGCCGATCTCGTCGAGGAAGATCGTGCCGCCATCGCAGACCTCGAACTTGCCCAGCCGCTGCGCCGTGGCGCCGGTGAAGGCACCGCGTTCGTGCCCGAACAACTCGCTTTCGATCAGGTTCTCCGGGATCGCGGAGCAATTGACTGCGACGAAGGGCTTGTTGCTGCGGTGGCTGTGCCGGTGGATGCTGCGGGCGACGAGTTCCTTGCCCGTGCCGCTCTCGCCGGTGATCATCACGGTGACGTCGCTGGTGGTCACCTGCCCGATGACCTTGAACACCTGTTGCATGGCGGCGGAGGTGCCGACGATGCCCTCCTTGTGCTCCTCCGAATTGATCACCGGCTGGACCCCGCCGGCCGAGCGGATGTCCGCCTGGGTGCTGAGCGCGCTCTCGACGAGCGCGATCACCTTGGCCGGATCGAAGGGCTTCACGACATAGTCGAAGGCGCCGTACTTCATCGCCTCGATCGCCGTCTGCGCCGTGCCATAGGCGGTCATGAGGATGACGAGCTGCTTCGGGTTGGCCGCGCGGATGTGCTGCAGGGTTTCGAGGCCGGTCATGCCCGTCATCCGGTTGTCGAGAAGGACGACGTCCGGCGGCTGGCGCTTCACGGCCGCGACCCCCTCCTCGCCATTCGCCGCCTCGGCCACCTTGTAGTGCCGGGAGGACAGGACCCGATTCAACGAATAGCGCACCTCGGCGTCATCGTCGACGACGAGAATGTGCGGAACTGTCGCGGTTTCGGCCATGACTCGGGTGCCTGGGCGCAAAATGAATAGCGCTTTGAGCAAAGCTGGTTCTACTTAGCCGGCATGTTGGGCTGGTCAATTAACTTGTTTCGGGTGTTTGGCATACAACTCGCGGTGCACGCGAGCTTCCTGCTGCTCCTCGCGTATTACGCGTGGCAGGGCTGGATCGAGGGCGGCCTTCCGGGGCTGTTCTGGCGGACCACGCTGATCGTGCTGTTCTTTGTCTGCGTCGTCCTGCACGAGCTCGGGCACTCGCTGACCGCGCGCCGCTTCGGGGTGCGGGTGCCGCGCATCCTGCTGCTCCCGATTGGCGGCATGGCGGAGTTCGACCACATCCCGCGCAAACCCGCGGCGGAACTCCTGATCACCGTCGCGGGGCCTGCCGTGAACTTCGCGCTCGCGCTCGCCTTGCTCGGGGTCGTCTGGCGCGGCGTGTTTGGCGGCGCCGAGTTTTCCGAGTTTTCGGTCATGGGCCTCCTCGACGAACTCTGGTTCTGGAACCTCGTCATGGGCATCTTCAACCTCCTCCCGGTGTTTCCCATGGATGGCGGCCGCATCCTGCGCGCCCTGCTCGCCTTCCGCCTGCCCTACCTCCGCGCCACCTGGTGGGCCGCGATCGTCAGCAAGATCCTGGCTCCACTGCTCGCCTGCTTCGCCTTTTTCTACCTGCACCAGATGATGCTCGGCATCCTGTTTCTGTTCATCCTGTTCGTCGGCGACGCCGAATACCGGCAGACCCTCCGCCGCGAGCAGGAGGAGCGCTACTGGGCGGAGATGATCCAGCGAATGCCGGTCGCCGAGCCAGTCCGCCCCGGGGACGAACCGCCGCTGCTGTCGCACGGGCCGAATTGAAGCCCAGGCTCCCGGCGGCCTGCCACCGCGAGTGGCTCCGGCGCGGCGGCCTTCGCCTCCCGCTGCGCTCGGCGAAGGCTGGTGGACCCTAGCGGGAGCGATCGTGTAGAGCGAGAGAAGTCCTGGTTCGCGAATGGTTCGCGTTCCGCGGGATTTCTCCCGTGGAACGAGTAACCGAAACCGATGGAATCGGCGTGTCGCTGATGCGACGCGTCTGCGCGTGGTGCAAGGCGGACATGGGCGCTGTGGTATGCGACCCGGCCGACATCAACAAGGTAACGCACGGCATGTGCGAGCGTTGCGCGCGGGACTTCTTGAACGGAGCGGCCGCTGGTCGGGCCGCGTCGACGCCGCCCGGTAAAGAGCGGCCCCTCCAGGTCACCGGGACCGCCACCCCAGCCGGCGAAAGCCGAGCGCCCCAGAAGGGCCTTGTGCGGTGCGAGCACGCAACGCGGGTCGTCCCCGCGTGCGGTCCGGCCGCTTCGTTCACTTTCAACGAAGGGAGGCACGCATGAGCTGGCTGTTCTGGGCGAAGGGCGACTTCACGTGCCAAGTCTGGTACGGGCCGAACTCCAAAGAGGCGGTCGGTCCGATGACGCGCTATCCGTCGCTGGCGAAGGCGCAAGCCCGCGTGCGGAAGGAGATCGAGAAACACGGCGATAAGGTGCGCGCGTGGGCGATCTTCGACGAATCGAAAAACCCGCCTGAGCGAGTAGCCGGCTCCATCGAGGACGCCGAACTAGCCGAAGAAAACTGGGAGGCTTTCGAATCATGACCGCGGCGACCTTGGCCCTGACCGTCGCGGCGCTGGCTCTCATCGAGACGCCGAATGGCGTCCCAGCCCATCCTGGCCCCGCAGGCGAGACCGGCCCGTGGCAGCTCACGCCCCGCGTGCGAGTCGACCGGGGCCGCGAGATCCGGGCGCGCGGAGAGAAGGTGACAGATGAAGCAATCGCACGTGAGCAGGTGCTCTGGCTGGAGCGCCATCTCGAAAGCGGCGGGGCCGCCCCGGTTATCTTCAACATCTGTCTAGCGTGGAACTGCGGGCTGGACGAGACGCTGCGCGGCCGCGCGCCGGTCAGGAGCTTCGATTTTGCGAACCGCGTTCTCGTGATGATGGCGAACATCGAGCGCGAGCGCGGAGGACTTTCACCATGAGCACAAGCATCGTCCCGCCCAAGAGGTACTTTTCCGCGGCCCACGTGGCGCGCGTCGTCGGCTTGGATGAACTCGCCCTGCGCAAACTGCACCCCGGGGTGTTCCCGGCGGAGGAATGCTGGCACGAGAACGCCGGCCGCCTCCATTACACGGAGCACGGGGTCGAACTCCTGGTCGAGTCCCTGACCCGGTGCGGGTACTCCACCCGCGGCCATTCGCTTCGCGTGTGGCTCAACCAGCACCGCGAGACGCCCTCGGCGTCGATGGTGCCGCCCGGCCCAAAGACCAGCGTTGCGACGCAATACGAATGGCAGCGTCGGGCCGATCTCCAATGAAGCCCAAGCTCCCGCCGCACGGTTACGAGGGAATGCGCGCGCTCCGGCCGCAGTTGCCGCGGCCAGTCACGCCCACGGACACGCCGCTTCCGCCATTGGGCGAAGGCGTGGAATTCCAGCCGCTGACGCCGACCGATCCGGCGCCCCCGGTTCGCCTGCTCCTCGATGGCCAATGCGTCGGGATCTTCGCTCGGCGGGAACTCGCCGGCCCCATCCTTCGCCAGCGCGGATGACGATGCACGAATCAGAGGACATCGCCATGAAGGGGAAGGCCGTGTCCATCCGCGCGGCCATCAAACAAGGCTCCGCAGAGTTCTACGACGACGCCACGCCCCTCGATGCCCTGATCGCGGCCGAAGAGTCCGACGATGAGCAGGACGGCGACGGCGGGGCGATTCCCGCGGTGATGACGTACCTTTTCTCGGAAAGCCCCCATCCCGCGAACGTTGTCTTGCGGACCTACCAGCTTGCCGAAGAGATTGCACCTTACCTCCTGCGCACCCTGCCGACGGTGGAGCTGCAACAGCTCACCGCGGAGTCCGCGCACGAATGGCGGATAAAGGCCATCCTCCGTGGCACCGCGATCGCGCGCCGGCCCGCCTGGCGGCATGACGTGGTGATCAATGACACGCTGGCGGCGGCGTTCCACAAGTGGAGGGCTCATCCGCATCGCGCTGCCGGCCAGCCTTCCCATCCGATCAAACTCGCGGCCCTTCTTCGGGTCCGCCGGGGCGAGACAGCCGCCGCCTATCGCACGCGCATCCGCGCGATGGAGGCGCTGCTCCAATTCTTCTTCTTCGACGGATCGGAGCCGGAGAACACCAGCGTCCGCGTGTTCTGTCTGGCGAAGTTCTCCTACTCCAACCTGCTCCACGACCTGACCGTCCGCCAGCTCGGCACGATCTTCGGCGTGAAAGGCGCCACCTGGAGCGAGCGGATCAAGCAGAAGGTCAATCGCTTCCTGGCTGACCGCGGGGCCGTCGGCGTGATGGCCCGCTTCCAGAAATCCGCCGAGGCCTGCGAGGCGTACGCACGCTCGCAGCTCGGCAACCGCAACCGCCGCGGCGAGCGCCGCACGGCCTGATTTTCGCGAACCATCAACCCGAAAAACATGAACACAGATACGGCCACCACCATCGCAGCGCCCGAGGTTCGCCTCGTCGCGCTTTCCCGCCTCGAAGCCAGTAAGCTGAACCCGCGAACGACGTTCCCGAAAGACTACATCGGCGAACTCACCGCGAGTGTTAAAGCCGAGGGCATTCTCACTCCCCTACTCGTGCGCCCGGCCGCGTGCAAGGGCATCGTCCACGCCAAGGAATTGCCCGCATACGATGCGGCGACGGACACCGGCAAGCTGGAGATCGTCAGCGGGGAATGCCGCTTCCGGGCCGCCAGCGCGGCCCAGCTCGCGGACGTGCCGGTGATCATTCGCGTGCTGACCGACCCGCAGTTGGTGGTGCTCAACCTGATCGAGCAGATGCAGCGCAATCAGCTCACGCCGCTGGAAGAAGGCGCATCGTTCGAGCGCATGCTCGGCTACAAGGACGAAGCCGGCAATCCCCTGCACACCGCGGTATCGCTGGCCGAGGAGGTCGGGAAAGAGAAGTGGTACGTGTACGAACGCCTCAAGCTCCTCGACCTGACCAAAACCGGGAAGGCGGCGCTCTCGGATGGCCGCCTGGTCATGCGCGTTGCCTTCGCGCTGGCCCGGATTCCGGACGAGAAGGAACGCGAGACCGCGACGAAGGAAATCCTGCGCGGCCGCCAAGGCGAACCCATGACCGTCCGCGACGCGCTGGAGTTCATCAAGGAAAACCACATGCGGGCGCTGGCTGGCTCGCCCTTCGATCAGAAGGATGAATCGTTGGTAACGAAGGCCGGCTCGTGCGAGAAATGCCCCTTCCGCACCGGCAACAATCCCGATGCTTTCGGCGACGTGAAGCGCGGCGACATCTGCACGCGCCCGGCCTGCTACCGCGAGAAATTGCAGGCGCACCATGCCCGCGCGGCGGCCAAGGCGGAAGCCGAGGGCAAGCGCGTCCTCACCATTGCCGAATCGCAGCAGGTTTTCCCGCCCCACCTGGCCGTGGGGAGCATCGGCTACAACTGCTCGCTGGTGGCGCTCGACCAGAAGCCGGAACCCCACCTGCTCAAAAGCGTGGTCAAGAACGTGCCGACGTGGGGAGAGTTGGTCGACACGATCGCGAAGGCGCCCGTCAAGGTTCGCAGCAAGGAGAAGGATGGCACGACCGCCGAAACGGAAATGCCTTTGGGCGGCCGGCCGCAGGTCTTTCTCGCGACCGATCAGCGCGGCCAGTTGGTGGAAATGGTCGAACGCGAGGTCGTGATGGCCGCGGCGGAGAAGGCCGGCGAGCCGATCTTCCGGGGCAAGAACGAGCCCAGGTCGCCGGCGGACGCCGCATTCAAGAAGCGGCAACGCGAGGAGGCCGAGGAGGCGAAGCTTCGCTCGCTGGTCGCGATCGCGGCGCTGACCGAATTCCGCACGGCGTTGCTCAAACGCATGGAGCCGTCCCCGCTGTGGGAAGCGCTGCTCGAAAACGGGCTGGAGGTTCTCGGCGGCGAAGGCGCGATGTTCCTCTGCAAATGGCAGAAGCTGCCGAACGACGCGGCCTTCGGTTGGTATCTTATCATCACCCGCTGGTGGCGGAAGCTGCCCCCGACGGAACAGCAGGCGTTGGTGCCTCTCCTTCTCCTGGCCGAAAAGATGCGCTGGGACGGCATCAAGGCGAAGGGTGTCGAGGAGCTGGCGGCGTGGCTCAAGGTCGACCTGAAGGCCTTGGACAAGCGCGTCCGCGCCGAGGCGAAGAAGCCGAAGACGAAGGCCGGCAAGAAGCCCTCCAAGCCGAAACCGGAAACCACGATCAAGACGAAGGGGGAGAAGGCCAGCGCCAGCAAGGGCGGCGCGGCGGCGCGCGCGATCGCGGCCGTCAAGGGTAGCATCAAGCCCGCGAAGAAAGGGGGTGCGAAGTGAACGCGCGTCCAGGTCTCGTCACCATCGCCGCGGCGGTCTTCGGTGCGTTTTGTGTGCAGCGGTGGGGCCTTCCCGGCGCCGTGATGTTCGTTGGCCTCTGCCTGCTCCTCGCGGCGCACCACGTCATGGGGATGCTCGCCGTCATCGCCAGCTACTGCCGGCCGCCCGTTGTTGTCCAGTCGTCCGCGAAATCCGGAGGGAAGAAGTCATGAGCCGCATCAAAGTATATGTCGCCAGCTCATGGAGGAATCCGTTCCAGCCGCAGGTGGTGGCGCGCCTGCGCGAGGCTGGGTATGAGGTCTACGACTTCAAAGACCCCGCGGGAAGCAAAGGCTTTGCGTGGTCTGACATCGACCCTGAATGGCAGAAATGGGACCTGGTCCGGTACCTCAAAGCGTTGGCTCATCCATTGGCGCAATCCGGGTTTCGCAGCGACATGGGCGCGTTAGCGGAGTGCGCAGCCGTTGTGGCGGTCCTGCCGTGCGGTCGCAGTGCTCATTTGGAGTTGGGCTACGCGGTCGGCGCAGGGAAATTCACGGTGGCGTTGGTGCTCGGCGAGAACGAGCCGGAGCTGATGTACCGCATGCTGGACTGCATCGCAGATTTCCCCAGCGGTGCGATTGCGGCACTTGATCGCAGATTCGGGCGCCAGCCGCCTCCCCCCTCCGAGTGGGTCCATCCGCTCTGCGGACATTGTCGCGGAACCGGGCGGGTCCATCGCATCGACGGGGAGAACACATGCTGTCCAAGCTGCCAAGGGACAGGGAGGGCGTCGTGAAGGCGATTTCCCTCTGGCAGCCGTGGGCGTCGGCGTTGTTCACGCCACTGAAGAAATTCGAGACGCGGCATTGGCCCGTGCCGCGATCGATCATCGGCCAGCGTGTCTGCATCCACGCAGCGAAGAAGCGGGATGCCGATGTCCGGGACTTCTGGGAAACGCTCGATTCCGATGAACTCGCCGAGTTCACGAAGATCGGCATCGCGTCGTTCGACCAGTTGCCGTTCGGTGCGATCATCGGCCAACTCGACTTGGTGGAGTGCCATCGCACCGAGGATTTGCGGGTGCAGCCTGGTACCCATGACTACGAATGGGGCAACCATGCTCCGGGTCGCTTTGCTTGGGAATGTGCCAACGCCGCGCGGCTGCCGCGTCCGGTGCCCTGCGTCGGTCGCCAAGGGTTCTTCGACGTCGAGTCGCAACTGCGACCGTTCGCGAATCCTTCCTGACCATGCCACGCGTACTCGACATCACCGGCGAATACCCGCCCGACTGGCAACGCATCAGTGATCGCACGTGGGCCGCGGCAGGTCACCGCTGCGTCCGTTGCGGACATCCCTATCGGAAAGGTGAGCACGGCAAGGGCGAGTGGACCCCGTGCGACGAAAGGTGCTGCCATCCCGGGCCGCTGGCGCTGGTATCAGCGGACGGCGTAGTGGTGCCCCTCCGAGACAACGCCATCACGACGGACCCGGATATCCGCGGATTCATCACCGCCGGCCGGCTGGTCGTGGCCGCTTGGCGGATCGGCACGGTCCACCACCTGGACGGCAACAAATCGAATTGCCGGTGGTGGAACCTGCTCGCGCTGTGCCAGCGCTGCCACCTGACGATTCAGGCCCGGGTCAATCCCCACCAGCCATACATCCTGGAGCACTCGGACTGGTTCAAACCCTACGTCGCGGCTTTCTACGCGTTCAAATACGAATGCCGCGAGCTGACGCGGGCCGAAGCCGAGGCGGAAATGCCGCGGCTTTTGGGCCACGAACGCATTGCCTGAGCGATGGCCAGCAAGTTCCCAAGAATCCCGGTGGATGAACGGGCGCGCCGCTACGTGGCACTTATGCCGCCGTCGATCAGCGGCAGCGGTGGCCACACCGCCCTGTTCAACGTGGTGCGCACGCTGCTCCACGGCTTCGGGTTTTCGGCGGACACCGCGCGGCCGATCATCCGGGAATACAACCAGCGTTGTGATCCGCCGTGGTCGGACCACGAAATTGAGCACAAGCTGCGGTCGGTCGACGGCCTGAGCTGCCCCGGCGGCCGCGGCTATCTGCTCGGCGACATCGGCGTGGTGCCGCACGGCGAGACGCGCCGCAACCTCGGCCTCCAGAGCGAGACGGAGCGCAAGAAGTCGGTCGAGTTTGACCCCAAGGCACTGGAGGAAATGGCCGGACCATGGGCAAAAACGGTGGACCTCCTCTGGCTGGCCAACCGATCGGCATACGACCCGGCGACGGTGTCGCCGAGCGAGTTTCTGGCGGCGCTCTACCACTCGGGCGAAAAGGTGCTTTGCTTCACGAGCCAGCACAGTCAAGGCGAGGCACTATGGCCGGATGAGAAGATCCCGGCCACCGGCCGCGAAGGCGTCTGGTTCCTCCCACAGCCGGTGGATGGCAAGAGCCACCCCAACCCTCGCAGCCCGAAAAAGGACGGCCAGGCGAAGCTTTCGCGGCGTAGCGAGGAATCCGTGACGTCTTTCAGATACATGCTTCTCGAGTCCGACAAGGCGGACCTGCGGCACTGGTTGGGGTTCATCGTGCAGGCTCCTCTCGCCATAGACGCGCTCTACACCAGCGGCGGCCGCTCGATTCACGCTCTGGTCCGGGTTGAATGCGCGACCAAGAAGCACTGGGATGCGGAGAAACAGGAGCTGATGCCCTTCCTGATGACCGGACTTATGCTCGGCGCCGACCGCGGCACCTGGTCAGCCGTCCGGCTTTCCAGACTCCCCGGTTGCTTCCGCGAGGGCAAATACGACGCCGAGGACAGGTATCATCGCTACCCGCAGCCGAAGCTCCAGAAGCTTCTCTATTTGCGGCCGTGGGGCGAAAGCCGCCCGATCTGCGAGCGGCCCGCGATCCGCGACGTTGAGGGCACGTGGATAAACCTCGCCCGGCTCATTAGCGAAGGGCACACGGCGACGGCCGACGGCAAGCCCATCGATGAATCCAAGGTGATAGCGGCGCTGAATTTCTACGCACCGGTCAGCAAACCCTGCCGTGCGGCATTGGAAGAACTCAACTCATGATTGAATTTGTCGATCTTTTCGCCGGCTTGGGCGGTCTCAGCTTGGGAGCCGAGCACGCCGGACTCCGCCCGGTCTGGGCATCGAACCACAACCAGAGGGTGTGCGATGTTTATGAGCGCAACCACGGGTTGAAACCGATCTGTCAGTGCCTGCGGCAGGCGGACTGGACGACGTTGCCGCGACACGACTGGGGATTGATGGCCCCGAGCTGCCAAGGACATACGAAGGCGCGGGGAAAAGAACGGCCGCAGCATGACATCTATCGCGCGACGATGTGGGCCTGCATCGAGTATCTGGAGATCAACCGGGTACCGGTCGCAGTGCTGGAGAACGTGCCAGAAATCCTCGACTGGGTCCTGTGGCCGTCGTTCGTCCATGCCCTCCGCAGCCTCGGCTACAGCATCGCCCCGCACGTGCTGGACGCGGCCGATTTTGGCGTGCCGCAAAACCGGGTTCGCGTGCTAGCGGCTATCACCCGCAGCAAGGCGCCACTGCGATTGAGGTTTCGGCGCCGCGGTCACGTGCCGGCGCGAAAGATGATCGACTGGACGGCGGACAATTGGACCGCAGTGGCGGCCAAGGGAGAAGCGACCCGGGCGCGAATTCAGCAGGGCCGGAAAAAATTCGGCAGGCTCTTTTTGGCGCCCTATTACAGCAGCGGCTCGGGAACGACCGGGCGCTCCATCGATCGCCCGATCGGTACGATCAGCACGCATGATCGCTGGCTCCTGGTCGACGGTGACCGGTGCCGCTTCCTCACCGTCGGCGAGATTCGCGCCTTCATGGGCTTTCCAGAATCATTTTGGCTGCCAGATAGCGCAACGGCAGCAAAACACATGCTCGGCAACGCCGTCCCACCGCCGATGGCGCGGGACTTCATCACCGCTCTCAAGGAGGCCGCTTGAGCGATCAATCCAAGCGGGCGAATAAGTTCGTGCGCGAGAAACTGGGCGCAAAGGCCGATCAGCTCGTTCCGCCCCCGCCGCTGCGAGTGATCGGAACCGATGGCGGCGGCGAGGACGAAAAGGATTCGGCGCCGTGGATCGAACTCCCCGGCGGTGGCCGTCAACTTTCGGCGTTTGCCAAGGATGTCGGGGCCTGCCTCGCGGACGCACCGGTATTCATGCGCGAAAGCGTGGCCGTGAAGATCAACCAGCGCACGGCCGAGCTGGAACTCATAACCCCGGACAAGTTTCGCTCCCTGGTCGAGGACTACGCCGTTACGTACAAGAGCCGTTTCTACAAGAGCGGCAAGGAAACCATCGAGGAGAAAGACCCGGCGACGATGACCCGGGAATGCGCCACCGGCACGCTCGCCGCGGACAAGTTCGTCGACCAGTTGCGGCGGATTTCGCGCGTCAACCAGGTCCGGATGCCCGTGCTCCGCGATGACGGAAAGATCGAACTGCTGCCGGAGGGCTACGACGAAGCCTCGGAGACGTTCACGCTCAAAGGGCCGGTGAAGATCAGCGAGGAAATGACCCCGGAACAAGGCGCGCAGCTCCTCCGCGATTACCTGGCTGAATTTCCCTTCGTGGACGAGCGTTCTAAGGCGGTTGCCGTGGCCGAAATGGTGGCGCTCTACGTGTACGGCCTGCAGGAGCTGACGGCCAACCGGATGGGTTTTATCTATAAGTCGAACAAGGTCCGGTCGGGCAAATCACTGGTGGCCGTGTTCGGCATCGCAGGTCCCTACGGGTTGGCTGAGGGCCAGACGATCAGCAACCAGGAGGAAATGAAGAAGCTGCTCGACGCTACGGCGCTGAACGGGTCGCCCTATCTCTTCTTCGACAACCTGACGGGGAACATCAAAAGCAACCTGCTGGAGAGCTTCATGACCACGCCGGTCTGGACCGGTCGCGTCATGGGAACGCAAAAGACGTTCCACGCGCCCAAGGGCACGATCGTGATCATCACGGGCAATAACATCACGACGTCGGCCGACATCACCGGCCGGTGCCTGTTGTGCGTGCTGCACACGGAAGAGGCCGACCCGCAGGCGCGAAAATTGAAGCGGATTTTCACTCCGCAGTATCTGGCCCGTCCCCACGTGCGCAGCGACATCCTCAGCGCGTTGTGGGCGCTCGTGCGCGGGTGGGACAAGGCCGGCCGGCCTGACGGCGCACGCCGCATCGCGGGCTTCGAGGAATGGGCGTCGATCGTGGGCGGCATCACGATTGCGGCCGGCTTCGAGGATCCACTCCAGAAGCCGAAGGACGACGAGGCGACGAACACGGAGGAGGTCGACGCACGCGAACTCGTCAAGCAGCTCGCCAACGCAATGCCGGACGGGAAAAAGACCCACGAATTCACTTTCCAAGACCTGGTCGACACCTGCTACGAATTCAAATGCTTCGACTGGAAGATGGACGGCAAACTCCGGCCCGGCGATGAAGGCGAAAAGGACTGGTTCGAGTGCAACAAGACTTCGATGAGCGCGCTCGGCAAGGTGTTCGGCGAGGACATGGCCGGCCAGATCTACACGCTCGATGACGGCCGCCGCGTGCGCTTCGGCAAGCGAGGCAAGAACCGCCATCGGCGCTACCTGGTCGAGATCGTGAGCGTCGCGGCCCCGAAGGCGTGAAATATCCAGGCGGGAAGAACCAGCCGGGGACGTGGCGGCGCATCGTCAATCTGATGCCGCCACACACGGTCTATATCGAGTGCTGTGCGGGCAGCGGCGCTGTGCTTCGCAACAAACGTCCGGCCCTGCAGAGCATCGCGGTGGACCTGGACCCGAAGGCGCTCGCCTTAATCGATCGTGTAGCGCCCAACCTATCGCTGATCTGCGCCGATGTGCTCGAATGGCTCCCGAAATACAAATGGAAAGGCTGCGAGCTGGTCTACATCGATCCGCCTTACCTTCCGTCGACCAAACGCTACAACCGCTATTATCGGTTCGAGATGCCTGAACCTCAGCAGCGCAGGCTCCTCGAGATCATCAAACAAATTCCTGCCATGGTCATGATCAGCGGCTATGCTTCGTCGCTCTACGACGAAGAATTGGCGGGTTGGGAGCGGCGGGAATTCCGAGTTTTCACGTGCACACATCAGCCTCGGACCGAAGTGCTCTGGATGAATTTCCGCCAAGGGGACTGCCTGCACGATCTTCGCTTTGTCGGGATGAATTTCCGCGAGCGTTGGCGCATCAAGAAACGGATTCGTCGATGGACATCGCGCCTTGTCCGGCTCGCACCCACAGAGCGGGCGGCGCTGTTCTCCGCCCTGGTCGACGTCATGGAGTGGAACGGCTCGGCGTGACGGCCGGCAGCGCCACTTACGGCGCGTGTAGCTCGAGGTCGACGGCGGACTAGACCGCGGCCGCGCTCGCCATTTCCGGCGCTGCAGGCCTTTCACGTCCACCGGAGATCGCCGGCGACACGCGCCAAATCTGGCGCTGGTGGCGATCGTGACCAGCGCCGCAACGGGCGCTACTCCGCTCCTGTAGGCACGTGCTAACACCGGCTACCTCTACCTACCTTGGCCAAGCGGGACGCTCCACAGGCCATTCCTCCGCCCCTCTGGCTATTGTCCATTGGTCACGGCGGCGGCACTTCTGATGAACGAGGCGTCTATGTCCTGCACGGTCCGCCGCCGTGCGCTCTTTCTTCTGCCGTCCGGACTCCGGCTCTCCGCTCCTCTTGTTCTGTTTCAGGTTCGACCTATTCCCACCACATCCTTTCCGGTCTGACCTTTCCCTTTCCAAGTAGATCATAAGTAGTGGTTCACAAATAAAGGGACAAACTGGGAAGTGGTGGGACTACCAACAAGGGCAATTCATCACCTTTTACACGCCTGGAGCGTCCCCTTTGGCCATAGTCCTACCCTGCGCCACCCCCGGCCAAGGAATCTCTTTCCCGATTCGGCCAAGGCTTCGGTGACGGGGTCCCCCACCGTTTTTTTACACGAAAAATTCTAAAGTCCTTTGTCCCTTTGACACTCGCGCAGGGTGTGAGCGAATCCGCCCCACATTCCGCGTCCGGCGTCAACGTTTGGTGCACCTTCTCCAGGCTGTGCCCGGTCGGCGAGCTGAAGCCGCACCCGTCCAACACGACGAAGCACCCGCCGAAACAGCTCGCGGTGTACGTCGAGCTGCTCCGGACCGCCGGCTGGCGGCGGCCGATCACCGTCAGCACCCGCAGCGGGTACATCGTTCGGGGTCACGGCGCCCGCCTGGCCGCGCTCGAGATGGGATCGGTCGAAGTCCCGGTCGAGTTTCAGGACTATCCAAGCGAGGCGGCCGAGCTGGCTGACCTGGTCGCGGACAATCGTCTGCCGGAGCTGGCCCAGACCGACAAGCAGATGCTGGCCAAGGTGCTCGCGCAGATCGGATCGGCCGACGTGATCACCGGCTACGACCCCGAGTTCATCAAGAACCTGCTCGGCGCGGCCGCGCCCGAACCGCAGTACCCAATCACCGCGCGCCTCAACGAACGCCACGACTACGTCGTCATCGTCGTCGACAGCGAGACCGACTGGCAATTCCTCACCCAGCTCGTCGGCGTCCAGATGGAGCGCAGCTACAAGAACAGCATCGTCGGCCAGGGCCGCGTCATTCCTTTTGCCCGTTTCATTCACTCTCTCCGTGCGAATTCTCATTCCATCACACCGCCGCGCGTCGACCATGACGACGCACCGGCTGCTGGCTGACTTCGACGTTTGCGTGCCAGAGAGCCAGGCGGCCGAGTACCTGGCCGTCACTCCGCGCGTCGTCACGCACCCGGATTCGATCGTCGGTCTGACGCCGAAGCTCAACTGGATGCTCGATCACCTGATGGACGATGAGGGCATCGTGTTTCTCGACGACGATCTCACCTACCTCCGCCGCAATTTCACCGGGCCGGAAGAGCGCAAGACCCGCGACACCCGGGAGCCGGCGGAGATCCACGCGATCGTCCGCGCCACCTTCGATCTCGCCGCGGAGTTCGGTGTCTTTTTCTTTGGCTGGGAAACCAGCGTCGAGGCGATCCGCTACTACGGCGGGCACGAACCTTTCTCGCTGACCGGCTACGTCAACGGCTGTGCGATGGGCTTCCGCCGCGGCCACGGCCTCCGGTTCGACGAACGGATCGTCGCGAAGAACGACTACGACATCAGCGCGCTCAACGCCTTCCGCCACCGGCGCGTGCTCAAGGACAACCGCTACGCCTTCTGCCAGACCGACACCTTCACCGGCGCCGGTGGCCAGTCGCACTACCGCAACTCCGAGACCGAAGCGCGCGACTGCGCCTTCCTGGTCGAGAAGTACGGCGAGGCCTTTACGTTCGGCGCGCGCGGCGGCACCCGCTCGCGGGATTACGCCGGCGTCATGAAATGCGCGCTACGGCTCCCCTTCTGAGTAGTCACGTGACAACTGATTAACACCGCCGGGAATTCCGGGAATCCGGTCCATGATCGCCATGAATACAGCGGTCGCGGGAGCACGCCACCCGCGACGACTGGAGCTGCCGCCTGAGAAGATGGTTGCATGGATACTCATGCACGCTCGCACCCTGTCGCGGTGGCGCCATTCGGCGGTCCCCGCTTTTCACCCTGTTGGTCCCCTGCCCTCGTTGGGCTTTTGTCCCGTCGCTGCCCGGGCGATGGGGTGGGACAAGGTCAGTCCGCTCTCAATCAAAACCCAGCGAAGGGAGGCGCGAAACCGTGAACGCCTCGACCACCCATGTGTACCGCGTCCGGCAGGTGAAGATCGCAACGGTTGCCGAGACACGCGCCGACGAAGAGCCAGTGATGGGACGGCCGGAAATGGTCGCGGAGTTCTTCCGCAAGCACATCACCCAGGCGGAATGGTACGACCCAGAGAAGGAGTGTTTCATCGTGTTCTGTCTCGACCGAAAGAACCGCCTGAAGGGCTGGAATTTGGCCACCCTTGGGACCGCCACCAGTTCGCTCGCGCATCCGCGCGAAGTCTTTCGGGCCGCCATTCTGATGGCCGCATCGGCGGTCATCTGCCTGCACAATCACCCTTCGGGCGATCCGGCGCCGAGTGCGGCCGACGTCCAGGTCACGCGCCAGCTTCGGGACGCATCCAAGACCGTCGACATCGAGCTGCTCGATCACGTCATCGTTGGCACCGAACGTGCCGATCCTGTCGGCCGCGGTTTTTATTCCTTTCGCGAATCGGGGGTCCTATGAAAGCGCCCGCACCTCGCACCCTCGCCAAAATCCTCGGCGAGCTGTCTCACTCCCACGACGCGCGCGACGTGTTCCGCTCGTTCTGCCGGATGGCCGCCTGCGCGCTGGCCTGCCAGACGCGCGAAACCGAATATCTCGAAGAAGCAAAGCGCTATACGCACGCCGAACTCGAGGGCTTCGCCGAAGCGCTCGCGGCTCTCGTCGTTGAGTGCGAACAGCATCCCTTCGAAGACTGCATCGGTCCGATGCACATGGAGCTGCTCGGCAACCGTGGGCAGCAGCACCTCGGCGAATTCCACACGCCGCCCGCGGTCTGCAAGCTGATCGCGCGTGTCACCATGGGAGACCGCTACACCGCCGGCACCGAACCGATCACACTTTGCGAACCCGCATGCGGCGCGGGCGCGATGATTCTCGCCGCCGCCGAGGCCGTTCCCCCCGAGCATCGCCGACGGCTCCGCGTCACGGCCATCGACATCAACGCGACCGCCTGTGACATGACCTTCATCAATACCACGCTTTGGGGCATCCCCTGCCGCGTGCTCCACGGCAACGCGCTCACCCTTGAATTCTGGCACGCTTGGTCGAACGTCCATCACATCACGCCGTGGCTGGCGTCGGCTCTCCAGGTCCCGGCGCAAGGCGCGCCGCCCGACATTCACGAGACCACCGCCATCACCCGCCGGCTCCAGGCCGGCCAGCTCAACCTCAAATTGGAGGAGGTCGCATGATCCCGTTCAGCCAGCAAACCACCGTCGGCGGCTACAAAAACGAGGACGCAGCGTCGGCCCTCCAGAAATCCATTCGCCGCGGGCTCGCGGACGACGCGCTCTTTTGGGCCACCGAACTCGACCGCTCCGGCTGGGGCGAATACGTCTGGAAGCGCCTCCGCATCATCGCGAGCGAGGACGTGGGCGGAGCCGATCCGCACCTCGTGCTCCAGGTCCGGGCGCTCTACGAAAACTGGAAAGACCTGCGCAAGAAGGAGGACTCGGCCCACGCTCCCGAGCGCCTGTTCCTGGTCGACGCCGTGCTTCGTCTTGCCCGTGCCCGCAAGTCCCGTGAGGTCGACCACGCGCTAGTCGTGTTCTACGAAGGCGAACGGCCAGCCCGCGCCGTGCCCGACTACGCCCACGACCGTCACACCTCGACCGGTCGGAAACGGGGCCGCGGCTGGGCTCACTTTTTTGACGCGGGTGCCTACATCGTGGACCCCCCGCCCGGAGCGACCGGCGGCGACGAATACGCTGCCCGCGCCCGCGAGATCCGCAGTGACCATTTCAAACTGACTTGACCGAACCCGCCGCCGCAGCTCCCACCGCAGAACAGCTCCAGCAGTTAAAGCAGGTGCGACGCGCGAGCCTGCTCCGCAAGTGGACCTCGGGCGCGAAGCTCAGCCTCGATGAGATGGCGGAAATCTCCGACCTCATCCCGGCGGAGCACCTGGCCAACCCTCCCCTGCCGAAACCGGGCTACCGGAAGGGATATGAGTTCTACGCGATCGAGTTCGGCTACGATGTCCGCAATATCAAGCGCTGGGTCCAGGTCGGAAAGAAAGCCCGCAAGCCTCCGCCGCTCGACGCTCCCGCGGCCATGCCGCAATGGTGGGAGGAGCTGAAAGCGGAAGGGTATCTGAAGATGCAATGTCCGCCGCGCATCCTTGAATGCGCCGCGCGCCACGCGCCGAAGGCCTCCAGCGCCGAAACCGGGGCGGTCGCGCCATCCGCGCGAGATCCAGCCGCGCCGGAAACGGCGATTCCCGCGGCGCCCGCAAAGCCGGACAACAAACAGCAGTCGACCACGAAGGTGGACGTGGAGCGACTGGAAGCGATCGGCCTCGGCGCCGCGGTGCGCGAACTATCCCTTCAACTGGCGGCCGATCAGAAGGCACTCCGCGAGGCGCGGGAGCATGGCCTCGACGAAGTCACGATCAATCGGCGGCAAAAGGCCTTCAATTCCACGCTCGAATCGCTGCGCAAGGCGGAGGAAAGCTGGCAGAAATTGCAGGAGGCGCGTGGCGAACTCGCCCCGGTGGAATCCTTCCGCGCCGACCTGACCGTGCTGCTCACCACGCTCCGGGGCATGATGCGTCGTCGGGCTGACAACGTCGCCGCGAAACTCGCCGGCGAGCTGCCGGCGGAGAAGATCGAGCTGGTCCGCGCCGCCATCGCGGCCGAGGGCGAGCGTGAGTTCACCCTCATGCGCACCGCCCGCCATTGGAAACGCGCCCCCGATGGAAATATTGTCACCTGACCTGCCGCCGGCCTTCGCGCCGGATTCCGTGGCGCCCGAGATTGCGGAGCGGGTGTTCGCGCCCGCCTGCGAACTGAACACCTGGCAGTTCGCGCAGCGCCATATCACGCTGAGCGAAAAAGCATCGCCGACCAATCCCGGTCCCTACGACCCGGACATCGCGCCGCACACGAAGTTCTTCCAGGAGCAGCTCGACAACCCGCTCGTCCACCAGATCACGATCAAGAAGAGTTCGCAGAGCGGCTTCACCCAGTCCGTCCTCAACAAGATCGTCAAGTGCGTCGCGGTCGAGCCGGTCAACATCCTCTACACGATCGACTCGCTGAACGAGATCAAGCGCGTCGCGCACGACCGGCTGAAGCCGATGCTCGAGATGTGCCCGCTCAGCGCCCAAGTCATCAAGGATGACGAGGACGCCGAGCTGCAAACACTCACGTTCTACCTCCGCGACATGTCGGTCTATCTCTCCGGCGGCGGCTCGATCGGTGCGGTGGCGAACAAATCCATCGGTCTGGGCATTGTCGACGAAGCCGACAAGATTCCGCGCATGACGGGCAACCACGGCCACGTGGTCGACGAGGTCAAGTCGCGCTTCAAGACGATCGAGAATTTCAAGCTGGTGGTCATGTCGGCGCCGAACGAGGAGATCGACATCACGACCACCGAGTACCGCAAGGGCTCGCAGCACAAGTTCCACGTGCCGTGCCCGCATTGCGGCGAGTTTCAACTCATGGTGCCCGAGCGGGTCGTGTTCGGCCACTGCAAGCGCCCGGATGGCGACTACGACCGCGAGCGGGTGAAGGCGGAAGCCCACTATAGTTGCATTCGCGCCGGCACGCCGGAGTGCCCGGACGGCCGGATCTTCGATCATCACAAGCGCGGCATGGCCTTGCGCGGGGAATGGCGCCCGACCAACACGAACGCCGAACCGGGCCATGTCAGCATCGAGTGCACCGATCTCTACTCCCTGTTTCCCGGCGCTCGCTTTGGCCTGATCGCTCTCGACATCATCGACTCGCAGCACAACCCGGCGAAGAAAAAGGCGGTCTGGCGCGATCGCTTCGGGCAGGAATGGAAGACGCAGCGCGCCGTCATTACGAACGAGCAGATCCGGGCGCTGCGCGGCACCTACCTCCGCGGCACCTTGCCCAAGGATATCGGCCGCCAGTTCGTCATCCCGCTGGCCTCCGACGTTCAGGGCGACGTGCGCAAGTGGGTCCGGGGTGCCTTCAACCGCAAGGACGAGCTGTTCATCGTCGATTACGGCGCCTCGCTGGCCTACGACGATCTGCTCATCGAGGCCGACGTTCCGGTCAAGCACCCGGAGACCGGCGAGGAATATCGGACGCCGGAAGGCATGATCGACGAAGGCTTCGAGACCAAGAATGTCCGAGCCTTCTGCATCCGCGCGGCGGCCGCTGGCCGGCCGTTCTATCCGGCCAAGGGCCGCGGCAATGTCCAGACGCGCGGCGCCCTGGTCTCCGCCAGTCCGGTCGCTCAGGACGGCACCGAATTCGAGGCCTACCATTTCAATGACGACGAGTTCAAACGCGGCTTCTACCTCGACCGCATTCGCGACCTGAACAAGATCATCACGGGCGTCTCCAAGGTGCCGCGTCTCTGGCTTCCGGCGGACTGCGAAGCGGAATTCATGGCGGAACTCTGCGGCGAACATCTCGTCCCGGTTCCCAATCCCTACGGCTTCACCCGGTATGTCTGGGAAAAGAAGTCCACCAACGACTGGGGCGACGCCATCAAGCTCCTCTACGTCTGGTGGTTCATCGCCGGGCCGGCCTACAAGGAAACCTGGCAGGCGGAGGAAAAGGCCAAGGCCGCCTGATTTTGACTGCGCAACCCGCTTGCGCATCCATGGACGCCGCCGAACAACGCGAGACCTTCGAAAAACTGACCGCCCGGGCGAAGCGGGCGGGCCTTCTAAAGTTTTGCCAAGACGGGATTGCCGTGCTTGAACTCCCTCCGCATGGACCATCGGGATTACCTGCGCCAGATCGCGTCGAAGGGCGGCAAGGCGGGGACGGGCAAGGCGAAGGCGCGCAGCCCGGAGCAGGCCCGGAAGGCGGCTGAGGCTCGCTGGTCCCGGCGTTCGAATCGCAAGCCGGACGGCAAGGCCTGACCGTCGCCCGCGGGCAGGGGTGTTTGACACTCGCTTGTCGGCATGGCCGCCGACGATAACCTCAAGCTCTCCGCTTGCCTCCAGCGTTTGCGCCGTCAGGTGGACGCCAACACCCTGACGGTCGCCGCGCTCAAGCAGGCCATCGAGGACGCCTACGCCGAAGCGGGGGAGCAAGTCACCATCACCGCGACGAGCAACGATGTGGGCGGCCAGGCCAGCGGCCTCCTCACCTTCGACAAGTGGCTGTTCATCGCCGCGGGCGAGGCGCTCCTCATCGAGCTGGGAGAGTCGGTCGAGCCGCCGCCGCGCGGCAGTTTTCCGGACCATTCCGGCCATTACGTCGAAGCCTGATTTTTCACCCGCAACCCTCAACTCCATCCGCCATGTCCTGGTCCATCAAGCTCACCGGCACTCGTGAAGCAGTGCGTTCCCAAGTCCTCGCCAACAACTCCATGCCTTCGGGCGTCCGAAGCGCGATCTTGGAGATCATCAACGAACCGTTGCAAGAGGGATACGGTGCCGGTCAGCCGTCGGGCACCAAGGTGTTCAATACCCATGCTCGGGTCGAAGGCCACGGCCACGCCAATGGCGGATGCCAGGGCTCGATCGGTAAGCTCGAGGTGGAACTCATCACGCCGGCTTTCGATTTGTCGGCCAACCCGCCCCTGCCGCAGGCCTGACCGCTAAGTGCGCGAACTCAAGCTCCAGATTCCGAGCCGCCGCGGCGGCATTGCGGTGCCCGGTATGGCCCTTCCGGGAGAGCCCAATGTCCGTCCGCTGGCGGCTTCGGATTGGGACATGTTCTCCTCGCCCGGGGCTTGGGGCTGGGGCCAGGGTCACCAGGCAGCCGACTTCTCCACCTCGCGGGGCATGGTCTGGTTTCCCCAGCTCGACACACGCCGCGAGATCACGAGCTACACGCGCACGGAAATCCTGCGCAAGGTCCGCTTCCTCTACGCCAACGTAGGCTTTTGCCGCCGGCTGATCAACGGCATCGCGCGCATGGTCGCCGGCACGGGCCTCCGTCCGCGGCCCAAGACGGGCGACAAGAATTGGAACAAGCTGGCGCTCGACCGGATCAAGACCGTCTACAACTCGGCGCCGACTTACGATCTGGCCGCGAAGTTCAACGGCTTCCAATCGCAGCGCGCGCGACTGCGCTGCCGCTACAAAGACGGCGATGTGGCCACCATTTTCACCCGCGGCTCCGATGGCCGCGCTACCACCGCGATCTATGAAGCGCACCAGATCGGCAACGGGCGCACCATTGAAGGCGACGAGAAGACTCTTTTCGATGGCGTGCGCGTCGATCGGAACAACCGGATGTTGTCGCTCCGGCTGATTGGCGACGACGATACCCAGGCCGACGTTCCCGCAGCTTCCTGCGCCCTCTTGGCTGACTACGAACGGCCGGGCCAGAATCGCTGCCTGTCGATCCTTGGGCATGCGGTCAATCCGCTGCTCGACCGCACCGAGATCAATTCGTATTTCAAGGGGTCCATCAAGAACGCGGCTCGGATTGGCTATTACATCGGCACGCAACCGCAGTCGACCCCGACCACGCTTTCCCGCCCCGGCGGCTCCGCTAGCGGCAAGACGGTTGTCACGACCACCAGCGGCGCGAAGATCGCGCTCGACAAGGTGTTCTCCCCCGCCGGCGGCGAAGTGCAGGAACTCGACCCGGGCCGCGAACTCAAGATCCTGCTCGATGAGCGGCCGCATCCCAACACCCTCGGCTTCCTCGACGAGCTGGTGCGCGATATTTCCCTCGGCGTCGACCTCTCGCCGGAAGTCCTCTACAACATCGTGAAGCTCGGCGGCGCGAATATCCGCTACGTGATGGCCGACGCGCAGTCTTTCATCGACGCCGAGCAGCAGGTGTTGGTCAACTCGACCCTTGGCCCGGAATACATCTGGTTCCTCGCGGACGAGATCGGCTCGGGTCGCCTCCCGAAATGCCCGGACCCCGAGTGGTGGAAGCACGACTGGATCACGCCGGCGCGCTGGACCGTCGACATCGGCCGCGACGGCAAGCTCCACCTGGAACAGCTTCGTTCCGCCGCCCTCACCTTCCGCCGTTTCTTCGGCTGGCAGGGCCTCGACCTCGACGAGCTTGACGAGTGGCTCGACGAGTACGCCTACATCACGAAGGGCGCGCAGGACCGCGGCCTCGACGCCGACAAGGTGATTGCCGCCGTATACGGCCGGCCGTCCATCTCACTCACCGGCGGCGACCGCGGCGGCACCAGTGATGGCGGCGACCCGACCGATCCGCCCGAAGAGAGAGTTGTCACGTGACTACTCCCTGACCTTTGCCCATGCGCTACGCCCAGATCTATTCCCGCCTGCTCTCCTCCCCGTGGTTCATCGACGAGACCACACTCACGGCCATCACCACTTTGCTCGAGTCGCGCATGAATTCCGCGCTGCCCGGGCGCGCGGCCGGCGGGCTGGCCCGGCGCAAGCCGGTGGCGCATGACGACAATCCCGACTTGGAGGGTTCTGACGACGAGGAGGATGATCCGTGCCCGTTGCCGGAGATCCCCGGCGTATCCGTCATTCGGATGTTCGGCGTTCTCGGCAAGCACCTGTCCGCCCTCGAAATGGCGTGCGGCGGCTGCGACATGGATGCGATCGCCCGCCAGGTCGATCAGGCCATGGCCGACCCGGCGGTGCAGAAGGTCGTGCTTTACATCGATTCCCCGGGCGGGATGGCCATCGGCTGTCACGAACTGTTCACGCACCTGTTTCAATCGAAGACGAAGCCACTCTACGCCTACACCGATGTGCTCTGCGGTTCGGCCGCCTACTACATCGCAAGCGCGGCGGATGCCCTCTTCGTGGCACCCACTGCCCGCGTCGGCTCCATCGGCACGCTGCTCATGGTCTGCGATGCCTCGAAGGCTTACGAGGAGCAGGGAGTAAAGTTCACGCTCCTGAAATCCGGCGAATGGAAAGGCCTTGGTGACCCGCGCGTCCCGATGAGCAAGGAAGGCCTCGCCATCCTGCAGAACTTGGTCGACAAGCTCGGCTCCCAGTTTCGCGCGGACGTGATGAAGTCCCGCCCGTCGGTCGACAAGGCCGACATGGAAGGCTTGGCCTACCTCGGCGCCGATGCGGTCGAGCGCAAACTCGCGGACGGCGTCGTGCTCGATCTCGCCACTTTCCTCAAGGGAATTTGACACGCCGCCTCGCACATCCCGCCATGAAATTCTTCGCTGCCCTCATCGCACGACTCACCGGTGGCGCTGACGCGCCCAAGACGCTCGACCAGGCCAAGGCCACCTTCGCGGATGCCAAGGCTGCGCTCGACTCCGTCGTCAAGCTCTTCACCGCCGCGGCCCTCGATTTCGACGACCTCATGGCCAAGGGCGAAAACAGCCTGCGCGATCTCATCGCCGGCATCCGCGGCGAAGTGACCACGGCCCAGGCCGCCACCACCAAGGCGCAGGGCGACCTCACCGCCGAACGCGACGCCCACACCACCACGAAGGCCTCGCTGACCGCCGCCAAGGACTACAACAAGGGTCTGCTGGCGCTCTTCGCCTCCATCGATTTCAAGCCGGCCGAACTCAAGGACAAGGATGGCAACCTGCTCACCGGCGACGCGCTTGCCGCCGAATTGCAGAAGCAGTTCAAGGCTGCCACCAGCAAGGCCACCGTCGCGCAGATTCGCGAACTCGGCTTCAACGCCGGCGACCTCCCGGCTAAGACCGAAAATCCCGGCGGCGAAAGCGCCACCCTCGCCGAGCTGCAAACGCAGATGGCCGCCGAGAAAGACCCGACGAAACTCGGGCAGCTTGCCGCCCGCGCGAATGCGCTCCGCAACAAGGCGTGGGGCGTCGAGCCCGGCAAGAACTGAGCCAGTTTTTTTCACCATAGTTCGTCACTTGGTAGCCCAACACCCATTCCTCCCCAGCAAGGGGTTTCCTTTCCGCCCATGAACAAGCTCCCCGCCCTCATCCGCAGCAACGCTCGCCGCTTCCAGCGTTCGCACTCGCTTTTCGCACTCTTCGTGTGCACGGCGTTTATCGCCGTCGCCGTTGTGGCCGCTGCCACCGCCTGCGCCGCCAACAACTCCCTGGCCGCGCCGAAGCACATCGGCGCGCTGCCCGTCATCATGGGCCTGACCCTGACCACGCCGCAGCTCCTGCTCGACGTGATGGGCGCCTTCGTGAAGCGCTTCCCGGCCGCCCGCTATTTCGGCGGTGAATGGCGGGGCGCCCCGCTCAAGCTGAACCAGAGCTACACCGCGCACATCGCGAGCTATGGCAGCGCCTCCACCTACGACGCCAACAGCGGCGGCTACAAGAACGGGGCGAACTCCGCGCGCAACGGCCTGGCCGACGTGCAGGTGGTGGTCAACCAGCAGCCGACCTATCCGCTGAAGTGGGCGCACCTGGACTTCATCAAGGACATCAAGAACCAGTACGACAAGGTCATCGCTGGCGCCGGCTATGTCCTCGGCAAAGCCTTCATCGATGGTGGCTTCTTCGCCAAGATGACCACGCGCTACTTCTCGCAGGAGATCGTCTCCGCCGCGGCCGATTGCGACTACGAATGGCTGCAATCGCTGACGAAAGCGGCCAATGCAAAGGGCATGGAGCCCGAAGGCCGCGTGCTTTTCGTCAACTCCGATGTCGCCAGCGTGCTCGCGGTCGACCCGCGCATGATCTCCAAGGATTTCGCGGGCCAGCTTCTCAACGGCCAGGGCTACCGGATGTGGCAGAACATCGGCGGCTTTGCCCTGATTCAGGAATATCCCGACCTGCCGAGCAACAACGCCACCGCGCTCACCGCTGTCTCCGCGACGGCCGCCACTGACGTGCTGGCCAAGACCGCTCACGGCCTGGTCACGGGTGACCCGATCGTCATCAGCGCGATCGGCGGCGGTGCCGCCGGTCTTGCGACCGGTACCCGCTACTGGGTCATCAAGGTCGACGCCGATTCCTTCAAGCTGGCCACCAGCTACGCCAATGCGATCGCCGGCACGGCCATCAACGTCACGAGTGACAGCTCGGGTGGCGGCCTGACGCTGGCGCTCACCGAGAACCTGATCGCTTTCGTGGCCGATGGTCGCGCCTTTGGCTTCCTCGCTGGTGTGCCGGACGGCATCTCGCCGGACCTCATCCAGCAGCTCGGCATCACGCCGACGATGACCTTCGATACGCCGGTTCGCGAGCCGAACAGCGGCGTCATCATGACGGCCGCCAAATGGCAGGAAGCCGGCACGGGTGATCTCTTCTGGGTGCCGACCTTCGTGCATGGCACGAACGCTGGCAAGCAGGGTGCCACGGCCGTGGCCACCAACTCCGAGGCGGCAAACTCCGCCCTCGCCGCCGCCAACGCCGCGGGCACCGCCTGCGACTACGCCGGCCTGCGCGTCACCAGCGGCGCCTGATTCACCTATCCACCCAACTGAAGCACGCCCGGCGGCGGGTCCTAGGCCTGCCGCCGGGTTTCAGTAGGAATCCACCACGCCATGAGCCTCCACATCGTTCTCGGCTTCGCCGACCAGAAACCGACCACCGAGCCTGTCGTGGTCTATGCCGGTCGCTCCGGCACGGCCGCCCGGCAGGCGATGGATGTTTCCACCAGCCCGCGTCTGATGATCTTCTCGAACGTCGTGGGCATCCCGAAGAATAATCGCCGCGCCGCGGCCAACGCCGCCGCGCTCAAAGCCAAGCAACCCAAGTCCGCCTAACCTTTTCCGCCATGGCCAATCCCACCTCCCTTCGCAAACTCGGCCTCCCGATCACGCGCCGTACCGGCGCCGCCCAGGCGGCGGTGGCGCAGACCTCAGTTGCGGTCGCGACAACGGCCGCAACTGATGTTTCCCCCTACGGCTATACCCAGGCCCAGGCTGACGCGATTGTCGCACAGTTGAACGCCGCGGTCGCCGACATCGCCGCCCTCACCACGCTGGTGAACGAGCTGCGCACCGCGCTCATCAACGCCCGCCTCATCAAGGGCTCCGCCTGAACCACTCTCCCCGGATTCGCGTCCGGCGTGAGCATCCATAATCCCCCGGGGGTGCGTGGCCCCCGGGGGTTTTATTTTTGTGGAGGATCTTCCCGCGCCAAAATAGGCGCGCGTTTGACTCCTCACCTGCTGCGAGCCCGGATAGGGGCAAGAAGTCCGTCCCTCGCCTGCGCGGATAGTTTGAACGATGTCCGGGTATCACGCGCGGGGTTTTCATCGGTGCGCTCTCGCGGCACTAGGTAACGGCTGTTCACTGCGGACAAGCCGGGGAGTCGTTCGTCTCGCGACTCCCCGGCCTTGCCCGCCGCTTTGACTTCCCAGCGCCAGCATGAACGCCGCAAGCCTTCTGGCCTTCAATCGTCGCAAGCTCGCGCTCAATCTCGCCCTCTGGCCGGCGAAGGTGCGCTTCGCTTCCGACAAGTCGGCGCGCGAGTTCGATGTCTCCTTCGGCGAGCTTCAGGATGAGGCCTCACTCCATGAGAGTGGCCAGGGCATCCAGCATCACCGTCTCGCCGTCCTCGTTTTCCCGGTGCCGACCTCAGATCCCGCCTTTACGCCCTCGGCGATGATGACCTTCACCGTCACGCAAACCACCCAGCCCGGCATTCAAGGGAAGTCCTACCGCATCGAATCGCCGCGCGCCTCGCATGGTGAGCCGGCCCTCAAGTTCAACTGCTCCCGGCTGGAGCCCTGATGCATGGAAATGATCACCGATGTCCTGGTCGACGGGACGAAGGTAATTGAAGCCTTCGCCAACGCCGCGCATCGCTCATTCAAGTCGGCGTTCCTCCAGACCGGCCGCGGTGCGGTGCGCAACGTGGTCGCGATCACCCCGCCGGCGGCGGCCGCCAATGGACCGGGCACCCTCGACAACTCCTCGTCGGCCAAGGCGCGGGGTGCGAGCGCCATCAACCGCGACCTCATCCGCGTGTTCGCGCCGGTGCGGCTCAAGCACAAGCGCCGTGAGATCTATTCCGGCGCCGACATGGTGGAGATTCACCGGGAGCGCCTCGCCAAGAAGCGCCCTGGCGCTCCGATGACCCGCGGTCGCGCTCAAGCCTATTACGTCGACGTGCGGAAATTCAACGCCCTGGCGGACAAGCTTCGCTCCCACGTTGGCCGCCTCGCGGCTGGCTGGCTTCCGGCGGCGCAGGCTCTCGGCGTCACCACTCCGCAATGGATCAGCCGCCACGGCCTCGGCCGCGGCACGTTCCGCGCCGATCTCGAAGGCTCCGCAATGTTCCTCGAATCGGTCAACCTCGCCTCGCCCTTCGCTCCGACCGCGGAACTCCAGCGCCGGGTCGGCTACGCCGTGCAGTACGCGCTTAACGACCTGACCCGGCAGATGCCCGTGCTGCTGGCGCGCAACGCGCGCGAGGTTGGCCTCGAAGTCTCCGCTTAATCCCATGCCCGCAAAACCCACCCTCGCTGAATTTCGCGCCTACGAACTCAACTGGGAGCCGGCCGTGCAGAGCCTTTTGAAGGCCGCCGGCCAACCCGTCGCCAGCCCCTTCATCCGGGTCGACCCGGCCGGCAATCCCAACCTGCAATCGATGCTGGACGATGCTTGCTTCGTCACCTACGAACCGGAACAGGTGGGCGACGACATCCGCGCGTTTCGCGCTTCGTCGGCATTCGAGGGAGGCTTGGCGAGCGATGCCGCGGGCTTCGCTGGCACGATCGTGGTCACCCGGCGCGTACCGGTCGGCGATGCGCCACCCAAGCCGGGCGACATCCCGTCGTGTTACCCGAAGCTCTGCCGCGAACTCGGCTCGATCCGCGCCGCGCTGCTCGATAGCGCGCGGCCGTTCGAGAAAAGCCTCCCATGGTACGACGTGATCTCGATCATCGAGGCGGCGCCCAACCGCCAGGTCGATGGCGCCCGGGCAGCGAACCAGCACACGCTTCGCTTCAATGTACGTTTCATGCCCGCCGAGGGCATTTGGGACTGAAGCCCGGGGTATTTGACACCCGGCTTTCAGCAGCTCCCAGCTCCCGCCGCCTATGGATACTCCCTCTCTCACTTCTGGCCGTCGTGCGATCAAAGACCCGGTCGTCGAGAACATGAACGTCATCGTGAATGGCGCGCCCCAGCGCTATCACTTCATCAAGCATGGCTTCAAGGTCTCCAGCAAACTCTCGAAGCACAATCGCGAAGGCGATGACGTGAACCTCGGCTTCGATGTCCGCCGCGGTGGCCCGAAGGAAGGTCCGCTCGATCTGCAGCTCAACTACCCGACCGACGCTTTCGCGCTCGCCGCGCACATCCTGCGGCTGACGGTCGGCAGCCGGGTGGAATACTTCGGGATTTCCGAGGATTCCTGGCCCGAGGAGCGATTGATGCCCGTACGCGGCTCCGTGACGTGCCTCCAGCTTCTCAATCCGTTTTTCGCCGGTCTGCTTTCCGCCGATCTCGGCGACACGCTCCAGACGACCTATTCCATCGCCACGATGGGCACGACGGAGACGCTCGACCCGAAGCCGACGAATCACCGCAGCGGCGCAACGAAGGCCTACTCCGCGACGCAGGAGGACGGCTCAGCGCTGCCCGACGGCGTGGCCATCAATGCCTCGACCGGCGTCATCACCCTCACGAAGGCCGACGTGGTCGCCGGCACCTACGTCATCAAGGTGGTTGCCACCGATACGCTGACCTCGCTGCCGAGCAATCACCCGTGGCGCCAGCTCGACTGCGAGCAGACGCTCATCCTCACCATCACGGCCTGAGCCGTCGCTCATCTCCCCCACCAAGCCCCCGACCCGCCTGACGGGCGGGGGCTTTTCGCTCCCTCCCCATGCCTGCCCAGCCGCCCACCTTCGAGGAAGCTCGCTTCCGGGAGGAGCAGAACCGGCTCCTGGCCTACCTGCCGTTCAGCCGCCCGCTTCTCGGCTTGCCGGTGGTCACGCTCACCTGGCGGATCTTGCTGGAATTGACCCTCGCGGGAAACGCATTCGTTCGGCCGGTCGAGCCGACGAGGGACGACGTCTACCAGTTTCTGTGGCGGCTTCACCCGTGCTTTCGCCGCCCGGCCGGGGACCTTCCCAACTTGCCGGCCGGATCGTTTCAGCCTTCGCGCTGGCGCTGCTTTCTCGCTCGCGTCGACTGCTGGAGGGTGTCTCGCCACTACCGCCCCAACGCGATCGAGTTCCAGATTCGGCGCTGGCTGGAGGAGGCGCGGCAGGACGCGCCACGCAACGATCGGGGCGATTCGGAGGTGTCGAGTTTGGAGGAAACCGTGAACCAATTCGACGACATCACGGCCTGTTTCTCTCCCCGCGGATATCTGCCCGGACAGATCCTCGACCTCGGGGTCGCGTGGTCTCTCCAGCAGGTCCGCGCGGAAGGCCTCAACTCGCCGGACCCCAAACTTCGCGGCCGCTTCATTTCGCCCAGCGCCGCGCTCAAGCGGTTCGAAAATGAACCGCCCGCTCCCTCGTCGTGAACCAAGTCCTCCTTTGGTTGGGGCTGAAGACTGACTCCTTCGACGCCGGCAAGAAGCGGGTGATCGACGGGGCGCGCGAGCTGGGGCATGAGTGGCATGGCCTGCGCAAGGTATTTGAACTCGGTGGCGTGCTCGGCGCAGCCCGTATCTTTTTCGGAGAGATCATCCGCAACGCACAGGAGGCGCGGAAACATTTTCAGGAAATGGGCGAACCGATCCCCGCCACCACGCGCGCCGTCGCTGAATTGGGCGATGCGACGGAGCAGGTGAAAGACATCCTGATTTCAGTGCCCACCGCCGTCGTCGCTGGCTGGGTGATGATCGGCCAGGCGGTCGGTTACGCGATCAACCGCATCCGTGGTTACTCCGAAGCCGAACAGAATATGAACGAGGCCAGCGACAAGGCGCTGGAGGAAACTGAAAAGCGCATCGCCAAGGCCCGTGAGGCGAACTCGCCGGAGAAGATCGACCAGGCGGAGAAGCACCTCGCGCAGACCCGTCACGAGGAGGCCCTCGCGCGCGCGAGCGACGAGGACAAGCTCAACATGCTCATGATGGATAACGTGAAGCTCCGCGAGGCGGTGAATTCCACGGGCGAGCATTCCATCGAAGGAGCCAAGGCCCGCGAGGCGCTGGAGAAAAACATCACCGAATTGGTCAAGACGGAGGCCGCCCTGCGCAAGACCGAAGCCGATGAGAATAAGCGCCAGGGTGAGGAGAGTTTGGCCATGTATCGCGAACAGGTGCGGCTCGACGACAAGCGGCACGAGCAATATCTCGACGGCCTGTCCGGTCAGGAAAAAATCACGGCCCTGCAGCGCGATGTGCTGGACTACAAGCGGGAGCAATCCAAATACGACAAAGACTCGCTCGAATACGCGCAGTTCGAGGTCAAGATCGGCGAGACCAATCGCGAAATAAAGAAGGAGCAGGTCGATCTCGCCGAGCAGTTGGTGAAGGCGGCCGAGGATCGCAAGAAGCTCGAGGAGGGCATCGCCGAGGCAGCTAATCGCACCCAGCAGGCCTATGAGGCGATCATGTTCGGGATCACCAACGGTGGCCACAACGCGGAGCAGATCCAATCGTCGAGCGACGCCGCCTTGGCCGAATTGAAGCGCCGCAACGACGCACAGTTGGAGAGCCTCCGCTCTAATCCGGGCGATGCCTTCCACTATGGAAACTCGCTTTCCATCACTCGCCTCCAAAACGAGAACGCCCGCATCCAGGCTGAACTCGACACCCGCAATCGCATTCGTACGGACGTGACGCGGTTTGGCGTGGAGGGCGCGCGGCGGCAGTGGCAGGGCGACCCGCTCCTTTTCGACAAACTCGTCGAGCAGTTCACCCAGACACGGACAGAATCGGGCAAGCAGACCCAGCTCCTGCAGGACATCAAGACGCAGCTCACCGGCGGCGACACCGGCAATCTCCCAAGCACGTTCCGCAATCTCGCTGACACCGTGGAGCGTGGCCTTGGCACCATCGCCGGTCTCACTCGCGACGCCGCTCGCCGCGGCTGACCCTCATGGACACGCCCTATCTCAGCTCCGGCTACCACCACGAACGTGAGTGCGCCTTCGTCGACAAGGACTGGCCCTTCGCCAATCGGCCGGTGCCGGATGTGGACACGGTCACCTACCTTCGGAAATTCTCCGTCCGGCGCGCGCGTTACGCCCCGAAAATCGCGAATCGGAATACCTCTACGCCGCCGTACAGCGTCCCCGACCTCGACCCGGACGACAACCAAGCCTACCTGGTTGAGGAATCGAAGCCGGCATGGAAGGATGATATTTTCGGGATCGTCTCGCGGCTGTTCTCCCGCATCCCGGGCGACCAGGTTGAACCCGGCTCGACTCCCTTTTCCCGCCCGGCTCTCCACGACGTTTACGGCTCTTGGAACAGCGGCAAGGTCTACGCCGTCTCGTTCGACAATCTCCTGACGTCCTGGCTCTTCTTCGCGCGCACGGCAACGAGTGGAGCGCTTGGGAATATTCAGCCGGGCACGGTGGTGGGCGTCGCGGCGGAATCCTTCGGCACGCTCCCCAATCATATCTGCTACATCGCGGACACGACCTACAGCACGTCGTTCTTTCTCGATGGAACCCCGAGTTCAATCCAGGCGGCGCTAGCCGGCGTGTTGGGCGCCCTTACCTCGATTCAGGTCAGCGGCGTCGCCGGCGCCATCACCCTCACATGGGTGGGTACGGTCAAGTACCTCTACAGCACGTCGAGCGCCGTGACGTTGTCGGGCGGTGCCGGCCTCAATGGCTCCGCCACGTTCACCGCGTCGCGCCCGACGGTCAGTGACACACAAACGGTCACGGCGCCCACGCGCACGATCGCGACCGCAGCCGGGCACGGCGGCTCAGACGGCCAATGGATGGCCGCGTGGAACGGAGACAAGCTGGTCGGGATGATCAAGCCGCTCCTCGCCAGCGGGAGCAGCATCACCATTGCAGTCGACGAAGGCCCGTGGAACGTGGCCGATCTGGTTATCACACACGTCGCTTTCGCGCCGGCGGGCCTCCGTCTCGTCAACGGCACCCGGGATTGCAGCATCCGCACCACGGAGCGCTATTACCTCCCGGGAGTCACCGCGGGCATTTCCTCCGCGGCGGATATTCCGTCCATCCCGCTCTACACCGATCCGCTCGGCTGGCTCTCCCGCATCCTTGCGGGTGTGCTGACCGCGGTTGCGACCGTCGCCTCGAATGACCGCTTGGGCAAGACCGCCCATGGTCTAGCGACGGGCGACTCTTTTTTCGTGGTGTCCCAAGGCGGGGCCTCGGGCCTCTCGATTCTAACGCAATACTTCGCGATCAAAGTCGACGCCGATCACTTTCAGGCGGCCACGTCATCTGAAAACGCCGCGGCCGGAACCGCGGTCAATCTCACGGCCGACCGCTCGGATCTCGTGCTGCTTGTGCCGGCGAACTACGCGGCGGTCGCCGTGACGAACCTCAAGTCCTGGCATGGCCCGATCCTGATGAAATCCTTCGACGAGGTTCAGCTCGCCGATGCCGTTGAAACCCGCGACCCATCCCAATGAGTACCGCCGAAACCAAACTCGATCATTACCTCCGCCGGCTGCCCGGCGACGACATCCTTGTCGATGCCTTCGACGACATCGGCCACATCTGCCGCAGCCGCATCCGGGGCGACAAGGTCGCGGCATTTCTGGCGCGGCTGCAGGGTTTGCCCCACACGCGCACGATCTATTGCCGCGATACGTTTGCCCCGCGTCCGGCGAACGCCGTCGTCCCGGAGGCCGGATCGGAACACGATCGCCGCCTTACCGAGCTGGCGGAATGGAAGGTGTGAGCACCGCCCGCTGGTGTTCTTGGTGCCATGAGCCCGGCTTACCGCGGACCGCACCGCGACATTGGAACGCGCCGGCACCGTCGCACGGAGGTCGAAGGCGCTCGCCGCCATCGCGAGCCTCAGCCGGCAATACCGGACCCCCCCGTGATCACCGTTCAGCCGGTCGACGCTTCAGCCTATATCGGTGACACCGATCCGGAATTCGACACAACGGCCACGGGAACCGGTATCGGGCATCAATGGCAAGTTTCGACCGATGGCGGAGCGACCTGGAGCGACTTGCCAGGCGAGACGGGATCTTCGCTCACTGTCTCTGGGGTCACACTAAGCGACGACGGCAACCAATATCGCGATAAAGTCAGCAACGGAGGTGGCTTCGTCTACAGCGATGTCGTCACCCTTTCGGTCATCGGCATCATCGCGAGCAAGCTGCTGGTCGGCGGCGGCGGTGGCGGTTCTGGCGTGTTCGGTAGCGGCGGTGGTGGTGGCGGCGGCGGTGGGGAGGTAGTCGAGCGTTCTGGCGCCCTGAGTTTTCTCTCCTCCTATTCGGTGGTGGTCGGACCGGGTGGCGGCGGCGGATATTCCGGGCACCCGGACGGTTATGACGGCAGCGATTCCACATTCGATGGGTATACCGCGGCCGGCGGCAAGGGCGCTTTCGGATACGTTGGTCGCGGCGATGGTGGCCAGAGTGGCAACGGGCATAACGGCGGAGGCGGCGTCGCTGGCAGCGTAGGCGGCGGTGGCGGTGGCGATAGCGCGGCCGGCGACTATGGAAACGGCACGACCCTTAAGGGAGGCAATGGCGGCGACGGGTCACAATCGACCGTTCCGGCTACGCCTACCTATTTCGGTGGCGGTGGCGGCGGTTGCGGGGGTCATGTTCTTATTGGAGGGTCGCCCGGTTCAGGCGGTGCCGGCGGTGGCGGAACCGGAACTTATCTTTATCCGGCCTCTGCCGGCGGTCCCGGCACCAATGGTCAGGGCGGCGGCGGGGGCGGCGCCAAGGACAACGGCGGCGGCGCTGGCGGCAGCGGTGTTGTTATCATCCGTTACCCCGGGTCGGCGCTGTTCACCGGCGGCACGATTACATCTTCCGGAGGCGACACGATCCACACGTTCACCAGCAATGGGACGCTGGCGCCGATTTGAACCATCTTCCCCGCCGACTGCGATTTGACTTCCTTGCACCATAGCATTCGCCCATGTCTGCCGACCTTGTTCTAGTCCTCAATCTCGACCAACAGCAGCCGGCCTTGCGCCGCGTGGTTTCGGCGGACGACCTTCGCATGCTCGATCTGCCGCCGCTCCTCGCCGGCATGGTCTACAGCGGCGAGCTGCGGCTGGTCGGCGGTGATGGTGCCGTCCGCAGCGAATCAGGCAGCGCCTCTTGGTCGCCGCGGCTCCGCGTTTCCATCGTCGACGGCGCTGGAGCTGTGGTCGACCTCGTGGCGCTCGAACCGTCGGACTTCACGGTCATCAACGAAGGCGATCCTTCCGGCCCGGTCGGCTGGAGCTTCACGCTCGATCTCCGTACCTCCGAGCTGCTCGACGCCCTGCCCGACGACAATCTCACACCGCTCCAGGTCACGCTCGACATCACCGGCACCAATGCCATCGCCCAACCGCATCCGTGGTACCGCTCGTCCACCTACGCGCTGCCGCGGATGTACGACCCCACGGGCGACCTCCCCACCCCGCTCAACAGCGCCCTCGCCGCGCTTGGCGGTCTGACGCCAGCGGCCGACAGGCTCCCGTATTTCTCCGGCCCGGCCGCCGCCTCCCTGGCCGTCTTCACCGCCTTCGCACGCACGCTCCTTGCCTGCGCCGACGGGACCGCCGTCCGCGCAGCGCTCTCTATCTATAGCGTTGCCGAAGCGGATGCCGCCCTCGCGCTGAAGGCCCCGCTGGCCTCGCCGGCGCTGACCGGCACGCCCACGGCTCCCACCGCCGCAGACGGTACGAACACGACCCAGATCGCGACCACGGCCTTCGTGAAGGCTGCCATCGACGCTCTCATCGCCTCCGCGCCCGGCGTACTCGACACCCTGAAGGAGCTGGCTGATGCTCTCGGCGACGATCCCAATTTCGCGGCCACCATGACGGCCGCCCTCGCACTCAAGGCCCCGCTCGCCTCGCCGGCGCTCACCGGCACGCCCACCGCGCCGACGGCCGCGGGCGGCACCAATACGAGCCAGATCGCGACGACGGCCTTTGTGAAGGCCGCGATCGATGCTCTCATTGCTTCGGCCCCCGGTGCTCTCGACACCCTCAACGAACTCGCCGCGGCTCTCGGCAATGACGCGAACTTTGCGGCCACCATGACGGCCGCCCTCGCGCTGAAGGCTCCGCTAGCCTCGCCCGCATTCACTGGCACGCCCACCGCGCCGACGGCCGCGGCCGGCACCAACACCACGCAGCTCGCCACGACTGCATTCGTGAAAGCCGCGCAGGACGAGCTGCAGGGCCACAATGCCCCGACCGCGATCTCCTCCGCTAGCGACACCTCGCTCGCACTTTCCGCTCGGATGCAGCGCCGCAGCTTCGCCGTCACGGTTAATGCCGGCAGCGCCGTCTACACCGCGACCCTCAGCATCGCCAACACTAATGCCGCCGCCGGCGCCGAGATCGACGCCCTGGTCGCTATGCCCGCTTCGCTGAATCCCACAATCGAGATCCGTAACCTCACGTCTGGCGGCACTCTTCTCGGCACCCTCTACGGCCATCCCACACTCGCCCGCAATTGGACGGCACGTCTCCGCTTCGACGGCACTAACTGGTCGCTGCGCGAACTCACTCCCGCGAATCTCCGTTCGGCCTCGGAGGATTTCCTGGCTGAAAAGCGCAACGCGCTCGCTCCTCGCGGCGGGATCTACGTCGACGGGACTAGCGGGGCAAAAATTGTAGCGACCCTGACAAATCAAAATATCGGGACCGATGATTGTTCGCTTTGCGGAGTCTTGAATGTTCCGCTCTCAAATCCCGCCGCAAATGTTGGGCTTTTGGACCTCTCAGCGGTGGCCACTGCAGGGGCGAGTGCTCTCACCGCAAATTCGTTGAGCGTGCTACTTACCACGACCGGAACGATTCGCGTTCTGTTATATGGAGCGACGCCGGCGAGCAATGTGATCCAAGCCGACGTGACGGCAAACATCGTCACGAACTATGGGGGAAAATCGATATTCTTGAGTGTCACTCGCGCGGGCGGCGTTCTCACGATCTCCATCAATGGAATTGCGGTTGCGTTTACGACAAACGACTTCGGTACCGGGTACACTTTCGCCGGCTCTATCACATCGACCTATTTGCTGGTTGGTTTTGATGGAACTACGCAGGTATTTACCGGAAGAATCTATTCCGTTTCTCTCTATAATTTGGCGCTTTCCGCTGCGGACATAACCGAGATTTATGAATTGGGCGGCGCAGTGCCCTACAGATTCCGCTGGGGGTCGCAGGTGGATATAGTTAATTCATCGACTCTTAATGGCGGCTTTGAAACCGCTGGTGGCGGTGGTTCTGACATTTTCGCAAACTGGACTGAGTCGCTGGGTGATTGGGATGTGTTTGAACGTAACACGAGTGAGTTTCACTCCGGTGCTGCTTCGCTTCATCTGAAATATCTAAGCAGCGGAGTTCCGACATCCGATCCACTGGCTGTCCCCATCAGTGGAATCACCGTTGGGCAACGAGTGCGCGTTTCGTTATGGTACAAGCAGGTATCCGGGCCGTCGAACTGGCTTCAGTTAAAATGCGGTGATAACAACAACCTGGTTAATGCTGGAACGCTTGTTTCTGATAGCACCTGGCGACAATTGATTATTGAGGTCACTTGGAACAACACAGTGAACTCCTTTGGATTTCGTCGGAATTCCGGTGTTGGGGGAGCGCGGGAAATTTATATCGACGACGTGCGGATCACCCCCATCGGAGCCGTTATTCATCTCCCGCTGACCGATGGCTTGGGTTACCAACTTCGGGACGCATCAATCAATCATCTTCATGCAGTGACGACGGCGACCGGTATATCCCATTTGCTTCCGAGCTACGGCCCGGCCCGCGTGCGAGCCTACTCCTCGACAAACGGTAATGAGCAAATAAAGGGCCAGGTTCTTATTCCCGCCAACGCCCAGCTCCTCCGCATTCGTGCCAAGGCGCGCACTGGCACCCCCACGGTGACGCTCGGCACGGCGAGCGGTGGCTCGCAGCTTGTCGCCAGCGTAGGTCTGACTTCTGCGTGGAAGGACCTCACGATCGCCCTGACTGGCGGACAGGTTGGTGGTTCCGACATAAGCCTTTGGGCCGGCTCCAATTCCACCGATGTCGTGGACTGGGACATCACTTGGGAGCCTCAATCCGCCTGACCCATGAGCGATGAAATTGATCCTCCCGCTTTCGAGGAATATGACGTTCCCGAGATCGGAACCGTGCTAGATCCGCTCGGCGACGCTGGGTATCGCGTGCGGTTGCTCGACGGCCGGGTGATCGGCGTGCCTGCGGCAAGTGGTACCGCCAGCCAGGCGAACGCGCCTACCGACATCGCTGCTGCTCTGGCGAGCCCGCCGCAGCCGCCGCCGCCACAGGCCCAGATCTACGATCAGCAGCAGGCCCTCGGCTACGTCGACACCGCGACCGGTCTCAAGCTCAAGACCACTGAATACGCGCAGGCCAAGTTTACCTCGCAGGTCGCGCTCGTCCGACTGGCGCTCTCCGCCGGGGCGATCGACGACAGCACGGCGCAGAATTTCTGGGATTTCGACAATGCCGAGCAGACGCTCAGCACGGCAGACTTCCTCGCCCTCATGTTGCGATACGGCCTCCACTGCAAAACGCTCTTCGACACCTTCGCGCCATGACCGCCCATTGGAGACAATGCACCTGCCATGAATGCGCCCGCCGCCGTGATCGCATGATCACGCGCAGGATCTTCCTCCTCGCACTATTGGTGGCGGTCGCGGCGGCCTGGTTCTTGTGCATGACCGGTTGCGCGGTGTTCGGCAAGCGCCCGCAGATCCGGGCGGGCGACGTTTCGGTTACCGGCCTGCCCGACGCCGGCAAGCCAGCTACTCTCGGCACGTCGCAATCGGGCGAGTCCCTTCCGCTGCCCGCGGGTTCGCGCATCATCGAGACCAAGACCGACGCGGTCCCGGCCAAAGCGGCTACCGCCGAGTCGCCCGCGGTCCCGGCCCAGCCGGCGCGGACGGTGACCGAAATCATCCCCGGCGCTGCAACCGTGCTGCAGCGCACGGAGTCGACTGTCCACGCGGACACTGGCACCGTCGATACTTCCATCGCGGCACATAAGATTGACGCGGCCGAATCGCGCCCGCTGCTCTACGCCGCTATTGTGGCCGCGGCCGCCGCCGGCTTCTTCGTCTGGCGAGCCTACCCCACCCCGGCTCTGGCGTGCGGTATTGCCTCCGCAGTGTTCTTCCTCGCGTGGAAGGTCAGCGGACTGCCGGACTGGTTCTGGGCCATCGGCCTTCTCGCCGCCGGCGTCGCCGGCGCGCTCTATATCGGGCACGAGAAGGGCGAGGTGCATGCCTTCTTGAACCCGCCGAAACCGCCATCGACCTCATGACGGACGTTATCCTGAAAAAACTGGAAGAGATCGCCGAAGAGCAACACCGCCAGGGCGAGGCTCAGCGCCGCGTGGAACTTGCCGTGCTGGGCGACAACGAGCTGGGTGTCCCGGGCATGGTCAAGCGAGTGGGGACGGTCGAGGGCAAACTGCGCAACATCGAGCGCGACCACCTAAAGCGCATGGGTATGGTTGCCGGCGCCAGCGCCGTCATTTCGGTCGTCATCGGCCTGATTGGCTGGTGGCTTAAATAGGCCTCACGGCGGGCCGGCCGTCATTCCGCGGTTCTCGATCCGTCGCCAGCCAATCGGCCGAAGCCTTCTGTCGCGCCACCAATAGTCGCCCATCCAGGTGGCATGATCGGTCGATCCGTCGGCGAGCAGCACCTGCACGGTTTCATACAAGTCGGGCGGGGCTTCCGGTGAAACCCATGGCCCGCGCAGAGGATGGCGGTCGACAAATCCGGCGGGCACGTTGACCTGTGGCGTGCTCATGAGGGGCGAGATCCTGCCGCGCCATTTCCGGCGCTCATTACGATCGCCTCGGGGCTCAGCGCATCGCCAGCCCGACTAGGACCGTGACGCCCACGATCAGGCCGATGATTATCGCTGCGGTCTTGAAGAGACCGCCGACGGTCACCGCGGCCTTCTGCTTCGCGGCTTTCCAGCCATCGCGCGCGAGCTGGTCCGCCGGCACATAGATCAGCTTGTCCTTTGCCATCGCGTAATCCAGCGCCGCCAGCAGCAGGATCAGCAGGCCGAAGCCGTAGAAAATCAGGAGCACCAGTCCAAGAATCACCGCCGCCTTGCTCCACTCCTTTGGCTTGCGGAACTGCACGCCGGCGGCGTCGCGGCTGACAATCTGCCAGCCTGCGGCCGTGGCCTGCGCCAAGGCATCGTTGGTGAGGTCGATGGAGGTCATATCCGGCATCTTTCGTCAAACTCCGCCCTACGTCTCTTCCGGGGCGTCGTGGCGATCGGGGGCGGAAGCTCAAATCGCAACACGAGGCCCATCGCCCCGGGGTCGCTTTGATTTATCGGGCGGTTTCGGCGGGGATGTCCCTGCCTTAGCTTGGCCCGGTTTGTGTGATTCTTCGGCGACCATGGGCTGCTTCTCGGCCATGAGGACGACGGCCGGCCAGCGGACGGCGTCAGCCTCCTCGATGGCATCGCAAAACGACGGCAGCAGCCGGTTCAAAATCTCGCTATCGTTGGTCCCATGGCGGTCGATGATCTTGTTCAGCCTCTCGCGCAGGCCGGGAGCTAATCGGGAGCCGATTGTGGAGGATTTCTTCGCCATGGGGTATCCGAACCACCCATGACTTCGGCGTAAAATTGTTCAACAAAAGGCTTGTTATACGTGTTCAACATGTTTAACACAGTAGGTCATGGATGCTGAAAAACGGGGTCTTCACCCCACGGCGGACAAAGTTAGCCTCGCGAAATCGATTGGCTTCCGCCCCGGCGCGCTCAGGGGGAAGATCGAGGCGCTGTACGTCGACCTCCTCCAGGTCGACCCCGGCATCAAGCTCTCTGTCATAATTCGGGACGGCTTTGCGGCGTTCTGGCCCCAGATCGAGGCCTACCTTCGCGCAAGGCATCAATCACAGCTCCCGCCGGATCAGCTCACGCGGTTGGTCCTGATCTGCTCCAAGGCCACGGAAATCGGTGTATCGGTCGACGTGGTGGAGAACGCCCTGCAGGCGGCCATCGCCGACAAGCTGGCGGCCGAAAGCACCGTGGAGGTCCGATGAACGCTGCGTCTGCCTCCGTCATCCCCTTCGTCGACGAAAGCGCGATGATGCACGGCTACGACTGGACCGGCGAGTTCCTCCATGGCTGGCTACTCACCGAGAAGTTCAACGGCGTCCGGGCCTATTGGGACGGCAAGACGATGTGGACGCGCGGTGGCAAGCAGGTGAACCTACCCGAGGAATGGCGGGTAGACCTGCCGGAAGGCTTTGCCCTCGATGGCGAGATATGGGCCGGCTACGAAGGCGACGCTTTCGACTCTGCGTCCCAAGCCGCTCGCTTCGGCCGGTTCTCCGACCGCCACGTTTTCAAAGTATTTGACGCTCCCGAAGTCCGCGCGCCGTTGAATGTCCGCCTCGAAGCGGCTCGCGACCGATGCCTCCTCGCGATTGCGCAGGTGGTGGACGAGGTCGAACTCATCAGCCTCCAGCACCTGGCCGACGCGTTCGCATCCGTCCGCAACCGCGGCGGCGAGGGCCTCGTGCTCCGCGACCCCGTCTCTCCCTACACCCGCGGCCGCACCCGTGCCGTGCTGAAATTCAAGCGGCCGCAATACGAGCAGCTCCTCGCCGAGTTCCCACACCTCGCCGAACACGACCGCTGACCCTTTCCTATGGATGCCACCACCACAATCGCGAAACCGCCCGCACCGGCTAAAGCTGCGGAGTTCATCACCTGTGGAGATCCGAGCCATATCGTTTCGCGCTCGCGGGACTATTGGGCGGTCAATCTCTATACGCACGGAGGCAATTGCCACCTGGCCGAGGTCACGGGATTCACCTGCGCCGAGGCCATCAACAACGCCAAGCGGCTGGCCACCTGTTGGAACTCTCACGATTTCCTCTCGCGATTGGCCGACCTCGTTAGCGGCCTGAATCCTGATTGCCTCGAACTCGGCGCGGGGATGATGGCCCAGCTTCAGCAGCTCGCACAAGACGGTCGACGCCTCGCTAGAATCCCCAGCCCATGAGCACCCAAGCCCCCACCCGATTGCTCGCGGCGTTCATCGCCACGAAGGCGAAGCTCCTCGCCGCCCTCAAGGATGAAGGAGGACTGTTCGAGTGCCGCTTCCTGGCCAACCTCATCGAGCGGGAACGTACGGAGGTCGACACCGCCCGCGTGGATGCCGAGGAGATCGGCGACGAGGTCGCCCAGCTTCGGCGGAAAATGCTCCGTGACCTCGCGCCGGACGACCGTTCGCCGGGCGTCATCGACGCGCGCGAAGCGCAGGAGCTGCTGCACGACCTCAGCCAGATCGGCACGAACGCCCGGCACCATGTCGGGCATCTGACTCACCTGCTCTAGTTGTCACGTGCCAACACCCCCCGTCGCTCCGCTCCTCCCCTTCCGGCTCACCGCCGCGCAGGCCGCGCACTGCCTCCAGGTCGAGCCCGCCACGCTGCGGCTCTGGCTGCGGGCGGACAAAGCCGGCGTCGTCAGCAAGGGCTTGGCTAAAGGGCGGCCGTGGAAATTGGACCCGCGGGCGCTGCCGCTTCTTGGCGTGGCTCTCGATCTGGCGCTGCTGCGTTTGGAGCAGGCGGGGCCGCTTTCCATAGCCGCGCAACCGTCGCCACTCGCTCCGGCGTTAGGTTTTCGTACCGCTCACCTTCTTCACGCGTAGCATTGCCCTTGTAGGTATCCCACAGCTTTCGCGCATTCACATGACACAACAGGAACGCCGTCAGACTAGCATCCCGCCGGACCGCGACATGGTACGTGCAGAAGCTGTGGCGCGCGGTGTTGTGGGGATGCGGGACGCCGGCGGTCACGAAGAGGCGGCTCTTAAGCTCGAGGTATTGGCGCGGCGTCAGGCTCCATCCCTCCTCCGGTGCGATCTTGAGCCACGCCCACAGCACGTCCGGGTAGCCCTCGATATATTGCCGCTTGCGGGTCTTGATGCTCGGACGGGGATGGAGCAGGCCACATTCCTTTCCATTGATATCGCTCTTGGTCAGGCGGGTGGCGCTCCCAAAGCGGATGCCCGCGAAGAACTCCAGCGCCAGACGGGCCAACATCACGCGGAAGGGCTGGCGCTGGAGTTTATCGCGATGAGTCTGTGCCGTGTGGAAAAGCTTCGCCACGGCTTCGACCGGCAGGTGGCGGACGGCGTCGACCTGCACACCCATCTTTTCCACCTGGTCGCATGGGTTCGCCTGCAGGAGCCGGCGCTTCATAGCGATGGCGAACGGAAGGCGGACGTGTTTGAGGTACACGTCGCGGGTGATGTTCGACTCGAAGGCAAACCCGTCGAGCCAGCGTTCGATGTCGCTCGGCTGGATGTCGGAGATCGTGCGGCGGCCAAACGCTGCGGTGAACAGGCCCCACTTGTGTTTCTTTTGGCGGAAGGTGTCGGCGCTGAGCTTGCCGGCGTCCTTGGCGGCTTCCGCCCGGACGAGACAATCGCCGAACAGCTCGGCAACCTTCAGCGTGCACGGGGTCAGGCCATTGACGCGCAGGAATCCGCGCCAGCCGGCGACGACCTCCGGCCAGGGCGTGTCGCCGATCGCGGCTTTGAACGCGTGCCACTGGTCGATCTCCGCTCGGGAGATCGTGCGCAGGGCGCCGGCGCGCTTCTCATCCTTCAACTCGTGAAAGCGGCGGTCGCGCAGATCGGCGCTCGGGTAGAATTTCGTTTTAACCTTTCGAACCTCGCGAGCCATTTCCGGCACCCATACGCGCTCGGCCCATTGCACGCCGAACGGGTTCGGGCGGCCCTCGCGGACGGGAAGCTTTCGCACGCCGACGCGCGGCACGCGCGCCTTCTCGTCGCCGTCAGCCTTCGCGGCCCGCGGTTCGCGTTTGGTTCGCATCCAGTAACGACAACGGCTACCAATGGTGCCCGTCGCTACGCAAGCTTTCCCTCGGAGACTAGGCCCTCTCTCCTCAACTCCCGTCGTCTGGTGGACCCTAGCGGGTTCGAACCGCTGACCTCCTCAATGCCATTGAGGCGCTCTACCAACTGAGCTAAGAGCCCGTGCCAAACTGTCGAAGGGCCTAAGAGTAGTTTTTGGCCCGCGAACGCAAGGACTTTTTATTCATCGTCCCCGCACCGCGAAACTCCGCCCAGCGCCGGTGCGGCGCAGCCCTTCGGGCCGGCCCAAACCCCTGGCCGCCGGTCAGTTCTCGTCGCTCATCTTGAACGTCACGGTCCACGTGTCCGGCCGGCCGTTCGGCGTCGGCCCGATCGGCCGCACCTTGCGAAAGGCCTCGAGCACCGACTGGTCGAAGGCCCGGTCGCCGGATGACTTCGAGATGCGCGGGTTGAGGATGGCGCCGCTGGCCGTGATGTCGAAGGTGACCTTGGCCTCGAGCTTGTCGCTGACGCCGGGCGGAGGCTCGTGGGCCTCCTTGAGCGCCTGCAGCAAGAAGGAAATGTACGTGTTCAGCTCGCTCTGTTCCTCGCGCGTCAGCGCCTTGCCCCCGCCGCCGCCGCGCGTGTTGGCGGTCGAGCCGCCGCGGACCCCGTTGGCGATGCCCTGCGCGTCGATGCGCGGCACGTTGGCCGGGCGCGACGGCGCCGGCGTGGCCGGCTGCTTGGGCGTGGGATGCTTCTTCAGGTAGTCTTTGTACGACATCCGCTCGGCTTTCTTCACGTTCTTCGTGATCGAGGTGTCGGCCTTCTCCACGGGCTTCGGCGGTTCGGGCACGGCCTGCGGCTCCGGCGGGGCAACCTCCTGGACCGGCGTCTTTTCGGGCGGCAGCTCGACCTTCGGCACGTCCAGCTTCACCGGCTCCTTGGTGTTGCCCAGCGCCGGCGCCACGAGCTCGTCCGGCGCGGTTGGCGGCCCCGCCACGAGTTCGAAGATCACCGGGGGTTTCTGCTGCTGCGCGACGTAGACGGTCGTGAAGAAGATCGCCGCGGCGACAAACAGGTGGAGCGTGATCGAAACGGCGAACGAACTGGGCGATCTCGCGTGCATCGCGTCACTTCACCGCGGTGTCGAAGGTGATCTTGGTGAGGTTGTATTTCTTGATCTCGTCCATGACGCGGACGACCTGCTGCCACTGCAGCGTGAGGTCGGCGCGGATCCGGATGACCGGCTGCTTCGGCCGGGCCGCGAGCGCCGACAGGTTGCTGGAAAGCTCGGTGAACGAGACCTTCCGCTGCCCGAAGTAGTAGTTGCCGGCGCGATCGATCGACACGGCCTGGAAGTCGAGGTCGGAGGGCGGCGTCTGGGCCTTCTTCCCCTCGACCGGGAGGTTCACCGGGATCGTCTGCTCGGACTGGATCAGCGGCGTCGAGATCATGAAGATGATCAGCAGCGTGAAGCCCAGGTCCACCATGTTGGTGATGTTGAGCTCCGCGACCGGGTGGAGCTGGCGGGGACGCCGGAAGATGCGCGCCATGGCCTTACTTCGCCTCCAGCTCGATGCGGTCCGCGAGGTTGCTCGCGTAGTTCTCGAGTTCGGTGATCATCGTCTTTACGTGGCCGAGCAGGATATTGTACCCGAACACGGACGGGATCGCCACCACGAGGCCGGAAATAGTGGTGAGCAGCGCCGCCGACACGCCTGGCGCGAGCGTCTGGATGCTCGCGCTCTGCATCACCGACACCGCGCTGAACGCCTCCATCACGCCCCACACCGTGCCGAACAGGCCCATGAAGGGCGCACCGGAGACCAGCGAGGCCAGGATGATCATGCTCGACTCGTAGCGCAGCGACTGGCGCGCGAGGGCGCGCTGGATGGCGTTCTCCGCGTGCTCGAGGCGCGAACGCACCTGCTCGTCGCCCTTTTCCTTGCCGATGGCGGCGGCGCGCCAGTAGGCCTCGAGGGCATCGGCCAGCAGGTCGGCGTACGGGATGTCGCGCCGGCTCCGCAGGTTCTCGGGCAGGTCGAGAATATGGCGTTCCTGACCAAGCTTGCGTTCGAAGAGCAGGTTCAGCTGCCGGAGCTTCTTCAAATCCGAGTATTTGCCGATCATCACGGCCCAGGCGAAAATGCTGAACACGGCGAGCAGCGCGATGACCGCCTGGCCGACCGGGTCCGTGGTGAGGAACACGTGCCAGACGTTGATGGTGGACGAGGCAAAAAAGGACGGGAAATGGCTGGGCATGTGGTGCGAGTGTTGAAGCGTTTGCGCGGGTCAATCAACGTCAATTGCGGCCGCGGCGCCGCTGAATCTGGTTGCGCGGAAGCGGCGGAAAAGGTTCGTTGGAAGCCTCCTTCCGATGTCTACCAAAGCCAAACCCGCCGGCATGCTCATCTCCTTCGAGGGGTCCGAAGGCAGCGGCAAATCCACGCAAATTTCCCGCCTGGCCGCCCAGCTGGAGCGCAAGGGCCGCGAGGTCATCGCAACGCGCGAGCCCGGCGGCACCGAGATTGGCGAGCAGATCCGCGGGATCATCGTGCATAATTCCAAGGGCGACGAGATGTGCCCCGAGACGGAGCTGCTGCTCTTCACCGCCGCCCGCGCCCAGCTCGTGCGCGAGGTCATCGCCCCTGCCCTGCTCCGCGGTGCCATCGTGCTCAGCGACCGCTATCTCGACTCCTCGACCGTCTACCAGGGCATCGCCCGCAACCTGGCCCCGGGTCCCGTCAACGAGATCAACCGATTCGCGGTCGGCAACGTGATGCCCGACCTCACCGTCGTCATCGACGTCCCCACCGAGGTCAGCCTCGCCCGCATCCGCCAGCGCGCCTCCGGCCTCCCCGACCGCATGGAACGCCAGAACATCGAATTCTACACGAAGGTGCGCGAGGGCTACCTGCTGCTCGCGAAGCAGTGGTCCGATCGCGTGGTGGTGATCGACGGCACGCTCCCGCCCGACACGATCGACAAGAAGATCTGGACCGAGGTGCAGAAGCGCCTCCCCTGACGCCCATGCCCGAGGCGCCGCTGCCCTGGCCCGCCGCCCTCGAGGGCACCCCGACCGTCGCGGTCATCGAGCGCGCGCTCGAACGCCGCCGCCTGGCCCACAGCCTGTTGCTGCACGGCGAGAACCTCGCGACGCTGGCCAATGTGGCCCACGCCATCGCCGACCGGCTGCTGAACGACCCGCGTTTGCCCAGCCAGCATTTCCCGCCCAAGCAGCACCCGGATTTCCACGCCCTGCGCCCGGCAGGCAAGATGCGCCAGATCGGTGCCGAGGCGACCCGCGACCTGATTGGCACCATCCAGGTTTCGTCCACCGTGTCGCCCCGCAAGGTCGCCGTCGTGTACGAGGCCGACCGGATGAACACCGCCGCGGCCAACATCTTCCTGAAGACCCTCGAGGAGCCGACGCCGAGCACGACCATCCTGCTGCTCACGACCCGCCCCTACTCCCTCCTCCCCACCATCCGCAGCCGCTGCCTGCACTTCCGCTTCACCGACTCGATGAGCGAGGCGCTGGTCGACGCCGACGACGCCACGCGCGCGCTCTGGCAGGCCACGCGCGAAGCGTATGCCGCCTGGCTCGCGCAGCTCTCCTCCGGGGCCGTCGTTGAGAAACGCACCGTCGCCAGCCAGGTGCTGGGCGTCTACGGGCTCGTCACCCGGTTCAACGCCGTCCTCGCCGCCGCCACCGACACGATCTGGCAGGCGCAGAAGGCCAAGCTGCCGGAGGATCTCGACGAGGACGAGCAGGTCGCGATCGAGACCGGCATCGCCAATGGCGTCCGGCAGAAACTCTTCATCGAGATCGAGCACACGACGCGCGCCTTCGCGGAGGAAAGGCTGAAGGCCGGCGACGAGTCCATGCGCCGGTCGCTGTCCGCCGCGATCGGGAAGCTCGAGCACAACGCCGGGCTGCTCCGTCTCAACCTGAACGAGTCCGCCGCTTTCGAGGATTTCCTGCTCGCCTCCCTGCGCCTCTGGAGCCGGCGCTAAGATTCAACAGACTCATCCGTATTATTTGTCTGATGCGGAGCATTCGAGACCTTCTTATCGGGCTAGTTCTCCTTTCGCATGCCCTTGTTGCGTCCGCTGAGGACAAAGCGCTTCGCCTCCATATACCCCAAATCGAAGGCGACGCGCTTTCGGCATTTGATCTGAAGATGTTCTCGGAAATCGTGGACGGATTTGGCGTCAAGATACCAGCAGCCACTGTAACCACCATCGTCAAGGAACCCGGCTGGACGCCAAACGAGTTGATCTTAATCTGTAGCGAAAAGAACGGCAGGTCTTGGGTTCTGGTAAGACGAACCCAAGACGAGCAGAAACAAAAGCAGATCATAGTCCGATTTGAAGACGATTTGGCCGCACGATTAAATACCGTGATCACTTATGAACTACTTCGGTCTGAAGGATCGCCTCACCGAAGGCCCGCATTCGATACCGACAGCTACCTGTTTAGTCAGACTGAGAGGCCCGCGCTGATTGGCGAGACTGGCGGCGATAACAAGAACTCGACAGTTGGATATCTATGTCACGTCGCAGATCTTATTTCGGAATATTGCCATAGCGATGCAGGCGAACATACGCGACTTCTTGGCGAAATAGACCGAGCTGTGACCGCTATCGAGATCGCGTATAGAAAGGTCAAATAACGCCGGAAATCCGCTTTACTCCCGCGGCGTTTCGCTGTGTGTGGTCGGCTTTTGCGGGTGAAACCTTCCACTCCAGTCAAGCTGACCCTGCTGGCGATCGCCTGGCCAATTTTCGTCGAGCAAAGCCTGCGCATCCTCATCGGCACGGTCGACACGTTCATGGTGGCGCACGTGTCCGACGGTGCCGTCGCCGCGCTGGGTGTATCGAACCGCCTGATCGTGCTGGGCCTGATCTGTTTCAACTTCATCGGCGTCGGGACCAGCGTCGTCATCACCCATCACCTCGGCGCAAAGGACCCGCCGGGCGCCGAGGCCATCGCCAAGGCCGCCGTCGGGGTCAACACCTGGACCGGCCTGGTCGCCAGCGTGGTCGTCTATTTCCTCGCGCGGCCGATCCTGCGGCTGATGCAGCTGCCCGAGTCGCTCATGGTCTACGCCGTGCCGTTCCTGACCCTGATGGGCGGGACGCTTTTCCTCGAGTCGATCAACATCGCCCTGAGCGCGTCGCTCCGCGCGCATGCGCACACGCGCGACGTGATGTTCGTCACGGTCGGGCAGAACCTCCTCAACATCGGGGGCAACTGCCTGCTGCTCTTCGGGCTCTTCGGGCTCCCGAAGCTGGGCGTCGAGGGCGTGGCGCTTTCCAGCGTCTTCAGCCGGATCGCGGCCAACGTCGCGCTGCATCTCCTGGTCCGGCGGCGCCTCGGCCTGCGCCTGCGGGCGCCGGACTTCTTCCACCTGCCCTTCGCCCGGATCGACCGCATCCTGCACATCGGGTTGCCCGCCGCCGGCGAGAACATGAGCTACTGGCTCGCCCTGCTCACCGTCACCAGCTTCGTGTCGCGGCTCGGCGCCGTGCCGCTGGCGACGATGGCCTATTGCCAGCAGATCCAGGCGCTCGTGATCCTGTTCAGCCTGTCGCTCGGCCTCGGCACGGAGATCATGGTCGGGCGCCTCATCGGCGCGGGCGAGTTTGACGCCGCGTATGCGCAGGTCCTGCGCAGCCTGCGCACCGGCCTGGTCCTCTGCGCGAGCGGCGTCGCCCTCCTGGCGCTGGCGGCCCCGCACCTCATCAGCATCTTCAGCCACGACCCCGAGGTCATTCGCGGTGGAACGCTGCTCCTCCGGATCTGCGTCGTGCTCGAGATCGGGCGGGTCTTCAATATCATCGTCATCAATTCGCTTCGCGCGACCGGTGATGTCCGCTTCCCCGTCCAGGCCGGCGCCGTCTGCATGTGGCTGGTCTGGGTCCCGAACGCCTGGCTGCTGGGCCTGCACCTCGGCTGGGGTCTCGTCGGGGTCTGGATCTCCATGACGCTCGACGAGTGGCTCCGCGGCGTCCTCATGTACCGGCGCTGGAAGCTCCGGCAGTGGCTGCCGGCCGCCGAGCGCAGCCGCGCCAGCGCGATGCGGTCGATCGTGCCGGTGGTCGCGGAGACGTGAGGGCGCACGCCGGCGGTCGATCCTGCGGCCGGTCAGCGCGCGAATTCCCGCACGAGGGCCACGAACTTCTCCCGCTGGTCCATGTGCGGGTTGTGGCCTGATTCCGCAATGACCTCGATGCGCGCCGAGGGGAAATGCCGCCGGATCGCGCCGTGGTCGGCGGCCTGGACGTAGTGCGAGCGGCCGCCGGCGATGAAAAGCGCGGGGCCGTCGAAACGGTCGCCGGCGGCAAGCGGATTCCGTTCCATCGTCGAGAGCGCCTCGGTCAAGACCGGCAGGTTGACCACCCAGCGCCAGCCCCCGGCGTCGGCGCGTTCGAGGTTGGTGGCGAGGAATTTTCTCATCCCGTGGCTGGGTACGCGGGCCTCGAAGCGCAATTCGGCCTCCTGGCGCGACTGCAGGCTGGCGAGGTCGAGCTCGTTCATGGCCGCGAACTCCTGGCGGTGCGCCGCCCAGTAGTAGTGGCGCGGCGCGATGTCGACCACCACCAGCCGTTCCACCCGGTCCGGATGCCGGCACGCCAGCAGCATGGTGGTCTTCCCGCCCATGCTGTGCCCGACCAGGGTCGCGCGCCGCAGGCCCTGCGCGTCCATCCAGGCGCGGAGATCGTCCGCCAGGGCGCCGTAGTCCATGTCGACCGCGTGGGGCGACCGGCCGTGGTTGCGGGCATCGGGGGCGAACACGTGAAAGTGGGCGGCGAGGTCGCGGCCCGCGGTCTGCCAGTTGCGCGACGAGCCCAGCATGCCGTGCAGCACCACCAGCGGCGGCCGGCCGGCGCCGCCGAGATCCGTATGATGCAGGTTCACCACGAAGGGCACGAAGAACACGAAGATTCCCCGGAGACCAAGGCGAAACTGCAGGGTGTATTTTCTTCGTGCCCTTCCTGTCTTCGTGGTTCAATAAAAGCGGCTCCATGGCCGAGAAGCTCACGCCGATGATGCAGCAGTATTTCGAGGTCAAGCGCGGCCTCCCGGCGAACACGCTCCTGCTTTTCCGGCTGGGCGATTTCTACGAGATGTTCTTCGCCGACGCCGAGGTCGGCTCCCGGCTGCTCGGCATCACGCTGACCAAGCGCCAGGACTACCCGATGGCGGGCATCCCGTACCACGCGGCCGACAACTACGTCGCCAAGCTGCTCGCCGCCGGGAAAAAGGTGGCCATTTGCGACCAGCAGGAGCCGGCGCAGGCGGGCAAGCTGGTCCGCCGCCAGCTGACGCGCATCCTTTCGCCCGGGACCACGCTCTCGGCGCAGCAGATCGAGGCGGCGCGGAACCACTACCTCTGCGCGGTCACGCTGGACAAGGCCGGGCTGCACGCCGCCTGGCTCGACCTGTCCACCGGCGAGTTCCGCCTGGCCACGGATGCGCACCCGGAGAACCTGCTGCCGGTCCTGACGGCCCTCGACCCCGCCGAACTCGTCCTGATCGAGGGCGAACTGGCCCGCTGGCAGGCCGCGCCGCACGAGCAGCACGCCGTGCACGCCCTGCACCAGTTCTGCGCCCCGCGGCTCTGCTCCGAGCTGCCGGGCTACCACTTCGACGTCGAGGACGGCGCCCGCGCCGTGATGACGGCGCTCGGCGTCCTCAATCTCGAGGGCTTCGGCCTGAGCCACCGCCACGCGGCCCTCGGGGCGGCCGGGGCGCTCGTCCACTACGCCACGGAGAACCTCTGCGCCCGGCCGGAGAACCTGCGCTCGCTCCAGGAGTACCGGAGCACGCGGGCGCTCCTGCTCGACCCCGCCACGCTGCGCAACCTCGAGATCTTCCAGTCCGCCCGCGGCACCCGCGAGGCCTCCCTGCTCGGGGCCATCGACCGCACCACCACCGCGGCCGGCGCCCGCCTGCTCGCACGCTGGCTCGCGGCGCCGACGCTCGACCGGCCCGAGATCGCGCGGCGCCAGACGGTCGTGGGCGAGCTCGTCGCGCAGCCCAGCGACCTCGCGCAGCTCCGCGAGCTCCTCAACCAGGTGCGCGACATTCCCCGCATCCTGGGCCGGCTGCAGAACCGGCTGCGCAACCCGCGCGAGCTCGGCGGCGTGAAGGACACCCTCGCCCAGCTGCCCGCCATCATCGGCTGCCTCGAGCTGCTCGACGCCCACCTGGTCGGCAGCCACAACGGCGAGATCGCCGCCGTCCGCCAGCGCCTCGCCGATCTGCCCGCGTTGCGCGACCTCCTGGGCCGCGCCCTGGCCGACGAACTTCCGAACGACCTGCAGGACGGCAACTACATCCGGGCCGGTTACGACGCCGAGCTCGACCGGCTGCGCAGCCTGACCACGGACAACAAATCCTGGCTCGCCGAGCTCGAGCGGAAGGAGCAGGAACGCACCGGCATCAAGAGCCTGAAGGTCCGCTTCACCTCCGTCTTCGGCTACTACATCGAGGTGACCAAGGCCAACCTCGCCAGCGTGCCGGCCGACTACATCCGCAAGCAGACCACCGTCGGCGGCGAGCGGTACGTGACGGAGGAACTGAAGCAAAAGGAAAAGGAGATTTTTTCGGCCGAGGAGAAGTCGCTCGCCCGCGAACTCGAGCTCTTCGGCGGGCTGGTCGCCGCCGTGCTGGCCGAGGCGGCCTCGCTCGCCCGGACCGCCGACGCGCTCGCCGAACTGGATGTGCTGGCCGGCTGGGCCGTGCTCGCCCGCGAGTGGGACTACTGCCGCCCGGAGCTGGACGAGGGCGACCAGCTCGAGATCACCGACGGGCGCCATCCCGTGGTCGAGCAGATGATGAAGCTCGAGCGGCTGGGGCTCGCCGGCAGCCACACCTTCGTGCCGAACGACACGGCGCTATCCGCCACCGCCGACCAGATCCTGCTCATCACCGGCCCCAACATGGCGGGCAAGTCGACTTACATCCGGCAGGTCGCGCTGATCACCCTGATGGCCCAGGTCGGCTGCTGGGTGCCGGCCAAGGCCTGTCGCGTCGGCCTCGTCGACCGGATCTTCTCGCGCGTCGGCGCCAGCGACGACCTCGCCCGCGGCAACTCCACCTTCATGGTCGAGATGAACGAGACCGCGAACATCCTCAACAACGCCACGGACCGCTCGCTCATCATCCTCGACGAGATCGGCCGCGGCACCTCGACCTACGACGGGCTCAGCATCGCGTGGGCCGTCGTCGAGCACCTGCACCGCGCGTCCGACCGCGGGCCCCGCACGCTGTTCGCCACGCACTACCAGGAGCTGACCCAGCTCGAGAAACACCTGACCCGGCTGCGGAATTACTCGGTGGCGGTGAAGGAGTGGAACGACGACATCGTGTTTGTCCGGCGCGTGGTGCCCGGCGCCGCGGACCGCAGCTATGGCATCCAGGTGGCGCGGCTCGCGGGCCTGCCGCTCGGCGTCATCGACCGCGCCAAGACGATCCTGGAAAAACTTGAGTCCGACGACACCTCCGTGACCCTGCCCGCGCCGCAGGCCCGCCCGAAGAAGAAGATCACGATCAAGCCGGACGACGACTCGCAGCTGAATCTCCTGTAGCGGCCGCGCCCGCCTCCAGCAGCATGGCATCGAGTTCCGTCGCGGCGCGGGCGAACTGCAGGTAGGCCGCCTGCTCGGTGCGGGCCTGGCCGGCCTCCGCGGCGAGCGGGGCCGAGGGAAAGCGGATGGCGTCCAGCTGCCCGCGCAAATGGTCGAAGCGGGCCGCATCGGGCCGGGACCCTTCGGCGGCGGCGACCAGCGCTTCCAGGCATCCGGCGGCCAGCCCGGCGAATTTCTCCAGCGCCGGGTGGCGCACGACCCCGCCGCCGAGTTGAACGGCCGCGCCGGTGAGGGCGCTGGTCAGGCGCTGGTTGCCGTTCACGAGGGCGGCCGCGGCCTCGAAGCCGGCCTGCTGGTGCTCCGGCTCGGCCGCCATCCGCTGGAGCGAAGCAAACGCCGCCGCGTTGGCCGACTCCGCCGCGCGCTTCGCCAGCACAACGCCGCCGGCAAAGCGTCCGCCCTCGGCCAGCAAGGCCGCGATCTTCTCCAGGTAAGCCCGGTTCGCCCGCAGGGCGGCCGCCAGGATGGAGGGGAACCGGCGGCGCTCCCAATCCGGCCAGAAGGCGTAGGCGGCGGCCAGCGCGAGGACGCCGCCCGCCACGGTCGCGCCGAGGCGCTCCAGGGTGAAGCCGAGCGTGACGCGCTCCTGCGTCTCGGTGATCAACACCACGAACAACGTGATGAAGACGACCGCCACCCCGTAGTTGCGCTTCAGCCAGAAGGCGAAGCCGAACATGGTGACCGTCATCGCCGCCAGCGCGACCGGCGCCGGCGGTTGCAGCCAGAGCAGGCCGCTGCCGAGCACCACCCCAGCGAGCGTGCCCAACACGCGTTGGACCGCGCGGGCCCGCGTCGCGCCGTAGTCAGGCTGCAGCACGATCAGCATGGTCAGAGGCAGCCAGTAACCGCGGCCCCACCCCGCCCATTTCATGACCGCGACGCCGAGCAACTGCAGGAGAGCGAGGCGGAGGACAAAGCGCAGCAGGCTGACGCCCGGCGGCCAGCTCAGGTTCATCGCCGAGGCCAGCGGCCGCAGGGCGCGGGCGCGCAGGTCGGTCAGCTCGAGCGAAAAGGCCGCCTGTTCGCCGGCGCGGGCGATCGTGGCCCGCAGCGCCGCGCGGACATCGGGCAGCACCGTGGCGATCTGCTGCAGGATCGCGACCAGCTGATGGAGCGCCGGGTCGGGCTCGGCCGGGTCCAGGCGCCCCGCCGTGGCCCGCAGGAGGCTGGCCAGCCGCGTCATCCGCACCTCGGTCGCCGCGAGGTGCGAGGGCTGCCGCGACACCACCGTGATGGCGATTGTGCGGCTGGTGTTGACCAGGGAGGTGAAGACGGGACCGCAGTTCGCCGCAAGTTGCGCGGCATCGGGACGCTCGCGCAGGTGCCCGAAGGCGGACTCCAGCGCGACCGCCTGCGTGAACAGGCGCGCCGCCGTCATGTTCAATTCCAGCAGGCGCGGCCGCAGCGGCCCGCGGGCCCCGCCCGGGTCGGCGAGCACCCCGCGCGCATGGTCGATGGCCGCACGCAACTCCGCCTCCTTCGCGGCCACCCGCAGTTGCCGCGCTTCCGGCGCGAGGTCCAGGTCGGGATTGAGCGCACCCAACAGGTCGGACAGCGCCAGCCAGCTGTCGGAGACGGCGCGGCGGAGCGGATGCTCGGCCCGGAACGGCCACAGCGCCACCTGCACCAGCACGCCGAAGAGCCCGCCGGCCAGGCCGGCCAGCACGTGGCGGCCGGCCGCCGCCGCGCCGCCCGGCAGCGCGAGCGCGAGCAGCGCCAGGAACACCGACGTGACGGCGAACGACTGCCCGTAATCGGGAAACACGTGGCGCCACAGGCCCGACAGCAACGTGACGAGCGCGATCACGAGCAGCGCGGCCATGAGCGACGGCGCGCCGAAGGCCCCGAGCCCGACGGCGACGACGTACACGGCGGTCATCGCCAGCAGCAGGCCGAGGCGCAGCGGATACGAGCCGCGCACGTCCACCATCGCGATGTTCTGCGCCGTGATCGCCGCAATGGAGATCTCCAGCGGCAGGTTCCACGCCCGCGCGGCCAGCACCGGCAGCATGAAGCCCAGCGTGGCACGGACCGCCCGGCCGAGATCCGGCTTCAGGCGGCGCCGCTCGAGAAAATCATCGATCCGGGTCCAGCCGCCGGTTGCGTGCATCGGCGGCATTGCAGCGAGCCGTCCGCGGAACACAAGCGCAGGCTAGAACGGGTGGAACCGGCACTCCGTGCCGGTGCAGCCCGCACGGAGAGCGGGCTGCACCGGGCGCTGGCAGCCTCAATACATCTGCTGGAACTCGCGCGGCAGCGGCGCCTGCGCCTTGAACCGGTGGGTCCGGCCGCGGAACTCGTAGGCAAAGCTCGTCTCGACCGAATGGAGGAACATGCGCTTGTTCTGGGTCGCCCGGGCAAACGCCCGGTTCAGCGCGAAATCGCCGTACGTCTGGTCGCCCACGATGGGCAGGCGCCGCTTGGCGCACTGCACGCGCAGCTGGTGGCTCCGGCCGGTCTTCGGCTCGAGGCGGACCAGCGAGGTGGAAAAGGCCTTCTGCGTGTGGCGGATCAACTGGAAGCGGGTCTCGGCGGGTACGTTGCCGAGCAGCGAGGTCCGGATCTGGCCGCGGACGTTCTTCACCGCCAGCATGTCGTGCCAGAATTCATAATTCTGCTGCGGCCGGCCGAACACCAGCGCGTTGTAGATCTTGGTGACCTGTTTGTTCGCGTAGTGCTCGCGCACCGCGAGCGCCAGCGGCTCGCTCGCCGCCGCGAGGATCACGCCGGAGGTGGCGGAATCGAGGCGGTTGAGGAGCCACAGCCGTCGTTCGGTCCCGTCCGCCGCATGCCAGTGGAAGTACTGCGCGTCCTTGTCGTAGCGGCACGTCAGGAGCGAGCGCGCTTCGTCCTGCGAGGCGTTCGGGTGCGAGAGCACGTCGGCGGGCTTGTCGAAGGCGGCCAGGCCGTTCTCGTCGCGCCCGAGCAGGTGCACATTGTCTCCCAGCGGCAGCGTGGCCCAGAAATCTCCCGCCAGCTCGCTCACTGGTAGTAGAACCCGAACGTCAGCGTCTGCTGGTCGCCCAGCAGCGTGATCATCTGGTCGGTCCACTTCCGGTAAGGCTGCCGGGACTGGATCGCGCTCTGGCAGAACCAGACCCCTTGTTTGCCGGCGTCGGCGTCCTCGACCTTGATGATGTCGGTCTCGCCCTTGGAGTTCAGCGTGAAGGTGATGATGACATGCGAGCCGTGCGGCGGCATGACCTGGCTGTCGGCGAGGATGTTGTACCACGAGGCCTGCACGATCTCGATGAGCTCGTTGAGATATTCGCCGTACTCGGTTTTGAAGGCGTCCGAGGCCTGGATGCCGATGTTGCGCGTGCCGGCCACGCGGGTCGTGAGGATGGAGTTGCGGTTGAGCGAGGTGGACGCCAGCCGCGGGCGTTCCTTGGGCGCCTGCTTGCTGAGATGCGGCACGTTGCTGGCGGCGCCGTCCGGCGTGGTGGCGTCGGGCGCGCCCTCGACGGCCTGGTCGGCGTGGGTCGTCGGCTGCTTGCCCTTGAACACGTTGGCGGCGAGGCCGTCGTCCGCCTTGCCCTCGTATTTCTCCGTGCCGCTCAACGGCACCTGGGCCTGGCGCGCGTGCTGCTCCGGCTGGTTGCTGGCATCCTGCTGTTGCGCATCGGGCACGCGCGGGGCGCCGGTTTGCGGCTTGGCCATGTCGCCCGTGACAATCGCGGTGTCGTTCTTGATCTTGTCCTGGCCCTGCACGCTCGGGCGGTTCAGCGGATCGAGCTCCTCCGCCGCCTTCTCCTGCGCGCTCTGCTGGTTCCGGCTGCTGAAGAAATCGGTCTTGTCCGGCGTGTTCTCCGGGGCGGCCGTGTTGGTCTCGATGAAGTTGAGCGGGCGCTTCGGCGGCTCCACCACGGGCTGGGCCAGCTCGAAATCGAACGACTTGCCCTTGTTCGCGCTCACGACGTGGATGCCCGTGTGCACGCCCGAAAAGTGCCGGAAGTCGAACTCCGGCGAGAACAGGAAGACGAGCAGGTGGAACAGCAGCGTGCAGGCGAGGCCAATCAGGATCGAGCGACGATTGAACTCGTCGTCCTGGAGGTCCATCGGACGGTCGGGAAGCGGGGGGGAGTCGGCCAGCACGGGGAAATTCAACCGCTCGGACAAGCTTGAGTCAAAATTTGTTTCATTTCTTCCAGCGGGAGCCCGACGATATTTGTCAACGAGCCGGCATAGCGCTCCACAATCAGGTCGCCTTGCTCCTGGATGGCGTACCCGCCGGCCTTGTCCAGCGTGTGCACCCGCGCCAGGTATTCATCGATGATGGCGTCATCCAAGGGCTTGAAGGTCACCTCGCTGGCCACGCCCCGGTCGATGCGCAGGCCGTCGCTCCGGCGGCGCACCGCCAGCCCGGTGAACACCGTGTGCGTGCGGCCGCTCAGGCGCCGCAACATCGACCGCGCCTCGGCCAGGTCGCGCGGCTTGTTCAGCACGGTCGCGGCGATGAAAACGGTCGTGTCGGCGCCGATCACCGTGGCGTCCGGGTGCCGCGCCGACACCCAGTCGGCCTTGAGGGCGGCGTTGTGCCGGACCATCTCGCGCGGGTCCGCGTCCGGCGCCTCGTGCTCGGTCACCACCGCGGGCACCACCTCGAAGGGCACGCCCAGCCGGGCCAGGAGTTCGCGCCGGCGGGGCGAGGCGGAAGCCAGGATGAGGCGGAAATGGGGGGGAACGATCATGCGGCGTCGGTGCCGTGGATGGCGCACCGGCGGTGCCCCCGGCAATGCCAAAGTCCTGACCGTCAAGCCCCGGCTTGGGGTTGCAGTCCGGGCCTTTACCCTCAAGTTGGCTGACCACCATGCGCATCGGCCTGGCCCAGATTAACACCATCGTTGGCGATCTTGCCGGCAACAGCCGGCGCATTGTGGAGGCCTATCGCGCGCTGGTCGCCCAAGGCGCCGAGATCGTGCTCTTTCCCGAACTGGTGGTGTGCGGCTACCCGCCGCGGGACCTGCTGTTCAAGCGCCGTTTCATCGGCGACGTGGCGGACGCGACCGCCCGGCTGGCCCGGCAGATCGGCGCCGTGCCGGCGGTGATCGGCTACACCGAGCCCAACCCCAGCGGGAGCGGGCGCGCCGCCTACAATGCCGCGGCGTTCTGCCACGAGGGCCGCATCCTGGCCACGGCGCGCAAATGCCTGCTGCCAACCTACGACGTGTTCGACGACGACCGCTATTTCGAGCCGGGCACCGAGCCGGCGGTGATCGCGTTCGGCGGCCGCCGCATCGGCATCACCATTTGCGAGGACATCTGGATGCATGAGATCATCCAGACGCGCCGGTTCTACGACAACGACCCGGTGAAGACGCTCAGCACGAAGCGGCTGGACCTGATGCTGAACCTGTCGGCGAGCCCGTGGCACCTCACCAAGGACAATCTCCGCGTCACGCTCGTCACCGATGCCGCCAAGGCCTGCGGCTGCCCGGTCGCCTACTGCAATTCCGTCGGCGGCAACGACGAGCTGATCTTCGACGGCCGGACGATGGTCAGCGACGCCCGCGGGCGCCTGGTCGCCGGCCTGGCGGCGTTCCGCGAGGAGCTCCGGGTCGTCGATCCCACGGTCCCCACCGAACCCGCGGCCAGCTTTGCCCAGGACGAAATGCGCGATCTCTTCGACGCGCTCGTGCTCGGCGTGCGCGATTACGCCCACAAGACCGGCTTCCAGCGCGCCCTCGTGGCGCTCTCCGGCGGCATCGACTCGGCGCTCGTGGCGGTCATCGCCGCCGAGGCGCTCGGCCGGGAGAACCTCACCGGCGTCTCCCTGCCCTCGGCGATCTCCTCGCCGCACTCGCGCGACGACGCCCGCGCGCTCGCGGCCAACCTCGGCATCCGTTTCGAGACGCTGCCCATCGCGGACGCCGTCGCGGCCTGCGAAACGGCCCTGGGGCCGGTTTTCCAGGGCCGCCCGCGTGACGTGGCCGAGGAAAACATCCAGGCGCGGATCCGCGGGCTCCTGATGATGGGCCTTTCGAACAAATTCGGCGCGCTGCTCCTGACGACCGGCAACAAGAGCGAGGTCGCCGTCGGCTACTGCACGCTGTATGGGGACATGGCGGGCGGACCGGCGGTGATCAGCGACATGTTCAAGACCCAGGTCTACAGCCTCGCGCGCTGGATCAACTCCGACCTGGCCGCGCGGGACGGCCGCCACCGCGAAATCATTCCGCAGAACACGATCGACAAGCCGCCGAGCGCGGAACTGCGCCCGGGGCAGACGGACCAGGACTCCCTGCCCCCTTACGACATGCTCGACTCCATCTTGAAGGGCTACGTCGAGGAGGGACTCTCCCGCGCCGACCTTGTCGCCCAGGGTTTTGCCGAGGCCGTCGTCAACGACGTGGTCCGCAAGGTCGACCTGAACGAATACAAGCGCAAGCAGGCCGCACCCGGGCTCAAGATCACGCCCCTCGCCTTCGGCGTCGGCCGGCGCATCCCGATCGTGCAAAAATATGTGAGTTGATTTTGGCCGCGGAACGCCCGGAGATGACGGGCACACATTTCCGCCGTCCTTCGCCGTGACCTCCGTGGCCAGCCTCAATTCCGCCGACCTCTTCGCCCGCGCGCAGCAGCTCATCCCGGGCGGGGTCAACTCGCCCGTCCGCGCCTTTCGCTCCGTCGGCGGCACGCCGTTCTTCACCCGTTCCGCGCAGGGCGCGACCCTGACCACGGCCGAGGGCCGGGAGCTGATCGATTTCGTCTGCACCTGGGGCCCGGCCATCCACGGGCACAATCACCCGCGCATCAAGGCCGCCATCGCCACGGCGCTCGACCGCGGCACGTCGTTCGGGACGCCGAATCCCTATGAGGTCGAGATGGCCGAGCTCATCGTCCGCTTCTTCCCCTCGATCCAGAAGGTCCGCATGTGCAACAGCGGCACGGAGGCCACGATGTCCGCCATCCGGCTCGCCCGCGGGTTCACCCGGCGCGACAAGATCATCAAGTTCGCCGGCTGCTACCACGGGCACAGCGATTCCCTGCTGATCAAGGCCGGCTCGGGCGCGCTCACGCACGGCAATCCCGACAGCGCCGGCGTGCCCGCGGCGTTTGCCCGCGAGACCGTCGTGCTGCCCTACAACGATGTCGCGGCGGTCGACGCCGCCTTCGCCGCCAACCCGGGACAGATCGCCGGCGTCATCCTCGAGCCCTACATCGGCAATGTCGGCTTCATCAGGCCCGACCCGGGCTACCTGGCGCATCTGCGCCGGGTCACGGCCGCCCACGGGACGGTGCTCATCTTCGACGAGGTGATGACCGGGTTTCGCATCGCGCGCGGCGGCGTGCAGGAAGTCGAGCGGATCACGCCGGACCTGACCACCCTCGGCAAGATCATCGGCGGCGGCCTGCCCGTCGGGGCGTTCGGCGGCCGCGCCGACATCATGGACCAACTCGCCCCGCTCGGGCCGGTCTACCAGGCCGGCACGCTCAGCGGCAACCCGCTCGCCATGGCCGCGGGCATCGAGTCCCTCCGGATGCTCGAGGAGCTCGATCCCTATGCCCGGCTCGATGCCATGGGGCGCCAGGTCTGCGCGGCGGCGCTCGCGGCCGCCCAGGCCAAAGGCCTGGCCCTGCAGGCGCCGCAGGCCGGCTCGATGTTCAGCCTGTTTTTCACGGCGACCCCGGTCCGGGACTACCCGACGGCCCTCACCTCCGACGCGAGGCTCTTCGGCCGCTTCTTCCACGCCTGCCTCGCCGCGGGAATCTACCTGCCGCCCAGCGCCTACGAGGCGTGGTTCCTGAGCACGGCGCACGCCGGCGCCGCCATCGATCGCGCCTGCGAGGTCATCGCCAAAAGCATCGCCGGCCTTTGAGGCCGCTTGCAGACGGAAATTTTCTTCCTAAGTTCCGGCCATCAGCATCGTCCTTTCTTCGCGTGCACGTCCGGTTTTTCACCGCCAGTTTTCTTCTCCTCCTTTCGTTCTGCTCCGCCAGCCTGCGCGCCCAGCCCGCGGATGCACCGGCGATGCCGCTCAATGAGCTCAAGCCGGGCATGACCGGCGAGGTCTGGACGGTGTTCAAGGGCAGCACCCCCGAGCCGTTCAAGGTCCAGGTGACCGGCGTGCTGCGCAACGCGCTCGGCCCCGGCAAGAGCATGATCCTGTGCGAACTGACCGACCCGCGCGTCCAGGCCATGGGCGCCGTGGCGGGCATGAGCGGCAGCCCGCTCTACATCGACGGCAAGGTCGCGGGCGTCCTATCCTACCAGGTGCAGCGCTTCGAGACGGTCCGTTACGCCGGTTTCACGCCGATCGATGACCTGCTCGAGTTGAGCGCGCTGCCCGCCGGCAAGGAAGGCCTCATCCCGATGCCCATCCCCGTGAATGGCGACCGCAACGCGCGCGCCGCAGGCCAGCCGCCGCTCCAGGTCCGGGCGATGTCGCCGGCGTTCTCGCTCGGCGGCATCTCCCCGCAGGTCGCCGCGATGCTCGAGCCCCAGTTCACCGCCCTCGGCCTCAACGTCACCGGCCTCGGCGGGAATGTGAGCGACACGGCCGACAGCGGCGCCGTCGCCGCGCCGAAGTCCCTGCGTCCCGGCGACGTTGTCGCGGTGGCGCTGGCCGTGGGCGACATCAGCCTTGCGGGCACCGGCACGGTGTCGCACGTCGACGGCAACCGTGTCCTCGCCTTCGGTCACCCCATGCTTTCGCTCGGGGCCGCCGACCTGCCCATGGCGGCGGCGGAGATCGTGACGATCCTCCCCAGCCAGTACAATTCGGTCAAAATCAGCAACACGGGCGGCATCATCGGCTCGTTCAGCCAGGACCGTCTCTCCGGCATCTACGGCGAACTCGGCCGGACGCCGCGGCTCGTGCCGGTTGAGGTCGATTTCCCCACGCGGGCCAGCCGCAAATCGCTGCATTTCTCGGTCGTTCGCAACGAGCAGGTGCTGCCGATGATCGCCGCCACGGGCCTGACCCAGGCGGTCGTCGGGTCGAATGAATCCGGCTTCGCCAACGGCTTCAAGGTGACGACCACGGTGGAGTTTCCCGGCACCGCGCCCGTCGAGGTGAGCCAGCTCTATCCCGGCCCGCAGGGTTTCCAGCAGAGCCTGGGCGATTTCGTGGGCAACCTCTCGCTCTGGCTGTTCAATCCCTACGCCCGCGTCTTCCCCGACCACATCCGTTTCACGGTCGAGGACACGCCCGAGAATCCCGTCGCGACCGTCGAACAACTGCAGTCCTCGCGCACCGAGGCGGCCCCGGGCGAACACCTGACCTTCAACATCGGCTGGCGCGGCTTCCAGAGCGACGCCGCCAGCGAGCAGGTCGGACTCGACATCCCGCGCGAGTGGGCGGGCAAGGACCTGCAGGTCATCCTGACCACGGGACCCGCCCTCGACGAGCTGACCGGGCGCACACACACCGTGCCCGTGGCCCAGTTGCGCAGCTTCGAGGAATACATCTCGGCGCTCCGCGACTTCCGCCCGTCCGACGGCCTCTACCTGGCGGTCGTTGAGAAGGCCAGGCTGCTGACCGACCAGCGGACGACCACCCAGGACATGCCCGGCTCGCTCGCCCGCATTGCGAGCGATGCCGACGAGGCGCGCTTCCAGCGCCGCGACGCCGTGGTCGCGCTCTGGGAGAAACGGCTGCTGCCGGGCCATCTTTTCAACGTTCTCGTCCGCCGGCCGCTGGTCGTGACGGACTAGTTCGATTCCCTTCCCTGTTGCCCTGCACGGGACGATGATCCGTCGCGACAGCCTGGCGCCGGATTCCTCGCCCCTTGCGGGTCGACCGACCCGGTCCATTCCATGTCCCCCTCCTTCCGCTCCCTGCTTCTCCGCGGCCTCGGGCTGTTCCTGATCGCGACCGCGCTCCGCGCCGACCCGCTGACGAAACAGTATGAGGTCGATTTCGGCCGCGACGTCGCCAGCCGGAACCTGAAGGGCCTGGCCACCCGAACCGATGGCCGCATCCTGCCCGGGCCGGTCTTCACGGACCTCGACGGCCCCCGGATCGGCGGCATCCTCTGGACGCTGCGGCCGGCCGGCCCGGACCGCTTCGTGGTGGGCACGGGTCCCGAGGGCAAAGTGCAGGAGATCACCTTCGCGGCGAAGAAGGACGCCTACACGGTGCGCGAGCTGGCGCACGTCAATGAAACCTCGGCGCTCGCCGTGCTGCCGCTGCCCGATGGGTCGATCCTGGCCGGCAGCACGCCGCCGGGCGCCTTGTACCTGTTCAAGGATGGCAAGGCGCTCGTGCGCGTGCCGCTGCCCGTGGACGCGGTGTTCGACCTCCTCGCGCTGCCGGATGGCAGCGTCCTCGCGGCCACCGGCAACCCGGGCCGGATCTATCGCGTCGACCTCGCGAGATTCGCCCGGGCCGGCGTCGACGAGGGCAAGGTCGCGGCCGAGGACAAGGCGCTGGCGGCGAAGGGCGTGACGCTGTTCGGCGAGATCCGCGACAGCAGCGTCCGCCGGCTCGCGCGCCTCGCGAACGGCATGCTCGTCGCCGGCTCCTCACCAAAAGGAAACGTCTACCGTTTCGACGCGGCGGGCGGGGCCCCCGTGGTGCTGCAGGAAAACCGTGACTCCGAGGTCGTGGACCTGCTGCCCCTGGAGGACGGCGGCTTCTACGCGGCCGTCGTATTCACGGCCGGCGACAACGCCCGCCTGGCGCGGGCCACCGACCCCAAGGCCGAGAAGAAGGAAAAGGACGAGAAGCCTGCCTTCGTGGGACGCAGCAATCTCGTGTACTTCCCGGCGGGCGGCTTCGCCGAGTCGGTGCTGTCCAAGACCAACATCGCCTTCTATCGGCTCGCGCGGCAGCGCGACTGGATCGTCATCGCGGCCGGCGAGCAGGGCGACACCTTTGGCTATGATCCGGCGGCACGGCGGGCCCTCACGTTCGCCGGGAGTTCGTCCTCCCAGGTCAACGACATCGCCTCCCTGGCGGACGGACGCCTGCTGCTCCTCCGCAACAACGCCCCGGGGCTTGCGCTGATGACCTTCAACGGGCCGGGTCCGCGCGAGCTGGAGACGAAGCGGCTCGACCTGGGCGCGCCGGCTGCGTTGGGCGACCTGCGCTTTGCCCGCCTGCGCGGCCTTGCCCCCGGACAACTGCAGGTCGAGGTCGCCACAAATTTCGGCAGCGACGAGATTGAAGGCTGGACGCCCTGGCAGGCGCTGGCGGCGCACGACGACGGCTACTTTGCCGCCGGGCTGCGCGGTCGTTACGCGAAGCTGCGCCTCAAGATCGATGGCGGCGGCACTGACTTCCAACTCGACAAGGCCACGCTGTTCAACCTGCCGCAAAACCGCCGGCCGGCGCTGGTGGATTTCCGGATCTTTCCCCCCAGCCTCGCCCTGCTGCCCGCGGGCGAGCCGCCGCCCAGTGCCACGACCACCCTCGGCCAGCTGCTTTATCCCAATCCGCGCGACGCCAAGGACGACAACAACGACCGGCGCAAGAGCGCCTTCATGTCCAGCGCGGTGATCCCGCAAACCGGCGCGCAAATCGTCTATTGGACCGTCACCGATCCCGATGGCGACAACCTGGCCTATACCTTTTCCATCCGGCCCGATGGCGTCGAGGCGTGGACCGATCTCGCCGTGAACACCACCGACACCTACGTGCAGTTCGATACCGGTGGCCTTGCCGAGGGGCTCTACCAGACGCGCCTGCACGTGGCCGAACAGGCACCGCGTCCCGAGCCGGAGCGCCTGGCCTACGATTTCGAGACTGACACCCTGCTGGTTGACCGGACGCCCCCGGTCCTCGGCCGCCCGGCGATCCGGCGTGAAGCGGGACGGCTCATCATCGGCATCGAGGGCCGCGACGCGCTCTCGCTCCTCGCGGGCGCGGAATTCGTGCTCAACAATGGCGACCACGAGACCGTGACCCACCCGGTCGACGGCATTCTGGACGGCAAATCCGAACAGTTCCAGGTGGAGATCCCCGAAGCGCGGGCCGCCGGGGCCACCTCGGTCGAGATCCTTGTCTACGACGCGGTCGGCAACAGCGCCTCGGTTCGGGTCCCGTTGCCGTAGGCGGGTGCAATCGCGTTGACGAATCGCCGGGGTCCACGCTTAGTCGCGGGACCCCGCATGAACGCGACCATGCCCGTCTCGCCGTTCCGCCAGACTTGGTTTTGGGTCTTGCTGGCGGCGATATCCCTCGGGTGTGCGGCCCTCTCCTACCGGTACTTCCCGCGGATCTTCCCGGTGGTCGCGCTGAACATCAGCATGGATCGAAGCCATGCGCTGGCGGCGGCCCGCGCGCTGGCGTCGGCGGAACACTGGGGCCCGGCCGGCGAGATCCGCGAGGTCGCGTCGTTCGCGGCCGACGACGCCCAGGCTTTCGTCGAGCTCGAGGGCGGCGGCCGGCCGGCCCTCGCCTCCTTGCTCACGGATGAACTCTACTCCGCCTACGCGTGGCGGGTGCGGTTGTTCAAGGAGTCCGAAGCCCACCAGGTCTTCGTCTATTTCCGGCCCGGCGGCGAGCCGTACGGCTTGGAGGAGACACTGCGCCAGCGGGCGCCCGGCGCGGCGTTGTCGCCGGACGAGGCCCGGGCCATCGCCGAGAAGGCCGCGCGCGGCGACCCCTGGCGGCTGCCGCTGGAGCGTTTCAAGCCCGTGGAGACATCGCAGGTGAAGCGCCCGGGCGGTCGCATCGACCACACCTTCGTCTACGAGCGCCCGGACCGGAAGCTGGGCGCGGGGACGATCCGGCTGCGCCTCGTCGTCAGCGGCGATCGCCTGACCACGCTGCGCCATTTCATCAAGGTCCCGGAGGCCTTCAACCGCCGCTACGAGGACATGCGCTCGGCCAACAACGGCATCGCCGCCGGGGCCGCCGTGGCGCTGGTGTTGCTCTACATCCTCGGCGGCTGCATCGGCGGGTTCCTTTTCCTCCTGCGCCAGCGGGCGATCCTCTGGCGCCAGCCTCTCATCGCCGCCGCGCTGGTGGCCGGCGGGCAGCTGGCGGCGGGAATCAATGGCTGGCCCCTCCTCTGGATGGGTTACGACACCGCGTTGTCGAGCGGCGGATTCATCACCGAGCGCCTCGTGAGCATGCTCACGGGGTGCGTCGTCCTCGGCTTCGTGTTCTTCCTTTCGTTCCTCGCGGCGGAAGGCCTCTCGCGCAAGGCCTTCCCGCACCATCCGCAATTCTGGCGGCTCTGGTCGGGCGAGGCCGCGTCCACGGTCGAGGTCCTCGGGCGCACCGTCGGTGGATACCTGCTCGCCGGGATCATGCTCCTCTACCTTGTCGTGTTCTATTATTTCGCCCTCGGCAAACTCGGCTGGTGGACACCCTCCGAGGCGCTCACCGACCCGGATTCACTGGCGCATTACTGGCCGTGGCTGACCCCGCTGGCGAACGCGAGCCAGGCGGGAATCTGGGAGGAAATGCTGTTTCGCGCCGTACCGCTGGCCGGGGCGGCCCTGCTGGGCAACCGGTTTGGCGGACGAAAGTGGTGGATCGCCGGGGCGTTCGTGCTCCAGGCCGTCATCTTCGCCTCGGGCCACGCGAACTATCCCGGCCAGCCCGCCTACTCCCGGCTCGTCGAGTTGATCCTGCCGTCGTTCCTGTTCGCCACCGTGTACCTCCGGTTCGGGCTGCTGCCGGGAATCATCCTGCACTTCACCTACGATGCCATCCTGATGTCGCTCCCGCTCTTTGCGGCCTCCGCCGGCGGCATCGGGATCGACCGCGCGATGGTGGCCTTGGTCGGCCTGCTGCCCCTGTGGGTCCTGCTCTGGCGGCGATTCCGCGCCGGGGCGTGGGCCGGACTGCCCGGCCGCCTCCGCAATGAAGGCTGGCAGCCGCCGGCCGCGGCCGCTGAGTCCACCGTGACCACCGCTCCTTTCGGCGGGCCGGCCGCCATCCCGGCGTTCACCTGGCGGCTGGCGTTGGTGCTCGGAATCCTGGGCGCAGCCGGCACGCTCGCGGCCATTTCATTCAGCCGGCTGGGAGCGCCCCTGCGCATCGGCCGCGGCGAAGCCATCCAGGCGGCGCGGAAGGAACTCGACCGGCGCGGCGTGAAGCTGCCGGCCGGATTCCGGGCCGATGCCCAGCCGTCGAGCCGGCCCGAGGTGATCGACCGCTTTGCCTGGCAAACCGCCGGGCGCGAGGGCTATGCCGCGCTCCTTGGCCGCTACCTGCCCGAATCCCGGTGGCTGGTGCGCTTCGCGTCGTTCGAAGGCGACGTGGCCGAGCGGGCCGAGGAGTGGATGGTGTACCTGACCGGCACGGGCGAACTGCAGCGATTCGAACACCACGTGCCGGAGGCGCGCGCGGGCGCAAACCTGGGCGAAGCGGAGGCCCGGACCCGGGTGCACGCCTACCTGAAGGAGCGCTGGGGCGTCGACGCCGCGGTACTCAAGGAAGTGTCGGCCACGTCCGCCAAGCATCCCGCGCGCACGGACTGGACGTTTGTCTTGCGCGACCCGGCGGTGACAACGCTCGCCCCGGGCGAAGCGCGCCTGCAGGTGGAGCTGGCCGGCGAGGAGGTGGCCGATGCGTTCCGCTTCGTCTTCGTGCCGGAGGACTGGGAGCGGGCCGATCGCGCCCTCCAATCGAACTTTCGCACCGCCTCGATTGTCCGGGGCATCGCCACCGCTGTCATCTACCTGACGGGAATCGGCCTCGCCCTGGTTGCCTGGGGCCGCCGCAAGCTCCCCGGGCGGCCCGCGGCGGCGGTGTTCGCCGCGATCTTTGGCTGCATGGTCCTGGGCGTCGCGAATCGCTGGCCGGCCACCGTGGCCGGCTTCTCCACCGCGCAGCCGCTGCAATTGCAGCAGGTCATGGCGCTCGTCGGTCCCCTGGTCGGGGCCTTGTTCGGCGGCGGCGGCGTGGCCCTGCTTTGCGCGCTCGACCTGCGCTGGGTGAGGCCGTCGCCGGTCGACGGGCGACACGCGACCTGGCTGGCGGCGGCGGCGGGATTGGCCCTCACCGCTGGCGTCGGGTTCGCGCAGTGGCTGCGGGCGGATGCCGCGCCACCCTGGCCTTCGCCGGCGGCGGCCGGCGCGTACGTGCCGGTGCTGGTGGCGGCCCCGGCTGCCGTGATGACCTTCTTTTCGCGGGCCGCCTTGCTCGTGTTCGTGTTCGCCGCGCTCGACCGCGCGACGGGCGGCTGGCAGCGCCAGCGGGCGGCCGGGGCGATCCTGGCCTTGCTCGCCTGCGCCGTGCTGCAACTGGACGGCGGGGGCACCAGCCTCGGCTCCTGGCTCGTCTCCGGCGGCGTCAGTGCCCTGGCGTTGTTCGCCGTCTACTTCCTCCTTCTCCGACACGATCTGACCGCCTTTCCCCTGGCCATCGGCATCGCGTCGGCGGCCGGGGCGCTCGCGCACGGCCTGACGGGAGCCTATCCCGGCGAAGTGCCGGCAACGCTGCTGGCGGCGGCGACCACGGCAGCCCTGGGCTGGTGGTCAACGCGCTGGCTGCGCAAGAGCGCGGACGGACGGACGGCAAGCGAGCGTCCGGCGGCCGCGACCTCAGGGTGACGGCGGCGGACCCGCGCCGCCCGGCCCGGCAAACGGCTCGAACGTGTCGCGCTGGATCCGGGAGGCCCGGACAGCCGGCGTGAAGATCGAGCGCACGATCCGCAACATGCGGCGCGCCGACACCCGCACGTGCAGCCTCCGGCGCAGGAAGCCGTGGTTGTCCGGGTGCTCGATGTAGCAACCCAGCGCCAGCGAGAAATCCTCGAGCGAGCGGAGGTACCCGACGTCCTCGATGAACTCGTAGTCGGCCAGGAAATGGCGCTGGCGCACGAGGCGGATCAGCCCGACGAACGGCCGGGCGTGCGGGTAGAGCGTGGCGCGAAACAAGCGCTCGGGCACCTCGGAAGGAGTTATCCTCTCGCGGGCACAGTAGAGTTCGCTGAAGGTCGGACCTTTCACCCGGGAGGTAGACGGTTGTCGACGGTGCCGCGCTTGGGCTCGGCGTAGACCGGCAGGGCCGCGGTGCAGGTCGTGCCCTGCCCCGGCTCGCTGTTGATCTGGAGGCGACCGCCCACCCGGCGCACCACCTGTCGCACGATGAACAGCCCCAGGCCGAGACCCTGTTGTTCGAAGGTGGGGCGCTCGAACTGCCGGAAGGCACCCAGCGCCTTAAGCTGCTCCGCGGTCATGCCCCGCCCCGTGTCCTTGACCGTCACCTCCAGGTTCGCGCCCCGCCGGTGCACCGCCAGGCGCACCGGCGTCCGTGGCGCGGAGAAGCTGAAGGCGTTGTCGAGGAGCTCCTCGACCAGCAGCGCCAGCTCCTGGGGGCCGACGGACAGCGCGGCCGGGACCAGGTCGACCTCGAGGTCCTTCTGCCGCTGGTCGTGCCGCGCGACCGCCGCGTCCGCGCCCCGGCGCACGACATCCGCCACCGTCTCGGCCTTCAGCACCGGGAAGGGCGTGCCGGAATCCGGGTTGAGCCGGTCGAGCGTGAAGAGGTAGTTGCGCAGCGTGCGATGCAGGCGCAGGGCCGACTTGTGGATCCCGTGCACCGCCTCCCGCACCTCATCGGGCTTCATGGCCAGGAGATCCTGGTCCAGCATCTCTGCGAAACCGAGGATGCCCGTCAGCGGGGTGAAGAACTCGTGCGGCATCCATTTGTGCAGGCTGGCGCGCAATTCGCTGATCAAGGTGGCCTCGCGCTGCCGGCTGATCTCCTTCCGCCGGAGCCGCGCCTCGACGCAAGCGACGAGCGCATCGAGGGTGAAAGGCTTGACCAGGAAATCGTCGGCACCGAGGTTCATGCCCGCCCGCGGATGGGCGTAGGTGGGATTGCCGCTCATGAACACGAACTGGCAGTTGGCCAGCAGCGGGTCGGAGCGGATTTCCTGGAGCAGGCGGTGGCCGTTCATGCCCGGCATGTTGATATCGCAGAGGATCAGGTCCGGCGGTTCCCGTTGGGCCAGCTCCCACCCCAGTGTCGCGCTCGTCGAGAATGCCGTGCGGTAGCCGAACGCCTCCAGGCCGGCGGCGAGGGCGGCGCAAAGCGGCCCATCGTCGTCGATGATATGAATCGAATGCAGGCCGGCGACCGTGCCCGTCGGGCTGGTGGCGGCAGCATCCACCGGGGCTGGGTCGGGGGGATGGGACATCCTGGTTTGGGAGCCGCGCATCGCTGGAATCAAACGTTGACCGGTTCGGTGGGCTCCCCGGCCGCCGGCGGGGCCGGGAAGATCAACCGGGCGCGCGTGCCCTTCCCCGGGCGGCTGGCGAGTTCGATGGTGCCGCCGATGCCGTGCATCAGCCGTTGCACCGTGACCAGGCCGAGACCGGTGCCCTGCCCGGCGGGTTTCGTGGAGAAGAACGTGCGGAACAGCTGCCGCTTCACCTCCGGCGTCATGCCGGAGCCATTGTCCGCAATCTCGATGTAACTGCCGCCGCGCGGCTCCCGGCCCACCCGTATCGCGATGCGTCCGCGCTCCTCGTCGGTTGCGTCCCGCGCGTTCAGCACCAGGTTCACCAGCATCTGGTCGATATGCGCCGGGTCGGCGGAGACCAGGACCGGGCCATCCGGCGGCGCGGCAAAGGTGAGCGTGCGGGCCATGATCTGTTCCAAAAGCCGGAAGGTGTTCTGCGCCGCCTCGGCGAGATCGAGCGTCCGGCGCTCGGGCTCGGTCGGGCGCGAGAGGTTGCGCAGCTGGTTGCAGAGCGCGGCGATCAGGTTGGCCGCATGCAGGAGCGGCTCAATGTGCCGCGCGTCCGGGTCGTCGTCCTTGTGCCGCTCGCGCAGCAGGCCGCCGTTGAAGAGGACGATCGTCAGCAGGTTGCTGATCTCGTGGACCGCCGTCGCGGCGAGTTCGCCCTGCATGACCAGCCGTTGCACATGGCGCAGGTGATTCTCGATGGCGGCCGCGCTCGGGCCCGCCGGTTCCGGCGGGCGGAGGGCCGCGGGGCGAGGCGGGCGTTGGCGGTGAATCGGGGCGGACATCTCGTTCAAGTGCGCCCGAGGAGCGCCTGCTGGCCCAGCATTCCCTGTTGCACCGCGAAGAGCGAAAGCTGGGCGGCGCGATGCAGGCCGGTCTTCTTCATGAGCCGGCTGCGATGGTTCGCCACCGTGTAGACGCTGACGCCGAGCGCGGCGGCGATCTCGCGCGAGCTGTGCCCCTGGGCCAGCAGGCGCAGCACGCCTTCTTCGCGGCGGGTCAGCTTCGGGCTGGGGGTTTTGCGCCCGACCACGAGGCCCTTGATCAAGCCCGAGACATCGGGGCTGAAATAAGTGCGGCCGGCGGCGATGGTCAGCAAGGCGGCGCGAAAATCCGCCAGGGTGGCGGTCTTGCTGATCAAGCTGTAGGTTCCGGCCGCCAGCACCTGCCGGATGATCTCCGGCGTCAGGTTGCCGGAGAAGATCACAATCCGGGCCTGCGGGCACAGGCGCTCGAGTTTGGCGAGCAGGGAAAGGTCGTAGGTCGACGACAGCACCAAGTCCAGGACCACCAGGTCGGGCGCTTCGCGACCGCATAGTTTCAGCGCCTCCCCTTCGGTCCGGGCCGAGCCAACGACCTGAAATCCCTTCAACGAATTGACCACGCTCGTGATCAGCTCGTTCAGCATCGTGTGGTCGTCGATGATGACGACCCTCGTCTTCGCTCCCCGAGTCGGTTGTCCCTCCATTCGGAACAGTTTCTGTTCCGAGTTTGGTATATATCTATAAAATAATGTTTTAGGGCGCCAAAATGAGGGGAACGCCTGCAGGGAAACTAGCTTGTTTGAGTCACGCCCTCAGGAGGAATCCACCGGCCCGCTAGTGATTCGGCCGGGAGCCGATCGCACCGGCCACGCCCAGGCAGTTGGACCGTATTGGCCGGAGGCGCGATTCAGCCGGGCTGGGCGCTGGCGCGCATCTCCTCGTCCGTCCCGCCGGGCTGGCCACGCGCGGCGCGACCGCGCAATCACCACGGATGGGCGGTGCCGCCGGTATCGTTGAGCAAACCGATTTCCGCCGCGTAGCGCGAAAGTTGCACCGCCCGGTGCAGGCCGGTTTTCTTGCTCAACTTGGCCCGGAAGTTGTTGATCGTATAACGGCTCAAGCCGAGCTTGGCCGCGATCTCCTTCGAACTCAGGCCCGAGGCAATGTGGCGGAGCACGGTTTTTTCCCGTTTGCTGAGTTCAGGTACCTCGACCGGCGGCGCGGCCCGGGCGCGCACGATCTGGCGCACGGTCTCGCTGGTCTGGTTGCACAAATAGGTCTGGCCGGCGCTCACGGAGCGAATCGCCGCGCGCAGGTCGGCGGTGGGCGATGCCTTGCTGAGGATTCCGTCGACTCCCGCGACCATCGCCTTCTTGATCACAGCGGCGTTCAGGTTGCCCGAGAAGACGAGCACATGGACGGCGGGAAACGCCGCCTTGAGCTTCTTGAAGGCTTCCAACCCCGATGCGTCCGGCAGGCCCACGTCCAGGATGACGAAGTCGGGCCGCTCTCGATGGCAGATCTCGAGCGCTTCCTTGCAGCTGGCGGCGTGGCCGACGACCTTGAATCCTTCCCAGCGCTCGAAGATCTCGGCGATCATTTCGACGATCATGTAATGATCGTCGACGATGACGACTCGCTTGAGTGTCGCCTGCTCGGACGCGTGGGTTGAGACTTGGGACTCCATCAGGCGAAAATATCCGCGGCGGCAACGGCGCCCCGACGCTGCGAACCTGGAATTACTGTTTTTACCCAAGGCATGCTCCAGAGATACCCTATTGCAAATAGATGTATATACCTATTAAGGAAATTGTCCAGCCGCACTTATTCCCAGCCAGGTATTTCCCTTCGCGCTAATGCCGAGCGCCTTACGAGCCTTTATGCTCAGGCCCGCGGGTGCGCCTTCGAATGAATTTCCTTCAATCTCGCCACGCTCGTGTGGGTGTAGATCTGGGTGGTGGCCAGATTGGCGTGCCCGAGCAACTCCTGTACGGCCCGCAAATCGGCACCCGCATTGAGCAAGTGCGTGGCATAGGAGTGGCGCAGCTTGTGCGGCGAAAGGTCCATCGGCAGCCCGGCCAGCGCCAGGTAACGCTTCACCAGCAACTGCACCGCGCGCACCGGCATCCGCCGATGACGATTGGACACCACCACCGGGTCGGTCGGGGCGCTTCGCCGCGCGAACTCGTCGCGAAACTTCTTCAGCACGCTCATGGCAACCGGGCCGAGCGGGCACAATCGTTCCTTGCGCCCCTTGCCCAGCACCCGCGCGCAGCCGTTGTCGAGGTCGATCGCCCCATAGTCGAGCGCGACCAGCTCACTCACTCGCAGGCCGCCGCCATAGAGCAACTCGAGCACGAGCCGGTCGCGGCAGGCGCCGAATGCGTCGATGGTTTCGTTCGCGAGCAGCTTTTGCGGGCCGTCCAGCAGGCGCGCCATTTGCGATTCCGTCAGGAATTTCGGCAGGGGCTTTTCGAGCTTCGGCAAGGGCAGACCGGCGAAGGGATTGCGCGCCGCCTTTCCCCGTTGCATCCAAAACCGGTAGAAGGAACGCAGGCCTGAAACATGGTTGTGCAGCGTACGCCGGCCGAAGCGCCGCTGGGCCTCGATGATGAAATCGCGCGCATCCCGGGTCGAGAGGCCCGCCGGGTCCGGCCGGCGGCCGGTCTGCACGAGCCAGGCATAGAAATCCGCGAACGCCTGGCGGTAGTTGCGCCCGGTGTAGGGCGACAGGCGCCGCTCCTTTTCGAGGTGGTCGCAAAACGGCTGCAACCATTCGGCGGCCACGGCCGCCGGCAAACCGGTTTCAGGCGGGTGGTGGGACACGGGCCTCGATCTCGCGCATCACGCGGTCCGTCTCGTGCCGCAGGGCCCCTTCCGGGTCGAGGCCCTTGGCGCGCGCGGCGGCCGCCAGTTCGAACAGCATCCGGCCGAGCGCGGCGGCGTCGAGGCCGGCCCCGAGCTCGCGCACCCGGGCCAGGTCGACAATGCCGTCGGCCGGCAGCTGTTTCTTGTTGATCTGCTTCCAGACGTCCTCGGCAAACATCAGCGCCGGCAGCCGGGGCGGCAGCGCCTTGAAGAGATGCGCCTCCGTCCGGCCGGCGGCGGCTTTTTCCCCCGCCTTCACCTTCTCCCACAGTTCGATGACCCTGGCCGAATTATCCGCCTGGCCGTCGCCGAACACGTGGGGATGGCGGCGAATCAGCTTCTCGTTGATTTCGCGCGCAACATCGTCGAAGTCGAAATCGCCCCGCTCGGCCGCCAGTTGCGCATGGAACACGACCTGGATCAGGACGTCGCCGAGCTCCTCGCGCATGTGCGGGATGTCGTTGCGATCGATCGTGTCGAGCAGCTCGCTGCATTCGTCGATCAGGCAGCGGGTGAGGGTCTGGTGCGTCTGTTCGCGGTCCCAGGGACAGCCGTCCGGCGCCCGGAGGCGGGCCATGGTCTGGCGCAGGTCATCGATGGCTGACATGCGGCCAACTTGCCCGCGCTTCCGGCGGAAGACACGGAAAAAAGCCGGCCACTTTCAGCTTTGTCTTCCGGCGCGCGCCCGTGTTCGGTGGACGCGATGGACAAGCTGACCGAGATCATGGCCCACAAGCGCCGGGAAATCGCCCCGATGGTGCGGCCCGTGTTCCCCGAGGAGCTGGCCGCGCTCGACCGGGAACTGCCGAAGCCGCCGTCATTCATCGGTGCGCTCAAGCGGGCGGACGGTCGGCTGGCCGTGATCGCCGAGATCAAGCGCCGGTCGCCCTCGGCCGGCAGCATCAACGAACAGGTCTCGGCGCTGGACCAGGCGCGGCGCTACCGTGCGGCCGGCGCCGCCGCTCTGTCGATCCTGACCGACGGAAAATTCTTCGGGGGCTCCCTGCCCGATCTCGCCGGCGTAACCGCCGAATTCGCCCGCCAGCCCCCGGCCCTCCCCTGCCTGCGCAAGGATTTCATGGTGCATCCCATCCAGGTGCGCGAGGCGCGCGAGGCCGGAGCGAGCGCCATCCTGATCATCGTGCGCGCCCTGACCGACGAGGAGATCGAGGCCCTCCGTCACGCCGCGGCCGCGGCCGGGCTCGACGCCCTGTTCGAAATCCACGACGAAGCCGAATTGAAGCGCGCGGTCCACCACAAGGCACGCATCATCGGCGTGAACAACCGCGACCTCGCGGTGTTCAAGACGGACCTCGCCCTGAGCGAACGGCTGATCCCGCTGTTTCCCAGGAACGTGGTCGCGGTCAGCGAGAGTGGCATCGCCACCGCGGCCGACGCCGCCCGGGCGCGTGCCGCCGGCGCCCACGCCGTGTTGGTCGGGGAGTCGCTGATGCGCGCGGTCGATCCCGGGAAGCTGGTCGCGGAGTTCCAGTCGGCCTGACCGCCCCGCCGCTTTCCCCGGAGGCCCTCTGCCATGGCCCTGACTCCGACGACGACGCGGGACCTGCTGGCCCAGTTGGGCCACCAGCCCAAGCGTCATCTCGGCCAGAACTTTCTCGTCGACGGGAATATCGTCCGCAAATCGATCGAGCTGGCCGGCGTGAAGCCCGGCGATGCCGTTGTCGAAATCGGCCCGGGTCTCGGCACGCTGACGTCCGCTTTGCTGGAAGCCGGTGCCGAGGTGTGGGCCGTGGAAAAGGACCCGGTGCTGCACGCCCACCTGGCCCGGACCCTCGCGCCGGCGCAGCCTCGCCTCCACCTGCTGGCAGCTGATGCCATGGACGAACCGCTGGCCGGACTGCCGGCCGGGCGAGCCGCCAGCTTCAAGATCGTCGCGAACCTGCCCTATGCGATTTCGACGCCGTGGATGGATGCCGTCCTCAGCGGCCCGCTGCCCGACCGGATGGTCCTCATGCTGCAGCAGGAAGCCGCCCAGCGCTACGTGACGGCCCCGGGCTCGAAACTCTTCGGCGCCATCTCCATCTTCCTGCAGTCGGCCTACGAACCCCTGCCGGGCCATCGCGTCGCCCCCGGCTGTTTCCTGCCCAAGCCCGAGGTGGATTCGGTGCTGCTCCACCTCGCACGCCGGCCGGAACCGTTCGTCTTTCCCGCGGTCACCAAAGCCGTGATCCGTGGCTGTTTTCAACAGCGGCGCAAACAGATCGCCTCGCTCCTGCGGCACCGGGTTGCAGCCGGTGAGGCCGCCCGCTGGGTCGCGATGCTGGCGCCCGCGGGCCTCGGGCCCCAGGCCCGGCCCGAGCAGATTCCGGTCCCGCTGTGGCAGCAGCTCGTGGTGCGGGAGGGCGGGGCTTGAAAACCGGGGCCGGCCAAATTACGTCTCGCCCTTCCATGTCCTGTCGCCTTTTTGCCGCCGTCGTCCTGGGCGCGTTGCTCGGTGCGGGTGCCCGCGCCGAGGTTGCCGGCCTCGTCGGCCGGATGGACGGAGACACCTACGTCTCGCCCACGGGTGAATTCCGGTTCCCGTCACCCGTGCTGCCCGAACTGGGCGGGACCGTCAGCGACACCGCGAATGTCGTGACGTTCAGCGACAACTTCAACGTCCACATCAGCATCGCGTGCTTTCCCCAGGACGCCACCCAGAAGTGGGAGCTGGAAACCCGCGAACGTCGCGACTACCTGCTTTATTTCTTCACCACCTTCGTGCTCGCCGATTTCCAGGCCCGGTTTCCGGGGGCGAAGATCGAAAGCGCCCGCTACGTCCCGGGACTGATGGACGGGGCCCTGATTGCCTACGCGCTGCTGCCGGGCGGCTCGGCGTTCGAGACCAGGAACCGCATTCTCGGCACACCCGACGCCGATCCGGTGACCGCCAAGCGCGGCAACCTCCTTTTCGTGCGCCGGGGTCATGTGTACATCGTCAGCACGGAACTCGCCGAACGCGTCACCGAACGCAGCACCTATGCGCTGACGCCGGAAAAGGAGGATGCGCTTCTGAGCGACCGGCTCACCACCCTGGCGGGACGTTTCGTTTTCACCGCCCCGAAGCCGCGCGGCCCGTGAGGCGCCCCGGGGCCGGAACGCCGATGGACAAGCGCCAGGTCATAGCCGCCGTGGTCGCCAGCCTGGAGGCCGAGGTGGCCCGCCTTGCCGCCGCCGCGCGCGCCACCCACGCCGAGGCCACCGACCCGGAAAACAAGGCCGAGAACAAATACGACACCCGCGGGCTCGAGGCGTCGTACCTCGCCCACGGCCAATCGGTGGCCGCGCGCGAGCTCGCCCAGGCGCTCGAGCAGTATGCCGCATTGGCCGCGCGCGACTTTGGCGCCGGCGACCCGGTCAGCCTGGGGGCCCTGGTCACGATCGCCGCGCCGGCGTCCAGCGTGTATTTCATCGGCCCCGGCGCGGGCGGGACCGAGGTCCGGGTGCACGATCGTCCCGTGGTCGTGCTCACCCCGCAATCGCCGCTGGGCCGCCAGTTGATGGGCCGCCGGCAGGGCGACGTGTTCCAGGCCGCGCTGGCGGGCCGCCCGGTCGCGCTGACGATCGCCTCCGTCTCCTGATGGCCGCTTGCGTCCGGCGCATTAAGGCGCACGCTTCCGGGCCATCATGAGTTCAACGTACGAGAGACTTCGCGCCGACATCGTGGCCGCCCTGAAGGCCCGCAACAACGCCGCGGCCACGGCCCTCCGCACCATGGACGCCGCAATCCAGCGCGCCGCCATCGACGGCAACAAGCCCATCGATGAAGCCCTGGTCGTCGCCACGCTGCGCAAGGCGGTGAAGAACCTGGCCGACGCGCGCGCCGAATTCGAAAAAGGCGGCCGGGCCGACCTCGTCGCGGCCAATGCCGCCGAGATCGCCATCCTGGAGAAATATCTTCCCGCGGGACTCGACGCCGCGAAGCTCGACGCGCTGGTGGCCGAGGTGATCGCGGCGACCGGCGCAACCTCCCGCAAGGAGATGGGCCGCGTGATCGGGGCGCTCAAGCAGCGGCCCGAGGCGGCGATGATCGACTTCGCCGCCGCGAGCAAACTCGTGCAGGCCAGGCTACCCTAGCCCGCGGTCGCCGGCAGGGACCTGGAAGAACTTGTCGCGCCCGGACTGGCGCGTCGGCCGCCGTTCCGCCGGCGCACTGTACGGCTGGCGACGATAGCCCGGCCGGTTCGGATCGGCGGCACAGCGCAGCTGAAAATCCTGCATGCGCTGGAAGATTCCCAGCAGCAGCGCGGGATCCGGGTAGCGGTCGAGACCGGCGCGCTCGAGCACCGTCAGGAGCTCATGGACGGATTCGAGCGTCGAAAGACAGCCCTCGTGCGGCTGTTGCTTGATCACGTAGCGGCTCGGGGCGGCGGGCGTGAACATGATGCGCGGCAGGCGCTGCAGCGTCGGCGTAAGACGGAGGAGCTTGCGCGCCCCGCTCCACGTTGCGTCCAGGAGGAAGACCACGAGGCGCTGGCCGCCCAGGTCGGCCGCCGTCAACGGCTGACGGCTCAGGTTCCGGGCCTGCGTGCCGGGATAGAGCAACACGCAGAAGTTCGCGGGATCGGCCACCAGTCCGCGGACCGCCGCGTCGTCCTCGAACGACTTGCCCATGTGCAGCTCGCTGTTCGGCAGGCAGAGGTGCGTCAGGCGGCCCGTGCCGGCTTTCTCCTCCTTGAATTCCTTCGGGTGCATCAGGAACACGAACCGGGTGCGGGTCTCCATCGGGACCAATGACGGACACCAGCAAAGCGCCTTCGGCCAGAAGCAACGATAGCACATTTCACGGCTCATCGGCCCGAGCTAACCCGGCCGCGCCGTTCCCGGCGAGGGACAAATCGTAACATTCGCGCTGTTGCCAGTGCGCCCGCCCGGCGGCAGCGTCGGGGAGAATCATGCCGCTATGAAGAAGAAACCCCATGCCAGTTCTTCGGCCAAGGCCGCGGCGAAATCCGGCGAGTTGAATGCCCGGATCGCGGCGGCCAAGGCCAAGGCCGAGACCGCGCGCAAGGCGGCCGACGAGGCGAAGGCCGTGTTCAAACGCGCAAAGAAGACCCACAAGCAGGCGCGCAAGGCCGCGAAGGCGGCGAAGCGCGAGGTCAAGGCGCTCAAGAAACTGCTCGCGGCCGCGGCCGCCGCCTCCCGCCGCAAGGCGGGAAAAGCGAAGAAGACCCCGCCCCTCCGCAAGCCGGCCGTACCGCCCAACGCGTCCGCCACGCCGGCCCAGTCGATCGTGGAGCCGGCTGCGCCGGCGGGCGGTGAAGCCGTCAGCCCGCCGCCCCCGGAGACATCGACCGGCAACGATGCACCGGCGCCCGCCGGCTGAAGGCGTCCCCGCCGCTCTTTCCGGTTAATGTTCGCCGGGCTGGTCCGGCGGCGCGATCCCGGGTTTGATCTCCCGGGTGACATTCTCGCAGCGCGGTTCGTCGGCGTCCTTGATCACCAGGTCGTGCTCCGCGGAGATGCGGACATTGCGGAGCGTCACGCCGGTGATGCGGCTGTCGGGCAGGCCCACAATCCGGCCGGCCGAGCGGGAGTTCTCGATGGTGACGTCCTGGAGCACGATGTCGTGGATCGCCGGCACCCGGGCCGGGTCGCCCTTGAAGTCGGGCCGGTTGTTGTCGATGTAATCGAGCTGCAGCAGGATGGCGTTGGCCACGCCGCGCATCCGGATGTTCTCGTAGCGGACGTTGTGAACCAGGCCGCCCGCCCCGCGCATGGATTTGATCCGGATGCCATTGTCCGTGTTTTCGAAGGTGCAGTTCCGGACGAGCATGTTGTCGACGCCCGCGATGGTTTCGGAGCCGATGGAGATCCCGTGCCCGTGCTTGATCGTGTTGTTCTCGATCAGCACGTTGGTGCCGCCCGACTTGATCACGATGTCGTCGTCGCCCGTGTCGATGTCGCAATCCCGGATGAGGAAATTCCGGCCGGGGCCGGGATCGATGGCGTCGGTATTCGGCGCGTTGGACGGCGCGCGCACCTTGACGCGCTCGATCGTGAGGTCGTTCACGCGCTGGGGCACGAGGTGGAACCTCGAGGAATTCCGCAGCGTGACATCGGCCACCAGCAGCCGCTCGCCGCCGTCAATGACCACCAGATGCGGCCGCGGATAGACGAGGCGACCCGGCGCCGCGCGCGCGGCGCGCTCCGCCCAGGCCCACCACCTCGCGCCGTTGCCGTCGATCGCACCGGTACCCGTCAACGCGACATCGTGCACCTTGTGCGCATGGATCAGCGGCGGCGGCACCGTGACCTTTTCCCTCACCTCGGCCTGGGAACCCAAGGTATCGGGCTCCGGCAGCCCGTAGTCACCAAAGCTGGCCGGCGCCTCGATCACGGCGCCCTCCTCCAGGTGCAAGTCAAGCCGTGAGCAAAGCTCAAAGGGCAGCGTGCGGTACTCGCCCTTCGGCACCACGAGGCGCCCGCCGCCGGCCTCCCTGACCGCGGCGATGGCACGCCGGAAAGCGTCGGTGTTCAGCGTATGGCCATCGCCAATCGCGCCGAAGTCGGTGAGGCGGAACTCCCGGTCAGGTATCACCGGCAGCGCCGGATGAAAATCGCGGAAGGGCGGCGCGGTCTCCGCGTGGCCGGCCGCAGCCAGGTCCCGTTTCCATTGCGCGTAGCGCGGCACCAGCCCCGCCGGCCGCTCGTTGAACCAGCCATAACCATTCCGCCGCTCAAGCGTCAGCTCGGTGGGCGTGTAATGGACCATCCGGTTGCGCTCCCCGAAGATCGGCTTGTCGGTGCCGAGCTCATAGTAGCGCGCCCAGAGCAACGGGGCCCCGGGGCGCGGCTCGAGTCCTGTCCCCGCCGGCGCCCGGTGATTCCACGCCACGTCGTGCAGGGCGCGGGGTGGAAACCAGGCGACGGCGGCATCGACCGCCGCGATCACCTCCGGCGACGGGTCCGGGAGCGACATCAGGAACTCCACCAAGCCGACGCTCTCCGATGAGCACAGTGAAATCGGCTCAAAATTGCGCGCGGCACAGGGCGTCAGGTCGATTGCGTCGTGCTGCTGGCCCCAGATCGTGAGCCGGCCCGAGGCGTCCCGGACCTGGGTCGCCAGCACGCACCGGATGCCTCGCTCGAGCGCCTGGCGCGCTTGCGCGGCGGTTTCGAGGCCCACGAAACCGTATTCGTGCTGTCGGTCGGCGACGCCGCGCAGCAGCTCCAGCACGTGCACCATCGCATCATCGTTGAAGGTGATGGCGTCATGGTAGCCGCCCGCCAGCGGATAGATCTGGGGGAAGCCGCCGTTGGGATACTGCGCCGCGAGGGTGTAGGCAATTCCGCGCGCGAAGCACCCGCGCCAGGCTTCGGCGCGCGCGGTGGTCGCCGCCGGGGCGCCCGCCGGCACTGCGCTGATGACCTTCGCCAGGTACTGCAATTCGAAGATCGTGGAGTCGTTGTCGAAGGTGCCGAAGCTCCACATGTCGTGGTGCTGGTCGGACGGCCGCTTGTCGCGCGCATAATCGCCGCCCTTCACCCATCCGCCTGCAGGCGTCTGCCAGGTGACGACGTGGTCGGCGACCCGGCGCGCCTCCTCGCTCGCGAACCACTCTGCTGGTGCCCGCAGCCGCAGCCCCCGGCTGTAGGAGGCGCCGACCGGCGCGCCGCTCACCCGGGTCGTCGGCGAATGGTCCACCAGGTCCACGTCCTTTTCGGACCGGGCCAGTTCCGCGGAACGAGCCAGGTACTGGCGCCATGCCGCCTGTTCCGGCCCGGGGAGACGCGCGATGCGTTCCGCCGTGACGGGCCGGAAGGCGTCCGGCGGCCACGGCTTCGGGGCGTCGGCGCACCAGGCCAGGTTGCCGGCCAGCAAAAATCCGACGGCTGATGCGGAGAGGACGCCACGGCACGATCGAGGGGTGGTCATCATGGGCGAAAGTCGAAGCTAGATGTCGGGCGAGCAGCGTCAAATTTCATCCATGGTCCTGGGATTCACTAATGAATTATGGCGGGAAGGAAATTTGACGGTCCCGCCGAGGCGTGCATCGTCGGGCCATGAGTCGCCCCACCCTCGCCGGGACCTTTGCCAGTGTGCGTGAAGGTCTCGGGGCCAAAGTGAAGTTGAACAATGGGGTGGACATGCCTTGGTTGGGGCTCGGCGTCTTTCAAGTGCCGCGCGATGCCGACGCCGCGGCGGCCGTTCGCGCGGCGATCGAACTCGGCTATCGCAGCATCGACACGGCGGCGCTGTACCGCAACGAGCGGGGCGTGGGCGAAGCGCTCCGGACCTGCGGCGTTTCTCGCGCGGAACTGTTCGTCACCACCAAGGTTTGGAACGACGACATCCGGGCGGACCGCATCGAGGCGGCGTTTCAACAGAGCCTCAAGCTCCTCGGTCTGGAGTACATCGACCTTTACCTCCTCCATTGGCCGATCCGGAGCCGCTCCGTCGAGGCCTGGCGCGCCATGGAACGACTGCTTCGCGCAGGTCGCGTCCGGGCCATCGGCGTCAGCAACTACATGATTCCCGATCTCGACGAATTGCTCGCCGCCGCCGAAGTGGTGCCGGCAGTGAACCAGATCGAGTTTCATCCTTACCTCCAAAGCAAGCCGCTCGTGGCCCATTGCCGGCGTCACGGGATCCAGGTCGAGGCGTGGAGCCCGCTGCAGCAGGCCGGCCCGCTCCTGCGCGACCCGGTGCTGACCGCCATCGCGCGCCGGTTGCAGCGCACTGTCGCGCAGGTCGTGCTGCGCTGGGATGTCCAGGGCGGCATCGTCACCATCCCGAAGACCGTCAGTCCGTCGCGCCTGGCCGAGAATGCCGGCATTTTCGACTTCGAGCTCACCGCCGCCGACCTGGACGCCATCGCCGCCCTGGATCGCAATGAGCGCAATGGCGCCGACCCGTTCAACTTCAGTTTCTAGTCCCGCCCCAACCATGCACCCCACCCCGATCGTTCCGCCGGCGCCTGCCGCGGTCCCAACTCCATCGCCGGCCCCCGGCCAGAGCCGCCGCCAGTTCCTCCACCGCGCCGCGCTGGCCGCCGCCGGCGCCGCGATCGCGCCGCTCGCCGCGCGGGATTGGAGCGGACAGGATCCAATCCGCTATCCGGATGCGGACATCATCGCCCTCGAGCCGCGCTTTGGCCGCTACATGATCGGCAATGCCGCGATCGAGCGCCTGCACACCGGCGCGCGCTGGGCCGAGGGCACCGCCTGGAGCGCCGTCGGGCGCTATGTCGTGTGGAGCGATATTCCGGGCAACCGCCAGCTGCGCCGCCTCGACGAGGACGGCCATGTCAGCGTGTTTCGCGAGCCCTCCGGCAATAGCAATGGCAACACCTTCGATTTCGCCGGCCGGCAGGTCTCGTGCGAGCACGGAACCCGCCGCGTCGTGCGCTATGAGAACGATGGTACGGTGACCGTCCTGGCCGACAGGTTCGACGGCAAGCCGTTCAATGCCCCGAACGACGTCGTCGTGCATCCCGACGGTGGCATCTGGTTCACCGATCCCGGCTACGGCAGTGGCAACAACTACGAAGGCAACAAGGGTGAACTCCTGCTGAAGGAAGCGGTTTATCGCGTCGATCCCAAGACCGGCCAGGTCGCCAAGGTCAATGACGAGGGCTTCAAGCCGAACGGCGTGTGTTTCTCGCCCGATTACTCGAAGCTCTACATCGCGGACACCGGTTCCGCGCCGGGTTCGAACGCACCGAAGAACATCCTGGTCTGCGACGTCAAGGACGGGGCGAAACTCGGGCCGGCCCGCGTGTATGCGAAAATGAACCTCGCGACACCCAAGGGCGAGCTGAACGGCGGCGCCGACGGGATCCGTGCGGACACCGACGGCAACATCTGGGCGGCGTGCGGCTGGGCGGGCGCCGGCTACGATGGCATCCACGTCTTCACGCCCGAGGGCCAGCGCATCGGCCTCATCCAGCTGCCGGAAATCCCCGCCAACCTTTGCTTCGGCGGCGCCAAGCGCAACCGCCTCTTCATCGCCGCCAGCCAGTCGCTCTACGCCGTCTACGTGAACGTCCAGGGCGCGCACATCACCTGAGCCGCCATCTTGGCCCCGCCTGCTCGCCGGCCCGATGCCGGCGGATCGTCCTTTCTGTTTACCCATGAAAATCCTGCCCCGCCTCCTCGCCTGCCTGCTTCTGGCCACGACGGCTTTCGCCGCCGAACCCTTCAAGTTTCCGCGCTCGACGCCGGAAGCCGAGGGCGTCTCCTCGGCCGACATCCTCAAATTCATCAACGAAGCCGAACCGCGCGTGGACGGCCTCAACAGCTTCATGCTGGTTTGCCACGGCAAGGTCGTCGCCGAGGGCTGGTGGGCCCCGTACGCGGCCAACGAGCCGCACATGATGTACTCATTGAGCAAGAGCTTCACCTCGACCGCCATCGGCCTCGCCCAGGCCGAGGGCCGGCTCAGCATCTACGACCCTGTGCTGAAGTTCTTTCCCGAACTCGCGCCGGAAAAGCCGGGCGAGAATCTCCGCAACATGCGCGTGCGCGACCTGCTGCGGATGAACTCCGGCCAGCACGACGAGGATATCGCCAAGGTCCGTCTCGACGGTCCCGAGGATCACGTGAAACAGTTCCTGGCGTTGCCCGTGGCGCACAAGCCCGGCACCCATTTCGTCTACAATTCCCCCGCGACCTACGTGCTCTCGGCCATCGTCCAGAAGGTCACGGGCCAGACCGTCCGCGATTACCTGCGCCCGCGGCTCTTCGAGCCCCTCGGCATCGACCTGCCGGAATGGGACCAAAGCGCCCAGGGCATCAACATCGGCGCGTCCGGCCTTCACATCAAAACGGAGGACATCGCGCGCTTCGGGCAGCTTTACCTCCAGCATGGCCAGTGGCAGGGCAAACAACTGGTGCCCGCCGCGTGGGTCGCGGAGGCCACCGCCCTCCAGACCGCGAACGGCGGCGATCCGGCGGGCAATTGGGACCAGGGTTATGGTTACCAGTTCTGGCGCTGCCCCCATGGTTTCTATCGCGGCGATGGCGCCTTCGGGCAGTTCTGCATCGTCATGGACCAGTATGACGCCGTGCTGGCCATCACCAGCGGCACCCGCGACATGGCCGCGGTCATGAACTCCGCGTGGACCTACCTCCTGCCCGCCTTCCACGACGCCCCGCTGCCGGCCGATGCCGGCGGCGACGCGAAACTGCAGGATCGGCTGGCTCACCTGATGGTCCCGCCGCAGCGGGGCAACGCGACCGCGGCCGCCGCTGCCGCGGTCACCGGCCGCGTCTACAAATTCCCGGACAACGACCGCCACCTCGAGTCCATTTCGCTCGATTCCGTCGATGCCAGCGGCGTCACGACCTTCACCGCCTACATCGCCGGCACCGAGCAACACTTCACGGCGGCTCCCGACAGCTGGCACAAGGGCGGCGCCATCCCGAGCCCGACGGGCCCCGAGCCGATGGCAGCCAGCGGCGCCTGGACGAGCGACTACGAGTACACGCTCAAGCTCTGCGGCTACCGCTCGACATTCACGCACACCATCCGCCTGCGCTTCGCCGACCGGCAGCTGTTGGTGGACGCCGAGACGAACGTCAGTTTCGGCCCCAACCGCACCCCGACCCTCACCGGGACCGCGGACTGACCGGCGCGCCAACATCCTGCCGTCATTGCCCGGCCACTCCTCCCCATCCATCCGCCTCCGTTCCGCCCATGACTGCACTGCCCACTGATCGCCGCGATTTTCTCAAGAGCACCCTGCTGGCCACGGCGGCCGCCGCCGCGGGCGCCTCCGCCCAGGCGGCGGGCCCTGGGGCCGCCGCCCGCGACTACTACGAACTTCGCGCCTATCGGCTGCGCCCCGACACCGACCGGCGGGTGCTCGATGCCTATCTGGAAAAGGCGCTCATCCCGGCGCTGCATGCGCGCGGCATCGCGGCCGTCGGCGTGTTCACCGAGCCCGAAGCCAAGGATGGTCCGGCCGTCTGGGTGCTAATCCCGCATCCTTCGCTCGAGTCCGTGGCCGCCGTGGCTGCGTCCCTCAACGCCGATCCCGCCATGCAGAGTGCGGCGGGTGATTATTTTGCCGCCACGACGAAGGATCATCCGGCCTACGAGCGGATCGACAGCTGGCTGCTCCTCGCGTTCTCCGGCCTGCCGCGGCTCGCCGTGCCGGCGTTGCGGCGCCAGGGAGCGAAGCGCATCTTCGAGCTGCGCACCTACGACAGTTTCAACGAGGTAAAGGCGCTCAAGAAGGTCGAGATGTTCAATGCCGGCGAGATTGAGCTCATGCAGCAGTTGAACCTGTCGCCCGTCTTCTATGGCCAGGCGCTTGTCGGTCGCGACCTGCCCCACCTCACCTACATGCTGTGCAGCCCGGATCGGGAGACGCACAAGAAAAGCTGGGAGGCCTTTTTCGCGCACCCGGTCTGGCTGAAGCTGAAGAACGATCCGCAATACGCCGATACCGTCTCCAAGGTCACGAGTCGCTTCCTTGATCCGCTGCCTTGCTCGGAGATCTGAGGGCTAGCCTGCCTTCGGGCGCGGCTTGCGCCAGCGGGCAAGGCAGATGAACGCCACGATCGCGAAGTCCAGCGCCGCCGTCCCCAGCAGCCCGACGATGGCCTGCCATTCGGTGTAGCGCTCCGCGTAGGCGTACAGCGCGAGGTTGGCGATGCCGAACAGCAGCCACGTTGTGGCGTTGGCGGCCGCGGCGGCGCCTTGCTGGACGAGGCGAACCAGGAACAGCAGCGTGGCGGACGGGAAGATGATGGCCGGCAGCACGCCGAAAAGTTGCGGTAGATTCATGGGGAACCGGCATGTTTCCGGGAAGCGCCGGCCGCGTCAAACGGCTTTGCGGCGCCAGCCAAGGTCAACAGTTGCACTGCCTCCGCCGTTGCCAAACGCCCGGCGGGACCCGAGGGTGCTGCACCCCGCCCATGAATATCCCGCTGCCTTTCCCTTTCCGCCACCTGGTTGCCGCCACGCTCCTGGCCGGCATTGCCTCGGCCGCTCCTTCGGGTGGGCCCTACGGCCCGCTTCAGGTCACCTACGCCGTGCCGGCCGCGGGGCATGTCTACTATGTTGCACCCGACGGGAAGGCCGACGCCTCCGGCGCCACGAGCGCCGAGCCCACCACGCTCGAGGCCGCCATCGAGCACGTCGTGACGGGCGATGCGATCATCCTCCGCGGCGGCACCTACCGGACAGGCGACCTCGTCCTGAACCAGGGCATCACGCTCCAGCCCTACGGCGACGAGCGGCCGGTGCTCAAGGGCACCGAGGTGGCCGGGAAGTGGCAGTCGCTGCGCGATGGCTACTGGCGCACGCCATGGAAGAAGCTCTTCCCTTCGCTGCCCGCGGATTGGTGGCGCCGCGAGCGCGAGGGCATGCGCACGCCGTTGCACCGTTTCAACAACGACATGGTTTTCATCGATGGCCGCCCGCTGTCGTCCGCCGGCTGGGCCGGGGAAGTGGACGCCAATTCGTTCTACATCGATTATGAGAACGGCTTTGTGTATCTCCGCACCGACCCGACCGGCCACGAGGTCGAGATCACCGCGCACGACAGCGCCCTGATCCGCACCACCCGCCCGGCGCACGGGAAGAATCCCGACACCAAGGGTCCCGTGATCCGCGGCCTCACGTTCACGCAATACGCCTACCGCGCGCTCGAGATCGAGGGCAAGGAGCCCGAGGGCCCGCAGGACCCCGCCACCTTTGGCAAGGAAGTCGTCGGCACCACGCTGGAAAATGTCGCGATCACGCACTGCTCCCGCGTCGCCGGTTATTTCCGGGGCGATCACCTGACCATCCGCCACTGCCTCGTCAGCGACACCAGCACCGAAGGCATCTACATCATCGATTCCGCCGACTGCCTGCTCGAGAACAACATTTTCCGCCGCAACAACGTCGAGAAGCTCACCGGCTACTACCCCTCCGCCGTCAAGATCTTCAACCAATCCTACCGCGTGACGTGCCGCGACAACCTGGTGATCGACAACCCCGACTCCAACGGCATCTGGTACGACGTCGGCAACGTGGACGCCGTGGTCGTCGACAACTGGTTCGAGGACTGCCAGGCGGGATTCTTTTTTGAGATCTCGAAGGGCGCCACCTGCGCCGGCAATGTGTTCGTGAACTGCGAGGATGGCACCCGGATCCTGAACAGCTCCAACGTCACCGTCGCCCAGAACACCTACCTGAACTCCCCGGCCACGTTCGAGCGCACGGAGCGCAGCGCCGTCAACGATCACTTCGGCTGGCACCCGGCCACCGGGCCCGACGTCGACCATCGCGAGGGCCACGCGTTCCTCGACAACCTCCTGGTCGGGACGGCGGACAACGCCCGCCCGCTGCTGCGCTTCATCCAGCCGGCGGCCCTGCGCGAGCGCCTGACCAAGCCGCAGGTTCGGGAACTCGACGGCAACGTCTACGTGCGCCAGGGCGACACCAGGGAGTTGCTTGCGTGGAGCCCGGGCACCACCAGCGGCCTCGAGCAGTTCGCCTCCCTCGATGCCTTTCGCCAGGCCGAACCCGCCTTCGACCGCCACAGCGTTGAATTCGCCGGCTACCGTGGGGCGGTTTTCCAGAGCATCGAGCTGAAGCGGCTTGCTCCCGCGCCCGGATTCAAGGCCGCGGCGAGCGGCGTGCCGCTGCCCGAGCGGGTGACCGGCCTTTTGGGCCGCGCGGCCGGAGCCCCGGCCTTCGCCGGAGCCTACCCGCCCGCAAACTGAACCCGCGGCCGCGCCGCGTCAGAACTCCACGTCGCGGCAGAGCTGGTCCAGCTTGGCCGCGATCGCGGCAATCTGGGTGTCGCCGAGCGTGACCGGCCCGTTCGGGAGCAGTTTGTCGAGCCCCTTGGGATTCGTGACCCGGCACGGCCGCGGCTCCTGCGCCGGTTTCATTTCCACAAACCAGCCCGGCAGGGTCAGGAACGGCGTGACCGGAATGTCCTCGCGCAACTCGGCGCGCAGGAGCTCCGCCAGCCACTGGGCGTTGCGTTCGGCCTGGTCGAGGCCGTGGTTGTCCTCGCCCCACGGCCACACGAGCGCGTGGCCGTCGAAGTAGACCTTGTGGCTGTCGAAGCCCGGCCGCGCCCGCCCCTTTCGCCGCGTCTTGGTTTCGACGACGAACACGCCGGTCGGGCCGACGGCGACGTGGTCGAGGTTGAAGGGATGCTCC
>DASZXO010000102.1:0-20518 GCA_035545835.1 Lacunisphaera sp.
CCCCTCGAGGGCATCGCGCATCTCCTCAAACGCCTGCGCCAGGGCGGCGATCTCGACGGCGCGCGACAGCGGCGGCCGCACCGGCCGGCCGTCGCGCACCGACTGCGCGTAGGCGGTGAGCCGCTCGAGCGAATCGGTCAACTTGGCGGCGATCCACCACCCGGCCACGACCATCACGGCGGCGATGAGCATGGCGACCGCCGCGAGCTTGCGGCGTTCGGCCCAGATGACCGCGTCGACGCTGCGAAACGAACGCGACAGGACCAGCTGCCCGGCTGCGCCGCCGGCCAGCTGGACGGGAGCGGTTACCGCGATGTCGAGATCGTCCCGGTCGGGCGCCTCATCCAGCAGGCGCGCGCTGAGGCTGCGGGTCGAGGCATCGTAGGCGACGGCGGCGGGCGGGTCCGCCTCCTGCGAATCGAACCAGGTCCGGCCGTCGGGCCCGAGCACGCGCCGGCGAAACCCGGCGGGGCCGCCGAGCGCCTGCGCCGCCTGCGCCGGCGTGCGGCCGGCCAGCGCCGAGGCCAGCAGCCGCGCCGTGTCCTGCATGCTGAGGCGGACCGCCGCCACGTAGCGCGGCCGCACCTCCGCGAGGATGAAGCGCATCAGCACCGCGAAGCCCACCGCCGAGGCGGCGACATAGACGACGAAAATGGCCGTGCGGATCTTCACGCCTCATTCCCGCAGCGAATAGCCGAGCCCGCGATGCGTGACGATCGGGTCGGCGTCGGCCGCCACGGCCCGCAGCTTGGCCCGCAGGGTTTTCACGTGGGCGTCCACCGTCCGGTCGAGCGCCGCGCCGGGATCGTCCCAGGCGGCGTTCATCAACTGGTCGCGGTTGAACACGCGCCCGGGCGCCGCCAGCAGCGCGGCGAGGAGGCGGTATTCGTTGCGCGTGAGGTCGAGCGCGGCGCCCCGGAACGTGATCCGGCAGCGCGCTTCGTCGTGGGTCCACTCCGCCGGAGCCGCCGCCGGTGCGGCGCCGCCGTTTCCGTTCGTCCGGCGCAGGACCGCGCGGATGCGCGCCGTGAGTTCGCGCGGGCTGAAGGGTTTTGCCAGGTAATCGTCGGCGCCGAGCTCGAGCCCCACGATCCGGTCGACCTCGCTGCTGCGGGCGGTCAGGAAGATCACCGGCACGGCGCCCAGGCGCTGGATCTCGCGGCAGACATCGAAACCGCTCATGTCGGGCAGCCCGACATCGAGCACGACCAACGCGACCGGGCGCGCCCGCATCTCGGCCAGCGCTTCGCGTCCCGTGGTCTTCCACACCGGCTCGAAGCCCTCCGTCCGCAACGCGTACACGATGGTCTCGGCGATGGAGGATTCGTCCTCCACCACAAGCACGGCCTGGCGCGGGGGCGGCATGGCCGAAGCGAAAAGTCCCGGGCTCCAAGTAACAAGTATCAAGTAACCAGTACCGGGAAATCGCCGCCGCAGGTTGCCACCTGTTATTTGGCGCTTGGTACTTGTCCCTTGCCCGCGATCAGCGGGCCTACAGGTCCCCGCGTTCCGGCCGGAGGATGATCTCCTCCACCACCGTCCGGCGGCTGAGCCGGGAGACGTCGAGGATGGCCCGCGCGATGTCCTCCGCCGGCATGAGCCGCGCGGGCTTCACGCCGCTCTTCGCCCACGAAGGCGTCCAGGTCGCCCCGGGATGCACACAGGTAACGCGGAGCCCGTGCCCCTTGGTCTCGGCGCGGAGCACCTGCGCCAGCCCGGTCACGCCGAACTTGGCCGCGCAATACGCCGCGCCCCGCGGATAGGCCGCGAGCCCGGCGATCGAGCTCAGGAAGAAAATGTCGCCCCGCCGGCGCTTGAGCATCGCGGGCAGGAAGGCGTGCGTGACCAGGAACGCGCTCCGCAGGTTCACCGCGATCATCCGGTCGAAGTCCGCCACCTTTGTCTCGGCAAACGATGCCTGCACGAACGCGCCGGCGTTGTTGACGAGGATGTCCGGGGCGCCGAAGTGCGCGCCGACCGTCCGGGCCAGCTTCCGCACGGCGGGCTCCTCGGTCACGTCGCACGGGAAGATCTCGACCGTGGCGCCCAACCGGAGGCACTCGGCCGCGACCGGCCGCAGCGTGCGCTCGTGCCGCGCCACCAGGGCCAGCCGCGCGCCCGGCCGGCCCGCGGCAAACACGCGGGCGATGGCCGCGCCGATGCCCTGCGAGGCACCGGTGATGACGACCACTGGATCCTTCGAAGCCGCGGCCTTCATGGGCCAAAACTCCCAACGCGAAATCCCAAAAACCAAAGAAATCGGATTTTCGAGTTTTGCTTCATTTCCATTGGTTTGGCGTCTGGCCTTTGAGATTCTTCACGGCGTCGCGCCCCGGGACCGTCAGCAAAGCAGCGAGCCGAAATCCATGAAGTCCGCGGTGAAGCCGCCCTGCACGCCCTTGCAGATCACGCTGACGGCGTCATGCGAGTGCAGCGACTCGAGGTGCGAGCAGGCGATGCGGAAGTCGGCGATGCGCGGCTCGGCGTCGAACACGAGGTAGAGCTGCCGCGCGGCATCCTCGACGAACTTGAGGTAGGCGCCGTTGAGCTCGGCGAACGCCTGCTCGTCCTCGCGCTTCACCATCACCTGCGTCTCGGTCTGCAGCGCCGCGAGGCAGAGCGCGTGCACGTCCTCGATCCAGATCTTCCGGCCCTCGGCCTCCTCCAGCGTGATGCGCGCCTTGCTGCGCTGCGAATGCGGCACGCCGTAGGCGCCGCGCTTGTCGCGGGCGTGCTCGGTCAGCTCCGCCGAGCACGGGCAGGCCGAGGAGTAGACGAAGTCGAAATGGATGAACCGGCGGTAGCGGCCGTCGCGGGTCATCACGCCCTCGAAGGCCACGTTGTAGAACTGGTAGCCCTCGAGGTTCGTGCGCAGGCTCGGGCGCAGCATCGGGTAGGAGAAGGAGAGCTTCAGCCGCGCGTCCTTCGACTCCACCTTGCGGAGGTAGGCCTTGAGGATCTTGCCCATCCACTCGCCGGTCGTGACCCCGTCCCGGTGCTCGTAGAAGGTCCGCATGATCCGGCTCATGTTGATGCCCTTCAGGTCGGCCTCGAGTGACACCGTGCCCGTGACGCTCGTCTCGAGCGTGAGGATCTTGCCCGCCTTGGTGCGGTACTTGAGCGGCAGCTTGAAATTGTGGATGCCGACCTGCTGGATCGGCACGTGCGCGCCCTGGATCGTCTCGTGGGCCACCTCCATCATGTCCGGCATCGAGGCCCGATGGGCGGCGTCCGGCCGGAATTTCCGGTCGTAGGTCCGCTGGATCGGCGGCTCCTTGCCGCAGTTCGAACGATGGAGATACATCTGTTTCATCGCAAGGTCTTGCCGCCGGGCGCGGCCGTCATGCCCCCGGGCCGAAGAACTCGGCGAAATTCCGCGGCGTTTCGTACAGGCGCACGCAGTGCAGCCGGCCGGCCGGCAGCAACGGCTCGATCCGGTGCCAGAAGGCGATCACCAGGTTCTCCGTCGTCGGGATGACGCCGCGGAGGAACGGCACGTCCTCGTTCAGGTTGCGGTGGTCGCAGGGATCGACGACCGCGCGGTGCAGGATGCGCTTCAATTCGCCGAGGTCGATGATGTAGCCGGTGTCCGCCGCCGGCTCGCCGCGCACGGTGACCTCCAGCACGTAGTTGTGCCCGTGCCAGTGCGGGTTGGTGCACGGGCCGTACTGCCGGCGGTTCCAGGCCAGGCTCTTCGCCGGGTTGTGGAGCCGGTGGGCCGAATTGAAATGCACCTGCCGCGTGATGAACACCGTCCCGGCCAGCGCCCGCACGCGCGGCGCGGGCTTTTTTCGACTGGAGGCGCGGGACGGCATGGAGGGTCAAGCGAAGCCAGATTCCCTGTCGCGTCAACAGCGGGCGCCCGGCGGAATCCGGTTGAACCGCGCCCGGCGCACGCCGACACTGGGCCGCCCGCGAACCGTTCCCCCCGATGAAGATCCGCAAGGCCCTGATCACCGCCGCCAACCCGCGCCAGCGCACCCTGCCGCTGCAAACGCTCGTCGATCGCGACGGCGAGACCAAGGCCGCGCTCCAGATCGTGCTCGCCGAGGCCGCCGGCGCCGGGGTCGAGGAGTTCGGCGTCGTGGTCTGTCCCGGCGACGAGGCCAACTACGCCGCGGCCTGCGGGCCGTTCCGGTCGCAGGTGCGCTTCATCGTCCAGTCCGGGCCGCGCGGCTACGGGCAGGCCGTGCTCTGCGGGCGGGAGTTCTGCGGGGGCGAGCCCTTCCTCCACATGGTCGGCGACCACCTGCACGTCAGCCAGTCGACCGTCGGCTGCGCGCGGCAGTTGATCGACGTCGCCGCGGCCGAGAACTGCCCCGTGTCCGCCGTCCAGCCCACGCACGAGAGCCTGCTCACGTCCTATGGCACCGTGGGCGGCCGCCTCGTCGGCGGCGACCGGCCGCTCTACCAGATCGAATCCATCCTGGAGAAACCCACGCCCACGCTCGCGGAGCAGCAGCTCATCGTGCCGGGCCTGCGCGCCGGCTTCTACCTTTGCTTCTTCGGCCTGCACGCAGTCGACGCCGCCCTCTTCGATTACCTCGAGGCGGCCCGCACCGCCGCGGGCGACCAGCCGTTCGGCCTGACACCCTCGCTGCACGCCATGGCGGCGCGCCGCCGCTACCTTGCGCTCACCGTCGCCGGCCGGCGCTACGACATCGGCTCGCGCTACGGCCTGCTCCTGGCCCAGCTCGCGCTCTCGCTCGCCGGCCGCGACCGCGACACCGTGCTCACGCAGATCGTCGAGCTCCTCGCCCACCCGGCCAGCGGCCAGCTATGAACGCCCGGGTGCTCGACCTCATCGCGTCGCCCGACGCGACCGTGCGCGACTGCGCGCTCGAACGCTGGTGCGCCGGCCGCTCCACCGCCGAGCTCCTGGCCGCGCGGGCGGAACTCGACCTCTACCGCCGGAACGAGACCAACCTGTACCGGCGCGTGCGGGCGTTGTTCTTTCTCAGCGCCCTGCACCGCTACCATCTGCCGGCGTGCCCGGACTATCCCCGCGCCGGCCGCGTGCCCTACGCCGGGTTCCGGTTCCTGCTCGAACGCCGTTTCGAGGAGGCGATCGGCGTCTTCCAGCGCGAACTCGCGGACCACGGGCCGAACGAGACCCTCTCCAGCGCCCTGGCGGCGACGTACTACGCGCTCGGCTTCCAGACCCTCGCCGACCAGGTGCGGCGCACCGTGCGGTCGACGCGCGGCAACGCCTGGATGTTCCGCCTCGGCCATCCGCTCGACCAGGGCCTGCGCGTGCGCCCCGAGCTCCTCGCGCGCGCCGGCGCCGACGCGCCGTACCCGGTCCTGCGCGAGCAGACCCCCGTGCGCATGGACCTGACGCACTGCGGCTGGAGCGACATCTTTTTCCTCGGGATGGATTTTCCCGAGGGCGCCCGCGTGCTCAACATCTCGGTCGACCTCGGCGTGCACGGCCGCGACGCCGCGCCGCGGCCGCCGGTCGAGGCCTACTTCCGTGTGATCGACGAGCCCGTGATCCGGCTGGCCAGCGTCGATCTCGGCGCCAGCGCGGTGCTGCGCCACCTGGACGAGGTCTTCGACTTCGCGCGCGACTACCTCGGCCTGCTCAAGGCGGCGGTGATCGCCGCCGGGCTCGTGCCCCCGGGCATCGAGCGCTCCGGCACGTCGCTGGCCGAACTGCTGGCGCGGATCTTCGGGCCCGGCCGCGGCTTCGAGCTGGTCAGCAACGTCAATCGCATCCCGAAGGGCTCGCGCCTCGCCGTCTCGACCAACCTGCTCGGCGCGCTCATCGGCACGTGCATGCGCGCCACCGGGCAGATCGCCGCGCTGGCCGGCCCGATGCAGGAGAGCGAACGCCGCGTCGTCGCCGCGCGCGCCATCCTCGGCGAATGGCTCGGCGGCTCCGGCGGCGGCTGGCAGGATTCCGGCGGCCTGTGGCCGGGCATCAAGCTCATCGAGGGCACCGCCGCCGGCCCGGATGATCCCGAGTTCGGCCTCAGCCGCGGCCGCCTGCTGCCGCGCCACACGCTGCTCGGGCCGGACCGCGTGTCGCCGGCGGCGCGCGCCGCGCTGCAGGAGTCGCTCGTGCTGGTCCACGGCGGCATGGCGCAGAACGTCGGCCCGATCCTCGAGATGGTCACGGAAAAATACCTGCTGCGCAGCGAGGCCGAATGGCAGGCGCGCCGGCAGGCGGTCGCGACCCTCGACCAAATCCTCGGCCTGCTGGCGGCGGGCGACGTGCGCGCCCTGGGCCGGGCGCTCGAGGCCAACTTCGCCGGCCCGCTCCAGACCATGATCCCATGGGTGACCAACCTCTACACCGAGCGGCTCATCGCCGGCACCCGCGCCCAATTCGGCGACGACTTCTGGGGCTTTTGGATGCTCGGCGGCATGGCCGGCGGCGGCATGGGCTTCATCTTCGCCCCGGCCCGGCGCCGCGAGGGGCAGGAGTTCCTGCAGCGGCTGATGCTCGACACCAAGCGCGAACTCGAGGCCGCCCTGCCGTTCGCGATGGACCCGGTCGTCTACGACTTCGCGATCAACGAGGCCGGCACGGTCTCCGCGCTGCTCGAGGGCGGGGCCGCGCTGCTGCCGGCCGGCTACTACCAGGCCGAGCTGCCGTCGTGCCTGCGCCGCGACGAAGCCGAGCTCTCGCCCCGCGAGCGCACCGACGTGCGCCAGTTCACCACCGCCGCGCGCTCGCAGGCACAGTTTGCCGCGGTCCTCGCCGTCCTGCTCGACCGCCAGGCGCAGGCGACCCAGGCCGCGGGCGACTCGACCGGGCGCCTCCGCCAGCTGCTTGCCGCCAACGGCTTCGATGCGGCCCAACACGAGCAGATCCGCGCCGACCTGCAGGGCGGCCGCATCGGCCTCGCGTTGAATCGCCTGCCCGCGGCGACGCGCATCGAGGACGCGGCGCCCGGCGACCTCGCCGACCTCGCCCGGCCCGACCCGGCCTGGCGCGCCGCCGGCGAGGAGGCGCTGCGCCGCGGCGAGGTGGCCATCGTCACCTATGCCGCCGGCGCCGGCAGCCGCTGGACGCAGGGCGCCGGCGTGGTCAAGGGCCTGCATCCGTTCGCCCGCTTCGCCGGCCGGCATCGCAGCTTCATCGAGGTGCACCTGGCGAAAACCCGCCGCACCGGGCGGGAGGCCGGCATGGCCGTCCCGCACGTCTTCACCACCAGCCACCTGACGCACGCGCCGATCGAGCGCGCCCTGGCGGGCGTCGCCGGCGCCGCCCTCGGGCGCGAGGTGTGGCTGTCCCCCGGCCGCTCCATCGGCCTGCGCCTCGTGCCCACGCTCCGCGACCTCCAGTTCGCCTGGGAGGAAACCGCCCAGCAGCGGCTCGACGAGCAGAAGCAGAAGATGCGCGACAGCGTCCGCGCCGCCCTCGCCCAGTGGGCGCGCACTGCGGGCGAAGCGTCGGACTACACCGACAATCTCCCCGAGCAATGCCTGCACCCGGTCGGGCACTGGTTCGAGCTTCCCAACCTGCTCAAGAACGGCGTGCTCGCGCGGCTCCTCGCCGCCCGGCCGCAGCTCCGCACGCTGCTGGTGCACAACATCGACACCCTCGGCGCCACCGCCGATCCCGCGCTGGTCGGCTGGTTCCGCTCGACCGGCGCCACGCTCGGCGGCGAGGTCATCTCCCGGCACATCGAGGACCACGGCGGCGGTCTCGCCCGCGTGATCGGCCGGCTGCGCCTCGTCGAGGGCCTCGCGCTCCCCCGCGAGGAGGACGAGTTCGGCCTCACCTGGTACAACACCAACACCTGCTGGATCGACCTCGACCGCCTGCTCGCCCTGTTCGAGCTCCGCCGCGACGAGCTCGCCAACCCCGGGCGCACCGCCGACGCGGTGCGCCGGCTGGCCGCGCGCGTGCCGACGTATGTGACGCTCAAGGACGTCAAGAAACGCTGGGGCCATGGCCAGGAGGACGTTTATCCGGTCATCCAGTTCGAGAAGCTCTGGGGCGACATGACCGCCCTGCCGGAATGCCCGTCGGCCTTCGCGGCCGTGCCCCGCGCCCGCGGCCAGCAGCTCAAGGACCAGGCCCAGCTCGACGGCTGGCAGCGCGACGGCTCCGCCGCCGGCATCGCGGCGCTGTGCGATTTCGCGTGAGAGGGTATTGCAGGGGTGCGCCTCGCGCGCGCCCGGTGGAGGGCCGGCGCTTGCGCCAGGCCATCTGCAGGTGGAGGGCCGGCCTCCCGCCCGGCCGCGGTCGGCCAGGAGACCGACCCTCCAGACGGGCACACGTGGCCTACGATCCGATTCAAGGCAGTCGCCCAACCGCGATCCAGCCCACGCGGAGCGCGGGCCCTATCCTTGCCGCATTTGGCATTGCCCGGCGCCGGGGCGCGGCGCTCAATCGCGCCCATGGCCTTTCGCTTCAGCATTCTCGGCAGCGGCAGCGCCGGCAACGCGGCGCTCCTCCGCACCGAGAACACCCGGGTGCTGATCGACGCCGGGTTCTCGGCCCGCCGGCTCGCCGCGCTGCTCGCCGCCCATGACGAGAAGCTCGAGGCGATCGACGCGATCCTGCTCACGCACGAGCACGGGGACCACGCCGCCGGGTTGACCGGCCTCGCGCGCCACCCGCACATCCGCGTGTTCGCCAACCGGGCCACGGCGGACGCGCTGCAGGCCACGCTCAAGCACCGCGTGGCCTGGTCGCTGTTCGAGACCGGCGCCACGTTCCGCTTTCGTGACCTGGAGATCACCAGCTTCTCCGTGCCGCACGACGCGCAGGACCCGGTCGGGTTCCTCATCGCCCATGGCGAGGGCGACCTCTTCGCGCCGCGGCGCAGCCTCGCCTGGCTGACGGACCTCGGCCATGCCCCGGCGCACGTCCGTGAGCGCATCCGCGACGCGGACGTGCTGGTGATCGAGGCGAACCACTGCCCCCGGATGCTCGAGGCCGACACGCGCCGGCCGTGGTCGACCAAGCAGCGCATCAGCGGCCGGCACGGCCACCTCTCGAACGTGGCGGCGCGCGAATTGCTCGAGTCGCTGCCCGGGGCGCGCTGGCGCCATGTCTTCCTCACGCACCTCAGCCGCGACTGCAATTCGCCCGCGGCGGTCGAGTCGGCGTGCGGTGCCGTGCTCGCCGCGCGCGCGTGCGGCTTCTCGGTCGTCGCGCCGGGCGGCGGCACCCCGGTGTTCGAATTCGCCTGAGCTGCGCTGTAGCGGCGGTCCATGACCGCCGGCATCGCGACGCTCATGGAGCGCCGCTACCCCCAATCCTCACCCCGCCGGCGCCTGCTTCGCCTCGTGCTCGGCGATGTACTTCCGCGTCGCCGCGGGCAGCTCGTTCCAGATGCGCCACGCGATGATCCCGCCCGCCAGGGCGAACGGCATGAGGAAGATCGGCCACCACTGCCAGCTGTGGCCGGACCAGCTCGTGCCCGTCAGGAAGCCGACGCAGACCGACTGCACGCTGCTGCCCAGGTAGACGCAGCCGTCGATCAGGCCCGAGCAGGTGGCGGTGGCCTTGCGCCCGCCGAAGTCCGCCGCCGCCGTGCCCGACATCAGCGAGTGCACGCCGGTCACCGCCGCCACGATCAGCAGCGCCGACACGCCGACGAGAAACGGCAGCCGGAACAGGTTCATGGCCATCACGGCGGCCATCATGAGCATGAAGGTGCAGAAGATCGCGGCCGGGGGCCCGCGCCGCGACTGGAAGAACTTGTCCGAGACCAGCCCGCCGGCGAAGCCGCCGATGATGCCGAAGAGGCAGAGCAGGAGGCCCCAGTTGCCGATGATGGACTCGGCCCCGGGTTGCGGCACCTGCTTGGCGAAGATCAGGTACCATTGCATGATGCCGTTGCGCAGGACCCCCGCGGTGAGCTCGACGCCGCCGAGCATCAGCATCAACGGGCTGCAAAACACCTTCTTCAGCAGGTCGAGCGTCGTGTATTGCTCCTGCATGTGGCCGGACGAGGCGTCGTGCGTGTCGAGATAGGGGAAACCGGCGTCCTCCGGTGTCTCCTTGATCAGCCACAGGTCCAGCACCGCCCAGCCGACGAGGATGACGGCCGGGACGAAGAACACCGCCCACGTGGCATCCACGGTCGCGCCCGCCGGCACGAACCAGGCGCGCAGGAAGCGCGAGAGCTCGCTCGGGACCGACGCCGCAACCTTCGTCAGGTCGACGATCGTCTGGCCCCAGTCGAACGCGAAATACACGCCGAACGATATCAGCGTCCCGAAGATCGCGCCGAAGACGCCGCGCTCGCGCACGTGGAACCAGTTCGCCTTGACCTTGATGATCGAGACCGCGCCGTAGCTCTGGAAGTACATGTTCAGCGCGTAGAGCACCACGAACGGCCAGAACAGCGGGATGCTCGTGCGCCCGGTGAGCACCAGCCAGGTGATGACGCCCATCGCCACGTTGGCCCCGGCCGCGCCGAGCACCGAGATGATGATGCCCTTCTTGCCGCCAATCTTGTCCACCAGCGGGCCGTTCACGAGGAACGAGAAGGCATAGATCACCGTGCCCGCCGCGAAGATGAGCCCGAAGTTCTCATTCGACATCAGCGACCCGAAGGCGTTCTTCGCCACCGCCAGGTTGTACCGGCCCATGTAGAGGAACGAATACGACATCCCCAGCGGGAACCAGTTGATGAAGCGCCGGCTCAGGAACCACGGGCCGTGCTTCATGGGGTTGTTGTAGAAATAAACCCCGATGACGACGAGCAGGACGACGAAGACGAGGGCCAGGTCCATGATTCAGGGGAGGAAGGGGCTCACGGCGAACGACACGCGGGCACCATAGGTGACCGCCACCGGTAGGCACGACGAAAATGGTTTCGCCACGCAAAATTTTCACGCGCGCTTGTCGTGGATTAGAACGCCTTACGCCGCCGCCGGGTTTTCGGCTTTGCCCGCCGCCGCGATTGCGGCATGAAAATGCCGCCACCCATGCCGTCGACCCACCACCTGCGCCGCACCAAGGTCATCGCCACGCTCGGGCCCGCCACCGAAAGCGAGGCCATGCTCGTCCAGCTCATCGAGGCCGGCGTCGATGTCGTCCGCCTCAACATGGCGCACGCGAAGCACGACTGGACCCGGATGATCATCCGCCGCATCCGCGCCGCGTCGCGGCAGGCCGGGCGCGAGGTCGCGATCATGATGGACATCAAGGGCCCCGAGATCCGCACCGGCGACCTCGAGGTCCCGCTCGAGCTCCAGGCGGGGGAGATCTTCGACTTCACCGTCAAGCCCGGCGCGGAGCGCGAGCACGCCGAGGAGATCCGCTCGGTCGACGTCAACTACCGCGACCTGGTCAACGACATCCAGGTCGGCGACACCGTCCTCGTCGACAGCGGCCTCATCCGCCTGCAGGTGCTGGAAAAGCACGACGCCCACATCCGCTGCCGCGTGCTCACCCCGGGCTCCCTCACCTCCCGCCGCCACATCAACCTGCCCGGCGTGCACGTGAACCTGCCGTCCTTCACCCTCAAGGACAAGGGCGACACCGCCGTGGGCATCGAGGAGGGCATCGACTTCGTCGCGCTGTCGTTCGTGCGCGAGGCCTCGGACATCGAGCTGCTCCGCGTCTTCCTCAAGGAACGCGGCTCGCGCGCCCGCATCGTCGCCAAGATCGAGGACCAGTCCGCCATTGACAACCTCGACGACATCATCCGCGCCACCGATGTCCTGATGGTCGCGCGCGGCGACCTGGGCATCGAGGTGCCGCTGCAGGACCTGCCCATCATCCAGCACCGCGCCGTGCGCACCTGCCTCGCCGTCGGCCGGCCGGTCATCATCGCCACCCACATGCTCGAGTCGATGATCCAGCAGCCCATGCCGACCCGGGCGGAGATCACCGACGTCGCCAACGCCGTCTACGAGCAGGCCGATTGCGTCATGCTCTCCGGCGAGACCACCGTGGGCAAGTACCCGCTCGAATGCATCAAGGTGATCGACGCCATCGCCCGCCGCGTCGAGGAAGAGCTGGCCGAGGATTTCCCCGAGCCGGCCGTGTTTGTCAGCGAGCGCATGAAGATCTTCCGCTCCGCGGTCGTGCTGGCCAACGAGCTGCCGCGCTCGCTCATCCTGGTCTTCACGCGCCACGGCACCAATGCCGCCGGCATCGCCGCCCACCGCCCGCCGCACGCGCCCATCCTCGCCATGACCGACAGCATCGAGACCGTGCGCCACCTCCGCATGGTGCGCTCGGTCGAGCCGTTCCTGCTGGGCGAATTCGGCGACCCCGAGGCCACCATCCAGAAGGCCACCGCCATGCTGCTCCGGCTCGGCCGCATCAAGGATGGCGACAAGTTGATCATCGTCTCCGACATCCAGGCCAAGGACCGCCGGGTGGACAGCATCCAGCTGCGCGAGGTCGAGGGGTGAGGCTCAAGCCGCCGGCTGGGATCACGCACCCCGCCGCTTCGCGCCACCCGTCTGGCCCGAGGGGAGCCGGCTCAGCGCCAACGAAGATCCCCTCCAGAAAGAGGGTGCCCGCCAGGGCGGGGTGTGTTGGTTGGGTCTTCGCGGCGGGCGCGGTCCACGTCTCTCCCATCCGGCATGTTCTCGATCCGCATCTGATGGCATTTATTGCGCACAAGTTGGCCGGACCGGAATATGCCATTGCCGCCGCGGCTCGGATGACTATCGCTCCCTTCCGCATGAAGCGCCTCGTCTGGCTCGTCCTCGCGGTCTTCGCCACCCTGCTCACGCGGGTGGAGCCGGCGGACCTGCCCGCGCGGCCGGCGCCCGCCTGCTGCTGTTGCGGCGGCTGCGACATGCCCAAATGCCCGCCGCCGCCCGCGCACAATCCCGCACCGGTGCTGACGCTGCCGGCGCCCGCCCAGGCGCCGGCGTCCGCCGCCCGCCGCGTCGTGGCCCCGCGCGGCCGGCAGGAGAAGTTTTTCGCCCGCTTTGACTCCCGCCGGGCCGTAGTCCCCTTCGCGCCTGCCGCCATGGCGGTCGCGCGTCCTGCGAGTGTGCCGCTGTTCTCGGCGCACTGCAGCTTCCTGATCTAAGGCCTGGGAGCAGTGTGCCCGCGCATCGCGATGCGCGGCCGTCGTCGTCCCTGCCCGTGCCCCGCCGGGTGCCGCGGTGCAGGTTTCCCCGCCCAACCTTTCCTTCCCGGATTCCCATGAAATCACTTCTCCCGTTTCTCCTCCTCGTCCTCGCCGCGGTGCCGCCCGCCCGCGCCGCCGCCGCGGCCACCGTCTACCAGTGCCCGATGCACCCGTGGATCAAGTCCGACAAGCCCGGCGACAAATGCACCATTTGCGGCATGGCCCTCGTCGCGGCCGCCGCCGATGCCGCCGCCCCCGCCGATCCCAACCTCGTCACGCTCACGCCCGCCGCCGCCAGCGTGACCGGCGTCCAGACCGCCGAGGTGCGCCGCGGCCCGCTCGTCCGCACGCTGCGCGTCACGGGCGTGATCGAGGACGACGACACCCGCCATCGCATCCTCACCGCCCGCGTGCCGGGACGCGTCGAGAAGCTGTTCGTCAACTACGTCGGCGCCGAGGTCAAGGCCGGCGAGCCGCTTGCCACCGTCTACAGCCCCGAGATGCTCACCGCCCAGCGCACCTACGTGGAGCGCCTCCGCGCCGGCACGGTCGCGTTCACGACTTCCGAGCGCGCCGCCGCCCGCGAGCGCCTGCTCGAACTCGGCCTGACCGAGCAGGAGATCGGCATCCTCGAGCACACGCTCGAGCCGACGGCCATGGTCAACATCCGCGCGCCGATGTCCGGCACGGTCGTCGCCCGCCACGTCTACGAGGGCCAGGAGATCAACAAGGACAACAACGAGGCCGGCACCCGGCTCTTCGAGATCGGTGATTTTTCCTCGATGTGGTTCATCTTCGACGCCTATGAGCCCGACCTCGCCTGGCTGCGCGCCGGCCAGACCGTCGAGGTCACCGCCCCGTCGCTCGGCGGCCGCATCCTCGCCGCCCCGATCGACTTCATCGATCCCAACCTGAACGAGATGACCCGCACCGCCAAGGTCCGCGTCATCCTGCCCAACGCGGACCGCGCCCTCTACCACAAGGAAACCGCCACGGGCCGCGTCCGCCTCGCCCTGCCCAACGTCCTGCTCGCGCCGCGCAGCGCCGTGCTCCAGCACGGGGCCGAACCCATCGTCTTCCTCCAGCAGGCCGCCCAAGCCTTCCTCGCCCGCCGCGTCCAACTCGGCCGGGTCGGCGACGACGACGTCGAAATCCTCGCGGGACTGCAGGCCGGCGATCGCGTCGTCACCGAAGGCGGCCTGATCCTCGACGGCCAGGCGCAGCTCGCCCGCGCCGCCGTCACGGGCGAACTGCCCGACCGGACCCCGGCGCGGGCGAAGCCCGAGCCGGTGGCCGCCGAGCCGGACCGGGGCTATGCCGAGCTGAAGGCGCTGGCCCTCGCCGCCGCCGACGCCGCCAGCCTGCTCGCCGCCGACGATTTCGCCGGGTACCAAAGGCACCTGCCGGCATTCCGGTCCGCCCTGCAGGCCTATGTCGCCGCCGACCCATCGACCGCGCACGGGCCGCTGGCGGACGTGGCCACCGCCCTGCCCGACCGCCCCGACCTGCGCACCGCCCGGCGCGACTTCGAGCCGCTCAGCACCGCGCTCGTCGACGTGATCCGCGAGCGCCACCTCGAGCACCGCGAATCCCTGCACATTTACCAGTGCCCGATGGCGCCCGTGCTCGGCACCGGCCGCTGGGTCTCCCGCACGGCCACCATCCGCAATCCCTTCTTCGGCTCCGCCATGCTCGAGTGCGGCGAAGAACTCAAGTGAAACCCCGATCCACGCAACCCATGAGTATCCGACTGCTGCTCTCCCTCCTGCTCCTCGCCCCGCTCGGCGCCCGCGCCGAAACCTCCGCCTACGCCGGCCAGCAAACCCGTGACATCAAGGCGCTCTCGGCCGACGAAGTGGCCGGTTACCTGGCCGGCCACGGGCTCGGCCTGGCGCGCCCCGCCGAGCTCAACGGCTACCCGGGCCCGCGCCATGTGCTCGATCTTGCCGGCGACCTGAAGCTCACGCCCGGCCAAACCGCGGGACTCACGCGCGTGTTCGACGCCATGCACACCGCCGCCGTCCCGCTGGGCGGAAAACTGGTCGCCGAGGAAACCGAGCTCGATCGCCTCTTCACGGGCCGCCGCGCCACCGACGACGCCGTGCGCGCCCTCACAGCCGAAATCGGCCGCCTCCAGGGCGAGCTCCGCGCCGTGCACCTGCAAGCCCACCTGGCCACGATCAAGATCCTCACCCCGGACCAGGTTGCCGCCTACAATCGCCTGCGCGGCTACGACGACCCCGGCGCGCCCGCCCGCGATCACGTCCATCATCCCCAAGGCTCGCCATGATCAACCGACTCATCACCTGGTCGCTGCACAACCGCTTCCTGGTGCTCTGCGGCTTCCTCGCGCTGTGCGCGTGGGGCGTCGTCGCGTTGCGGCGTGTGCCGATCGACGCCATTCCCGACCTCTCGGAAAACCAGGTCATCGTCTACGCCGACTGGCCGGGCCGCAGCCCGCAGGAGGTCGAGGACCAGATCACCTACCCGCTCAGCGGCGCGCTGCAGGGCCTGGCCGGCGTCAAGGGCGTGCGCGCCTCGTCGATGTTCGGGTTTTCCTTCCTCACTGTCATCTTTGAGGACCGCATCGACCCGTACTTCGCCCGCACCCGCGTGCTCGAGCGCCTCGATTCCCTCGGCAACCTCCTGCCCGAGGGCGTCACCGCCCGCCTCGGCCCCGACGCGACCGGGCTCGGCTGGGTCTACCAATACTACCTCAAGGACGACTCCGGGGCGCAGGACCTCGGCAGCCTGCGCACGCTGCAGGACACCTACGTGCGCTACCAGCTCGCCGCGGTGCCGGGCGTCGCCGAGGTGGCCAGCGTCGGCGGGTTCGTCCGCCAGTGGCAGGTCGAGGTTTCGGCGCTCAAGTTGAAGCAGTTCGGCGTCACCCTCGGCGAGGTCATGGACGCCGTCGCCGCCAGCAACCGCAACGTCGGCGGCACCACGATCGAGGAAAACGGCGCCGAGTTCATCGTCCGCGGGATCGGCCTGGTGGAAAGCGCCGCCGACCTCGAGGTGGTGGCCCTCGCGCCGCGCGATGGCACGCCGCTGTACCTGCGTGATGTCGCCACCGTGCGCATCGGCGGCGCGTTCCGCCGCGGCGCGCTCGACGTCAACGGCCGCGCCGCCGTCGGCGGCATCGTGGTCATGCGCTACGGCGAGAATGCCTGGCGGGTGATCGCCGACGTGAAGGCCCGGATCGCCGCCCTCGCGCCGGGGCTGCCCAAGGGCGTCACGATCGCGCCGTTCTACGATCGCAGCGACCTCATCGGCCGCGCGATCGACACCCTGAGGCACACGCTGGTCGAGGAGATCATCCTCGTGACGCTCGCGCACATCCTGTTCCTCTTCCATTTCCGCAGCATCCTGATTGTCACGCTGCCGCTGCCGGCCTCGATCCTGATCTCGTTCATCCTGATGGACCGGTTCGGCATCCCGTCGCACATCATGTCGCTCACCGGCATCGCCATCTCCATCGGCGTGCTGGTCGACGCCGGCATCGTCATGACGGAAAATGTCATCCGCCACTGCGAGCGCGCGCTGGAACAGAAGCGCGGAAGGGCGGGATCAGGCGATCCCGCCCTACAACCCAGCCTCACCCCCAGGGAAATCTTCGACCTCACGCTTGAGGCGGCCACGCAGGTGGGCCGGCCGATGTTCTTCTCGATGGCGATCATCATCCTCGCCTTCGTGCCGGTGTTCCTGCTCACGGGCCAGGAGGGCAAGCTCTTCCACCCCCTCGCCTACACCAAGAGCTTCGCGCTGCTCGGCGCCGTGCTCCTGGCACTCACCGCCGTGCCGGTTTTCTGCACGCTGCTCGTCCGCGGACCGTTCAAGCCCGAGAGTGAGAACTGGCTCATGAAGTCGTTGCTGCGCATCTACGATCCCGTCCTCGACTGGGCGCTGACGCACCGCAAGATCGTGCTCGGCGGCGCCGCCACGCTGCTGCTCACGGCCTGCCTGATCGCTTTTGGTTTGCCCAAGGTCGTTACCTCCCGTCTTCCACCTCCCGCCTCCCGCCTTCTTTCCGGCTTCGGCAACGAGTTCATGCCAACCCTCGAGGAGGGTTCGCTGCTCTTCATGCCCGTCCTGCTGCCGGCCACGTCGTTGACCGAGGTGCAGCGCATCATGGCGTGGCAGGACAAGGTCATGAGCCAGGTACCCGAAGTCGCGTCTGTCGCCGGCAAGCTCGGCCGCTCCGACTCCGCCACCGACCCGGCGCCGGTTGAGATGATCGAGACCACCATCATGCTGAAGCCCACCAAGGACTGGCGCCCGGGCATGACCAAGCAGAAGATCATCGCCGAGCTGTCGGCCAAACTCATGAACGTGCCGGGCTATGTCCCGGGTTTCCTCCAGCCGATCGAGAACCGCGTGCTCATGACGAGCACCGGCATCCGCGCGCAGGTCGGCGTGAAGATCTTCGGCAACAACCTCGACGCTCTCCAGGCCAAGGCTTACGAGGTGCAGCAGGTCATCGAGCGGATCCAGGGCGCCACCGGCGTCGCGCCGTCGCGCGTGCAGGGCAAGCCCTACCTCGAGATCGCCGTCCGCCGCCCGGAGCTGGGCCGCTTCGGCCTGCGCGTCGACGACGTGTTCCGCTACGTCGAGGCCGGCCTCGGCGGCGCCACCGTCGGCACCTCGCTCAAGGGCCGCGAGCGCTGGCCCATCCAGGTGCGGCTCGAGCAAGCCGACCGCGACGACCTCGACAAGCTCGGCGAACTCCCGCTGCCGACGCCGTCGGGCGCGGTCGTCCAGCTCCGCGAGGTCGCCGACATCAAGCGCGTCGTCGGCCCCAACGAAATCCAGAGCGAAAACGGCCGGCTGCGCGTGTTCGTGCAGGCCAACGTCGGCGATCGCGACCTCGGCAGCTTTGTCGGCGAGATCAAGGAGCGCGTGGCCCGCGACGTGAAACTGGATCCCGGCATGACGATCGAGTACTCCGGCCAGTACGAGCACCAGCTGCGCGCGCGCCAGACGCTCCTGTATGTCTTCCCGGCCGTGCTCGCGATCATCTTCCTCCTGCTCGTCATGACGTTCAAGTCGGTCGCCGAGGCCGCGCACGTCATCCTCGCGGTGCCGTTCGCGCTGACCGGCGGTGTCATCCTGCAGGCGATCCTCGGCTACAACTTCAGCGTGGCCGTCTGGGTCGGCTACATCGCGCTCTTCGGCACCGCCATCCAGACCGGCGTCATCATGGTCATCTACCTCGAGGAAGCCGTGGCGAAGAAGCTGATCGAGGTAGGGGCCGTTGCCCCCAACGGCCCGGAGGCGCTTGAGGGCAAGCGCCCCTACCTTTCCAACGAGCAGCTGATATCCGCCGTCAAGGCCGGCGCCCGGCTGCGCCTGCGCCCGAAGGTCATGACCGTCGCCACCGCGATCGCCTCGCTGCTGCCGATCTTCTGGCTCGACCGCACCGGCGTCGAGATCATGCGCCCGCTGGCCGCGCCGGTCGTGGGCGGCATGCTGTCGAGCCTGCTCCACATCCTCGTCGTGACGCCGGTCATCTTCGCCTGGCTGCGCGAACGCGAGCTGACAAAGCCCGCCGCCTGAGCACACTCGTGCCATGACCCGTCGCGCCGAACAACTTGCCGTCGCCCTCAACGCGCAGCGCAGCGCCTTCAAGGCGTTCCTGGTCGCGCGCGTCGGGAGCGAGGCGGAGGCGGACGACATCCTCCAGAATGGACTGGTGAAGGCCCTGAAGAGCGCCGACACCCTGCAGGACGACACCAAGCTGACCGGCTGGTTCTATCAACTGCTGCGGCACGCGGTGATCGACCACTATCGCGCCCGGGCCGCCGGCCAGCGTCGCGACGACGCGCTCGGCACGCTGGTCTCCCGCCTGGGCGACGACCTCGCCGCCGCGCCCGCGGAATGGGAACCGCAGGTCTGCGCCTGCCTCGGCCGCGTGGTGGATACGCTCAAGCCGCGGCATGCCACCTTGCTCCGCCGGGTCGATCTCGAGGGCGAATCGGTCCAGGCCGCCGCACGGGAACTCGGCCTCACGCCCAACAACGCGAGTGTCATCCTGCATCGCGCCCGGGCCGAGCTGCGTGAGAAGCTCCGCGCCTTCTGCGGCGCGTGCGCCGACGGGGCCTGCCTCGACTGCGACTGCGCGCCCGTGGCCGACCCGCCGCAATAATGGGTGTAAGATCGGCCGGCCGGGTCCGTCTCCGGTGATGAAAGCAAAACATCCATGAACAAATCCTCCTCCACGAACCCGACCTCCTCCTGCCGTTGCCAGGCCTGCTTCTGCCGGCCGGCCCAAACCTGCATCTGCGCCGCGCTGGTGAGCCTGCTCGCTTCCGCCCAGGGCGACTACGGCCGCGCTGTGCGCCGCCAGACGGGCGCATGATCCCAACCGTCATTTCCCATGCGCCGCCTCGAAAACAGGATTCCGCCGCTCGTCACCTTTGCCGTGATGGGCGCGGCCATGTGGGCGGTGGCCCGCACGGTCCCGGCCGCGAATTTCTCGTTGCCGGCGGGACACCTCCTCGCCGCCGCCCTGGGCGTCGCCGGCTTCGCCGTCGCGACCCTCGGGGTGATTTCCTTCCGCCGGGCCCGGACCACCGTGAACCCGCTGCAACCCGGCGCCGCTTCCGCCCTGGTGGTTTCGGGCGTCTACCGGCTGACGCGCAATCCGATGTATCTCGGGCTGCTGCTGATGCTGGCAGGTTGGGGAATGTACCTGGGCCATGCCATCGCCCTGGCTTTGTCCGCCGCCTACGTGCCGCTGATGAACCGCCTGCAAATCCAACCCGAGGAGCGGGCGCTGGCTGCAAAGTTCGGGCCGGCGTTCGCCGCCTACCAAGCCCGCGCGCGCCGCTGGCTCTGAAAACATGGAGATCATCATGACACCCTGCCTGATCGGCGTGGGCCTGGCCCTGGCGGTCGCGCTTTTCGCCCGGATCGTCGGGCTGGACCGCGACCGCGCGTTTTATCCGACCGTGATGATCGTCATCGCCTCGCTGTACGGGCTCTTCGCCGTCATGGGCGGTGTCCTCGCGGGTATGACCGTGGAGTGGGTCATGATGGCCGGCTTCATCCTTGTCGCGGTCCTGGGATTCAAATCCAGCCTGTGGCTCGTGGTGGGCGCGCTGGCCGGCCACGGCGTGTTCGATTTTTTCCACCACCACCTCGTGGCCAATCCCGGCGTGCCGGCGTGGTGGCCGGCGTTCTGCGGCGCCTATGACATCACCGCCGCCGGCTTCCTGGCGTGGCTTCTCCGTCGCCGCCCGCCGACACCGGCCTGAGGCCGCATCGACGATATCGCTCCCCGCCCGATCCGCCCCGGCGTTCCCACCAAGACCATGAACCACTCGACGACCGGCCACGATCCTGTCCACGGCCCCGCCCCGGACGAGCCGGTCTACATGGGCCTGCCCCATGAGCGCTACCTGCGGCCGAGGTTCTATGTCGCCGCCGCGCTCACCGTGCCGGTGCTGATCCTGGCGATGGGCGAGATGATCGTGCCCGACGTGGTGCATCAAATTTCGCCGCGCATG
>DASZXO010000103.1:0-65396 GCA_035545835.1 Lacunisphaera sp.
TCAGGTCCAGTTTCTCGAGGAGGTCGGCGAATTCCTTGTGGCAGCCGTGGATGTCACCCACGGCAATGAGTCGTCCGTTCATGCGGCGGCAATTTTGCTAGCGTTCGCGACGTGCGAGGGTAAACAAGAAAAGACCCATGGAGCTGAATCTTCACCCGATTGCCACGAAGTGCTTTGTCAGCGGGCGTGACTTTCAGGAGAACGACCGTGTCGTCAGCTACCTGGTCCGCGAGGCGACCGGCGAGGTGGCGCGGCGCGACCTGCTGGCGGCGGAGGACGGGCGGTTCATGCCCCCGGCGTTCGTGTATTGCCGGTGGGTGGTCGCGTTCAAGAACCGCAAGGCGACGGAGAATCCCGCGCTGACGCTGCGCCTCACGGCCGAGAACCTGTTCCTCACGCTGGCGGACCCTGCGGCCGAGCCCAGTGCGGCGAACACGCCGCTGCTGCAGTTCCTCGCCCTGATGCTGGAGCGCAAGAAGCTGCTCAAGCCGCGTGGGCTGACGGAAGACGGCGCCCGGCAGATTTTCGAGCACATGCCCTCGCACCAGCTCTACGAAGTGCCCGTTGGCGAACTCGACGTGGAGTTCTTCCAGAAGATCCAGGAGCACCTGCATGTGCTGGTGGGCGGGCCGAAGACGGCGGCGCCGCCCGCCCCGGCGCCGAGCCCGGCGGGAGTCGTCACCGGCTGACAGCAACCACCCGTTGGAGCCACGGCCTCTGGCGGCGGTCCAATGTCCTACAGCAGTTCAAGCCAAACGGTAGCTGCGCTGGAGCATTCTGACCGCGCGGTTTCTGCTCGTACCCACGCTTTCGCCTTCGGCTCAAGCGCGGCTGCGGCTCGATCCTGAACACTTCACCTGCCATGCCGCACCGGACGATGAACCTCGATGAAGTGGCGGACTTTCTGCACGTCGCGCGGCGCCATGTGGAGCAACTGCTCAAGGACGGCGAGATTCCCTGCGTGGTCCGGGGCGGGCGGGTGCTCTTCCCGCACGACGAGGTTGAGGCGTGGGCGTCACAGCGGCTGCTGCGCCTGCCGGGCCAGAGCCTCGATTGGTACCACCGACACACGATGCAGGGGACGCAGCGCCTGCTGCCGCGGGCGGCGTTGATCCCGGTCCTGCTCCAGCCGGACTACATCGACCTTGGCCTGACCGCCAAGACGCGCGCGGCGGTGATGCGGGCGATGGTCGAGCTGGCGGAACGGACCGGGCGCGTCTTCGATGCGCGCGAATTGCTCGACAGCGTCGAGGCGCGCGAGGCCCTGTGCTCGACCGCGCTGCCTGGCGGACTGGCCCTGCTGCACGCGCGCCAGCATCGCCCGTTTCGCTTCGAGGGTTCGTTCGTCGTGCTGGGCCGGACGATCCAACCAATCCCGTTCGGCGCGCCCGACGGCCGGGCGTCCCGGCTGTTTTTCCTGGTTTGCTGTCAGGATGAGCGCATCCACCTGCACACGTTGGCGCGGCTGTGCCTGCTGGCGCTCAAGACGAATGTCCTGGCCGATTTGCTCGAAGCACCGGATGCGGCCGCGGCGCACGCGGCGCTGGTGGCGGCGGAACTGGAGGTGCTGCCTCCGCCGGAACCGGAGCCGAGAGCCGGGGCCCGAAAGTCCAGCCGGCGGAAGTAGTGTCTGGAGGTGGAGCGCGCACTCCGTTCGGGCGGAAAACCGTCGGTTGGAGGCGGGACGCCCTCGTCCCGCGGGTTGCCATTCGCGCTTGCGCCTCGCGGGGTGAGGGCACCCCGCCTCCACAAGCTGCAAACCCGCACGGCGTGCAGGTGGGTCCTTCAACCTCGTGCAGTCCGATCAGGCCACGACCTCGATCGGGACGGTCGCGCGCTTGAGTGCCGATTCCATGAAGTAGCGCTGGGCCGAGAACGGTTTTTCGCCCTCCTTGCGGACGGGCGCACGGTAGGTTCCGTCGGGCTGGAGCTCGCGGGCGTCCTCGTTGTCGCGAAACTCGGCGGGCAGCATGTCGCCGATGATCCGCTCGCGCAGGTCCGCCTGGTAGATGGGGAACAGCGCCTCGACGCGCCGGAAGAAATTGCGCGTCATCCAGTCCGAGCTCCCGCAATAGAGCAGCGGGCTGCCGGCATTTTCGAAGTAGTACGAGCGCGAGTGCTCGAGGAACCGGCCGACGATGTTCCGGACGCGGATCCTTTCGCTCAGGCCCTTCACGCCGGGCAGCAGGCAGCAGGTGGAGCGCACGATGAGGTCGACCTGCACGCCGGCCTGGGAGGCGGCGTAGAGGTTGTCGATCGTGACCTTGTCGACCAGCTTGTTCATCTTGGCCAGGATGCGCGCCGGCTTGCCCGCGAGCGCGTTGGCCGCCTCGTTGGCGATCAGTTCCTGGATGCGCGCGTGCAGATTGAACGGCGCGACGAGCAGGTGCTTGAATTCGGGGGAGCGCGAAAAGCCGGTGAGGGCATTGAACAGCAGCGCCACCTCGCCGGTGATCTCCGGGTTGCAGGTGAAGAAGCTCAGGTCGGTGTAGCTGCGCGCCGTCCGCGGGTTGTAGTTGCCGGTGCCGAGGTGCGCGTAGCGGCGCAGGCCCTCGGCCTCCTGGCGGACGACCATGCTGCACTTGCAGTGGGTCTTGTGGCCGACCAGGCCGAAGACGACGTGGACGCCCGCCTCCTCGAGTTCGCGGGCCCACTTGATGTTGTTGGCCTCGTCGAAGCGCGCCTTCAGTTCGACGAGGGCGGTGACCTGCTTGCCGTTGCGCGAGGCCTCGATCAGGGCGCCGATGATCGGTGAATCGCCGCTCGTGCGATACAGCGTCTGCTTGATCGCCAGCACGCTCGGGTCGCGCGCCGCCTGCTGCACAAAATCCACCACCGGCTGGAACGAATCGTAGGGGTGGTGCAGGAGGATGTCGCGCTCCAGCATGGCGCCGAAAATGTTGCCGGCCACGCTGCCCGTCGGGAGCTGCACGGGGGTGAAGGGCGCGAACTTCAAGTCGGGCCGGTCGACGAGGTCCGGGAGGCTCATCATGCGGACGAGGTTGAGCGGGCCGTCGAGCTTGAAGACGTTCTCGGCCTCGAGGTGCAGCTGGTCGCAGAGCAGGGCGAACACCGGCTCGGGCACGTCGGACTCGATCTCGAGGCGGACCGCGGCCCCGCGGCGCAGGTTGCGCAGCTCCTCCTCGATCTTCTTGAGGAGGTTCTCCGCCTCCTCGTCGTCGATGTAGAGGTCGCTGTTGCGCGTGACGCGGAAGGCGTGGGCGCTGGTCAGCTTGTAGCCGGGAAAGAGGTCGGCGCCGCAGAGCTTGATGATCTCGCTCAGGAAGATGAAGCTCTGGCCAGCGGTGCGTTCCGGCTTCAGCTCGACCAGGCGCGGCAGGATGCGCGGCACGGGCAGGATCGCCGTGTGGCTGTCCTGGTCCGGCGCGTCGGGATTCTGGAGCGAGACGATGACGTTGAGGGTCTTGTTGCCGATCTCCGGGAACGGGTGCGCCTGGTCGATCGCCAGGGGCGTGAGGACGGGGTGTACCTGCTTGGTGAAGTAATCCTGCACCCAGCTTCTTTCCGCGGCGGTCAGCTGGCCCGCGGTCTTGAAGGTGATCTTCTCCTTGGCCAGCGCGGGCACCAGGCGCTCGGTCCAGCACGCGTACTGGGCCTTGACGAGGTTGCGGATCTCCGTGAAGGCGCGCTTGAGTTGCTCGCGCGGGGACAGGCCGTCGATGCTGGGCTCGCCGCGGGTGGAGTCCTTTTGCTGTAGCAAGCCGGCGATCCGGATCTCGAAGAACTCGTCGAGGTTCGAGCTGACGATCGCGAGGAACTTCGCCCGTTCGAGCAGCGGGTTGGCTTCGCTTTCCGCCTGCTCCAGCACGCGGCGGTTGAACGCGAGCCAGCTCAGCTCCCGGTTGGCGTACGCCGGCTTGCCGCCACCGCCCGCCGGGGCGGCGATGGAGCGGCCGGTCTTGGCCGTGATGCGCGCGGCGCGCTGCTTGAATCGTTGGGGAGGAGCCATGGGAGCCGGAAACGGACGAGAAATGGGACAGCTACTTTTAGTGCAATTAGGATCTGAATACCAATCGAATGGTCGCGAGCGCAGCCGGGCGAGGCGAGGTGATACAAGTCGGCAGGCGGCAGCGGTTTAATGCCGTGGAACGAAAAGGTGGATCGCAGCAGTTGGCGGGCAGATTTAACATTCCCGACGCAATCGAGCGGCGCGGCGGGCGCCGCCTAGGTGTGATCGAATGGTGACGCGACTTGATCCCAAGGCGGTGGAGGTTCGGTCGCCTGGCCGACGGTGTTCCCTTCAACCGGCCGGTCGGGAGGCCGGCCCTCCAACCGTTTGCCGTGACGCGCTGGGTCAGCGCGCTCCAGCCGACAATCAGGTCTCGGAGAGGGTCAGGTCCGGCTCGAAGCTGACGGAAAGGCGGTAGACCTGGCCCGGGCGCATGATGAGCGGGTGGTCGCGCACGAACATCTGCACGTAGTGCAGCTTGCCGTAGTTGGTGCGGTAGGCCGGATCGGCGCTGACCACTTCCGTCTCGGCCCAGTTCGCCTGGAAATCGTCCTTGAGCACCGAGCAGCGATGGCCCTGCGGCCCGAGCACCGGGGACGACCCGACGCGGTAGCGCGAGTGCGGCGCGCCGATGACCAGCGCGAGGCGGAATTTGTCGAGCTGGACCTGGTTCTTCACCGTGTAGGCGAAATCGGCGGTGATCTTGCTGCCGGCGAAAGTCCACTGGACCTTCACGCTGCCCAGGCCGCGCACGATTTCCTCCTTCGTGTTGATCAGGTCGGGCTGCTCGTAGCGAAAATAGAAGGAGTTTTTCAGGCCCAGGCCGGTGACGCATTTCTGGCCGTAGAAGGCGGGGAGGGTGACGTTTTCGCCAAACGTGAGTTCGGGGAGCATCACCGGCAGGTACAGGCTGTTCGGCCAGTCGAACACGCCGGGGCAGTGCGGAAACGGCAGGTTGTCCGCGGTGCACTCGGCGCCCGAGCTGACGAGCGGCAGCTGGACGTGGAGCCCCGAGTCGGCATCGCGATAAAGGAAGAGGCCCTGCTCCTTGCGGTTGCTCTTGTCGTAGATGACAAACCGGCCGCTGGTGCGGGACGGATCGACCTTGACCGAATCGGGCATGTTGACGGTGCGGGCGAGGCGGGCCCACTGGCAGAGGTAGCGGGCGGCGTCAAAGTTCGCCATGCGCGTCGTGTGGGAGGGCATGGCCGTGCGCTCCTCGTCGCGGATGTCGAGATAGCCGTGTTCCTGGTCGAGGTAGGTCTGGAAGAAGAAGTAGAAGAGCCGGCGCAGCAGGTCGAAATACTTGTTCTTCTGGTCCTCGGGGATCCAGCCGTCGCGCAGGCCCTGCAGGATGAGGGTGATGCAGTGCATCTGCCCGTACGCTCCGGCGGAGCGCCCGTACGCCCAGCCGAGGCCGTCGGTGCGGACGAGGTCGGGCATCATCTTGATGTATTTCTCGGCGTAGGTGCGCAGGGTCGGGAGCTTGCGCTCGCGCAGGGCCGAGTTGGCGTGCAACTGCAGGGCCGAGCGCGTGAACACCAGGGTCATCACGCCGTAGAGGTTGAAATGGCCGCCGAAGCCCTGTTCGACGTCGTCGAAGAAGCCGTAGCTGCTGGTCTGCTCGATGCGCTCGGCGAGGCGTTCGATGAGGCGCGAGGTTTCGTCCTTCTTCGAGAGCCCGAAGCTGTAGCGGCAAACCGCCTTGGCGATGTTGAAGGCCTGCCAGTAGTTGTCGTAGTCGCTGCGGTTGAGCAGGAGCTTGTCGAGGCGCTGGCGGGTTTCCTCAACGAGGCGTTCCCAGACCGGGTTGCGTTCCTTGGAGGGGCTGAAGGACAGGAGGCCGAGCGAGGCGTAGGCGAGGCCGTTCTCGCGCGACGGTTCGGTGAAGGCCTGGGCCGTGATGGTGCGGGCGGCGAGGTCGATCAGGTCAAAGCCCTTGAGGGTCGTCTCGCCGGTGCCCCGGAAGTACTCGCCGATGGCGAAGGCCGCGTGGCCGGGCTCGTCGGAGCGGGGACTCTCTCCCGTTATCGGGGTGATCGTGCCGTCGGGATTGATGGCGCCGAGATTCTGCCCGAGCATCGACCGGGCCATATCGAGACATTGCTCGGAGAAGCTGTTCATTCAGGAAGGTGTCAGGTGAGCGAAAAAGGGGGCAAATTTCTCCCGGCTCGAGGGGGCCGGGGCAAGCGTTAATTGTCAGCGGGCGATAAGTTTGAGGAACTCGTCGTTGGTCTTCGTCTTGGACAGGCGGGTGACCATCGTATCGGTGGCTTCCTCGATCTTCTGCTGGACCAGGGCCCGGCGGAAGAAATGGATGCCCTCGAGTTTCTTGGGCTCGATCAGCAGTTCCTCGCGGCGGGTGCCGGAGGACTGGATGTTGACGGCCGGCCAGATCCGCATCTCGGCCGCCTTGCGGTCCAGGACCAGCTCCATGTTGCCGGTGCCCTTGAACTCTTGGAAGATGACGTCGTCCATGCGGCTCCCGGTCTCGACCAGGATCGAGGCGACGATGGTCAGGCTGCCGCCATCCTCGGTGTTGCGGGCGGCGGCGAAGAGCTGGCGGGGTTTTTCCAGGGCGCGGACATCGAGGCCGCCGGAGCCGGTGCGGCCCGAGTTGCGCTGGGTGTTGTGGGCGCGGGCCAGGCGGGTGAGGGAGTCGAGCAGCAGCACGACGCTGCGGCCGGCCTCCACCAGGCGCTTGGCGCGCTCGATGCAGAGGTCGGCGATGCGGATGTGGTTTTCCACGGCCTCGTCGTTCGAGGACGCCCACACTTCGGCCGGGACGCTGCGCTTGAAGTCGGTGACCTCCTCGGGGCGCTCGTCGACCAGCAGGATCATGACGTGGCACTCGGGGTTGTTCTCGAGGACACCCAGGGCGATGTCGCGCAGGAAGGTCGTCTTGCCCGTGCGCGGCGGCGCGACGATGAGGCCGCGGGTGCCCTTGCCGACGGGGCAGAAGAGGTCGATGATGCGGTTCGTCATCCGGCCGTCCTTCATCTCGAGGCGGAGCTGCTGGTTCGGCGTGATGGTGACGAGGTTGGCGAAATCGACGGCGCGGCGGCGGGCGTCGATGTCCATGCCGTCGACCTTCTCAATGAACCGGACCTTCGGGTTCGGGAAACGGTCGTCCGGGGTCGCCAGGGCGGTGATCACGCTGCCCTGCTGGAGCTTGAAGCGGCGGATGAGTTCGCGGGGCACGAAAGGATCGGTCGGGCGGCGCTTGCCGAAGCGGGCGAGATCGAGCAACTGGCCGTTGCGGCTGTTGTCGATGTCGAGGATGCCTTCGACGCGGACGCTGTTGTCCGGTTGGGCCGGAGCACTGGACGGAGCGGGCGACGCCGGGGCGCCGGGCGGATTTTCTTTATCCATACGAAACGAGTTTAGTGAGCTGCCGAGGCTTGACCGAGCAATACGTCGGAGGCATGTCTGACACGCTTAAGCTTCAACCCAAAACAGGAGAAACTTGTGACGGACCAAACGATTACCTCAGTGTCCCGGGAGAGTAGGGTGTTCAAACCCTCAGCCGAGTTCAAAGGCCAAGCTAATCTTGGCAGCTACGCGACTTACCGTAAGCTGTACGCCGAGTCTGTCAACGCTCCAGACAAGTTTTGGGCCCGCCAGGCGAACGAACACCTCGTTTGGCGCAAGCCGTTCAAGAAGGTTCTCGATTGGAAGCCGCCGCACGCCAAGTGGTTCCTGGGCGGCAAGTTAAACGTGGCGGAAAACTGCCTCGACCGCCACCTCGGCACCGCGCGCGAGAACAAGGCGGCGCTGATCTTCGAAGGCGAGCCCGGCGATGTCCGCACCATCACTTACCGGCAGTTGTATTTCCACGTCTGCCGGATGGCGCACATTCTGGAAAACATGGGGATCAAGGCCGGCGACCGCATCGCGATCTACATGCCAATGATTCCCGAGGCCGTCATCGCGATGCTGGCCTGCGCGCGGATCGGCGCGGTGCACACCGTGATCTTCGGCGGGTTCAGCGCGGAGGCGATCAAGGACCGCGTCAATGACTGCAAGGCGCGTGTCGTCATCACGGCCGACGGCGGCTGGCGCCGCGGCAAGGTGGTGGAGCTGAAGGCCAACGTCGACAAGGCCCTCGAGGGCGCCCCCTCCGTGCACACGGTCCTCGTGGTGAAGCGCTGCGGCAATCCCGTCGTCATGCACGAGGGCCGCGACGTGTGGTGGCGCGAGGCCTGGGAAGGCGCCCCGAATTCGCACCAGGCAAAGGCCTTCGATTCCGAGCACCCGTTGTTCATCCTCTACACTTCGGGTTCGACCGGCAAACCGAAGGGCGTCCTGCACACCTCGGCCGGCTACCTGCTAGGCGCGAAGCTGAGCTCGCACTACGTTTTCGACCTCAAGGACAGCGACCGCTATTTCTGCACGGCCGACATCGGCTGGGTCACCGGCCACAGTTACGTGGTCTATGGCCTGATGGCCAATGGCTCGACAATCTTCCTGTACGAGGGCGCGCCGAACCAGCCGGAGCCCGACCGGTTCTGGCACATGATCGACCGCCACGGGCTGACGATCCTGTACACGGCGCCCACCGCCATCCGCGCCTTCATGCGCTGGGGCGACAACTACGTGCTGCGCCACCGCCTCGACTCGCTCCGGCTGCTCGGCACCGTCGGCGAGCCCATCAATCCCGAGGCGTGGATGTGGTACCACAAGATGATCGGCAAGAAACGCTGCCCGATCGTCGACACCTGGTGGCAGACCGAGACCGGCGCCATCATGGTCACGCCGATCCCCGGCGTGACCCCGACCAAGCCCGGCTCCGCCACGCTGCCGTTTTTCGGCGTCGTGCCCAAGGTGGTGGACTCGGACGGCAACGAGGTGCCGCGCAACGCCGGCGGCAAATTCGTCCTGACGAAGCCCTGGCCCTCGATGCTGCGCACGCTCTGGGGCGACGACGACCGGTTCAAGCGGACGTATTTCTCCGAGTTCCCGAAGCACCCGCACTATTACTTCACGGGCGATGGCGCCCGGCAGGACAAGGACGGCTACTTCTGGGTCGTCGGCCGCATCGACGACGTGCTCAACGTCTCCGGCCACCGCATCGGCACGGCCGAGGTGGAGAGTGCGCTGGTGTCGCACCCGGCGGTCGCGGAAGCCGCGGCTGTCGGCCGCCCGGACGAACTCAAGGGCCAGGCCTTGGTGGTCTTCGTCACGCTCAAGGCCGGACAGAACGCCAGCGACGAGCTCAAGGAGGCGCTCCGCGCCCACGTGGGCAAGGAGATCGGCTCGCTGGCCAAACCCGACACCATCCGCTTCGCCGCCGGCCTGCCGAAAACGCGCTCGGGAAAGATCATGCGGCGCCTGCTCAAGGAGCTCGCGACCTCCGGCGAGATCAAGGGCGACACCACGACGCTCGAGGACTTCAGTGTCATCGCGGCGCTCAAGTCCGATGAGGAGTAAACGCGGCGGCTAGCATGCGATCGGCTCCGCCAGGGGCCGATCGGCGCCGGGCGGCTTTCACGCTGCTCGAGCTGCTGGCTGTTCTCGGGTTGATCGCGATTCTCGCCGGGATCGTGATCGGCTCGGGCCGCCGGGCCATCGAAGCCGGCCAGGTGGCGCGGGCGCGGTCCGAACTTGCGGCATTGGCCGGCGCGCTTGAGGCCTACCGGCAGGCTTACGGCAGCTATCCTTCGGTCGCCCCGGATGCGACGGTCGGTGCGGCGGAGTCGGGGCGCCAGCTGTACGCTGCGCTGACCGGCGGGCGTGGCCCGGCCCTAGGCGCGGCGGCCTTTGCGCGGCCGCAGCGCACCTTTGTGGCCACGGCGCGGTTCAGCCTGGCCGTCCGGGAGGCGAATGACGCCGCCAACCACTTTCTCGATCCGTGGGGCAATCCCTATCATTACGCATTTCTGGGGACAGCGGCGGGTTGGAGAAACCCCGGCTTCATCCTCTTTTCGGCCGGACCGGATGGCATGGCAACCATGCCGGTTCCGCATGATGGCATCCTTGACGCGACGTTTGATGACTCCCGGCAGAACGGACAGCCGGTTAATGCCGACAACCTCTACGCCCAGCGCTGATGACGGCGGAGTCTTCGATTGGAACAGATATTGGACCGAGCGCGCGCGCAAAAGCGGGACTGTTCGTCGCGCGCAAGCTCGCTCCCGCGGGCGCCGCGGGTTCACGCTGCTCGAACTGCTGACCGTCCTGGCCATTGTCGGCCTCCTCGCGGCACTGCTTTTTCCTGGACTGCGGGCCTCGCGCGTCGCGGCGAACCGGGCGGCCACCAAGGTGCGGTTCGGCCAATGGGCCGCCGCGCTCGAGAGCTTCCGCGCCGAATACGGCGCCTATCCCGTCCTGCACAGTTCGAACCTTGTCAACCCGCCGGGACAAAACACCGCGCCGTCGTCGCTACACCTGTTTCACGACCTGCTGGCCGCTCGGCGGCGGGACGGCTCCGCGCTGCCGGCGTTCACGAGCGGCACCGAACCGCAATTTCCAGAGGCGCAGAATCGCAAGCTCATCGCGTTCTATTCCTTTCCGGACGCGGATCTGACCGGCCGCGATTCGCCCGCGCCGAACCTGCTGCGCGACGCCTTCGACAACACGGAGATTGCCGTGCTCGTCGATCGCGACCTCGACGGCGTGATCAAGCCAGGCGCCGACTTTGCGACGCTGCCGACGGTCGGGGGCATGACGCCATCCAGCGCGGATTTTCCCGCAACGGGCATCCGGGCCGGCGTGATTTTCTACGCGCCCGCACCCGACGCTGCGCCCGGCAGGCCCGGCTTCATCTACAGTTGGAAATGAAGGGTCCGGCGCAATCTTGTGGGAGGGAGCCTGCTCGCGACGGGCTCTTCCGAATCACATCGCGAGCAAGCTCGCTCCCACGGTGGAAGGTGCCGACCGGGTTTACTCTGCTCGAGATCCTGGTCGTCGTCGGACTGATGGCGGCTCTATCGGCTGTTTTCGCTGGCAGCCTCGTCGGTGGCAGCCGGGTGACCGCGCTGGAGTCGGCCCAAGGGATCCTTGCGGACGTGCTCACCTTTGCGCGCACCCGGGCGGTGGCAACTGGAAGCCGGGTGCGTGTGCTTGTGAACGCCGAGCCGGGCGACCCGGTGCGATTCCGCCGGATGTTGGTTGTCCAGCAGGAGAAGGCGCCGGATGCAAACGCGTGGACCGACCCGCTGCTGGAGCTCGCGCTGCCTGAAGGTGTCTATTTGCTGCCGTATCGCAGCCGGATCCCGGCCGGCTTCATCGCCGATCCGGCGACGTGGACGCGGAGCAATGCCACCGGGCCGCTCGACTCGTCGGCCCTGTCGGGTGCGCCGCTGGCGCTGGCGATTGATGCGGGCGGGACCGAATCCTGGGACGTCGTGCAGTTTACGTCCGCCGGAACCCTGTCGTTTGGCATGGGCGACCTGGTGCTCGGCCCTGGCAAGGTGCGCGCCGCGGGCTCGGTGCCCAGGGGAGAATCGCCAGTCCAGCTGACCAATCCCGAGGCGGTCCGCGGCGTGAGCTTGAGCCTCTACGGCCTGCCGGTGCTCATCGACGATCGGGAGGGGTTCTGAAATGGGAACCGGACGGCGCGGCTTCTCGCTCGTGGAGGTGGTGATCGCCGTTGGCGTATTCGCGACCGCAATCGTCACGATGCTGGCACTCCTCCCCGCGTTGGTCCGCCAGGCGGCCGGCACGGGCGACGCGCTGGCGGCGCAGGGATTGCCCGATGCGATCCATCTGGAACTGGAGCGGATGGCCGCCGGCGGATTCGACCAACTGGCCGCGGCAATCCCGATCATGTCTGCGCCCCTGCAAAATGGTCTGCAGCTGGTCGCCGCGCGCGACGGTGTCCGCGTTCAGGCGGAGTCCTACGGGCCTGCGGCCGATCCCATCGCACCCGCGGAGCAATTCTTCGCGGCGGAGGTTTGGCGGTTTGACCGTGCGCCATTGCGCTACGATCCCGCCGGCGCGCTGATGCCGTTGTTCGTGCGGGTCTCCTGGCCATTCCGGCTGCCGGGCGTCGGTGCGCCGACGGCCCTGGCCGATCGCAGCCAGTTCACCTTCACCTTGGTCATCCTGCGATGACGCCGTGCCGGGAATCCCGCGGGTTCACGCTGCTGGAGTTGCTGATGGCGGCGGCGATCACGGTGCTGCTGGCCGCGCTGATGCTGTCGGTGACGACGGCCGCGTTGCGCACCTGGCATCGGGCCCAGGATTCGTCGGCCATGGCCAGGCAGGCAAAACTCGCCTTGGACCTGCTGCAGCGTGACCTGCAGTCCGGGATCCGTCGCCACGATGGTCTCGGCAACACGTGGCTCGCGGCTGACATCATCGACCATCCGGCCGCGCTGGCGTCACACGGCTGGCTGGGCACGGCGCGAATGAAACCCGACGCCGGTGCGAGCATCCGGTTGGTGCCGGCGCCTGGCGACGGTGCCCCGCGCATCGTCGATGCCCGGTTCGGGCTTTCCGGTGTCTGGCTGCGGTTGTTGGCCGCGACCACCGACACGACCTCGGACGCGGGCGTACCGCACGCCATTAGCTACCAGCTTGCCCGTCGCCCGGTTTCCGGACCGGTGTCCGCCGGCAACCTGGCGGCCGTGCGCTACACCCTGTTTCGAACGAGCCTGGGCGGGGCGGAAACGTTTGCCAACGGCAACAACCTGACCGCCGCGGCTTATGCAGCGCTGGCCAACCCCAGCACGAGCGCCGACCCGCTGGCGACGAATGTCGTGGACTTTGGCGTGTGGCTTTACCTGCGCGATGGCAGCGGTGCTTTGCGGCGGATCTTTCCGACCGACAACGCCGACCTGAGCCATGTCGCCGCGGATGCCGAGACCGAGGACGACGCCCACCGCTATCCCGATGCAGCTGACGTCATGGTCCGGATTCTCACCAACGAAGGCGTCCGGCTGCTCGACGCCATGGAGCGACCGACCGGCGCGCTGGCCCGGCCGGCAACCTATTCCAATGATGCCGCGTGGTGGTGGGGCATCGTTGAGGCCAACTCCCGGGTCTTTGCCCGGCGAGTCGAGATCACGGGCGGTGGCGCATGAGACCGACCGGGAGGCGCGGCTTTGCGCTCGTGATCACGCTCATGTTGGTCGCGCTGCTCGTGCTCTGCGTGCTCGGCCTGGGCACGCTCGTGCGGGTCGATGGCCAGATCGCGTCCGCCGCCGGCTACCAGGTGGCGGCCCGCCAGAACGCCCGGCTTGGACTCGCCCTGGCCCTCGGCGCCCTGCAGGAAGCCGCGGGTGACGATGCCCGCATCACCGGCATGGCGGGTGTCGCCGGGATCCAGCCCGGCGCGGCCAGCTCGACCCGATACTGGTGCGGCGTCTGGCGTCGTGACGGCTCCTTCGTGACTTGGCTGGCATCGGGAGCGGCGGATTCCGGCGACGCCGGCCCGGACCCGATCGAACTCGTCTCGTCCGAGTCGGTCGGAGCCGCGAGCTCGACGTCGGCCAACGTCGAGAAGGAACATGTCAAGGCCGGGCGGATTCCGATCATGGCGAGCGAGACGCTGGCGCATCCCGGCGCGGCCACGGCGATCGGTCGGTATGCCTGGCTGGTGTTGGACGAGGGCAGCAAGATCGGGGCTTACGCCCCGGCGGCGGACCTCGCGGTGGCGAACTTGCCGCCCGTCATCAGCCCGGGCCTGCCCTCCAACCAGCTTCGCCTCCGGGCGGCTCTCGCCAGCTACGCCGGCAGGCTGCCGCGGGTCTTGTCGTATGAACAGCTGTCGCTGCTTCCCACTCCGCCAGCGAGCGGCCAGCTCACGCCCTCCGTGCTGCAAGACTGCTTTCATTATGTGGCGCTGGCACCGCGCACGGTCGGCGCGGGTGGATATGTCGCCGGCACCATCAACATCAACTCGGCGTCGACCCAGCTCTGGCGGTGTCTCCTCGACACCTACAACCAGGCGCCCGGTGCGATCCCGATTCCTGCGGTTGAGGTTGCGGCCAAAGGCCGGCAACTGGCGGAAAACTTCGCCGCGACGAACGCCGGCAAGGCGCCGGGCGGGCCTTTCACCTCGATCGATGGATTCCGTGCGTATCTCGCCACGCTGTTTCCCGCGAACGGAAAACCGACGGCCCGGGAAATCGTGGAGACCTTGGGACCGATGCTCACGGTTCGTTCCGACACCTTTCGTGTCCGGGCGTGCGGCGAGGCGGTGAACCTGGCGGATGCGAGCACCGTGGAAGCCACGGCCTTTTGCGAAGCCATGGTCCAGCGCACGCCGGATCCGGCGCCCAACGGCCTGGGTCGGCGAGTGGTGATCACCACCTTTCGCTGGCTCGGGCCCGACGACCTTTGACGACACCCGTCGCCGTCCCGGGGCGCCCAAAAAAATCTTGTGGCATTCGGCGGAAAACTGTGACTTGTTCCGCGTCCCTTTCGCCAGGGTAGCTCAGTGGTAGAGCAGAGGACTCATAAGCCTTTGGTCGCGAGTTCAATCCTCGCCCCTGGCACCAATTTCGCCAAGGCGGTGCCGCCGATCAGCGGGCCAGGATCTGGTGCAGCTTGCGGCGCCAGTCGACGGGAAAACGGCCAAAGCTGCGCACGACCTTCTTGACATCGATGAGCGTGAACGGGCCGCACCGCGACAGCGTGTGCAATCCTTCACGATGCGTGGCCGACACCAGGTCGCCGGTGAGTTTGACCGGTGAGTTCTCGGCGACGATGCATGCAGGCTCCAGCACCGGGAAGCGCAGGAAGCGAATCGCACCGCCGTAGGTCTCGCTGCAATCCTGCACCGGCAGGGTGACGATGCCGTCCGGCGCGACAAAAGGCGTGCCGCCGGGCCGGGCCCCGGCTCGGTCGATGTAGACCGGGTTGTAGCGATGCAGCAGCCAGGGACCGGTCAGCCGGCTGGCATAGGCGACATGCAGCTCCCGCTGGTCGCGGGCCCCGGGCCCGGCGATGGTGAAGAACATCCACCAGCGATCCTCGAAGGGAAGCACCGTCGCATCCGCGCCGCGGATGCCAGTCAGGAGCGCCGCCTCGCGCACCCAATCCCCGGGGAACCGCCGCGCCCGGTAAAGGGCGATCTCGGCCCGGCGCTGGCTTTCGGGGATCATGTAGACCTCGCCCGCGTGCTCGACGAGGTATGGGTAGGAAAAATGGGATTTCCCGGCGAGCACCGTCTGCCGGCCCCGCCACGTGAAATCCGGCCCGAGTTCGTGGTGCTCGATCGTCCCGACGCGCGTGCGGTAGTCAAAGGCCTCGACGAACACGTGGGTGGCGCCGTCGCGCTGGATGCCAAACGGGTCGGCCAGGTAGCGCCACGGCCCGGGATCGGGCAGCCACTGGATCCGGTCCCGGAACGCCGCCAGGGCCGCCGGTTGAACGACGGCCGGCAAGGGCGCGGGAACGACCCCGGCCCGCCACAGGTCGGTGCGTGGGCGCAGGTTCACGTCGACGCGGGCACCTCGCGGACGAGATCGACCGGCCGCCGCCGTTGGGCCGCGGCGACCTGGTGATAGAACGCGAGGATGCTCTCGACCCGCGCGGCCGCGTCGAAGGCGCCCAGCTCATAGTCTTGCCGGCCCCGTCCGCCCTGCCGAAAGCGGTCATGGGCGGAAGTGAGCGCCGGCCCGAGCGCGCGGGTGGACCCGGGAGGCACCAGGACGACGGGATGGTCGCGCAGGAACTCCGCCGGGCCGTCCGTGGCGGTGGCGATGACCGGCAGGCGCGCATGCATCGCCTCGAGAATCGCCAGGCCGAAGGATTCCTCGCGTGACGGACAGACAAACAGGTCCAGGTCGGGCAGGCAGGCCTGCACGTCCGGCCGAAATCCGGGCAGGTGGATGCGCTCGTCGCCCGCGCTCAGCTTTTCCAGCCTGGGCCGATCCGGACCTTCGCCCAGGATGACCAGGGCGGCATCGGTCGGCGCACACTCCTGGAAGGCGGCGATGAGGACGTCCATCCCTTTGCTGGGATGGAGGCGGCCCACGGCGCCGACCAGGAATGTGCCCGGGTCAATGCCCAGCGATGCGCGGAGGCCCGGCCCGGCTCCGGCCGGGGTGGGTGCCGGGAGCCAGTTGGGAATGACGCGGACTACTCCTTCGTATCCGGCCAGGCGCCCGCTTTGCGCATGGTTGACGCAAATCACGCCGCCGAGTCGGCCGTGCTGGTGGCGCTTGTAGCCGACATGCAGGGTGGCGACGGTGTGGAACCCGGGGGGCAACGCTGCCAGCGCCTTGCAGGCGGCGCTCAGGTGGCCATGGCTGATGTCGGGCCGCAGCGTGCGGACCAGCCGGCGAAGGCGGGGTCCGCGAAGGCACCACCCGAGCGGATGGTAACGGACGCGGCGGGAAAGAAGTTCGCGCAGCGGCGAGCCGGGCGAGCCGGCGACGCTGACATCGTGGCCGGCCGCGGCCTGGCGGTTGGCCAGGTCGGCGCAATAACGTTCCGACCCGGCGATACGGGACGAAAACAGGGCGTGAAGGATGTGCATGGGCGATTCAGGCGAGGGGACGCCCCAAGCTGGCGGCAAGAGTGGGGTGGGGACCACCTTGGGGCATTGAAATCGTAGCGGGTCGCAGCGGCTCGCGCCATTGGGCGAGGCCAGATTTCGCTGTAGGATTATCCCCTACGCCCGCGGGCAGGCCGGTCCCGTCGGCCAGCTGAAATAGAACTGCCGCCGGGACCATAACCAAAACTTCAGGCAAACCCGGCGGCAGTTCGCGGCTTGGGAGCTAACTCTACTTACGGACGGCATTCTACCGCGTCGAACGGCCGGAATCTAGCGGGCCGCGCCCGTATGTCGTATAAGGCGAGGTCCTACAGCGTCCCGTCTACCGGTCAGCTTCCACCCAGCGCACGGCTTCGCGGACCAGTTCACTGACATTGGCGAGGCCGAGCTTCTCCTTGATCCGGGCGGCGTACGCCTGGACGGTCTTCATGCTGAGATTCATCTCGGTCGCAATCTTGCGGGTGCCTTGACCGGACCCCAGCCGGCGGAACACCTCCATCTCACGGTCACTGAGCGACTCGACGCTGCCGGATTCCCTCGCGGGATGGCCAATCATGCGCTCGGTCAATTGCGCCAGCGTGTCGGTGTTCGCGTACACCTGTCCTGCCAGCACCGTCCGGATGGCCGTCACGATGAGGTGGGTCGATTCCCGCTTCGTGACGTAGCCGCGCGCGCCGGCCCGGAACGCGCGCTCCACGAAGTAAATCTCCTCGTGCATGGAGAGCACGACGACCTGGGTGGCCGGGTTGTGGCGGCGGATGTCCTTGATCAGGTCGAGCCCGCTGCCGCCTTTCAGCGCCAGGTCGACGAGGGCGACGTCCGGCGCCGTGCTGATGATGCCGGCCAGGGCCGCCGGGGCGGATTCCGCCTGCCCGCAAACCTCGAAATCCGGCTGCTGGCAGAGCAGGTTCGCCAGCCATTCGCGCACCAGCGTGTGGTCGTCGACGATGAAGATCTTCTTGCGCGGGCCGGACATCTCAGATGACGGCGGCCGGCGGCAGCCCGAGCGGCACGCGGCACTGGATCCGCGTCCCGTGGCCGGGATCGGATTCCAATTTGAAATCACCGCCGATGAGCTTGGCGCGATGGGCCATCACCCGCAGGCCGACGCCGCGTTCCTTGGGCGCGGCCGGCGGCAACCCGGCGCCGTCGTCGCTGACCGTCAGCACGACCGCCTCGTCCTCCTGGGCAAGGCTCAGGTCGAGGGTGTGGGGCTGCGCGTGGCGGAGCGCGTTGCGCACGGCCTCCTGGGCGATGCGAAAGAGATGCGAGGCCGTGGAGCTGTCCCGGACCAGGGGCACGGGCGCCGACCGGAACTGGCAGCGCACGCCGGTCTGCCGCTGCACGAGCGTCGCCAGCTCCTGCAATTCGCGCTGGAGATCACGCGGCTCGATGGCGGTGAGCAGCAGCCCGCGGGCCAGCTGGCGCGACTGGAGGATGCCTTCCTCGGCGAGACGGCCGATCTCCCGGGCGGTGTCGGCGGCGCTCTTGTCGCCGGCGGCGAGCTGGTGGGTCAGGACCTGGGCCGCGTAGGCCATCGCCGTCAGGTGCTGGCCCAGCCCGTCGTGCAGGTCATTGCCGATGGTGCGGCGCTCGCGCTCGCTGATCTCGATCAACTCGCGCTGGAGCTGCTCTCGCGTCAGGATTTCCTCCGCCAGCTCGGCGCTGCGGGCCACGACCCGCTGCTCCAGCTCCCGCCGCAGCCGCAACAACGAGCCCACCGCCCACACGACCGCGCAGTAGATGGCGAGGTGGCCGAGGGAATTCCACAGCAGCGTCGGGCGACGGGTGTATTCGGCGCCGAGCACGTAGTCGCCGCCAACGCGCACGGCCACCGAACACACCGAGGCGAACAGCGCCGCCGGCACGCCCAGCCAGGCGAGCGCGAGGAGAATGGGCGCGAGGTAAAACACCTGGAGCGACAGGCTCGGGCCGGTAACATAATCGATCCAGCCCAGGAACAGCATGCCGCCGAAGGCCACGGCCACCCGGAGCGACCGGCTCGCCGGGGGTTGGGTGAGCACATACAGCATCCCCGCATCGAGCCGGCCGACCAGGCCATTTTTGGGCGAGTTCGGCGAGAAGGGCGGCACGAGCGCAGATTGTATCCGGCCGGGTGGCGTGCAACTGCATTTGCGTCGCGCGCGGCCATTCGCGGCTTGCGCAGCCGGAAGGCGCGCAGGAGGTTCAGGCATGGCCTCGTTCGACCTCGTCATTCTCGCCGCCGGCGTGGGCAGCCGGTTTGGCGGCGTCAAGCAGGTGCAGCCGGTCGGGCCGCACGGCGAGCTGATCATCGAGTATTCGGCGTTCGACGCGCTCCGGGCGGGCTTCGGACGACTGGTGCTGGTGATCCGCAAGGAGATCGAGTCGGACTTTCGCGCGGCCATCGGCCGGCGCCTGGAAGCGCACGTCGACGTGAGGTATGTGTTTCAGGAAACGGAAATGGTGGGCGCGGGCTCGCGCGCGAGTTCGCCCCCGACGGCGAGCCCCAGGACCAAGCCCTGGGGCACGGGCCACGCGGTGCTGGCGGCGAAGGACGTTGTGGATCGGCCCTTCGCCGTGTTGAACGCCGACGATTTCTACGGCGCCGCCGGGTACGCAGCGTTGGCGAACCATTTTGCCAGCTCGCGCGATTACGCGCTGGTCGGCTATCCGCTGCGCCAGACGCTCTCGGAGCATGGCGCGGTGAGCCGCGGGATCTGCCGGTTCGATGACGCCGGCCGGTTGCGCGGCATCACGGAATTGACCCGGATCGAGGCGACGCCCCACGGCGCCAAACAGACCGAAGCTGATGGCCTGGTCCGCCTGCTGAGCGGCGACGAGGTGGTGTCGATGAACAACTGGGGCTTCACGCCCAGCCTCTTTCCCCAGCTCGAGCGGCTCTTCGCCGAGTTCCTCGCGACGCGCGGGGCGGATCCCAAGGCCGAATTCTACCTGCCGGCGGCGGTCAGCACCCTCATCGGGCGGAACGAAGCGCGGGTCACGGTGCTCAAGAGCACCGACGCCTGGTTCGGCCTCACCTACAAGGAGGATGTACCGGCGGCGCGCGCCGCCCTCGCTGCGCTGATCGCGGCGGGGAAATACCCGTCGCCGCTTTGGGGGTGAGCGTCCTCTCCCGTGGGAGCGAGCTTGCTCGCGATGATTTCATCGGAGCTTGTCACGCCACTCGGGAAGGGCTTTCCCCTGCCCGCGCCGGGATCGCGAGCAAGCTCGCTCCCACACCCTATTTGGGGGTGAGCTCGTCCAGCATCGCCCGCAACTCGGCTTCCGGCTCCTCGTGATGCTGATCGATGGCGAGCTGCAAGGCCTGCTCGAGCCAGGGCCGGGCCTCGGCCGATCGGCCGAGCGCGAGGAGGGTCTTGCCGAGAAGGATGCGTGCCATCATCCAGTCGGCTTTCTTTTTCGCGCAGAACTGGAGGTGCTCGACCGCCGCAGTCGGCTGATCTTCCGCGAGGAGGGCCTGCGCCAGGCTGAAGCGGAACAGTTCGTTGTCGGGCTGCCGGGCGACCAGCGCCGCAAACTTCTCCGAACGCATCTCAGTCGAAGAACAGCACCACGGCGGTCGCATTGTCGAGGCCGCCGCGGGCGTTGGCCGTGTCGATCAACTTTGCCGCCGCTTCCTTTGGTTCCTCGACCGCCTGGAGGATGTCGCGAATCTCGTTCGCGGTGAGAAACCGCGTGATGCCGTCGGTCGCCAGCAGGTAACGGTCGTGCGGCAACACGGTATGGGTCAGCACCTCGGCCTCCAGCGGCGGGGGCTGGCCGATGCAGCGGGTGAGGGCGTTGCGATTCTCCAGCAGCATCGTCATCGCCTCGCCGCGGGCGATGCGTTCCTTCATCTCGTTCTCGACCGTGTGGTCGCTGGTCAGTTGTTCAAGGACCTTCGCCCGCAGGCGCAGTGCGGAGGAATCGCCGACGTGGCCGATGTGCAGCTTGACCCCGGTCAGGTGCGCAAAGGTGAGGGTGCAGCCGATGCCGAACTGCGGGCTGAGCACGCGGCCGAGGATGAACACCTGGCGGTTGATCTCGCCGAGGATGTGCCGGTAGTCGGGCTTCTGGCCGGCCGGGATCTTCTGGAAGAGCTTTTCGAGCACGCTGACCGCCATCTGGCTCGCCTGCGCGCCCGACGGCAGGCCGCCGATGCCGTCCGCGACGGCGTAAAGCTGCTGGGTCTCGTTGCTCAGGAAGCTGTCTTCGTTCTCGGGCCGGACGCGGCCGATGTCGGACTGGGCGAAGAAACGCAGCTTCATCTAAGCGAAAGACTAAAGGGGGCGCAGCGCTAAGGGAAAGGCCTAAAAACACGCTCCCGGGTGGCCCGATCCATCCGCTCGAAGGCCTCGGTCGGCAGCGAGCCGAGGAATTCCCGGCCGTAACTCTTGGCCAGCACGCGTGAATCCAGCACGGTCACCAGCCCGCGGTCGGTCTTGTTGCGGATGAGCCGGCCGACGCCCTGGCGGAACTTGATGAGGGCGTCTGGCAGTGTGAGTTCGTTGAAGGGATTGCCCCCCTGGTCGCGAATGCGCTCGCACTTCGCCTCGGTGATCGGGTGCGTCGGCGGATCGAACGGCAGCCGGGTGATGATCACCTGCGAGAGCGCCGTGCCGGGCACGTCGACGCCGGTCCAGAAGCTGTCGGTGCCGAACAGCACCGCGTTGCCGAGCCGGCGCATCTGGTGCGCGAGCTCGGTGCGCGACAGGTCGGCGCCCTGCAGGAGGAACGGCCGGCCGCTTTCGCGCCAGCCGGGCTCGAGCTCGGCGGCGATCGCGCGCATGTCGGTGTAACTGGTGAACAGCACCAGCGAGCCGCCGCGCACCCGCTCCGTGCAGAAACGGATGTAGTCGGCGAGCGTGTCGCGCGCCAGCGCCGCCTCGTCGGCGGTGGGCAGCGGGACGTCGGTGGCGACATAGACGCGCATGTGGCGCTCGAAATCGAACGGCGAGCGCACGGCGACCTGCTCCGCGCCGTCGGCGCCGATCCGGGCCGCCAGCGGCGCGATGCTCCCGCCCATGGCGAGCGTGGCGCTGGTGCACACGACGCTGGTGCCGCAGCCGAACAGATGCCGCCGCAGCTCGGGGGCGACGTCGATCGGCGCGCTCCGCAACGTGACGATCGTCTGGCGCCGGCCGCTCCGCTCCGCCCAGTACACGTGGCCCTCGTCCCCGAGCGTCAGCCACTCGGTCAGGCCGGCCTGCAGACCCTTGATGCGCTGCTGCTGCTCGAGCAGCTCGTCGCGCTCGCGGCCGTCTTCGCGCTTGTCCGCCAGTTTGCCGAGCAGCCGGTGGACGGCGCCCAGCGGCCCGTCGAGCAGCGGCTCGGCGGCGCCGGTCTCGCGCAGGCGGACGACCGGCCGCGGCGTGAGCAGGCGCTCGGCGAGGAAATCGAAGAAGAGCTTCGCCGCGTCGAGTGCGTCGACCACCAGCTGCTCGCCCTGGGCCCCGCCGGCCTTGCGCAGGAGCCCGCGCTTCGTCCGCGGGTTGAAGAGGTACTTGAGGGCGCGGTCGACACCGTAGCTGCTGAGCGACAGGCCGAAGTTGTCGGTCGCCACCTCGGCGACCGTATGCGCCTCGTCGAGCACGAGGAAGTCGTCGGGAAACAGGACGCCCCGCGCATCCGCCGCGGCCCCCTGGGCGCGGGCGCCGCCGGCGTTGATGAGCGCGAAGAGCAGGGCGTGGTTGACGATGATCACCTGGGCGGTGCGCAGCCGCGCGCGCGCCCGCTGGTAGTGGCATCGGTCCGGGTCGCAGTGCTTGCGCGAGCACGCCGAGGAGTCGGCGCAGACCACCTCCCAGACCTCGGGCTTCGGCGGCGGCTTCAATTCATGGCGCAGGCCGGTGGTCGTCGTTTCCGCCCAGCGGGCGATCCGCTGCAGCTCCTCGTAATCGGCGTCGGCGAACAGCGTCGCCCGGTCGGCGAGCGCGTGGCCGAGGCGGGTCGGGCAGAGGTAGTTCGATTTGCCGACGAGCACGGTGGAGCGGAAGTCGGCGTAGCGGCCGAATTCCGGCTTGGTGCGAAAGACGCGCCGGCAGATCGGCAGGTCCTTCTGCTCGATCTGCTCCTGCAAGGAAATCGTGTGGGTCGAGACGATCAGTTGCCGGCCCTGGTCGACGGCGTGGATGATCCCTGGCAGCAGGTAGGCGAGCGATTTGCCGACGCCCGTGCCGGCCTCGAAGAGCAGCGGCACGTCCTCGAGCAGGACGCGGGCGACGGTGCGCGCCATCTGCTCCTGTTCCGGCCGGTGCTCCAGCCCGAGGGCCGCGCACAACTCGCCACCCTCGGCGAAGATCCCGGCCACGAGTTCGCGCAAGCGGGTGGGCTTGGTCCCGCCGGCGACGGGCGAGGGCTCTTCGTTCAGGCCGATCATGGACCGCCCACTGAGCGGTGATAATCCATGCGGAGCAAATTAATTTGCGAGCGCGGGCGCTCCGGCCACCCTGCGGGCATGGCCGAGAATTCCGCCAACTGGACCGAGGCGCTGGTTCACTTCCTCAAGAGCGAACCGGCGCTCACGGCCGTGAAGATCGATCCGGGCACCCACCGCATTTCCGTGGCGTCACTCGGCCCGGTGGCCGTCGCGGACCTCGAGGAGAAGCTCGCGGCGACCATCGCCGCGGTGCAGGCGGGCCTGGCGGCGCAGCCGGCGGGCCGGGCCGCGCCCGGCTATTCGCTCCGGCAGGAGGGCGGGGCGACCGTCGTCGGGCGCGAAACCTGCGTGACGGCCGAGAAGCTCTGGCTGTGGCGGGAAATGGAATGGCCCGAGATCAAGGCCGAACCGACGCCGGCCGACCAGGAGTGGCGGACGCTCGCGGTGCTGGCGGCCGTGTGCGGCGCAGCCGGCGTGGCGGGCGCGCTGGCCCAGCATTTCCTGCCCGGTGTGCCGTGGCTGGCGCGGGCGTTGTTTGCCGTCGGCCTGGTCGCGGGCGGATGGGACGCCGCCGTCGACACCTGGGAGAACCTGAAGGAGCGCGAGATCGACATCCACTTCCTGATGCTCGCGGTGGCGGTCGGCGCGGTCTTCATCGGCGCCTGGGGCGAGGCGGTGTTGCTGCTGTTCCTGTTTTCGGCGTCCGGCGCGATGGAGGAGTTCGCCCTCGACCGCACCCAGCGGGAGGTGAGCGCACTGCTCAAGACCTCGCCCAAGCGCGCAACGGTGATCGAGGCGGACGGCCACGAGCATGTCGTCCCGGTCGAGGAGTTGCGCGTCCGCCAGCGCGTGCTCGTCCGGCCGGGCGAGGCCTTCGCTGCGGACGGCCTGGTGCTGAAGGGACGCAGCGCCAGCGACGAGTCCGCGCTGACCGGCGAGGCCAACCCCGTCGAGAAGAATCCCGGCGACCAGGTCTTCAGCGGCACATTGAACCTGTGGGGCGCGGTCGAGTTCGAGGTCGCGCGGCTGCCGGCGGAGAGCACGCTGCAGAAGATCATCCGGCTGATCCAGACGGCGCAGAAGCTCAAGGCGCCCAGCGAGCGGTTCACCGACAAATTCGGCACCGGCTACACCTACGCCGTGATCGGCGGGTCGACGGCCATGTTCCTGCTCTGGTGGCTCGGCTTTCACCTGCCCGCGTTCACCAACACGCCGGAAGTGCGCTCGGCGTTTTACCGGGCGATGACGCTGATGGTCGTGGCGAGTCCCTGTGCGCTGGTGCTGTCAATCCCGTCGGCGATCCTGGCCGCGATCGCCTGGGGTGCGCGGCACGGCGTGCTGTTCCGCGGCGGGGCGGCCATCGAGAAGCTGGCCGACATCGACGTGGTGGCGATGGACAAGACCGGCACGCTGACGACCGGCGAACTCACGGTGGTCGGCTACGAGAGCTTTCCGAGCGGGCGCGAGGCGGAGGTCATGGAACTCGCCTATGCGCTCGAGGCGCGGTCCGAGCACCCGCTGGCCCGCGCGATCGTGCGGGATGCGAAGGCCCGCGGCGTGCGGGTGCGCGAGGTCGACGATTTCCAGAACATCGCCGGCCACGGCGTGCGCGGTGAATTCGGCGGGGCGCAGGCGTTGCTGGGCCGGCGGGAACTGCTCGAGGCCGGGCCGCTGGCCGGGTGGGCGGAGAAGCTGCCGCCGGCGGCGCCGGAGTTGTCGGAAGTCTGGGTCGTCGGCCGCGACCTGCTCGGCCGGGTGCTGTTGCGCGACCAGATTCGCGCCGAGTCCCGCGCGGTCCTGACGCAACTCAACGGCCAGGGTGTCCACACGGTCATGCTGACGGGCGACCGCCGGCATGCCGCCGAGTCGGTCGCCCACGAACTCGGCGTGGCGGAAGTGCGCGCCGGTTTGTCGCCGGAGGACAAGGTTCACGCCGTGGAGAGCTTCCGCCAGCAGGGCCGGAAGGTCGCCATGGTCGGCGACGGGGTGAACGACGCCCCGAGCCTCGCGGCGGCCTTCGTGTCCGTCGCCATGGGCGCGCGCGGCAGCGACGCGGCGCTCGAGCAGGCCGAGGTCATCCTCATGCACGACCGGATCGAGAACTTCCTGGCGGCGCACCGCCTGAGCCGGCGGGCCCGCGGGATCATCCGGCAGAACCTGACGATCTCGCTGGGCGTGGTGATCATCATGGTCATCGCCACCGCGTGGGGCGCCGTGCCGCTCGCGATCGGCGTGGGGGCGCACGAGGGCAGCACGCTGGTGGTTTGCCTCAACAGCCTGCGGCTGTTGTTCGGGCGGAATGCGTGAAACGGACGCTTTAGTTTTTTCCCCATGGAACCCACGTTGTCACGGGTCCGCGTTCGGCTTACACACCCCGGCGCGTCGCGCCACCCCTCTTGTTAGAGGGGACCCTGTCGGCGCCGATCCAGGTCCCCTCTAAGAAGAGGGGTGCCTGCCAAGGCGGGGTGTGTATCTGGCTGATTGCGGTGGAACGAAGCCGTCACCTGGGGTGATGAGGTGGTTCAGTCCTCGATCCAGACCAGGTCGCCGGTGCGGACCTGGTCGAACAGCTCGCAGATCTCGACGTTGTTCATCTCCACGCAGCCGGCGCTCTTCGGCGTGCCGAGCCGATCCTCGTGGTTGGTGCCGTGGATATAGATATACCGGTCGTGGGTGTCGACGTTGCCGCCGGCATTGATCCCGGGCTCGAGGCCGCGCAGCCACAGGATGCGCGTGGTAATGTGGCTTTTGGCCTGGTCGGCCTCGTCCAGTTCGCGGAAATGCCGGCCGGTGTTGACCCGGCCCTTGAACACGGTGCCCGGCGGCGCGCCGGCGCCGATCCGCTCGGCGACGGCGTGCAGGCCGCGCGGCGTGCCGAGCGAATCGCGGACGTTGGACGGCGGCCGGCGCGAGGTGGAGACGACATGGCTCCTCCGCAAAGCACAGTCTTCGAAAAACATCAGGAGCTGCTGCGCGATCGAGACCACTATGACACGCGGTGTGGGCTTGATTCCCAGGGCCGCACACCTTTCTTTCATCCGTTCCAAAGATTCATTCACCGTGAGCAACAAGTCCTATCGGGTCGGTATCGTCGGTGCCACCGGAGCAGTCGGTCAAGAGCTGATTGCCCTGCTGGAGGCGCACGCCTTTCCGCTCGCCGAGCTGAGGCCGCTGGCCTCGGCGCGTTCGGCGGGCCGCAGCATCGGCTTCGGTGGGAAACAGCTCAAGGTGCAGGAGGCCACGCCCGACGCGTTCGCCGGCCTGAACGTGGCGTTCTTCGCCGCCGGCGGCTCGGTGTCGCGCGCGCTGGCGCCCGAGGCCGTCAAACGCGGCTGCCTCGTGATCGACAAGAGCTCGGCCTTTCGGATGGACCCGAACGTGCCGCTCGTCGTGCCGGAGATCAACCCGGACGCCATCGCCCGCCACCAGGGCATCATCGCCAGCCCAAACTGCTCGACGTCGGTCGCCTTGATGGCGCTGTATCCGCTCCACCGGGCCTTCGGGCTGAAGCGCGTGGTGTTCGCGACATACCAGTCCGTGTCCGGCACCGGCGCGCCCGCGGTCGCCGAGCTTGAGGCCCAGACGCAGGCCTACGCCGCACGGCAGCCGCTGGTGCACAAGGTCTATCCCTACCAGATCTTCCAAAACCTCATTCCGCACATCGATTCGTTCGGCGCCGACGGCTACACCGGCGAGGAATCGAAGATGCGCGCCGAGAGCCGCAAGATCCTCGGCTTGCCCGAACTCAAGGTGTCGGCGACCTGCATCCGCGTCCCCGTGGTGCGCGCCCACTCGGTGGCGATCAACGCCGAGTTCGAGCGGCCGGTGTCGGTCGCGGCGGCGCGGGCCGCCATCGCGGCGTTCCCGGGCGCCGAGCTGATCGACGAGCCGGCGAAGCATGGCTACCCGACGCCGCTCGCGTACAGCCGCAAGGAGAAGTGCGGTGTCGGCCGGATCCGGCTGGATACGGCCCTCGACAACGGCCTGGCCCTCTGGGTGAGCGGCGACAACCTCGGGAAGGGCGCCGCGCTGAATGCGATCCAGACCGCCGAGAAGATGATCGAGCTCGGCCTGCCGCTGCAGGCCCGCGAGACGGTCAACGCTTGAGCGACGCCGCGGGGGGATTCGCCTTGCCCGTCGTTGGCGCATGGCGTTTGGTCGCTTCACCGCGGACGGTTAGCTCAGTTGGTTAGAGCATCTCGTTTACACCGAGGGGGTCGGGGGTTCGAGTCCCTCACCGTCCACCAGCCTTCGCCGAGCGTAGCGAGAGCGAAGGCTGCCCTCCATAGCCTTGGCGGCGGAGGGCGCGTCATTTGCGGTCCACGCTGAGTGGCTACGGCTGGCAAGCCATCGTCGCCGGGCGAATCGTAACTCAGTCACCGGTTGGGCTCGGTACCGTTGAAAACACCATCGAGTTGGAACACGCCGAAAACGCGTGTCGTCGATCCGGCGGGCAACCGCGCGAGCCGGATGTCGGTGACGGCCCATCCGACGGGCAGGAGCATGGCACAAACCTGGCGCCGGGGGGGCATGAAGCTCTGGAAATGCTCGTCGCTCACCGGCTCGCCGACGATCTTTCGCACGGTGAGACCGTCGAGGTCGTGGTAGAGCCGCCGGTCGCTGTAGAGCGTCACCACGGGATGCAGGGGAAACCAGACCCGTCCGGGCATGAGCCGCGTCAGTTCCGCCGCATCGCGATACACACGGAGATTGGGCCGCGCCGGCAGCCCGGACGATTGGATCCACCCCGTGGCGAGGGCGGCGAGCAGCAGCGCGACGCCGAGTCGCGTCTTCACGCCGAACCAGGCGGCCGGCGCCGCACCGAGGAAGAGCAGCAGCGTCGGGGGAAACCAAAGCCAGAAGCTGTGCAGGGAGTTGACGTTTCCTCCCACCGTGAAAAGTCCGGCGAAGCCCAGTGGGAGCGTGCAGCAGAACGCCAGCGCCGGCAAAAGGAAGGGCGACTCCCGCCGGAAGATCCGGCGCCGGCCGGCGGCCAGCACCAATCCCGGCAGCAACACGTGCCCGGCCAGGTAGGGGAGGTGATCGCCGAGGCGGGGCCACGGCGGAACGGAGGGGAACCGGCGCGGAAGCTCGACAAGCGAATACCAAAGTTCGGCCGCGCCGAACAAGGGGATGCAGGCGATCGCGACGAACAGGCCGGCAGCCATGCAACGCAGCGCATGGTACGCGGCCTCCTTGGGGGCGACGGCGACATACAGCCAGAGGCACTCGGCCAGGGCGATATCCACCATGGTCTGTTTGCAGGCGGCGGCCGTCGCGGCCATCGCCGCCGCGGCCCAGCGGTGTCCGCGGGCCAGGGCGAGCAGCGAAAGCAGGCCGAGCGCCACGCCGGGCGAATCGGCGCAGAAGACGACATAGCCCGACGTCGGATTGCGGACGAGGAGGACGCAGAGGAGCGCCGCCATGAAACGCCGGCCCGGGTCGAGATTTGCGCCCGGCTGCACGGGCCAGGCGAAGCACACCCAGACGAGGACGCCCACCATGATCCCGATGTGAATGGCCCCCGCCGCCTGCAGCGCCCCGGCGGCGGTGGCGGCCAGGCCGGCCGGCCACATCAACAGGATCGGCACCGGCCCGTAGGTCCACGTGGTGATGGGACCGGCAGTGGCGGTCGAGTAGGCGGACAGGCCCTGATGCAGGGCGATGGCCGGTGCGACGCGGATATCATTCCAGGGGATCGCCGGGAAGCCGCACCAACAGCACCACAGCCAGAACAGGGTGAGGCCGGTCGCCGCCCCCAGTGAGACGCGCGCCGCCAGCCTAAGCGTCGGGTCGAGGTTGGCGGTGGGATTTGGCATGGGGGCCCGGCCCGCCCCGCGTGCGGCGCGGAAGGGCGTGCCGGTCAATTCCGCGTGGATCTTTGGGGCGGGTCCGACCCCGGCGAGCAAAAACCACCGCGCTGCCGCGCGCGGGCCAAAGCTGCCTTGCGCTCTGTCGCCGGTCCGGTTTTGTCCGGGGCAGTGAATCCATCCGCAGAAACATGAAGATCATCCTCGCCACGAGAAAGAGCCCGCTCGCGCTGACGCAGACCGGCATGGTGGCGGCGCGGCTGCGGGAAAAAATCCCCGGCGCCGAGTGCGAGCTGCTGCGGATCGTCACCACCGGCGACCAGCAGGCCAGCTGGTCGCTGGCAAAGAAGGGCGGGAAGGGCCTTTTCACCGCGGAACTCGAGCAGGCGCTGCTGCGCGGCGAGGCCGACGTGGCGGTGCACAGCTGCAAGGACCTGCCCGGCGAGAATCCGCCCGGGCTGGCCGTGGCCGGCTTCATGCCCCGGGAGGACACGCGCGACGTCCTCGTGCTGCGCGAAGGCGTCACCGAACCCAGGACCATCGCAACCGGCAGCCCGCGCCGCCAATTGCAGATCAAGCGGCTCTTTCCCGGCGCCACGTTCAGCGAGATCCGCGGCAACGTGGACACGCGCCTCAAGAAGATCGCGGGCGGCGCCGCCGACGCGACGATCCTCGCCCAGGCCGGCCTGAACCGCCTCGGCATCCGCAGCTGGCCGGGCACCACGTTTCGTCCGCTCGGTCTCGCGGAAAGCGTGCCGGCGGTGGGGCAGGGGGCGATCGCCGTGCAATGCCGGATCGCGGACGCGCCCCGGTTCGCCGCCGTGCTGGACGCCGCCACCGCGCGGGCGGTCGTGATCGAGCGCGCCATCCAGGCGATCGTCGGCGGCGCGTGCCAGCTCGCGTTCGCGGCGCACATCGCGGGCGACACGCTGCATTTCTTCCACGAGCAGACCGGCATAAGGCAGGTGCCGCTGGTTCCCTCCGATTTCAACGATGCCGCCGCGGCGGCGCGCCGTCTCCTGCGCGAGGTGAACTTCCATGCCTGAGACCGCCACCCAGCCCCTCGCCGGCCGCCGCGTCGTGCTGACCCGGCCGCGCGAACAGAATGCCGGGTGGCGCCACCGGCTGGAAGGACTTGGCGCGACGGTGCTCGAACTGCCGCTGATCCAGGTGGCGAAGGACGTGAACCTCGAGACCCTGGCGGAGGTCCTGCAGGAGTTCGGCAGCTACGAGTGGATCCTCTTCACGAGCGTCAACGGCGTGAAGTACTTCTTCGAGGAGTTCATCCGGGTGCATGAGGACATCCGCGCGCTGGGCTTCATCCGGATCGGGGCCGTGGGCGAGGCGACGGCGGCCGCGATCCGCGAACTGCACCTGCGGGTCGACCTGCAGCCGCAGAAGGCCACGGCCGCGGAGCTGGCGAAGGCGCTTGTCGCCCGCGAGTCGATGGACAGCGCCAAGATCCTCGTCATCACCGGCAATCGCAATCGCGAGGATTTGGTGCAGAAGCTCGAGGAAGCGCGGGCGATTGTCGATGTGCTCCCGGTTTACCGCACGGTGGAAAACAGCACCGGTTCGGATCCGGTCGCGGTCGATTTCCGGGCCCACGGCGCCGACGCCATTTTCTTTGCGAGTCCGTCCGCCGCGCAGTCCTTCTTCGACCAGGCGGCGGCGCTGAAGCTCGGGCCGAAGGCGTGCCGGCCGCTCGCCGGCAGCATCGGGCCGAGCACGACGGCGGCCATGAAGCAGCTCGGGCTGCCGGTTGATTTCGAGGCTGCGGAGGCCAGCCTGGATTCGCTGGTGCAGGCATTGCAGGCCAAGCTCGGTTAGGTGGAGGGCTGGTCTCCTGCCCAGCCGCGACCGGCCGGGAGGCCGGCCCTCCAATGAAGCCCCTTGAGTTATGCACGAGCAGCCGTGTAATCCGTGGTTAAGAAAGCGCTTTCATGAAAGTTCCATTCCTCGACCTCAAGCCCCAGCACCAGGCGATTCGCACCGAGGTGCTCGCCGCGCTGGCGGATACCTACGACCACACCCGTTTCTGCCTGGGCAAGGATGTCGAGGAGTTCGAAAAAGCCTTTGCGGTGGCGCTGGGCTATCCGCGCGCACTCGGCATGAACAGCGGCACCTCGCCGCTCCACGTGGCCTCGATCTGCGGCGGCTTTGGCCCGGGCGACGAGGTGATCACGACGCCGTTCACCTTTGCCTCGAGCTGCTGGGGCATCAGTTACGTCGGGGCGAAGCCGGTGTTCGTCGACATCGATCCGGACACCTGGTGCATCAGCCCCGAAGCCATCGCCGGGGCGATCACACCGCGCACGAAAGGCATCGTGGTCGTGCATATTTTCGGGCAGCCGGCGCGGATGGACGAGATCATGGCGATCGCGGCGAAGCACCGCCTCTTTGTGGTGGAGGACTGCGCGCAGGCCGTCGGCGCCACGTATCGCGGCAAGCCGGTGGGCATCATCGGCGACTGCGGCACATTCAGTTTCTATCCGACGAAGAACCTCGGCGGCTGCGGCGAGGGCGGCGCCTTCGTCTCGCGGCGACCCGAGATCATGGACCGGGCCCAGTTGCTGCGCGTGCATGGTTCGCCGAAGCGTTACGCCCACGCCGAGGTGGGCTTCAACTTTCGCATGGACGGATTCCAGGGCGCCGTGCTCGCCATCAAGCTGAAGCACCTCCCGGCCTGGACCGCGCGCCGCCGCGCCATCGCCGCCCGTTACCGGGCCGGCATCAAGCTGAAGGGCGCGCAGCTTCCCGTCGTGCCGGCGTACGGCGAAAGTGTCTGGCACCAGTTCACGCTGTTGCACCCGCGACGCGACGACCTGCGGGTGCACCTGGAGAAGTCCGGTGTCGGCACCGAGATCATCTATCCCGGGCCGATGCACCTGCAGCCGTGCTATGCCGGGCTGGGCTACAAGGCAGGCAGCCTGCCCGTGACGGAGCGCACCAGCGCCACCTGCGTGAGCCTGCCGATTTTTCCCGAGCTGACGGACGCCCAGGTCGATCAGGTGATCCAATCCATCAATGCGTTTTGATGGCACAGAAATTAACGGAGAGAACCGAGGATCTCCGGCCTCCGTTCCCTCTGCTTCCTCCTGTCATTCGAGATGATCAACGGCATCCGGCTCAAGGTCTGCGGGCTCACCTCGCTGGTTGACGCCGAGGCGGCGGATGCCGTGGGCGCCGATTTTCTCGGCTTCATCTTCCATGCCGCGTCGCCCCGCCGGATCCTGCGCGAGCAGTATCGCGCCATGGTCGAGCGCCTGCCGCCGCGCAAAAAGGTGGCCGTGTGCGTCGAGCCCTCGGTCGCCGACCTGGCTGAATTTGACCGGCTCGGATTCGACTGCTTCCAGGTCCATTTCAAGGCTGACACGCCATTGGCGGAGTTGTCGGCCTGGTCGCAGTTCGCCGGGCACGCCCGCTTGTGGCTGGCGCCGAAGCTGCCGCCCGGCGCAGGCTTCAACGCCGACTGGCTGCCGCTCGCCAACACCTTCCTCATCGACACTTTTCATCCCGAGAAATTCGGCGGCACCGGTGAGACGGGCGATTGGGCGGGATTCCGCCGGCTGCGCGAGAGCCACCCGCAGAAGACCTGGATCCTCTCCGGCGGGCTCAAGCCGGGGAACATCGCCGCGGCCGTGGCGGCGACCGGCGCGAAATTCCTCGACGTGAACAGCGGCGTCGAGCTGACGCCCGGCGTGAAGGATCCCGCCAAGCTCAAGGCCTTGGTGCTGGCGCTCCACAACGCCACGAAAGGCGACAACCCGGCTTACCGTGCTTGATCACGGGCCAACCGTGGCCGGCTGGTCGGTGATCGCGCCTAGTACGTCGGCGAGAAAATCGTTGATCGCTTTGCCCTCGATCCAGCGCACGACCACGAGCAGGTCGTGGTCCCAATCGAGATAGATGATGTTTGCGCCGTTGCCCTCGAAGATGACCGCTGTGGCCGGGGCCGCCGGCCAGGCCTTGCGGTCGGGGTTGAGGAACCAATTGCAGAAGCCGTATTCCGCGTTGGCCGGTCCCGGGGTTCGGGCCAGGGCGATCCACTTTTCCGAGATGAGCTGCCGGTCGTCCCACCGGCCGTGGCGCAGGAAGAGATAGCCGAATCGCGCCATGTCCCAGGCGTTGATGAACATCCCGCCGCCAAAGTGCCCGCCGCCGCTGACCGACTGCATGCGGCGCCCGTCGAGCTCGACCCAGGAGTTATCGTAACCCTCCCAGTGCCACGAAGCCGACGCACCGATGGGGTTCATGATCTCATCGCGCAAAACCTCGGGTAACGGGCGCCGCCAGACATGCAGCGCCACGAGGGCGAGCAGGTTCACACGGACATCGTTGTATTTGAAAAACGAGCCGGGCGCGTGCATCGGCCGGTTTTCCTGTTCCGCCTCGGTCGTGCCGATCGGCCGGTCGGCCCAGTCGGGGATGTCCCAGAGCGTGCCCGACCAATCGCTGGTCTGGCGCAACAGGTGCTCCCACGTGATGGACCGATTGTGCGCCGCCGCGAATAGGTCGGTGCCGGGCACGTAGTCCTGCGCCGGGTCGGACAGGTGGCGGATCATCCCGCGGTCGAAGGCGAGACCGACTAACGTCGAAAGAAAGGTCTTCGACACGCTGTGGGTCATATCCACCCGGTCGGGCTCGCCCCAAGCGGCGACGACATACCCGTGCCGGATGACGATGCCGGTCATGCCGCCGCGCGGCTGCGTGGGCCCAAGCAATTTCCAACGAGACTCGCGCGCGCCAAACGTCTGCTTCAGATCGAGCGCCATGTCCTTTGGCTGCGTGCTCTCGTGCGCGACGGAGAAAGCCACGGCCTGCTGCAGCTTCGCCGGATCCAGGCCGGCTTTCTCGGGAGCAACCCGCGCCCACTCTCCCGCAGGCGGAAAATACGACGCGGCCGTGGCGAGCAGCGGCGCTGCGACTAGCGCCAGAACCGAGACGAGCCGGCGGAAGGTGGCCATCTACATTCCGGGGAAGCCCCCGCGGCCGCGCATGGCTTCCATCTGGCGCATCAGCTTCTTCTGGTTGCCGCCTTTCATCATCTTCATGAATTTCTGCATCTGCTCGAACTGCTTGAGGAGCTGGTTCACCTCGACGACCTTGACGCCCGCGCCCTTGGCGATGCGGATCCGGCGGTTGCCGTTGAGAATCGACGGCTTCCTCCGCTCCTGGATCGTCATCGACTGGATGATGGCCTCGGTGCGCTTCATCTGCTTGTCGGCGTCGCCGGGCAACTCCACGCCGCTCATGCCCGGCATCATGCCCATGATCGACTGCATCGAGCCCATCTTTTTCACCTGCTGCATCTGCGCAAGGAAGTCCTCCAGGTTGAAGTCCGCCTTGCGCATCTTCTCGGCCATGCGCTCGGCCTCCTTCTGGTCGATCGTCTCCTGGGCCTTCTCGACGAGCGAGACCACGTCACCCATGCCGAGGATGCGCGAGGCGAGCCGGTCGGGGTAGAACGGCTCGAAGTCCGCCGTCTTCTCGCCCGTGCCGATGAACTTGATCGGGACGCCCGTGACCGCCTTGATCGACAGCGCCGCGCCGCCGCGCGCATCACCGTCGAGCTTGGTGAGGACGAGGCCGGTGAGCGCGAGGGCCTCGTGGAAGGCCTTCGCGACATTGACCGCCTCCTGGCCGAGCGCGCCGTCGGCCACGAGCAGGATCTCGTCGGGCTCGACCGCGGCCTTCAGGTGCTTCACCTCCTCGATCAACTCGTGGTCGATCTGCAGGCGGCCGGCCGTGTCGAAGAGGATGACGTCGTGGTTCTGCGCGAGCGCCGTCTCCAGGGCGCGGCGGCCGATGGCCGGGACGTCCTTGGACGCGCGGTCGCAATAGAACCCCAACTCCTCCTGCTTCGCGAGGATCTCGAGCTGGTCGATGGCCGCCGGGCGGTACACGTCGCCCGCGACGACGAAGGGTCGGGCGCCTTTCTTCTTGAGCAGCTTGCCCAGCTTGGCGGTGGACGTGGTTTTGCCCGAGCCGTGGAGGCCGACCATGAGCACCTTGAGCGGGCGTCGCGTCGCCAAGTCCGTGGCGCCTTCCCCGAGGAGCTTCACGAGTTCGTCGTGGATGATCTTGACGATCTGCTGGCCGGGCGTGACGGAGCGCAGCACGGCCTGGCCGATGCACTGCTGCTGCACGCGGTCGATGAAGTCGCGCGCCACCTTGAAGTGGACGTCGGCGGACAGCAGGGCGGCGCGCACCTCCTTGAGGGCGTCCGCCATGTTGGCTTCGGAGAGCTGGCCCACCCCGCGCAAGTTGCGGAGGGCACCGGTCAGTTTTTCGGTCAGGCTTTCGAACATCGGGACCGCGAACTGAACTCACTAACGCGGCCAAATAAACACAATTCTGGCGGGGATGGGCTGGCGGAGCCGGGGAAGCGACACACCCGGCGCTGGGCCCGCCTTCGCTCGGCTGCGGCGCGGCGAGCGCCACCCCCTTATTAGAGGGGACGCCGACCAACGCTGTCGGCCCAAGGCGCCGATTCGCCCGGCCAACTCTCGCTTGCCACCCGGGCCGGCCGGCCCGAAGGTCTGCCGCCATGACACCCGCATCGCGCACCGTGGCCATCGTCGGCCGCCCCAATGTTGGCAAGAGCCGGCTGTTCAACCGGCTGGCCGGGCGTCGCATTTCCATTGTGCACGACATGCCCGGGGTCACGCGCGACGTCGTCAGCACCGAGGTGAAGGACGGCGGCTACACGCTGCTCGACACCGGCGGCCTCGGCCTGACGGGATCCGACACGCCGGCGCGGATCACCAAGGCCTCCGAGGAGCAGGTCGGTTTCGCCATCGCCGCCGCGACCGTCATCGTGTTCGTCATCGACGCCCGCGAGGGCGTCACCGCCCTCGACGACCGCATCGCGCAACTGCTGCGCCGGAGCGGCAAGAAGATCGTGCTCGCGGCCAACAAGGCCGACCGGGGCGAGGAGAAGATCGCGGACATCTCCGATTTTCACCGGCTCGGCTTCGGCGATCCCTGCTATGTCTCGGCGGAGCACGGCAACGGCGAGGCCGAGCTCCGCACGGCGATCCTGGCCGGCCTCGGGCCCGAGCCGGAGCGCACCGAACCCGACCGGGAGCGGCTCAGCGTGTGCTTTGTCGGCCGCCCGAACGTCGGCAAATCCTCGCTCAGCAACCGGCTGCTCAAGAGCGACCGCCTGATCGTGAGCGACCAGCCGGGCACGACGCGCGACGCCGTGGAGTTGGACTTCACGTACCAGAGTCCCGAGGGAAAGCCGTGGCTGTTTCGCCTGATCGACACCGCCGGCATCCGCCCGTCGACCAAGCTGGGATCATCGGTCGAGTATTTCTCCCGGTTGCGCTCGCTCAATGCGATCCACGAGGCCGACGTCATCTTCATGGTGCTCGACGCGCTCGACGGTGTCACCCAGCAGGACCAAGCCATCGCGGGCGAGGTGATCAAGGCGGCCAAGCCGATTGTCGTCGTGGTCAACAAATGGGACCTCGTGCACCAGGCGTTCAACCGCCGCCAGCTGACCAAATTCAAGACCGAGCGCGCCTACCGCGAGGATTACGAGCAGTCGCTCTTCGAGCGGCTCTTCTTCACGCCGGGCGCGCCGGTGATGTTCGTCTCCGCGCTCACCGGCCACGAGATCACGCGCATGCTCAAGGCGGCGCGGGCGCTGCACCGGCGCCTCGATACCAAGATTCCCACGGCCAAGCTCAACGCCGCGATCATCCGCCTGGCCGACCGCACGCCGCCGCCCGCGATCGGCGGCCAGCGCTTCAAGATCTACTACGCCACCCAGACCTCCACCCGGCCGTTCCGGATTCGCGTTTTCTGCAACCAGGAGCGCAACCTCACGGAATCGTACCGGCGCTACCTCGAAGCCGGCCTCGTGAAGGAGTTCGGGCTGGACGGCTGCCCGATCCACTTCGACCTCGTCGGCAAGAAGAAGCAGACCGCCGCCGACCGCCTGGCCGCCAAGCACGCGCGGCGCGGGCCGGTCGAGGAGACGGCGGATGACGGTTTCGATGGCGGGTTGGTGGAGGACTGAGAGCTATGGCGATGACTCAGGTCGCTTCAATTCGGAGGGCCCGGCTCCCGGCGGGCCGCGACCGGTCAGGAGACCGGCCCGCCATGACGTGACCAGCCCATGCTAAGAATCGTCTTCATGGGCTCGGACGGTATCGCGCTGCCGGCGCTGAACTGGCTCGCCGGCGGTGCGGTTCGCCCGGCCAAGGTGGTTGGAGTCTTCACCCAGCCCGACCGGCCGGCCGGCCGCGGACAAAAGCTGGCCGCGAACGTCGTCAAGACCTGGGCGCTGGATCGCGACATTCCCGTGCTGCAACCCGAGCGACTGGGGCCGGCCGAGCGCGACCAGCTCGCGGCGCTGAAGCCGGACCTGGTGCTCGTGATGGCCTACGGGCAAATCCTGCGGCAGGAGGTCATCGACACGCCGCGGCTCGGCACCTTCAACCTGCACACCTCGCTCCTGCCGGCCTATCGCGGCGCCTCGCCGATCCAGACGGCGATCTGCTGCCGGGAAAAGGAAACCGGCGTCACCCTGATGCGCATGGTGCTGCGGCTCGACGCCGGCCCGGTCGCCGGGGCCGAGCGCGTGTCGATCGAGCCACGCGAGACGGCCGCGGACCTGGAACGAAAGCTGGCCCATGCCTGCGTGCCGCTGCTGGGGCGCTGCCTGCCGGCCATCGCGGCCGGCACCCAGGAGTTCACGCCCCAGGATGAAGCCCGGGCGACCTACTGCCGGCGGCTGGAAAAGACGGACGGCGTGCTCGATTTCCACGCCCCCGCCGCGGGTCTCGCCGCACGCGTCAACGGCCTTGCGCCCTGGCCCGGCTGCACGGTGGAGATCAACAGCCAGACGGTGAAGATCGGCCTCGCCGACATGGTGAGCCTGCCGGAGTACGAACCGGCCGCGCCCGGCGAGGTCATGGGCCCGCACGAGGGCGGGCTGCTGGTCGGCACCGGTGAACGCAAGCTGCGCTTCCTGCAGCTCCAGCGGGCGGGCGGGCGGATGCTGCGGGCGGACGAATTCCTGCGCGGCTTCCCGGTGGCCCCCGGCACGAGGCTCGCTTCGCTGCCGATGCCGCCCCTGGTGTCGGCGCGGCCGTTCCCGCGCCGCACGGGCTAAGGCTTGTTTTTCCCGCGGATTTCCCAAACATTCCCGCCATGTTCCGCCGTCACGTCTGCCTCGGTTGCCTGGCCGCCGCCCTCGCCACGCTGGCGCGGGCGCAGGCGCCCGCCGAGCCGTCGCGCTACGAATTCACCAGCCTGCGCGAGGACGTGCGCCTCCTCACCCAGCGCGTCGGCGAACTCGGCCTCACGGTCGAGCAACTCAATCGCGACAATGCCGCCCTGCAGGCGAAGGCGGGCCAGAACTTCGTGACCCTCGAGCAGCTCAACAAGGCCATCGCCGACCTCAATCGCTCGATGCAGGCCGCGCTCGCGGACAACAAGCGCGAGACGCTCGCCCAGGTCGGCACGCAGCTGGAAAAGCTGGCGCGGCAGACCCAGGCCGCGATCGACGCCGTGGCGAAGAACCAGGCGACGCGCCCGGCCGTCCAGTCGAACTTCTCCGACGATTTCCCGAAGGAAGGCATCAACTACACCGTGCAGGCCGGCGACACCCTTTCCGTGATCGCCCACAAGACCAACGCCCGCATGCAGGACATCATCAACGCCAACAAGATTTCCGACCCGACGCGCATCCGGGTGGGCCAGACCTTGTTCATTCCGCAGGGAAAATAAGCATGGCCACCCCGAAATCCCGCCTCGGCCGCGGACTTGGCGCCCTGATCACCAGTGGCACCGCCGCACTCAAACCCGCCGCCGCGCCCGCGCCCGCCGCGCCCGCGACGCCCGCCCCGGCGCCCGGCGGCCTGACCGATTACCGCGAAGTGGCGGTCCACCTCATCGAGCCGAACCCGTACCAGCCGCGGCGGGACATGGACGCCGAGCAGCTCACCGAACTCGTGGAGAGCATCCGGGCGGAGGGCCTGTTGCAGCCGATCGTCGTGCGGCCGGTGGGCGACAAGTTCCAGCTGATCGCGGGCGAGCGCCGCTGGCGCGCCTTCCAACAGCTCAAGCTCAAGACGATCCCGGCGCGGATCATGACTTCCTCCGACGCCTCGTCCGCGTCGCTGGCGCTGATCGAGAACCTGCAGCGCGAGGGCCTGAACCCGATCGACGAGGCGCACGGCTATGCCAGCCTGATCCGCGATTTCGACCTCACCCAGGACGCCGCCGCGCAGCGGGTGGGCAAGGGGCGCGCGACCGTCGCCAACTCCCTGCGGCTGCTCGCGCTCGAGGCCGAGATCCAGGGGTACCTGGGCAAGGGCATGCTCAGCGTCGGCCACGCCAAGGTATTGCTGGGCGTGGAGAATTCCGCCGAGCGGCTCGTGCTGGCCCGCCGGACGCTGGAGCAGGGGCTGTCCGTGCGCGGGCTCGAGGAATTGCTCCGGCACAAGTCGAGCGGCGCCGGCAAGAAGCGCCGGATGCCGGCGGCCACGGCGGCGACCTTGAGCGACATTGAAAAGAAGCTGACGACGCACCTGGGCGCCCGCACCACGCTCAAGCACACGCCCCGGCGCGGCCGGATCATCATCGAGTACCAGGGCAACGACGACCTCGCCCGCGTGCTCGAGAAGATCGGCATCGCGCCCTGACCGTGGCGCGACGCAATTCCGCCCGGCGCGGAGCGGCGGAAACGGTTGATCATCCGCAGGAAATCTCGAGCGAAGACCTGCGCCGCGCGGGCCAGAACTTTGATTGACAAAGCCGGTCGGAGGACGTTGCTTCGCACCCTTTATGAACCTGGTTATCGGCATCCTGACTTTCGTCCTGCTCCTCACGTCGCTCTTCATGGTGCTTGTGGTGCTCATGCAACGCGCCAAGTCCGACGGCGGCATGGGCTCGGCCCTGGGCGGCGGCAGCATGGAATCGACCTTCGGCGCCGAGACCTCGAACGTCCTGACCGGTGCGACCATCAAGGCGGCGATCGTGTTCTTCGTCGTCAGCTTCATCCTGTACCTGGCGCACATCTACCAGTCGAAACATCACGAAGGGGAGGACGCCCAGCTGCCGGCGGTCAGCGTCCCGGCCACGGCTCCCGCTTCTTCGCCCGCCACGCCGGTTGAACCCAAGAAGCCCTGACCGCGCCCGTCCGGCTGCGCGCCGGGCCTGGCTGATTGTTTTGGCCGCGCTGGCCCCGGTGCTGGCGACGGCCCAGGAAAGCCGGTATCGCCCTCCGCCGCACTTCCTGTCCGGGGACAAGGCCGACCAGGCGGAGGGCGCCAGGGTCCTGCAGGATTTTCGCGCCGCCGGGATCGCGGGCACGTACTGGCTGAGGTTCGAGCTGCGCGTGATGCCGCGCAAGGCGCCCGAACGCACGGTCCACGGGGAATTGCTGGGCTCGCGCGCCGCGGACGGGCCCGTCACCCGCCTGACCCTGGCGCCGGCGGACGCGAACGCCGCCGAGCAGCGCTGGCTGATCCAAGGCGGACCGCAGGCGGCCGCCTACCGATGGGACGCCGCGGCCAACGCCGGCGTGCGCGTGGACGAGGCGGGGCTCTTCGCCCCGATGGCCGGGACGGAGCTCACGTTGTTCGACCTGCAGATGCCGTTCCTCTACTGGGCCGACGAAATCTATGAGGGCGTGGCCAACGTGCGCGGCCGGCCGGCGCACAGTTTTGTGTTCTACCCGCCGCCCGCGGTCGCGGCGGCGCGGCCCGGCCTGACCGGCGTGCGCGTCCTGCTCGACACCCAATTCGAGGCGTTGCTGCAGGCGGAACTGCTCGGCGCCAAGGGCGAAACGGAGCGGACGATCACGATCCTCGACCTGAAGAAAGCCGGCGAGCAGTGGCTCGTGAAGTCGATCGACCTCCGCGATGCGCGGACGCGCGACAAGACCCGCTTCGAAGTCACGGCGGCGGCCCTCAGCCTCGAGCTGCCCGCGGCGACCTTCACGCCCGCGGGCCTGGCGCAGCCGCAGCCCGAGCCCCCGCCGTCGTTGCAGCAGCGCCTGTGAAACGCCCATGCGCGCCAGATATCCCCGGCCGTTTCCGCTCATGCTCGAGGTCGAGTTTGTCGACCGGCTGAACGAGCCGGTGCGCGACCGGAAGGCCAGGTCCGTCAGCGAGATCATCCGCACCGCGCTGGCTCGCTTCGATTTCTCCAACGTGGTGGTGGTGCGCGCGCCGCAGGTGCAGATCTCGGTGCGGCTGCCGCCGGAGACGCGGCGCATGCTGCGCAAGACCGCCCGGGCCAAGCACACGAGCGAAGTGCAGCTGGTTCGCGCGGCGGTCGAGGCGTACCTGCCCGAGCTGGAGGCGACGCCCGCCCCGCAGCGCAAACGGCGCGGCGCACGGCGGCGTTGAGCGCGTTGAAACTGCGCCTATCCGGTTAGGACACGCCTGCGCCGGCCGCGGGCTTGCGTTTGGATTCTGCGCCCCCCTTATTTCCCGCTACTCATGAGTTCGCCACACCCGCTGTCTGTCTGGGCCCAGAACATCGCGCCGTCACCGACCCTGGCCATTGACGCGAAAGCCAAGGCCATGCTGGCGGCGGGCGAGGACGTGGCGAGCTTCGCCGCGGGCGAGCCGGATTTCGACACGCCGGAGTTCATCAAGGAGGCCGCGATCGCGGCGCTCAAGGCCGGCAAGACCAAGTACGCGCCGACGCCCGGCATCGAGCCGCTGCGCGCCGCCGTGGCCGCCCGCTATGCGAGCGAATACGGCTACAAGGTGGCGCCGTCGCAGGTGGTGGTTTCGCCGGGCGGCAAGTTCTCGTGCTACCTCGCGGTGCTGGCGACCTGCAACCCGGGCGACGAGGTGCTGATCCCGGCGCCGTATTGGGTCAGCTATCCCGAGATGGCGAAGCTGTCGGGCGCCGCGCCGAAGATCATCCTCTGCGACGACCGCGCCGGCTTCAAACTGACGCCGGAAAAGCTGGCCGGCGCCATCACGCCGAAGTCGAAGCTCCTGATCCTCTGCAGCCCGTCGAACCCGACCGGCGCCGTCTACTCGCGCGCCGAACTCGCCGCGCTGGCCGAAGTGTGCGTGCGCCACAACCTCTATGTGCTCTCGGACGAGATGTACGAGCACCTCATCTACGACGGGCTGAAGCCGGTGAACTTCGCCATGCTCGGGCCCGAGGTCGAGCAGCGCACGATCACCGTGGCCGGCTTCTCCAAGACCTTTTCGATGACGGGCTGGCGCCTCGGCACGCTCGTCGCGCCGGCGCCCATCGCCAAGGCGGTCGCCGAGCTCCAGAGCCAGATGGCCTCCAACGCGACGACCTTCGCGCAATACGGCGCCCTGGCGGCGCTGACCGACAAGGCGAAGGCCGATGCGTCCGTGGCCGAGATGAAGGCGGCGTTCGATCGCCGCCGGAAACACCTGCACGCGGAGCTGAACAAGATCCCGGGCATCAAGTGCCTGCTCGCGGGTGGGGCCTTCTATCTTTTCCCGAACATCGCCAGCTTCGGCCTGAAGGACGCCGATTTCTGCGCGCGCCTGCTGGAACAGGAAAAGGTGGCCGCGGTCCCGGGCTCGGCCTTCGGCGCCGAGGGCTACCTTCGCCTGAGCTATGCGACCTCGGACGCGATCATCGCCAAGGGCCTCGAGCGGCTGGCGCGTTTCTGCGCCGCGTTGAAACGGTAGCGGGTGGCGCGATGAGGGCGGGACGCCCTCGTCCCGCGGGTTGCCATTCGCGCCTGCGTATCGCGGGGTGGGAGCACCCCGCTTCCCGTCTTCGCGCTGTCTTCAGGTTTGCCCCGGCGCGGCGGGTCGCCCTAGGGTTCGGCCGGCCGCAAGGCCGCCGCCCGTGAGCACCACGCTGGAAAACTTCCTCCAACACATGTCCGTGTTGGCGGGCCTCGACGACGAGGCCCTGCAGTTTCTTTCGGCCCTCGCGAGGGAGGAGCATTTTGCCGCGGGCACGGTGATCATCGGCGAGGGCGAACCCGGCAACCGGATGTTTTTCATCAACTCCGGCCGGGTGGCGGTGATCAAGGGCCATGGCACCACCAAACCTGTGCACCTCGCGGAACTGGGCCCGGGCACTTTCTTTGGCGAAATGAGCCTGGTCGAGAGCGTCGCCCGGTCGGCCACCATCCTGGCCATCGACGACGTCACGGCATGCACGCTCAAGGGCACGGATTTCCACCGTCTCTATCAGCACCGTCCGGAACAGTACGGCATCGCCATGCTCAACATCGCGCGCGACCTGGCGCGGCGGTTGCGCGGGCTCGACGAGCGGTTCTGGCATTTGTCGGGGTAACGGGTCGGGCGCGAAGTCCCTTGCGCGTCGCGCGGCGGCGAACGGAGTCGCCGCCCTCCCGGCTAAAGACGGACGACGGCCCCTACGGCAGCGAAACAGTCGTCGTCCCGTCCTGCTGGCGCAGGGACGTGGTCGTGGTCCTTCCCCCAATGGTGACTTCATACTGGCCGAAGAACGCCGGCACCACGCAACGCCCGTCGCTACCAGCCTGGCCTTCCCAGTTCGTCCACCACTGGCGGAACACGAGGTCGCGGTAGGCGAGGGCGGAAGGCGTTGGGCTCCAGTCGCGCCGGTACAAGGCCGACGCCGGGATCCAGTCCGCTCCTTCCCAGAAACCCCACATGAGGATGCCGGCCACGGCCGGATGCGCGAAGCAGATGCGGTAGTAGTCGGCGAGGTCGCGCGCCCGGGCCTCTTCCTGGGCTTCGGTCAGCGTCAACTCGCGGTGCTCATAGTAGACGGAGCGTTGCCCGGGGAGGTTGAACTCGGTGATCCGGATCGGAAGGTGGAATTGGGCGAGCACGTCGAGCGCGTGCTGCAGTTCCTCGCGATCGAATGTGTCGGCGTGCAGGTGCCCCTGGACACCGATGCCGGCGAGGGGCACGCCCATCGCGAGCAGGGAGCGAATATGCGCCACGTAATCATCCAGGCGCTTGCCCGTGAGGATGTCGTAGTCGTTCACGAAGAGCCGGGCATCCGGATCCTCCTCGCGGAGCCAGCGGGCCATCTCGAGGGTGATGCCGGGCCCGAGGCGATCCGCATAGTAGTTGCCGTGGATCATCTCATTGTTGAGGTCGTACTCGGCGAACATCCCGCGATACCGCGAGCCGATGTCGCGGGCGCGGGCCTCGAGCGTGCGGTGGAGGGAGTCGTTGTCCAGGCTCTGGACCCAGGGCTGCACCCATTTGGGCACGCCCCAGAACACATTGTGCCCGCGCAGCGGGAGGTGGTTGCGCTTGGTCCAGTCGAGGATGGCCGCGACCGTGCCGTAGTTGACGACGCCCTGCTGCGGCTCCATGTCGAGCCACTTGAGGGCATTCTCCGTCACGGCGGCGTTGAAATTCGCGAGGAAGACCGCGCGGTAGCGCTCGGTGTCGGCGGGCGACAGGCGGCCGTTGAAGGCCCCGCTGGTGAGGGCTGCGCCGAACCAGAATTCGTGGCGCGTCTGCGCGACCTTGATCGGCGTGCCCGGCGGGGCCAGCACGATAAGCGTGCCCATCCGGTTTTTCCGGATCGAGGCATCCAGTTCGGCGGTGGTCGGGCTCGCCAGGGCCGGGAGGGCGGCGGCTGCGGCCGCGGCGAAGGCAAACAGGCGAGGGAGGGCGCGGGATACCGGGGGCATGACCCGGCAAGAATCCACAGGGCCGGCGGCGGCGCGAGGATTTATTCGCGGGCGGCGGGACCTGCGCCCGGGCTTGTCATGCGCGGGCCGCGGTGTCTGGCTGTGCGCTCCGCTGTGAAACTTCCCGGTCGCGCGCTTCTCCTGCTGGTCATCATCTACCTGGCGTTTCTCAGCCTCGGCCTGCCGGATGGCAGCTTTGGCGTCGCCTGGCCGCTGATGTACCCGGAGCTGGGGCTGCCGGTCGGCCTCGCCGGCACCTTCATGACGGTGGGCACGCTGTTCACGGCCATTTCCGGTTTCTCCAGCGGCTGGGTGCTGGCCCGCGTTCGCACCGGGCCGGTCGTGCTCGCGAGCTGCATCGCGACCGCATCGGGAGTCATGATGCTGGCCAACGCCCGCGGGGCGCTCTGGTTCTATGCGGCCGCCGCGCCCCTTGGCTTCGGCGCCGGGGCGGTCGACGCGGCGTTGAACGGCTACGTGGCCCGCCACTACAGCGGGCGGCACATGAACTGGCTGCATGCGTGCTGGGGCATCGGCGCCTCCGCCGGGCCGATCATCATGGGCTGGGCCAGCCGCGCGGGACACGGCTGGCGCGCCGGCTTTCTCCTGATCGGCACGGTTCAATTCGCGCTGGCCATTGTCTTCGTCCTGACGCTCGGCCTCTGGGCCGGCGTGCCGGAACGCGCGGCGTCCGCGGTGTCGGCGCCCGATTCCGGGCGCACGCCGGATTTGCCGGCCAATTCCGCCGCGGGCTGGCTCTCGACGGTGATCTTCGGGCTGTATGTGGCGGTCGAGTTGACGACCGGGTTGTGGGCCGCGACGGTGCTGGTCGTGGCCCGCGGGTTCACGCCGGCGCAGGCGGCGTTCTGCACGGCGGTTTTCTACGGTGCGATCACGGGCGGAAGGATCGCCCTCGGCTTTGTCGCGGAGCGCCTGGGCAACCGGCGCCTGGTTGCGTACGGGACGTGGGTCGCGGCGGCGGGCATCGGGCTTTACTGCGTTGGCGGCGGCATCGCCAGCGTGACCGTCGCGCTGCTGCTGGCGGGCGTCGGCTTCGCGCCGGTGTACCCGTGCCTGATGCACGAGGTGCCGCGCAGGTTCGCCCCCGAGGCGGTGCAAACCGTCGTGGGCCGCCAGTCCGGCGGCGCGAGCCTCGGCGCCGCCTCGCTGCCGGCGATCGCCGGGGCGGTGGCGCAATACTCGGTGGCGGCGGTGCCCTGGGTCGTGCTCGCCGTGCTGCTGGCCATGATCGCCTGCATCCAGCGGCTCAACCGTCTCGCCTGATGTGAATGCTGGAATGAAAGAGGACGGGATTTCCCTCGGGCTGGTGTCGACCGTCGCGCCACGATGAAACTCCCGCTTGCCCCAGCGCTCACCTCTCTCGTGCTCGGCCTGCTGGCCGCCACCCCCGCGGGCTCCCACCGTGCCCGAGTCGTTTCCGCTTCACCCGTTACCTAACTCCCGGCAGCTGGATCCTGTTTGGCGTCGGGTCGACCGAGACGACTCGTTGCAGGGCCGGGTCGCCGAACCCCGCGGCGAAGGAGATGCATGGCGGGCAGGCGGGATGCGGCGATCCCGCCCTACAGTCGTTTTTGCTGCGATTCTAGGGAGCCTTCCCCGTCGGTGGCGGACCGCCGTTGGGCTCGTGCGGCCGGCGGTCGAGTTGGGCGGCGACATCCCTGGCGGCCTGGGTTTCGACGCCGGGCGGCAGGAGGAACCCGAGGTCGCGGAACCAGTCGAGAAACCGCGCCGACCAGGTGCCGTAAGCGATCCCGCCCATGTTGCTCAGGCCACCAGTGGCCGGCGGTTCGCCGGGCCCCACCTTGTCGCCCGGATGGTGGCCGCGCGCGTAGAGATGCATCTCCACGTTGGGCACGCCGTCCTTCAGCAGCGCATCGTAGTACTCGGTGGCCCACAGCGCGTGGATCCAGTCGCCCCAGCCGGCGCAGGAGATGAAGGCGGGGGGCATGTCGCGCGGGATCGCCGGCGTGCCGCCGCGGGCGAAGGGCGACGGACCCGGGTAGATGAGCGCGACGAAATCCGGGCGCGAGGAGACCTTGGCGAGGGGATTGTCGGGCGTGTCGTTGTCCCGGTCGAACCCGGCCCATCGCAGCGACGCGCCGGCGGCGAGCTCCGCCCCGGCGGAAAAACCCATGAAACCGATCTTGTGCGGGTCGAGGTGCCAGTCCCGCGCGTGGGCGCGGACCAGCTTGATCGCCTGCAGCGCGTCGTTCACGCCGTCGGTGCGCGGCTCGTAGCCGTCGCTGCGCAGGCGATTGCGGACCACGATCGTGCTCACGCCGTGCTGCGCGAAGAAATTCACGAACGGCGTGGCTTCGCCGACGTTGAGCGTCTGATTGCCGCCGCCGCCCGCGAGGATGATGGCGGCGCCGGTGTTGAGCTGCCCGTTGCCGGGATGGAATTCGATCGACGGGTTGTGGATGTGGATCACGGTGCCGACGTTGCCCGGGCCCCAGTAGGAATAGACCTCGGGCTCGGCGAGTTGGCTGGCCTTGAGATAGGGCGAATCCGGCGGAAACAGCGGCAGCACGACGCCGCCGGGCAGGATCGCCTGCGGCGCGTACGGTGCAGCGGTCTTTGCGGCCGGGACCGGGACGCCCGACGGCGCCGGCAGCGGCAGAAGCTCGGCGGCGGGCAGCGCCGCCAAAAAGGCGGGAAGGAGCAAGAAAGCGGCGACGGCGCCGGCGGGCAGGCGTGGAGGCATCATGGGGTGCGCGGGTGGACCGCGGCAAACTGGCGGAGTGCGGGGGTGTCGTCGATGCCGATGTGTGTCAGCCCGCAACCGGCCGCACTCAGGACGGCGGGGGTGTCTTCCTTGTGTCGCTCGCCTGGCCGATGATCTCCGGGTGCGGTTTTCCGTGGCCTCCTGACATACCGTTGTCAGGCGGTCGTGCTAGGGTGGGTGGTCCTTGCACCGAAACCTCAACGCCCCCCGCTCGCACCATGACCACAAAGGAAATCGCCCATCGGCTCGTCGCCCTCTGCCGTGAGGCCCAATGGGAGACCGCCCAACGGGAACTCTTTGCCGAGAACGCCGTCAGCCGTGAACCCGTGCCGAATCCCGCCTTCCCGCAGGAAGTCCGCGGACGCGATGCCATCATCGCCAAGGGCCGCCAGTTCGAGGCCATGATCGAAAAGCTGAACGCGATCACCGTCTCGGAGCCGGTGCTGGCGGAGGGAGCCTTCTCCGTGGCCATGGGGCTCGATGCCGTGATGAAGGGCGAGGGCCCGGTGAAGGTGAACGAGATCTGCGTCTACGTCGTGCGCGACGGCAAGATCGTGTCCGAACAGTTCTTCGTCTGAGCCCGGTCGAACCTGCACACCGTGCGGGCTGACTGCGCGTTGGGTGCGAGCTCAGATTCCAGCATAGTTCATGCGCGCCAGGCTGGAGGGTCGGTCTCCTGACCGACCGCGGCCGGCCGGGAGGCCGGCCCTCCACCAATTTGAATCCAAGCTTCGAATCCAAGGTTCGGCCCGGCACTCTAGACCATCGCTCCGGGCGGGCTGATCTCGACGGCATCAATCCGGCTGCGGTCGGCGGCCGCTCAGCGGGCGAAGCTGGCCAGCGGCACGCTGGTCAGCTCAACGTCCTCCTTGTTGGCTGTGTAGGCGACGACCAGGCGGTCGTGCCACACCGCGCTCTTGGGATAGTGATAGCCCGGCCGCTTGAACCGTCCCGGGAATCGCATCGGCGCGAGGCCTGCGCCGCCGGCCCGCAGCAGCCACGCGCGGTCGAATCGTGTCCCGTCGCGACTGATGGTCACGACCAGCGGAAAGCGTTCGCGGTTGCCCGAGGGCGCATTCACGAGGAAGGCGGTGCCGTCCGGGAAATTGCCCGCGCTCTGCTTGGCGCGCGAATCCGGCATCGCCGTCAACCCGGCTTGGGTCCACGTCACGCCCCGGTCGCGACTCACGGCGGCGAGCTGACGGTAGGTGGGTACCTGGTCGCGAAAGACCATCACGACGGCGCCGTCGACGCGGCGAAAAGAACTCGGTTCGAGTTCGCGGCTTTGCGCCCCATCGTGCGGCAGGTTTTCGAATCGGGCGCGGACCCAGCCGCCGCGAGCCGTGGGATCATCGGTGTAGAACGGCGCGGCCACCACGCCCGGCCGCAGGTGAAACGCCACGATGATGCGGCCATCCGGCAAGGCGTGCGGATCCTGTTCGATGATCCCGTCGACCGGCGCACCCTCGTGATCCCGGACCGGCTGGGCCGGAGACCAGTGCTCACCGTCCGCACTCTCCCGCCAGACCGCGTGCCCGCCTCCCTCCGGCGAACCCGGCCATTCGTTCACGAAGGCGACCAGCCGCCGCCCATCCGTCCACCAGCCGCCGGGACTGCGCCGCACGCCGTCACCGGATGCGGCCAGCTCCCGGGGTTCACTCCAGTGGGTGCCATCGTCGCTGCGGCTGTAGAGGATGCGTGTGTCTGGCGAGTCCTCGTCCCGGGCGGACGATTGCCATTGGACGTAAAGTCTTTCGCCGAAAGCAACCGGCACCGCGCCGTTGCTGTATTGGAGCGCACCGGGCTGCGCGCGAAAAATGGTGACGGTCTTCGTCCCGGGCGCCTCCGCCAGGCCGAGCGTGTCCGGGCGGCTGAAGTCGAACAACCCGTCCGCCACTTCGAACGGTGGGGCGGGCTCGCCGGACCGGGCCGGGCCGGCGCCGCCCGCACCGAGCAGCAGCGCGAACCCCAGCCGGGTGAGTCCGAGCCGGCGCATGGCGGTCAGCGGCCGCCGGGCAGCGGCCAGCCTTTCGCGGCGTCCTCGACGAGGAGCACCCAGTCCTGGCCGCGGCCGGAAGTCGGTGGCGCGTAGGTCTGGTAACCGTGGGTGTTGGTGACGTGGACCTCGTAGCTGACGCCGTAGCGGGGATCGAACCAGACTTCGCGCAGGCGGGCGGCCTTGATCCGCGTGCGATCCAGCGTGAAGTTCTCCCCGCGCGGCGAATAGACGAAGGCGAACGAGCCGTCCCGGGCGCAAGCGGCGCGCACCTTGCCGGGTCCGGACGCGGGCGCATCGCGCAGCAGGTCCGGCGCGGGCTCGAGCAGCTGCCACGGGCGCGACTCGAACAGGCGGCGCAAGACGCCCATCTGGAACGCCCCGGGTGTGTCGAGCGAGTTGCTCCAGAATTGGTTTGCCCAGAGCTGCGGCTCGCGCCCGGGCTGCCAGAACTGCCAGACGTTGTTGTTGCCGTAGACGTGGCCGCAGGCGCCGGCGAGCACCGCCCAGTAGGCCGCCTGCCGCACGTCGGCGTCGTCGAAGCGGTCGAGCCGGCTGGACTCGCGGTAGTAAAAACCGACCGGCAGCATCTCGTAGCGCGGCTCGCCGTCCAACGCCGGCTTCGGCGGGTCGAGGGCGTAGTCGTGCTCGATGAACAAGCCGTTGTCATGGTCGTGGGCGCCGTGCGACGACTGCTCCATGTTGAAATCGAGCCACGGGCAGTCCGGCAGGCTGGCGGATGAGGCGCCCGGCCCCCGGGGATGATAGGTGATCAGATGCGCACCCTGGTCGCCTGCGCGCAAGCCCGCCGCGAAGGCGTCGACGATCGCCCGGTCGCCAGGCGACTCGATGTCCTGGTCGCCGCCGAGGATCCAGATGACGGCGGCGTCGCGATAGCGATGGCCGAGGAACGAGCCATAGGCGCGGGCCTTGGCGGCGTCGAAGATGCAGTCCTTCGACGAAGGCTTCCAGTACTGGCCCCAGGCCGGCAGGAGCCCCACGACCAGGCCGGCGGCGTTCGCTTGTTGGACGACGGCATCGACGTGGGCGAAGTAGGCGTCGTTGGGGCGCGTGGGGTCGCGGTCGAGCAAGGGCAGGTTCCCCTCGGCGTTCGGGGCCGTGAGTCCGTCGTCCGGTGCCAGCAGCACGGCTTGGATGACGGTGAAGCCCTTGGCGGCGCGGTCGGCGAGGTAATGGCGCGACTCCGCGAGACCGAGGCGGCTGAAAAGTTTCCAGGCCGTGTCGCCGAGGTAGAAGAAGGGATGGCCTTCGGTTGTTTCAAGGTGCCGGTGGTCGGCGGCCACGCGCAGCCGGCGCGGTGCCGGCTCACCGGCCGCCAGCCCGGGCAGCGTCGTGGCCGCGAGCGCAACGAGGAGCAGGGTGCGGGGTGTGTGCACGGGCGCAGCCTAGCAGCGACGCGAACCGGCGCAAGGCGGCAGCGGGGCGTCCCGATTCACGCAATTGTTAGACGCCCGCCCGTGTTTTCCCGATGGCCGGGACCATCCTGAATCGACGCAATGGTCACTTCAGCCCCGCACCCCGGCGCGGCCTTTGGCGCGCTCGAAACCCCGGCCGCACTCACGCCGGAGCAGATTGAAACCCGGGCCCGCGAACTCGTCGCCGCGCTCACCCTCGAGGAGAAACTCGGGTTGATGGATGGCGACACGCCGTTCTGGCCGGGCCTGGCCGAGATGATGGCGCCGGGCGGCTATGCCAGCCGGCCCTGGGTCGCGGGCGCGGTGCCCCGGCTCGGCATTCCGGGCATCCGGTTCGTCGACGGGCCGCGCGGCATCATCATGAAGGGGGCCACGACGTTCCCCGTGTCGATGGCCCGCGGCGCCGCCTGGGACCCGGCGCTGGAAGAACGAGTGGGCGACGCCATCGGGCGCGAGTTGCGCGCGCTCGGCGGCAATTTCTTCGGCGGCGTGTGCATCAACCTGCTGCGGCACCCGGCGTGGGGCCGGGCGCAGGAGACCTATGGGGAGGACCCGCGTCACCTCGGCGCGCTCGGCGCGGCCCTGGCGCGCGGCGTGCAGCGCCATGTCATGGCGTGCGTGAAGCACTACGCCCTGAACTCGATGGAAAACGCGCGGTTCAAGGTCGACGTGACCATCAGCGCCCGCGCACTGCACGAGATCTACCTGCCGCACTTCAAGGCGGTCGTGGACGCCGGTGTGGCCGCGGTGATGAGCGCCTACAACAGCGTGAACGGCGAGTGGTGCGGCCAGAACCGGCCGCTGCTCACGGGCATCCTCAAGGAGCAGTGGGGTTTCACGGGGTTCGTGATCACCGACTTCATCTTCGGGATGCGGGACGTCCTCAAGACGGCGCTGTCCGGCCAGGACATCGAGATGCCCTTCCGCATGCACCTGCATCGCGGCCTGCAACGGCTGGTCGAGTCGGGCGAGGTGCCGCGGGAGCGCATCGACGATGCGGCGCTGCGCATCCTGCGCCAGCAGGTCCGGTTCGGCCAGGGACGCAATCCGGCCGACTACGATCGCACGGTGATCGGATGCCTCCAGCACCGCCAGCTTGCGCGCGAGGTGGCGGCGAAGAGCATCGTGCTCCTGCGGAACGAACACGAGGCGCTGCCGCTGGCCGGCGTGCGGAAGATCGCCGTCGTGGGCCGGCTGGCGGCGATGCCCAACACCGGCGACGGCGGCTCGAGCAACACGCAGCCAGCCTACGTGGTCACACCGCTCGAGGGCATCAAGGCGGCGCTGGGTGAGGCGGCGGTCCATCATGACGACGGCGCGGATCCGCTGCGCGCGGCTCGGGTGGCGGCTGACGCCGAGGCCGCCGTGGTGGTCGTGGGCTACACGCACGAGGACGAGGGCGAGTACATCCCGCCCGACATGATCCCCTCCTTCGCGCCGAGTTTCCCGCCGCCCACGCCGGCCGAGCAGCCCATCGCGAAAAAGATCCTGCCGGGCCACGGCCAGCAGGAAGGCGGATTCTCGCCCGGGGGCGACCGCGTGCGACTGACCCTCCATCCGCGCGAGGAGGAGTTGATCCTCGCCATCGCGGCCGCGAATCCCCGCACGATCGTCGTGTTGATGGTCGGCAGCGCGGTGATCACCGAGGCCTGGCGCGAGCGCGTGCAAGGCATCGTGGTGCTCTGGTATCCGGGCATGGAAGGCGGCCACGCCCTGGCCGACGTGCTGCTGGGCAAGGTGAACCCGGGCGGCCGGCTGCCCTGCACGTTTCCGCGCCGGGCGAGCGACCTGCCGGGGTTTGATCGCGAGGCCACGCGGGTCACGTACGACCTCTGGCATGGCTATCGCCGGCTCGCGCGTGCCGGCACGCCGGCGGCGTTCCCGTTCGGCTTTGGCCTCAGCTATACCTCGTTCCAGCACGCCAACCTCCGGCTCGAACAGGAACTCATCAAGCCGGCCGACCGCCTCGTCGCGACGGTTGACGTGACCAACACGGGGCCGGTGGCGGGCGATGATGTCGTGCAGCTTTATGTGGCGGCGCGCTCCTCGGTCGTCGAGCGCGTGGGCCCGGAATTGAAGGCGTTTGTCCGCGTGACGCTGGCGCCCGGGGAAACCCGCAAGGTCAGGTTCGAGGTGCCGGCGGCCGATCTCGCCTACTACGACGAAACCCGCGGCTGGGTCGTGGAACCGACCACGTACGAGGTGGTCGTCGCGCGCCATGCGGGCGAGCAGTCGGACCTCACCGCCAGCCTCCGGATCGTCTAGCCCTCAACCGCGATCCACCCATGCGCGCCCTGCTTCTTTCCCTGGTCCTCGGCGGATGGATCGGGCTCGCTTCGGGCGCCGAGCCCGTGGCGGCGCCGGAATGGGCCCAGCCGGGATCAGCGACGCACAAGCAGGTGGCGCCGCCGCCGGATTTTCACCGCGAGACCGTCGTGGTCGACCGGCCGATCGGCATCTTTGCGGGGCAGGCGGACGTCGGGGCGGCGCTCGTGCCCGGCGACGCCAGTTTCGATGCCGCCACCGGCCGCTACACGATCGCGTCGGCCGGCTACAACGTCTGGTACACCCGCGATGAGTTTCGCTACCTGTGGCGGAAGATGGCCGGCGACGTTTCGCTCGCGGCCGACATCACCTTTCCCGATCCCAACGGCTATGGCGATCGAAAGGCCGTGCTCGTGATCCGGCAATCGCTCGACGACGACGCCAAGGAGGCGATCGTGGCGCTGCATGGCCTGGGGATGATTCACCTGGCGCAACGACCGGTGAAAGGCGCGCGGGTGAACGACCTCGAGTTTCGCATCGGCGGGCGCGGCAGCCGGCCCGGCGGCGCGAGCGCGGACAGCCTTGTGAACGTGATCGCACGCCGCATCGGCATCGAGAAGCGCGGCGACAGCTTCGCGTTGTTCGTGAGCCTCGAGGGCGAGCCGATGCACCAGTTCGGCCCGCCGATCAGCCTCCACCTGGACGAACCGTTTTATGTCGGCATCGGCTTCTGCTCGCACCTGCCCACGACGGTGGACACGGCGGTGCTGGGCAACGTCGTGCTCGAGAACGCCGCCGGAAAGGTCCGGTGACGAGGGAACGGTGGAGTCCGCACATCATGCGGTGTGAACCTGCACGGGGTGCAGGCTCCACACCTGCTGCCGCCCGCTCAGGCGGCGCGCCACCGCCGCCAGGCGACGAACCCAAGCGAAAGCACCCCGGCCAGGGCCGCGTACGCCGATGGCTCCGGGACCGCCTGGACGCTGAAGCTCAGCATGGACTCGTACATTGAGACGCCGAAGGCGCTGCCGACGTCCTGGCCGATGTCGCCGCTGATGTCCTGGTAATCGATGATCCGGGAGAAGCGGATATCCACGACGTAGGTGTTGCCGGCAAGGAACGTCGGGGGCTCGCTCGAGTCCAGGTCGAGGCTCGCATGGGTGTCCGATGCGCTGTACGGATGACCCGAGGCCGCGCCGGCCGACTTGTTGAAGTCGATCCCGCCGCCCCAGATGTCGATTTCGATGCGGGCGTTGCTGAACAGGAAGTTGGTGCTGTAGGTCCCGGTGTTGAGCGTCCACGCATTCGCCGGATCGATCTCGTAGACATTGCCGGCCCAGGTGCCGCCGGTCAGGGTGGCGAAGGGGGTGTTCGGATACGAATCGCCGGTGAGCCCAAGGTTGAAGGTCGTCGCGGCACCGTTGGCGAGCGAGACGGCATAGGTTCCGCTGGCCAGCGCCGAGTCCATGGCGCTCTTCGAGGTGAACCCCGAGCGATATTGCCAGCCATGGGAGCCATCGGGCGCCGCCAGGTCGAAGCCGGTGACGGTGCCGGCCGGGGTCGTCACGTGGTTGGGGGGAGCGGGGTGGGTTGGGTCGAGGGCCGTGCCGTTGATCTCCGCCTCGAATTGCGCTGGGAAAAGATCCATCGCCGGGTTGTACGGCATGGCCGTGACCGTGGACGCGTCGGTCTGGACCGAATCCTGGCTCTTCATCAGGGTGAAATACTGGATCGTCTGCGCGAAAGCTGTCAGGGCTGACAGCGAGGCTGCGGCGGCAACCAGGAACCGGAGCGAGGCGGACATCGATTTCATCCGCGGATTTTAGCGCGGCGTGACCGGACTTTCTGCGCATGCGTTGCGGTGGGATGCATAGTCGATGCGCTACTTTCGTGTAGAAAACTTCGCAATGGGCGCCCGCGCGGAGGGGGATTCCCGCGCCCGCGGCCGGCACCGTCGCGTAATAAGGCGAACGGAAGGTTGCCCGGACGGCCGGGCGCGGAGACGGTGGTGGCCATGAACCCGCCCCGTTGCCCCGCATTGCTCCTCTTCGTCCTCGGCGTGCTTGCGCCGGGTCTGTTTGCCGAAAACATCCAAGTCCCCGACTGGGCGCTGCCCGGCTCGGCGAAACACAAACAGGTGCCACCGCCCGCCGGGTTTCACCGCGACACGGTGACGATTGCGCAGCCGATCGGGATCTTCGACGGGCAGGCGGATGTGGGCGGGCCGCTCCTCCCGGGCAGCGCGAGCTTCGACGCGGCGAGCGGCCGCTATACGGTCACGTCGGCCAGCTACAACATCTGGTATTTCCGCGACGAGTTCCGGTTCCTGTGGAAGAAGCTTTCCGGCGACATCTCGCTCGCGGCGGAGGTGGAATTCCCGCTGCCCGACGGCTACGATGACCGGAAGGCCGTGCTCATCGTGCGCCAGGACCTGGCGGACGACGCGAAGGAGATCATGGTCGCGCTGCATGGCGCGGGCCTGATGCACCTTGCGTACCGGCCGGAGAAGGCGGCCGACCTCCGCGAGGCCTGCCGCATCGACACGCCCGGGCACAAGGATGCCGCGCGCCACGCGCGCCTCGGCCTCGAGAAGCGCGGCAATTCCTTCACGCTGTTCTTCAGCTTCGCCGGCGAGCCCATGCACCGGGTGGGGCCCCCGGTGAAACTGTCCTTTGACGGGCCGTTCTACGTTGGCCTCGGCTTCTGCTCGCATGTGCCGGACAAGGCCGACACGGCGGTGCTGTCGAACGTGGTGCTGACCGAGGCGGCGGGCGGCGTGCGCTGAGCGCCCGCCGGATGCGAAATTAAACCGACCCCGGCCTGCCGCGGCAAACCGGGGTCGGGTTGGATGGGCCGGCGCACTCCGGCCCAAGTGGGATTGCCGGGCAGTCTCCGGGCCGATGAAGGTTGAGAGCTCGTTTGCCGCTCCGACGGGCAGACCGTGGGCGACGTCGGCGTGGGCTCAAGAGCCGCCCGTGGTTGGGTCGATGATGGTTTTGACCTCGGCGATGCGGTTGGCGGGAAAACCGCCCAGCCGCGCATGCTCGCGGACGGCCTCCGCATTCACGGCGATGTAGACGCAATAGAGCCGGTCCTCGGTGACGTAGCTTTGCACCCATTGGACCCGCGGGCTGAGTTTCTGCAGCACGTTGCAGGATTTGCGGGAAGCCTCGCCCAATTGGGCGGGACTGAATTGGCCGAGCGACGGAATGTCGCGTTCGATGACGTATTTGGGCATGGAGGTGGGATGGGTGAAGAGCCGCCATCATAACAAACTGGCGCGCGGGCGCATCGGGGCCGGGCCCTCAATCGCAGGTCAGGGGCGCCCTCAATCCTGTTACGGAAGACCGCTTGTTTGCGGGCCGGGCGCGGGTTTGCGTCGCGGCCTCCATGCAACTCCACGTCCTGCCCGATCCCGCCACCCGACTCACGCTCCTCATCGCCGACGGCTCGCCCGCCATGCGCGAGGGCCTGGCCCGCCTTGTCAACGACGAGTGCGACCTGGTCGTCACCGGCAGTGCGGCCGGGAGCGCGGAACTGCGCGCGCTGGTGCGCCGGCAGGCGCCCGAGGTGCTGCTGCTGGATGTCGCCCTGGACGAATCGGACGGGCTCGAACTGGTCAAGGACCTGGCGGAGCTGGCGCCCGGCATGCGCATCGTCATCTTCACCGCGCAGCCGGAAGGGTTCTACGCGGAGCGCTGCCTGCGCGCCGGGGCGCATGCGTTTGTCTCCAAGCGCGCGCAGACCGGCGAGCTTTTCCGGGCCATCCGGCATGCCGCCGACGGAGGCGTGTTGATGCCTCCCGCCCTGGCGTTCAGCCTGTTGAGCGTGGGGAAGGACCGGGCGCAGCCGGCCCCGGGCTTCGCGTCGCGGCTGACGAACCGGGAACTGCAGGTCTTTCGCCTGGCGGGCCTGGCGCTGCCGACGCGGGCGATCGCGCAGAGGCTCGGCGTGAGCATCAAGACGATCGAGAGCCATCGGGAGAACATCAAGAACAAGCTCGACCTTGCATCCCACTCGGAACTGGTGGCCGCGGCGGCGCAGTGGGTGCGGGAAAACGGCGGCGCCTGAGCCCGGCCGGCGGTCCGGCCCTCCGGGCTGGCGGATGGTCGCACCGGTATTGACTGGGCCCCGGCGGCTGATTGCCTCGCGCCATGACTGAAACCACGTCGGCGCCGGCCAAGGCGCCCTGGCACTTGTGGGTGGTCGGAGGCCTGTCCCTCCTGTGGAATGCAATGGGCGCGCTCGATTTCGCGATGACCGAGACGCACAACGAGGCTTACCTGAAGCAATTCACGCCCGAGCAGCTGGCCTACTTCACCGGCTTCCCGGCGTGGGTCATCGTCACGTGGGGCCTGGCCACGTGGGGCAGCCTCGTGGGCTCGCTCCTGCTGTTGTTGCGCCAGGGTGCCGCCGCGCACGTTTTCCTGGCTTCGTTCGTCGCGATGATCCTGACGTTCGTGCACAATTTCCTGCTGTCCGACGGGCTGAAGGTGATGGGCGGCCCGGGTGCGCTCGTGTTCACCGCCGCGATCGTCGTGGTCGGCTTTGGGCTTTTCCTCTACGCCCGCGCCCAGCGCCGGCGCGGCGTGCTGCGCTGAGGCGGGAACGCCCGGTCCCGGCGCCCGCGCGACGATTCCGCCCGGCGATTCCCGACGGTCCGGCCACTCCGGACTTGTGTTTGGACGCGGGGGCCGGCACATCGCGCAGGCTTGAATTCCGCGAACGACAGTTTTCCACCGGGATTTGTCTGGGGCGTCGCCTCGGCCGCTCCCCAAATCGAGGGCGCGGCGCAGGCCGACGGGAAGGGCGAGTCCGTGTGGGACCGCTTCGCCCGGCTGCCGGGCCGGACCCACAACGGCGACACGCTGGATGTCGCCTGCGATCACTATCGTCGCTACCCGGAGGACATCGCGTTGATGCGGTCGCTCGGGGTGAAGCATTACCGGCTGTCGCTGGCGTGGCCGCGGATCTACCCGCAGGGCGACGGTCCGCTCAACCAGGCCGGGCTGGATTTCTACCATCGTCTCTTCGACGCCCTCCTCGAGGCCGGGATCACGCCCTGGGTGACGCTGTTTCACTGGGACCTCCCGCAGGCGCTCGAGGACCGGGGCGGCTGGACCGAGGCGGTGACCGTCCGCGCCTTTGCCCGCTATGCCGATACCGTGGTCCAGGCGTTTGGGTCGAAGGTGAAGCACTGGATCACGCTCAACGAAATCCGCTGTTTCACCGAACTCGCCTACGCCTACGGCGGGCCCAAGGCGCCGGGGCGGCGCGAGGCCGCCGCGGTGGTGAACCAGACCTACCACCATGCGCTCCTGTGCCACGGCCACGCGGTGCGCGCCGTGCGGCAGTTTGGCGGGCCGGGAGCGCGCGTGGGACTGACGGACAACAGCGACATCTGCGTGCCGCTGACCGAAACGCCGGCCGACATCGCCGCGGCGCGGCAGTGGTACGACGAAAGGAACATCCACCTGCTCGCGCCGATTTACCGCGGCCGGTATGAGGAATCGTACCTGCAACGTTGCGGCGCCGCGGCGCCGCGGGTGGCCGCGGGCGACCTGGCCCTGATCGGCCAGCCCACGGATTTCCTGGGCCTCAACATCTACACCGGCTTCTTCGTGCGCGCCGGCCCGGAGGGGCGGCCGCAGATGCTGAAGGTGCCGGCCCGGTATCCGCGGGCGGACAGCCCCTGGCTGAATCTGATGCCCCAGTCGATCTACTGGGGCGCGCGGCTGGCGCACGAGACCTACGGCGTGAAGGAGATCTTCATCACCGAGAACGGCTGCGGCTATGACGGTGACGAGGTGCAGGGCGGGGAAGTGAATGACCTGCACCGCCGGGATTTCATCCGCGGCTATCTCCGCGAGCTGCAGCGCGCGATCCGGGACGGTGTGCCCGTCAGGGGCTACTTTCTCTGGACGCTCCTCGACAACTTCGAGTGGGAGGATGGATACGCCCGGCGCTTCGGCCTGGTCCACGTGGACTTCCAGACGCAGCGGCGCACGCCGAAGCTGTCGGCCGGGTACTACGCTGCGGTGATGGCGGCAAACCGTGTCCTCTAGGCGTGGGGCGGGGGAGGCGGGGCGCGGGAATAGCCTTGCCAAGACGCGGCCGGGCGGGGAGATTTATCGATAAACTAAAGGATCCGACCGGATGAAATTCACCGATGGTGCCTGGCTGATGCAGGCGGGGGCGCAGGCACACCATCCCGCCGAAGCGCACGATGTCGCCCGGGACGGGGACGCCTTGGTGGTGCATGCGCCGACGCGGCCGATCCGGCATCGGGGCGACACGCTGCAGGGTCCGCTGCTCACGCTGCGCCTCAGCTCGCCGCTGGCGGGCGTCATCCGGGTGCGGGTCGAGCACTTCACCGGCGCGGCGGACCGCGGCCCGTGGATTCCGCTTGAACCGGGCACGCCGCCGCCGGTCGACATTGTGCTCGGCGAACAGCAGGCGGTGTTGCGCAGCGGGCCGCTCGAGGCCCGCATCCGGCGCGGGGAGGGGTGGGAGATGGCGTTCGCCCATGAGGACCGCGTGCTGACGCGCAGCGGGTTCCGCGGGCTGGGATACGTCCAGTGGCCGGGGCACGGAAATTTCCTGCACGAGCAGCTCTCGCTGGGCGTCGGGGAGTGCGTTTACGGCCTCGGGGAGCGCTTCACCGCGTTCGTCAAGAACGGGCAGGTCGTGGAGAACACGAACAAGGACGGGGGCACGGGCAGCGACCAGGCTTACAAGGCGGTCCCGTTCTATCTCACGAACCGCGGGTATGGCGTGTTGGTGAACGAGACCGGCCCCGTGTCGTTCGAAGTGGCGTCGGAAAAAGTGGCGCGCGTGCAGTTCAGCCTGGCGGGCGAGCACCTGGAATACTTCATCATCGACGGGCCGACGCCCCGGGAGGTGCTGCAGCGCCTGGCCGCGTTGACCGGCCGGCCCGCGCTGCCGCCGGCGTGGTCGTTCGGCCTGTGGCTCACGACCTCGTTCACCACCCGGTACGACGAGGCCACGGCGATGAGTTTCATCGACGGGATGAAGCAGCGCGACCTGCCGCTGCATGTCTTCCACTTCGACTGCTTCTGGATGCGCGAATTCGACTGGTGCAACTTCCGGTGGGATGCGCGCACCTTTCCCGATCCCCGCGGCCTGCTGCAGCGCCTGCACGAGCGCGGGCTGAAGGTCTGCCTCTGGATCAATCCCTACATCGCGCAGCGCTCCGAGCTGTTTGCGGAGGGCATGCGCGGCGGCTACTTCCTGAAAAAGGCGGGCGGCGACGTCTGGCAGAGCGACCTCTGGCAGCCCGGCATGGCCATCGTCGACTTCACCAATCCCGCCGCGACGGCGTGGTATGTCGGGCACCTGCGCCGGCTGCTCGAGATGGGCGTGGACTGCTTCAAGACCGACTTCGGCGAGCGCATCCCGACGGACGTGGTTTACGCCGACGGCTCGGATCCCGCCGGCATGCACAACCACTACTCGATCCTCTACAACGAGGCCGTGTTCAAACTGCTGGAGGAAGTGCGCGGCCGGGGCGAGGCGGTGGTGTTTGCCCGCTCGACCCACGCCTCGGGCCAGCGCTTCCCGGTGCATTGGGGCGGCGACTGCCAATCGACGTTCGAATCCATGGCGGAAAGCCTGCGCGGCGGGCTGTCGCTGGGGCTGTGCGGCTTCGGCTTCTGGAGCCACGACATCGGCGGCTTCGAGGGTTTGCCGCCGCCGGCGGTCTACAAGCGCTGGGTCGCCTTCGGGCTGCTCTCCTCGCACAGCCGCCTGCACGGCAGCACCAGTTATCGGGTGCCCTGGCACTACGATGACGAGGCCTGCGCCGTGCTGCGGACCTTCACGAAACTCAAATGCCGCCTGATGCCGTATCTCTACGGCGCCGCCGTCGAGGCGCATCGCGCGGGCCTCCCGCTGATGCGGGCGATGGTGCTCGAATTCCCGGCGGACCCGGCGTGCGACACGCTCGATCGCCAGTACATGCTCGGCGGGTCCCTGCTCGTCGCACCGGTGCTGAGCGAAGACGGCAGCGTGAGCTATTACCTGCCGGAGGGGCGGTGGACCCATCTGCTGTCCGGTGAAACGCAGGAAGGCGGCCGCTGGCACCAGGCGCGGCACGATTACCTGAGCCTGCCGCTATTCGTCCGGCCCAACACCGTGCTCCCGCTCGGCGCGAGGGACGATCGACCGGATTACGACTATGCCGCCGGCATCACCTTCCGGGTCCATGCCCTGGCGGATGGGGCCACGGCCAGCTGCGAAGTGCCGACGTTGCGGGGCGAGCGTGCCGTCGCCTGCACGGCGCGGCGCAGCGGCGGGCGGATCGAAGTCACGCTCAATGGCGCGACGCCGTCGTCCTGGCGCGTGCAACTCGTGGGGCACGCGGCGGCTCGTGCCGGGGACGGCGCGAGCAGGACGGACGACCCGCTGGGCGTCATCCTCAACGCCGCGGCGCGCAGCAGCGCGCTGCGGATCGAGTTGCCGGTGGATCGCTGAGGATCCGGCGGGTGGCGGTGTCCGCGGGGTGATCTGCGGGGAGGTTGGGGCGGAGAGCGCAACGGCGCGTCGCACCGCGGCGGCATGAAGCCGGCGGCGCGATTAGCAACCGGCATGATCATCAATCCAAGCGTTACTGAACTTGCCGCGCGGACCTAAAAGCATTGCGAGGGTCGGGCGGAATTCCGACATTTAGCGTTAAACCTACCCCGAGACCGGCGCATGAAGTCCATTGACGGTGCCTGGAAGGATTTGGTGGGAGTGCCGGCGCACTCCCCGGATGAAGCCCGCGATGATTCCCCCCGGGGAACGAGCACAGCGGGCGCCAGGTGGGCTGTCGCCGGCCCGATGCTCCCGCCCGGCCGCGCCGGAGGGGCCTGACCCGCCGCCGCCGCGGCCCGCACTTTTCCGTAAGGCAACCGAAACACCAATCCATTCACCCGGCCAGGGTCCCGCCACGCACGTCGGCCATGCAACCAGTGAACCAACCCCAAACATGAATACACATTGGAAAAAAGGATACGTGCTGGCGTCGTTCGCGTCGCTGACACTCTGGCTGGGCTCGGCTCCGGCGCAAACCGCCCCGGCCACCGGCAAGGAGAACACCACCAGCGAGGAGCCGGTGGTTGTGCTCTCGCCCTTCGTGGTGAGCGCCGAGACCAACGGGTACCAGGCGCTCGACACCCTGGCCGGCGCGCGGGTGCAGACCCGGTTGAAGGACACGCCCTCGGCGCTGTCGGTCGTCACGAAGTCGTTCCTCGATGACGTGGGCATCCGCAACGCGCAGGAACTCTTCCTCTACACGACCAACACCGAGGTGGCCGGACTGTACGGCAACTTCTCCGGCGTGGCCGCCCGCGGCACCGGCGTGAGCAGCAATGCCGAGGCCGGCCGGCTGCTGAACCCCAACTCGATCAACCGCTCCCGCGGCCTCACGGCCATGGACAACACGAGAAACTACTTCTCGAGCGAGATCCCCTGGGATTCCTTCGACATCAGCCGCATCGACATCTCGCGCGGCCCGAACTCGTTCCTGTTCGGCGTCGGCAGCCCGTCGGGCATATCCAATTATTCGACGAACGAGGCGGTCTACAAGAACGCCGGTTCGCTCGAGGCCCGCATCGGGCGGTTTGGCAGCACGCGGGAGTCCGTGGATTACAACCGGATCCTGATCCCCGGCGAGCTCACGGCCCGCCTCGACCTGCTGAACGACGACACCAGGTACCAGCAGGATCCCGCCTACAACCATGCGAAGCGCGCCTACGCCGCCCTGCGTTACGATCCGAAGGCGCTCAACAAGGGATCCAGTCACTTCAACCTCCAGGCCAACGCCGAGAAGGGGCAGGTGCGGTCCAACAACCCGCGCGAGCTCCCGCCGCTGGACTTCATCAGCGGGTACTTCGCTGGCTATGGGCTAAACAAGAACGGCTACGACCCCTACATCTACTCGGGCCAGCAGCTCACGGGCGTTGGTTCCTATGCGGGCGAGTCGCCCTACCTCAACGGCCAGGACTATCACTATATCTGGCCGGGGCCCGGCGCCGCGTACTGGTATGATGCGAAGACGGGCAACACGCTGCAGCGGATGACCACCATCAACGGGAACAACGGCAACAGCGCGATCAACATGCCGCAGACCATGGCCCTCTATGTCACCGGCTTTGCGAATTACGCCCGGACGATGAATTACCGGACCCTGGTCAACGGGGCGGACACGGCGGCCTCGCTCTATCACGGCGCCTATGCCGGCACGGTCACCTACAACGACAAGACGATGTCGGATGCGTCGATCTTCGATTACAACAACTTCCTGATCGACGGCCCGAACAAGCAGGAATGGCAGAACTGGAATGCCTTCAACCTCAAGGCCGAGCAGACCCTGCTCGACGGCCGCATCGCCGTGCAAGGCATCGTGGATCACCAGGAATTCGACCAGGGGCAGGCCGGCGTCTTCGGCTATACCATGCCCTTCATCTCGGTCGACATGGATGCCTACCTGATCAAGAACCAGCCCGAGCTGGGCAACGGGGCGACCAACCCGAATGTCGGCCGGCCCTTCCTGGCGAGCGACACCGGCGGCGGCAACAACAGCACGCACTATACGCACGAGAACTACCAGCTGACGGCCAACGGCGACCTGCGGGCCGACGACTTCATGAACAAGGAGAGCCTGCTGACGCGGATCCTCGGGCACCATTCGCTCACGGCGCTGGGCGCCATCTACAAGACGAACACCGACGCCAAGACCTGGAGTTCGTATGCGACGGACACGACCTTCGCGAACTACATGAACGACCCCCTGGGCAAGATCAACGGCCGGTCGATCTCCTGGGTGTCCTACGTCGGGCCGCGGTTGAGCAACGTGACCTCGCCCGCGGGGCTGCATCTCGACAACCTGTCCTCGGCGATCGTCCCGACGAGCGGCTCGATGCTGCACTTCATCCCGACCTGGAACTCCACCACGGTGAATCCGACCGACCCCTGGACGGATCCGCGGACGAACACCGTTTCGACCCAGGCGGCCAATCCCGCCAATTATGTCGGGTGGACGAACATCCCCATCAATGTCCTCAACTGGCACGACAACATCGACGACCTGTACCAGTCGGGCAACAAGACGGAGCAGAAGCTGAAGTCCGCCGCATTCATGTACCAGGGCCACCTGTGGGATGACACCATCATCCCGGAGTTTGGCTGGCGGCGCGACACCATCTCGCAGCGCTCCTCCAACGCCCCGCTGGATCCCAACAGCGCCGTGGCCAGCATGCATTACAACATCACCGGTGAGCCGGTCTCGGTGACGACGACCTCCCGGAGCTACGGCGTGACCCTCCACCTGCCGCCGAACCTCCGCGGCAAGCTTCCGGGCGAGACCGACGTCAGCCTCTATTACTTCCATGGCGTGAACGAGACGCCGAAGGTGCGGTATGCCTTCGATGCCAGCCAGCTGCCGGACGAATCCGGCAAGACGGACGACTACGGCATCCAGATCGATACCTTCAAGGGCCGGGCGACGATCCGCCTGACCTACTTCAAGACCGTCGACCAAAACGCGCAGGCCGGCTCGGGCGCGGCTGATCCCCTCGGCGCCAACGGCTATTATCTCTACCTGCTCCCGGCGTGGGCCGCGGCGGATGCGGCGGCAAGCGGCCTCGCCCTGGCGGCCTATCCCGCGGCGATCGACGACTGGAACTTCACGGGGCACCCGGATGACGCCAGCAACACGATCCACAACAGCCAGGTGGCCGCCGTGGCCGCCTTCAAGGCCGACTTCGCGAAGTATTTCCCGCAGAAATTCTTCGACGCCTATGGCCTGGGCGTGAATGTGGCCGCAGTCACGAACGGTGACTGGCGCAACGTGTACAACCAGCCCAATGCGTCGCCGATCACGTTCCCCTGGTACATCGCCAACACCGGCGGCGGCCGCATCAACGGCTCGTTCCCGGTCATCACGAACGACGTCGAATCGAAGGGCTACGAACTCGAGGTCACGGTCAAGCCACTCAAGAACTGGGACGTCACGTTCAACGCCTCCAAATTGGACGCGACCCAGACCCGGCTTGGACCCGAAAACTCCGTGTTCATCCAGAATTCGTACACGTTCTTCAACGGTCCCGCGGGCCAGCTGCCGCTCTGGGGTTACTGGGGCGGTGGCGTCGATACCTCGGTCACACCGTACCGGGCGACGCCGACCGGCACGCTCAAGGGCTACTTCCTGCAGAACATCTGGTCGGCCTACCAGCTGCAGCAAGCCCTCACCGGCACGGAGCAACCGGAACTCGCGCGGTGGAACTTCAAGGGCATCACGAACTACTCGTTCACGACGGGCCGGTTCAAGGGCATGAACGTCGGTGGCGGCGTGCGCTGGTCCTCGAAGCCGATCCTCGGCTACGGCATCAGCCAGATCACGGATTCCACCGGCGCCCCGAGCTGGATCACGGACGTCAAGAAGCCGCTCTCCGGCAAGATCGAGGAGCACTTCGACCTGTGGGTCGGCTATGAGCACAAGCTGAGCGACCGGATAAACTGGCGCGTGCAGCTCAACGTCCGCAATGTCGGCGAGAACACGCACCTGGTTCCCGTCAGCGTCGAGCCCGATGGCACCTGGGGCGTCCAGCGCATCCAGACGGGCCAGACGTGGGAGGTCTCGAACCGGTTCTCGTTCTAACGCCTCCGGCCGGAGGAGCAGCGCCTGCGCGGTGCTCCTCCGAGCCACCCCAATCTCCGTGGTGCCGGGTCAAACCCCGGCACCACT
>DASZXO010000104.1:0-69650 GCA_035545835.1 Lacunisphaera sp.
CTGCTCCTCCGCGGCCGTATCGTGCCAGAGCCGGGCGAAGCCGGGGTTGATTTCACCGGCGGGCACCACGAGCCCGGGCAGAGTGTCGAAGATTGCGCTCATAGCGGCGAGAGAAGTGGCAGGTGACAGGGATCCAGTAACAGGTCCAACCCAAGGCAGCGGAAACGGCCGGCATTTGGCGTCTTCATCTTGGTACTTGATACTTGTTACCTGGATCTTGGCGCGTCCGGCGCGGTCAGGGTTCCCTCCACAGGTGCCCGTTGGCGGCGAGCAGCGCGGCCGATGACGCCGGGCCCCAGGAGCCCGCCGGGTAGCTGTCCATGCCCTGGCGGCCCTGCGCGGCCCAATGCTCGAGGATCGGCGTGATGAGCTGCCAGGAGCGCTCGGTCTCGTCGCCGCGGATGAAGAGCGTGCCGTCGCCGATCATCGCGTCGAGCACCAGCCGCTCGTAGGCCTCGGGGGTGTTCGAGCCGAAGGTCGTGGCGTAGCGGAAATTCATCTTCACGGGCTGCGTGCGCGTCTCGAGGCCCGGCACCTTGGCGTTGAGGACGAGGCTCAGGCCCTCGTCGGGCTGGATCTGGAAGGCCAGCGTGTTGGGCGCGAGGTTGAAGCGATCCGACTCGGCAAAGATGTTGCCCGGGGCGCGCTTGAAGCGGACGGCGATCTCGCTGACGCGGCGCGCCAGGCGCTTGCCCGAACGCAGGTAGAACGGCACACCCTGCCAGCGCCAGTTGTTGATGCTGAGCCGGAGGGCGGCGTAGGTCTCGGTCGCGGACTGCGGCGCGATGTCCTTTTCCGCGAGGTAGCCGGGCACCTCCTGCCCACCGAGCACCCCCGGGCCGTATTGCGCGCGGGCGACATCGGGAGCGGCGCCATCGAGCCGCAGCGGCTGGATGGCCTTGAGGAGCTTCACCTTCTCGTCGCGGATCGACTCGGGATCGAACGACACCGGCGGTTCCATCGCGGTCAGCGCGAGCAGCTGCATCGTGTGGTTCTGGATCATGTCGCGCAGGCAGCCGCTCTGCTCGTAGTAGCCGGCGCGCGAACCGACGCCGACCTCCTCGGCCACGGTGATCTGCACATGGTCGATGAAGTTGCGGTTCCAGAGCGGCTCGAAGATGGCGTTGGCGAAGCGCTGGACCAGCAGGTCCTGCACGGTTTCCTTGCCGAGGTAGTGGTCGATGCGGAAGACCTGCGACTCCTCAAATTCGTTCAGCAGCGAGCGGTTCAGGGCGCGGGCGCTGGCGAGGTCGCGGCCAAAGGGTTTCTCGATGATGACCTTCGACTGGTTGACCTGCCGCACGTAGCGCGCGGCCAGCCCGCTGGCACCGAGATTCTGCAGGATCGGCGCAAAGACCGACGGCGGGGTCGAGATGTAGAAAAGCGACTGGAGCTGCTGGCCGATTTCCTTCTCCAGGCCGGCGATGCGCTGGCCGAGGCGATCGTACGCCGGCTTCTCGTCGTAGCCGCCGCTCACGTACAGCGTCCGCGGCGCCAGCCGGGACCACACCGCCGGGTCGATCTCGCGGCGCGAGAACTCCTTCACCGCGGCCTCGGCCATCGCCTGGAACTCCGCGTCGGGAATCGGCTTCCGGCCGAAGCCGATCAGGAAGAAATCCGCCGGCAGCAGCCCGTCGTGCGCCAGGTTGTAGATCGCCGGGATCAGCTTGCGGGCCGTCAGGTCACCCGACGCGCCGAAGATGACGACCACGGTGGGCGGCGACCCGCGATGCTTGCTCAGGCCGTGCAGGAACGGGTGACGGGTTTCTTCAGCCATACGCGGGGACGTTGTTCCGATGCCCCCACCCGGCAAGGCAATTCAGGCCCACGGGGCGGAACGTGACACGCTGGAGCGCGCCTCAGGGTTCATGCCGGAGGGACATCAGGCCCCGACACCCGCCGCGCCCGAATCCATCGGGGAATCAAGCCCCTCCCACGGGAGGCGGCCGCTGCCCTAGCCGGCCGCCGCGCTGAACGAGTCGCTCTGGCGCACCACCTGGTAACCTTTCGGAAAGAGCGGCACGTTCTCGAAGTGCATGACCTGGGCCGGCAGCCGGTCGCTGAGCGTCACCTCGGCGACGTCGAAGCGGAAGGTCCGCGGCGGGCACGCGAGCTGCGCCAGGTACGTCTGAACGGCCCGGCGCAGCACCCGCTTCTTGCGCTCGTCGACCGCCTGATAACCGGGCACGAGCGCCCCCTCGGCCCGGGCCTTGACCTCGACGAACACGAGCACGTCGCCGTCCTGGCAGACGAGGTCGATCTCCTCGCGCTCGTCGCGCGGGCTGCGCCAGTTGCGCGCGACGAGCTTGAAGCCGTGCCGGTGTTGCAGGAAGTCGAGCGCGGCCTGCTCGCCCTTCGCGCCCTCGCGCGCACGGGCGCCGGAGACCGCCGGCCCGCGCACGCCCTGCCAGAAATTTGAGAGCCAGCGCAGCATCGCAAGTTCGCCCTCGACCACGTGAAAAATTGCCCATACAAGCAAGAGCGTTTTTAGGTCGGTGCCACGCCGCTCGCCGGCGGCCCGCCGTTCGCTCACCTCACCTCTCTCAATGGCAACAGCAAGCAACCTCACCGGCACGCTGCGCCGGTCCCTGCTCATCAAGGTCATCTCCAAGCCGGCGCCGAGCCGGGAGGACGTCAACAGTGTCATCGAGCTGACCGCGAGCAAGGTGGTGGAGTCGTTGCAGGCCCAGTCCATGACGCTGTACCTCGTCGAGGGCGGCGAGATCGCCTTCAAGCACATCTATTATTCGCCGACGCTGTGGGGCTCCGACAAGGACAAGGAGATGCAGTTCAAGGAGACGTCGCGCAAGCTGCTCCAGCTCAAGCTGCCCGCCGGCACGGGCAACGTCGGCAAGGTGATCCAGACGGGTGAGCCGCTCTTCTTCTTCGGCAAGGGCCCCGACGCGGCCTCGCTCAAGAAAATGGAGGTCGGCTTCGAGGTCACCTCCATGCTCACGGTCCCGCTGAAGACCAACATCGTCATCGGCGCGATCCAGGTGCTCAACAAGGAGCCCTCCGCCGGCACGAACGGCCAGTTCACGACCAAGGACCTCAGCGTGCTGCGGGAAGTCGCGGAGTACTCCTCCACCCTGATCCAGCGCATGCTGGACCCAAAATTCCAGCTCAGCGCGGAGGACACCGCCAAGTTCATCTCCAAGTTCACCGAACTCCCGCTCGTCACCAAGCCCGACGAGGTCGATATCGACGAGAAACTGGTCGAAGTTACCGGCGATGCCATCATCCGTCGCGAGCAGATCTTCCCGTACAAGAAGACCGGCGCGACGACGTGCTCGGTGCTGATGACCAACCCGCTCGACTACGCGAAGCGCGAGGCCTTCCAGCAGGCCACCGAGATGACCATCGACGACGTCAAGGTCATCCCCGCCAGCCTGCTGGAGGAGCTCCTCAAGAAATTCTTCAAGGAATCGGCCGCGAAAAAACCGGGCGCCGAGGCGCAGGAAGTCGACATCGACGAGGTCAAGGACCTGATCGCCGGCGCCTACAGCACCGACGGCAGCGGCGGCGAGGTCAAGGCCGCCGACCTCGAGAGCGAGGACTCGGCGCCCATCATCCAGCTCACCAACCGCATCATCGAGGACGCCTACATCTCGGGCGCGTCCGACATCCACATCGAGCCGATGGAAAAGGAACTGCTCGTCCGCTACCGCGTGGACGGCATGTGCGCGGAGAAGATGCGCCTGCCCAAGCAGGTCACCGGCGCCATGGTTGCCCGCCTGAAGATCATGTGCAACCTCGACATCTCCGAGCGGCGCCTGCCGCAGGACGGGCGCATCGTCTTCAAGAAATTCACGAAAAAGAACATCGACATCGACCTGCGCGTCGCCACCGGCCCGATGAACCACGGCGAGAAGGTCGTCATGCGTATCCTCGACAAGCAGAAGTCGACCATGCCGCTCCCGGCGCTGGGCTTCTCCGAGGAGAACCTCGCCAAGTACCGCGAGTGCATCCGCCAGCCGTACGGCATGATCCTGCACTGCGGCCCGACCGGCTCGGGCAAGTCGATGACGCTCTACGCCGCGCTGGCCGAGGTGAACACGCCCGACGTGAACATCCAGACGGCCGAGGACCCGATCGAATACACGCTGCCCGGCCTGAACCAGATGCAGATGAACAAGCAGATCGGCCTCGATTTCCAGCGGGCGCTGCGCTGCTACCTGCGCATGGACCCCGACATCATCCTCGTGGGCGAAATCCGCGACAAGGAAACCGCGCAGATCGCCTGCGAGGCGGCGCTGACCGGCCACTTGCTCGTGTCCACGCTCCACACCAACGACGCGCCCTCCACCGTCTCGCGCATGGGCGAGATGGGCATCGAGCCCTTCAACATCTCGGCCTCGCTCGTCTGCGTGTGCGCCCAGCGCCTCCTCCGCCGCGTCTGCAAGAACTGCAAGGCGAAATACGTCCCCGAGGGCCGCGAGGCGGAAATCATCATGAAGGCGCTCGACCTCAAGGAGGCGCCGGAGATCTTCAAGGCCGCCCCGGGCGGCTGCCACGTCTGCGGCGGCACCGGCTACAAGGGCCGCGTCGGCATCCACGAGCTCATGGTCAACAACGAGCAGATCATCGAGGCCATCAATGCCGAGGTGGAGGTCGCCGATCTCAAGCGCGTCTGCATGCGGACCGGCATGAAGACCATGCACCAGGACTCCATGCTCAAGGTCAAGATGGGCCTCACCACGATGGAAGAGGCGCTGGCCAACGTCTCGGCCGACATGATCACCGATGACTCGGGCGAGGATCCCGTCGCCAAGAAGAAGAAGGAAGCGGCCGCCGCCGGCCACGGCCATTGAGATTCTCTCCTTTCCCGACCGGTCTACCCCCCGGTCGGGCAAGCAAAAGAGGCGCGATCCCGTCCGGGGTCGCGCCTTTTGCGCGTCGGAGGACGACGCGCACCCGCCCCAGCCCACCGGACGACAGCGGGTCGAACACGCTGAATGTGGAGGGTCGGCCTCCCGGCCGACCTTATTCCGCCAATCCGGCCGGTCAGGAGACCGGCCCTCCACTTCCGCGGTGGCCTCCTGCGCGGAGTGGAATGTGGGAGTCCCGCGGGATGCCGTGCCCGCGTTCGCTCGCTTCGCGGGGTGAGGGCACCCCACCTCCACTGCGTGGCTCAGGCCAAATTGGAGGGTCGGCCTCCCGGCCGACCTTGGCGCGCCAATCCGGCCGGTCAGGAGACCGGCCCTCCACTTCCGCGGTGGCCTCCTGCGCGGAGTGGAATGTGGCAGTCCCGCGGGATGCCGTGCCCGCGTTCGCTCGCTTCGCGGGGTGAGGGCACCCCGCCTCCACTGGGTGGCTCAGGCCAAATTGGAGGGTCGGCCTCCCGGCCGACCTTGTCGCGCCAATCCGGCCGGTCAGGAGACCGGCCCTCCACTGCTGCAGTCCGCCTCAGCACCCGCCGGTCCAGACGAAGCGCAGCCGGCTGAGGAACGACTGCACCGGGGCGGCCTCGACATCCTCCACCGGGCGCCGGGCGTCCGGAAACAGGCGCGAACCGCCCTCGACGGTGAGATTCGAACGCATGTTGCGCTCGTCCCAATGGCCCGCCACGTACCCCACCTCGGCCAACCGGATGTCCTCGCCTTCGCCGGTCAGCAATTCCTGGGGCACGAAGCAAAACGTCTCGGGAATCTCGCCCTCGAACAGGCGGCCGGCATTTTCTCCAACACAAACCAATCGGGTTTTCATGGGTGGAAAAGAAGCGGCGCCAAACTACCGGCACCGGTCCCGCCGGAAAAAGCGAAATCCCGGCCGTCACCCAATCGTAACAATGGGTTCCCCAGCTTGGAGGCGGGACGCCCTCGTCCCGCGGATTGCCATTCACGCTTTCCCCTCGCGGGGTGGGGGCACCCCGCCTCCAATGAATCGCTGATCGCCGCCCCACCTGCGTAGACCTTACCGCAGGATTTCTCCCTTCGTCGGATCTCCGGGCACATCCAGCACCTGGATCTGGTTGATCGTCTTGAAGTGTTCGTGGTCGGCAAACTGCCAGACAACCTTGCCGGCGGGGTCGAGCTCGAAGAAAAGCGGCTGCTGGCGAAGGTGACCGTGGCCGAGATAATTGCAGTAGATGGTGTTTCCGTTGGGGAGCCGCTGGAAACCGGTCATCAGCCGGAGGGGATTGCCCGGGACGTCCTCGGCGCCGAGTTCCCAGACCACCTTGAGATCGCGATCGAGTTCCTGGATCCTGCGGCCCTCGCCGAGGGCGAGCAGCAGGTGCCCGTTCGGCAGCAACCGCGCCATGTGCACGTCGCCGGGAACCGGAATGCGGCGCACCGAGCGGCCATCGGCGTCCAGCTCCTCCACCTCATGCTCGGCCTTGCGGGAAACCAGGTAGTGGCCGGCGGCGGTCTTGCGCACGCCCCGGAACTGGTCATGCACATGCACCGCGGGCGGCGGCGGCTTCAGCTTGATCTCCTTGGCGATCCGCCCCGCGCGATCGACTTCGATGAGGCGGCACGGGCCGTTCTCCACCAGCAGCACGCGCCCGTCCGGCAGCGGCTGGCAGGAATGGACCTCGGTGCCGGTCCCGGCGTGGTACTCCCAGACCGTCTCGCCGGCGCGCGTCTTTTCGATGGCACCATGCGCGTGGCAGAACAGGAGATCGCCATTGGCCAGCACCCAGCAGTCCTGCGGATGCTGGCAGGTGAATTGCCATTCGATCGTCCCGTCGGCCGCGACGACGGCCACCTTGTTGCCGAACGAATCGGTGCAGAAGAACGGATGGGCGGCGAAGGCAGGCAGGGCCGACAGCAGCGCGACGAGCAGGGCCGGGAAGCGGCGCAAGGGCATGGGGCGTGGAGGGGTGGAGCCGGCATCCTGCAGCCTCCGCGCGCCGACGCAATCCACGATCCTCCCTGGAGGCGGGGTGCCCTCACCCCGCATGTTCGATGGCGACGGCATGCCTCGCGGGGTGAGGGCACCCCGCCTGCAGCGAATGGTGGGCTGAGCCCGATTTGTAGGGTCGTCGCTCGCGACGACCTGGATCGTGATGCCTGAATCGGCCGCAAGGTCGGTCCAAGGCCTGACCCTGCAGTCCGTGCGGGCCAAACCTCAATCAACCCTTCCGTCTCCTCAGGTCTCCACCGGCGCCTGCGGGCGGGCGTTGCGGACGGCGTCCGCGACCGTGGTCGGCAGCGCCTCGGCCTCGCCCTTCGCCTGGTCGAAGCGCATCGACAGCGTTTTCGACACGCCGCGCTCCTGCATCGTCACGCCGTAGATGGCATCGGCCGCGGCGATCGTGCTCTTGTTGTGCGTGATGATGATGAACTGCGAGTCCTTCACGAACTGCTTCAGCAGGTTGGTGAAGCGGTGGATGTTCGACTCGTCGAGCGGGGCGTCGAGTTCGTCCAGGAGGCAGAACGGCGACGGCTTCACCATGTAGAGGGCGAAGAGCAGCGCCACCGCGGTCAGGGTCTTCTGGCCCCCGGACAGCAGCGTGATGCCCTTCAGCTTCGTGCCGGGCGGCTGCGCCACGATCTCGATGCCGCTCTCCAGCGGATCCTCCGCCGTGACCAGTTCGATCTCCGCGCGGCCACCGCCAAAGAGAATCTGGAACGTGTAGGCGAAGTTCTTCCGGATCTGCTCGAAAGTCACCCGGAACTGCTCGAGCGAGGTCTGGTTGATGTCGTCGATGGCCTTGAGCAACTGCGCCTTCGCGCCGACGAGGTCATCGCTCTGGTTCTTGAGGAACTCGAACCGCTGCTTCAGTTCCGCGTATTCCTCGATGGCCACGAGGTTGACCGCGCCCATCGCCCCGATGCGCTGGCGCAGCGCGTCGACCTCGGCCTTGAGTTCGTCCCAATTGGTGCCGTCGAGCGCGGCGAGGTCCGCCTCGGTCGGCGGGCCCTTGTTCTCCTTCCTTTTCCGGCGGCGGGGGGCCGGCTTGTCCGCGGCGGGCGCCGTCGCCGCGGCCTCGGTGTTCCCGGCCCCGACCTCCTTGCTCCCGGCTGCGACCTCTTCCTCCTCGTCCAGGTCGAGATCACGAATTCCCTCGGGCTCGTCGTCGGCGTGCCAGAGCAGGTCCTTCCAGTCGATCGTCGCGACGTCGACGGCGAACTCGTGCCGCACCTCCTCGCTGAGGAAGCGCGCGCGGGCGCCGGTCTCGGCCGCCTGCACCTCGTGCTTCGTCAGGTCGGACTGGGCCGCGTCGGCTTCCGAGCGGATGGCCGCCAGGCCGTGCTCGACGGCCGCCATCTCCTGCTCGACGGACTGGAGCTCCACCCGGACCTTCTCGACGTTCTCCTGGGCCACGGCGAGCGTCTTGACGATCTCGGCCGCGCGCCGGCGCTGGGCGCCGGTCTCCTCCTCGAGTTGTTTCACCTGCTCGGTCCAGGTCTCGAGTTCGATCTGCCGCTGGACGAGCAATTCATCGAGCTGGGCGCGCCGGCGTTCCATCTCCGACAGGCCGCGGTCGAGCACCTCGACCTTCTGGCGGCGCTCCGCGAGTTCCAGCCGGGCCTGCGCGAGGATCTCCTTCTTCTCGTCGCGCGCCGCGCGCGCCTGGACGATCGCCGCCTCGGCCGCCGTGATCCGGTCCTTCTGCGCCGTCACCTTGGCCTCGGCTTCGGCCAGTTGCGCCTGGGCCTTCGCCAGCCGCGTCAGCGCCTCGTCGTGATCGCGCTTCAGGTTGGCCAGCTCGTTCTCCATCCGGCCGAGCCGGTTGGCGGCGTCGTCGCGCGCCTTCTGCGCGTTCTTCTCCTCCGTGTGGATGGCGGCGGCGGCCTGCGAGCTTGCGAGCACGTCCTTGCGCTTCTGTTCCAGCACCTGCTCGGCGGTGGCCAGGGCGGCGTTGACCTGCTCGATGTACGCGCGCTGGTCGTCGTGGGCCTTTTGCTCGGCGACAACGGCCTTGCCCGTCTCCCGCAGGTCGACCTCGCGCTGCACGATGCTGTTGGCGGGTTTCTTGTGGTGCCCGCCGTAGATCAGCCCGCGGCGATCCACCAAGTCGCCCCTGGCCGTCGCCACGAGGAGGAAGGGAAAGGCCGGGTTCCGGCGCCAGAATTCGAGGAAGGCATGCAGGTCGTCCGCGAGGTAGCAGGCCGACAACAGGCCCGCGGCGGGATGCGAGGCCTCGAGATGCGCGACCGCCTCCGTCGCGGGCTTCAGGCCCGCGGGGAGAGCGGCGGCCGCTTCCCCGGGCCCGCCTCCCGGCTGGTTCACCTGCAGGCAGACGCTGCCGATCTTGTCCGCCTCGAGCTGCGCGAGGATCTTCTGCGCCGTGTCGAGGTCGGCGACCGAGATGGCCTCGACCGAGGCTCCCAGCAGCGCCTCGAGCGCCTTGGCGTATTGCGGCTGGACCTCGAGCCCCTGCGTGACCGGCGTGAACTTGCGTTCGCCCACCGCGCCGGTGAGCCGGCCCGACAGCAGCGCCTTGGCGCCTTCGCCGAAACCCTCCCACTTCTCCTGCAGCTGCTGCAGCAGCTTCAGCCGCGCCGTCTTCTGCGCCAGGTTGCGGTCGATCTCCTGCAGCTTGCGCTGCGCCTCGCGAAAGTTCCGCGTCGCGTCCTGCAGGGTCGCCTGCGCGGCCTGCGCCTCGTTGTTCGTGCGGCTTTGCTCCGCGCGGGCCTCCTCGCCACGGGTGCGCACCTGCGCGAGCGCCTGGTCGGCGGCCTCGAGCGCGGCGCGCAGCTGCGCCAGGTCGGCGGAAAGCTGGTCGTACTTGTGCTGGCTGGTGCGGGCGTCGACCTCCAGGCCCGAGCTGTCCGTGCGGTGGCGGGCGACCGCACTCTCCACCTGCAGGAGCGCGAACTTCTCGTTCCCGAGCTGCTGCTCGAGGCGGGCGAGCTCGCCCTCGACGACCGCCAGCTCGCGGTTGCGATCCTGGAACACCGCGTCGGAGCTGCCGAGCAGCGAGAGCTGCAGCTGCTTGTCCTGCGCCCCGGTGTCGACCTGCGTCGCCAGCTCCTTCAACTGCATCTCCAGCTCGGCGAGGTCGTCGCGCCCGGAGGCGAGGCGCTCCTCCAGGCCCGTCCGGCGCACTTCCGCCAGGCCGGCCTGGTTTTCCGCCTGCTCCTTCTGCGACTTGAGATCGAACACGGCCTGCTGGGCGTCCTGCACGCGCTGCGTCAGCGTGTTGCGGGCCGCCCGCTTCTCGTCGAGGCCGCGGGTGCGCTCCTCGAGCCGGGCGCGGCGGCTTTCGGCCTCGCCGCGCAACGCCCCCACGCGGGCCTCGAGGTCGCCCAGCGCCGCGGACAGCTGGCGGTGCTGGAACCCGGCCTGGGCCAGCGCGAGGTGGCGCAGGCGGAAGCTGAGGCGCTTGTAGCGCATCGCCTTCGCCGCCTGGCGGCGCAGCGAGCCGATCTGCCGGCCGACCTCGGCGATAACGTCCGACACACGCGCGAGATTCTGCTCGGTGAGGGCGAGCTTGTTCATCGCCTCGCGGCGCTGGCTCTTGTACTTCGTGATGCCGGCCGCCTCCTCGAACACCACGCGGCGCTCCTCGGGCTTCGACGACAGGATCTGGTCGATCTGGCCCTGCGCCATGATCGAGTAGCTCGTCCGGCCGACGCCCGTGTCCATGAAAAGCTTGTGGATGTCCTTCAGCCGGCACGGCTGGCCGTTGAAGAAATACTCGCCGAGCCCGTCGCGCGCGACGCGGCGCGTGATCTCGATCTCGTGGAAATCGCTGCCGAGCTGCTTCTCGCAATCGGTCAGGAGCAGCCCCACCTCGGAAAACTGCGCCGGCTTGCGCGTGTCGGCGCCCTCGAAAATGACGTCCTGCATCTTGCCGCCGCGGAGCGCCTTGGCGCTCTGCTCGCCCAGCACCCAGCGGATGGCATCCGCGATGTTGCTCTTGCCGCAGCCATTGGGGCCGACAATGGCGGTGACGCCGGGCTCGAAACTAAGGGTGGTGTTGTCCGCGAAACTTTTAAAGCCGTGGAGTTTTAGCGCCTTAAGATACATTGCAGGGTGAAAAATCGCTGCGCAGCGGGCTGCGGAGATCAGCGGGTATATCCGGCCGCCGCCCGAGGGGGCAGCGGTCAACTTAAACGGGCAAACTAGAGGGTCCGGCCCGGCGCTCGGCAACGGCAAAAACGCCTGCGGCTATTTTGCGCGCTGATGGCCATCCGGCGATTGACTTAAAGCCGCCGAGTGGTTTGGGCGCCGCGCTTGCACCGCGCCGCCGGTCGGGCAGTTTACGCGGATGCCCATCGCGCCCGCCAACCTCGACCAGGTCAAGCGGACCATGCCGTGGCTGGTCGCGGTCGCGCTGTTCATGGAGAACCTCGACGCGACCATCGTGAACACCGCGGTGCCGGTCATGGCGGAAAGCCTGCGCGTCGAGCCGCTGGCGCTGAAGGCCGTCATGACCAGCTACACGCTCTCCCTCGCCGTCTTCATCCCGATCAGCGGCTGGATGGCCGATCGCTTCGGGACCGCGCGGGTGTTCATGCAGGCCGTGATGCTCTTTGCCGCCGGGTCCCTGTTCTGCGGCCTCGCGCCCAACGTCCCGTGCCTGGTCGGCGCCCGCATCCTGCAAGGCCTGGGCGGGGCGATGATGACGCCGGTCGGGCGCATTGCCCTGGTGCGGACCTTTCCGCGGTCCGAGCTCCTGCGAACCATGAACTACGTCATCATCCCGGCGTTGATCGGGCCCATGGTGGGGCCGTTCGCCGGCGGCGTGATCGTGCACCTGCTCCACTGGCGGATGATCTTTTTCGTCAACCTGCCGTTCGCCCTCGCCGGGTTCTGGTACGTGCGGCGCTACATGCCCGACTACCGCGACGAGGCCACGCCGCCGCTCGATCGGACCGGCTTCATCCTGTTCGGCGCCGGCATCGCCCTGCTCTCGTACGTGCTGGAGGTGTTCGGCGAACACCGGCTCGGCGGCGGGGAGCTCAGCCTGCTCACCGGGGCGTCGCTCGCCCTGCTCGCCTTCTATGGCTGGCACTCGCGCCGCATGAGCCACCCGGTGCTCGCCCTGTGGCTTTTCGGCGTGCGGACCTTCCGCTTGTCGGTGATCGGCGGGTTCGTGACGCGGCTCGGCGTCGGCGGCATGCCGTTCCTGCTGCCGTTGCTCTACCAAATCGGGCTTGGCTACGCCCCGTGGCAGGCGGGCCTCCTCACGATGCCGACGGCCGCCGCGGCGATGCTCATGAAGGTCGCGAGCCGCCCGCTGCTCCGGCGCTTCGGCCACCGAAACATCCTGATCGCCAACACGCTGTTGATCGCCGTGGTGGTCCTCACGTTCACCCGGATCGGCCCCGGCGCGTCCGTCTGGGCGATCATCGGCCTCGGGTTCTCCCAGGGCTTCTTCATGTCGCTCCAGTTCACGAGCATGAATTCGCTGATCTACGCCGACGTCGAGGACCCGGACGCCAGCAAGGCCAGCAGCATCTCGAGCACGGCGCAGCAGCTGTCGTTGAGCTTCGGCGTGGCGTTCGCCTCGCTCGTGGCCGGGTGGTTCCTGCGGGGCCTCGACCAGACCAACCCCGCCCAGGTCATCCCGGCGCTGCACCACGCCTTCATCACGATGGCCGTCATCACCGTGCTCTCCTCATTCACCTATTGGTGGCTCCACGGCGACGACGGCAACAACGTCAGCAACCGCAAACGGGATCCCGAGTCCGGCACGGCGGAGTGACCGGTGCGGGATTCCCCTCGCCCCGCGGGTTGCGCGGCTCCAACCTCGCCCGCATGCGCCTCGTTGCCCCGGCCGTGGCCATCGCCTTGATGAACTCCCTGGCCTCAGCCCAAACGCCGGCCGCGAGCCCCGCGGACCTCGCACCCGTCCTTGAACCGATCCGGACCACGGCCGGCCTGCCCGCGCTGGCCGCCGTCGTCTTGTCCGGCGACCAGGTCGTGGCGCAGGGCGCGACCGGCGTCCGCCAGGCCGGCGCCAGCGCCGCGGTGACGATGGCCGACAAATTTCACCTCGGATCGGACACCAAGGCGATGACCGCCACGCTCCTGGCCCTGCTGGTCGAGGAAGGACGCCTGACGTGGAACACAACCGTCGGCGATGTCCTCGGCCCGGTCGTCCCGCAGATGAACCCCGCGTGGCGGCCGGTGACGCTGGCGCAGTTGTTGACCCACCACGCCGGCGCACCGGCCGATCTCGACGCGGGCGGCTTGTGGGGCCGGCTCTGGCAGCGGGAAGGCTCGCCGACGGCCCAACGCCTGCAACTCGCGCGCGGCGTCCTGGCCCGCCCGCCGGTGAACCCGCCCGGCACCGCCTATGTCTATTCGAACGCCGGCTTCGCCCTCGCTGGCGCCATGGCCGAACAGGTCACGGGTCGCCCCTGGGAGGACCTGATGCAGGAGCGCCTGTTCGCGCCGCTGGGCATCACGTCCGCCGGCTTCGGGGCGCCCGGCACGCCCGGGCGAGTCGACCAGCCGCTTGGCCATACGACCGGCGGCCAGCCAGTCCCGCCGGGTCCGCGAGCCGACAATCCCCCCGCAATCGCCCCCGCCGGCACTGTCCACATGACGCTGCCCGACTGGGCGAAATTCGTGGCGCTGCATCTCCGCGGCGACCCGTCGAACCCCCGCCGCGAATGCCGGCTGCTCCAGCCGGCGACGTTCGCCCGACTGCACCATGCGGTGCCGGACGAGACCAGCCCCTATGCCATGGGCTGGGGCGTGTTGACCCGCAGCTGGGCCAGGGGCGCCACTCCCCAGGCGCAGGGCCGCACGCTCACCCATGCCGGCAGCAACACCATGTGGTATTGCGTGACCTGGCTGGCGCCCGAGCGGGATTTCGCCGTGCTCGTCGCCTGCAATCGCGGAGGCGACGGCGCGGCGAAGGCCTGCGACCAGGCCGCCAGCGAACTGATCAAGCGATTCCTTCCGCCGCGCTGAGGCGGCTCAATCGTGCGCCAGCCGCTTGCCGAGGCTGACGACCTCGTCGCGCTGGAAGCCGATCCGTTCGTAGAAGGCGATCACCGCCGCATTGTCCGTCCGGACGAGGAGGTTGATTTTCGGGCAGCCCGCCGCCCGGAGCAAACGTTCGGCCTCCGCCATCAGCCGCCGGCCGAGGCCGCCGCGGCGGCGGGACGGTTCCACCGCGAGATAGTTGATCCAGCCGCGGTGGCCCTCGTAGCCGGCCATGACGGTGCCAACGATCCGGCCGCCCGCCTCGGCGACGAGAAACATCTCCGGGTTCACCTTCAACTTGCGGGCGATGTCCTGGTGCGGATCGTTCCACGGTCGGGTGAGGCCGCACGCCTCCCACAGCGCCACCACCACCGCTCCGTCGGCGCGGGTGAAGGGGCGAACGCGAATTTCGGCCGAAACGGCAGGTACCTTGACCACGGATTTCACGGACGACACGGATTCAAGTCCCGAGGCTGTCATCCTCGGCGAAACGAAGGATCCAGCCGATCGTCCCTCCGGGGACGAAATCCCCCCCTGGATTCCTCGCTGCGCTCGGCATGACCGGCAATCTGTCTCCATCCTTGGCGATCCGTTTCATCCGTGGTCAAGCCCGCCCGTCACTTGTGATCCCACGGAAGCTGGACCGGCAGCTTCGGGTACTGCCAGATGCGCACCTCGTTGAACATCTTGCCCGGATTGCAGATCCCGCGGGGATCGAGCGCGCGCTTCACCGCCTGCATGGCGCGCACCTGCGCCGGCGAATGCTGGATCCGCAGGAACGGGGTCTTCGCCAGGCCGATGCCGTGTTCGCCGGAGATCGAGCCGCCGAGCGACACGACCGTCTTCATCAGGGTCAGCACGGCGGCCTCCGCCCGCTTCGCCTCCGCGGCGTCGGCGCGGTGATACATGATGTTTACGTGCAGGTTGCCGTCCGCGAGGTGGCCGAACGTCGGGATCGGCAGGCGCGACGACCGCTTCAGCCTCGCCAGGAAGCGCGCGAACCTCCCGTAGTGGCGCATCGGCACGACGATGTCCTCGTTCAGCTTGGCGTCGCCGAGCTCGAACATGGCGCCCGAGCATTTCCGCCGCACGGCCCACAAGGCCTCGGCCTCGTCGCGGCTCCGGGCCTCGCGGAACGCCAGCGTGCTGGCCTGCGCCCAGGCGAGCACGTCGAACTTCAGCTCGTCGACCTCGCTCACGCCGCCGGCGAATTCCAGCAGGATCACCGGCCGGCCGGCCTGCCCCGGGAAGATCGTGGTTTGCATCGCGCGCTCGGCGCACAGCACGCTCTCGCGATCCAGGAACTCGCAGATGGCCGGCTGCACGCGCGACCGGAACAGCGACCGGGCGGCCGCCAGCGCCGCGCCTTCGTCGCGAAACGAGGTCAGCAGCGTCCAGCGCGCCGCGGGCTGCGGGATGAGCTTCAGCACCGCGCCGGTCACAATGCCCAGCATGCCTTCGCTGCCGATCCAGAGGTCGCGCAGGTTGAAGCCGGCGGCGAACTTCTTGGTCGCCGTGCCCCACTGGACGAGTTCGCCCGTCGGCAGGTAACCGCGCAAGGCGACGACGAAGTCGCGCGTCACGCCATATTTGCCGCCATGCATGCCGCCGGCATTGCAGGCGATGTTGCCACCGATCGTGCAGTACTCCTTGGAGGACGGATCGGGCGGATAGAACCAGCCCTGGGCGGCCGCCGCGCGCTGGACCGACGCCGTCGTCGCGCCCGCCTGCACGTGCGCCATGCCGGCATCGGCGTCGATCCGCACCTGATGCAACTTGAGCATGTCGACGACCCAGCCGCCGCGCACCGGTGCGGCGGAGCCCATGAGCGTCGTGCCGCGACCGCGCACCGTGACCGGCACGCGGTGGCGGTTCGCAAGCGTCAGCACCACCCCGACGTCGGCCTCGCGTCGCGGCGTGACGACGGCGTCGGGCAGGAACGAAATCTTGCTGCTGTCGAACGAGGCCGCCCAGCGGCCTTTTTCGGATGTGTCGACGCGCGCGCCCAGGCGGCGCTTCAACTGGCGGGTGGCGGAGGAGTAATCAGGCATGACAGCGAAACAATCAGTCATCGGCCGCCCCGTGCTTCAAACAGATAACAAGGTGCGGGAAGCTGTGCCGGTCGGTGAGAGCGCGGACTACTTCCCAAGGTGGAACCCGCCCTCCGTGCGGGTTGCCCGCCATTGGCGGCGGGGTGCCCCCACCCCGCGGAAACTCTTCCGGCATTCTGCCTCGCGGGGTGAGGGCACCCCGCCTCCATGACGAACCTTCGAACCCTCAACCGCTGTTTGCCAGCGTGAGCTGGATGGCCAGGTCCCGGCAGCCCTTGAGGTCGATCTTCCCCGTGCCCAGCATCGGGATCCGCTCAACCCGGTGCACGAGGCGCGGAATCCAGAGGTTCGGCAGGCCGGCATCGAGCAGCTTTGAACGCAAGTCATCCAGCGCGATGTCGACCCTCGTCAGCAGCACGATGGCCTCGCCCTTGGTGGCATCCGGCACCCCGGTGACGGCCACGGCGGGCTCATCGGTCTGGTCCCAGCCAAAGACCTCGATGATCTTCTGCTCGATCGTGCCGTGCGGCACCATCTCGCCGCCGATCTTGGAAAACCGCGACAGCCGGCCCTCGATGTAGAGGAAACCGTCGTCGTCGAACCAGCCGAGGTCGCCCGTCATGAACCAGCCGTCCTTCAGGGCCTGCGCGGTCTTCTCCGGGTCCTTCAGGTAGCCGTCGAAGACGTTCGCGCCGCGCAACCAGACCATGCCGGTCTCGTGCATCGGCAGCTCCTCGTGGGTCTCCGGGTCCGTGATCCGCGCCGACATGCCCGGCATGAGGCGGCCGACCGCGCCCGTCTTCTTGCCGAGCTGCGGCTCGGCGATCTCCGTGGTGATCGGCGGGTGATGCTGGTTGATGTTCGTCGCCGGCGTGGTTTCGGTCAGGCCGTAGCCCTGCAGCACCTCGATGCCGAACTTCTCGAGGAAACCGTCGTAGAGGTCCATGGGCAGCTTCTCGGCGCCGGTCACGACGAGGCTGAGCGACTTCAGCTCCTCCTTGGTCGCCTTCTTCAGGAACGGCCGGATGAAGGTCGGCGCGCCGATCATGACCGTCGCGCGCTCCTCGTGGATCGCCTCGATGATGCGGCGGGTGTCCAGCGGGCTCGGCACGGTGACGACGCGGCAGCCGCGCAGGAGCGGGTACCACAGCGTCACGGTGTAGCCGAAAGAATGGAACACCGGCAGGCACCCGAGCATGACGGCGCTGTCGGGCAGGATCGACAGCGACGAGATTTGGGCGCAGTTCGCGAGGATGTTGCGGTGCGAAAGCACGACGCCCTTCGGCTCGCCGGAACTGCCGCTGGTGAACAGCAGGCCGGCCTCCGCGCGATCGCCCTCCTTCGGCAGCTCGAGCAGGTCGGCCACCCACTGGTTGGGCAGCAGCCACACGGCGACGAGCCAGGGCAGGATCGCCCTTTTGCCGCCCATCGCCGCGATTTCCTGGCGCAGGTCGAGGGTGTTCTCCGGAAACGGAAAGTTGGGCACCTTGGCGCGCATAGCCTCGGCCGTGAACACCGTGCGGATTTCGCCGAGGCGCAGGCTGGCCTCGGCCGCCGCCCGGCCGGTCGTGAAGTTGAGGTTCACGGGCGTCTTGCCGGCGCAGGCGATGGCCAGGTTGACGACGTGCGCGCCGACGCCCGGCGGCAGGACGATGCCGACGCGCTTCTCCGGGATCGTCCGACGGATGCGCCGCGACAGGGCCGCCGCCGAGGCGAGCAGCTGCGCGGCCGTCACGGCACGCCGTTCGGCGGTGCGATCCACCAGCTCCTCGTGCCACGGGCGCTTCGCCAGGGAGCGCACGATCTCGCGCGCCACGTGGCGGCGGAGCACCGGGCGCTCGTGGAAGGCGATCTCGCCGAGGTCGAGCAACGCCCGGCGCGCGGTGACCCGGTCGACCTTCTCCGGCGGGATGGGCTCGCCGAACACGACACAGACCGCGGTCGGCATGAGGCGCGGCGATTTCCACAGGTAGCGGTTGCCCGCGAACGAGAAGATCGAGCCCCAGGTGCCGTCGATCACGGCGGGCACGACGGGCACGTTCGCAATCTCCGCGATCCGGCCGAAACTGCGCTTGAGTTCCATCAATTGCCCGGTGCGCGAGATCGCCCCCTCGGGGAACATGCACACGAGTTCACCGGCCCGGATGGCATCCCACGCGAGGCGGATGCCTTTCTTGGGCCGGTTCGGCGCGACCGGGATCACGCCGGCCGCCCGCAGCAGGTAACGCATGAACGGGCTCCGGGCCGCGCCGCCGAAGGCCACGAAGCGGAGCATCCGCGGCGATGCCAGCTGGAGGACGACGGAGTCGATGTACGACAGCTGGTTGGCGATCACGAGGCCGCCGCCCGGCGGGATGTTCCGCTCGCCGAGCACCCGCACGCGATAGAACAGCGGCCCGATCAGGCGCATCACCGTGCAGGTCGTCTGGTGCGGCAGGTGGTACAGCGCGTACGCCAGCATGCCCAGCGTGATGGCGGTCAGCAGGAAGAACTGGGATTGCGGCACCCAGTTCAGCGCCCCCTCGCCCGCCACCGCGCCGTAGACCAGGCTGGCGCCAAAGCCGACCGCGCTGTCGAGCAGGCTCACGCCGGCCAGGATGCGGCCGCGCCGGTGGTCGCCCGCCCGTTCCTGGATAAACGCGTACAACGGCACCAGAAACAGCCCGGTCGAAAACCCGGCCGCAATCAGCAGCGCCTTGAAGATCACGCCGCCGGCCCCGGCGAAACCCAGCCCGAAGAGGCACCACGCCAGCAGCGCCCCGCCGATCGGCGCCAGGCCGAGCTCGACGCCGCGGCGCGAGAACAGCCCGGCGAAGAGGTTGCCCGCCATCGTGCCGACGCCGACCAGAAGCAGCATGGTCCCGGCCACCGTGCCGGTCCGCGCGCCGCTGCCCTCGAGTTCCGCCGCGATCTGCGGCACGAGGAGCGACACATAGGTGCCGACGCCGTAGAAAAAGCAGATGCCCGCCGTCGCCCGCCACAGGGGCCGGTCGCGCCAGACCTCGCGCACGTCGCGGGCATGGCGCAGCCAGAGATTCCAATGGAAAGGCTCCTTGGACTGGGCCGGGGTCCTTTGCGCGAGCTGGAAGCAAGCCCACGCCGCGACCGCCAGGCCGCCCAGCACCCACGCGGTGGCCCCGGCGGCCTGCCAGGGATCGCCGCTGGCGCGCAGCCCGTGCGAGAACAGCAGGCCACCGGCGAACGACCCGACAAGGATCGCGGTGATGTTGAGCATCTCCATGTAGCCGACGCAGCGCGAGAGGAGCTCGGGCCCGACGTACTCGAGGATGATGCCGCGCTTGGCCGGGGCGAGGATGGCCGTCTGGGTCGACAGCAGGAAGAAGCACCCGAGCGCCAACGCGAACGAATGCAGGCGCAGGGCGAGGAGCAGCAGCGCCACCACGGCAATCTGGAGCACCAGGGCCGCGTTCAGCACGCTGCGCTTCGAGAACCGATCCGCCAGCCAGCCGCACACCGGCCCGAACAGGATGTAGGGCAGCGCGAGCATGGCCCCGATCACCGACGCCATCACCTTCGCGTCCCCCACCCCGCTGCGCGCGAGCTGCTGCGCCAGCAGGATCAGCATCAACTTGGCGGCGCAATCGTTGAAGGTGACCTGCGCCTGGGCGCCCATCAACACGGCAAGCGAGACCCGGGGGAGTTTCATTCGGGGTGAGCCCGACACATTGCGGCGCGGTCATGCGGCCGGCAAGACCGTTCCCCTGCGCCAAGGGAGGCGGGACGCCCTCGTCCCGCGGGCTCATGCGGGGTGAGCGCGCCCCGCCTCCAGATGCCATCGGCGCGCCCGCCGCGCTAGCCGACTTCCCACGCGCGCAGGTCGCGGGCCAGTGCGCCGAAGCCCGCGGGAAAATCGTGCTCGAGGCGCCGCACGTCGCCGCGATGGCGCGAGACCTCCTGCACCGCGCGCTTGACCTCGAAGGGCAGCGTCGGCCGGTCGGTGCCGTAGACGCGCCATTTGAGCTCGCGCCGCGTGTACGGCGGCCGGCCGCTCGCCTGGCCCTCGAGCCAGGCGGCTTCCGTGATCGCGGTGTCGCGCCCGCACAGGTACCACGCCTCGATCGCCGGCACCGCCAGGCCGATGGCCCGCAGCACCCGCGCGTCGCCGGGACCGGCCGGGGGCGCGCCCGCCGCGGGCGGCCGGCGCGGCGGCAGGTTCCTGACCGTGCGCCTGAAGGCATGCCGCAGCCGGCAAATCCGGCAGAAGGGATGATGGTAGCCCGGCGCCTCGTGGGCGGGCGTGTGGACGACCGAGTCATCCGAGTCGACCACGACCACGAGGCCGTCCGCATCCGTTTGGAAATGCAGGTGCCGCACGATCGGAGGCAGCACCTGCTCGACCGACGGCCAGCCGCGGGCGCGCAGGCTCAGCGGCAGCGTTTCGAACGGCCGCGCGAGCACGAATTCCACCAGCACCCGCAGGGCAGCCTCATCGGCCGGCGATTCGCTGAGGATCGCCAGCTTCATCCTGCTCGGGTGGGACGCCACGAAGGGCCACGCCATGGCGCGGACGAACCCGGTCTTCCGCGCGACTGTTCGTGCTCCCTCGGCTTCATTCGATGTTCGGTTCCTCCCCCGGCTCCTCCGGCACGCCGCCGAGAAGCCCGCTGTACCACAGGTCGCCGAGGTGCGCCTCCTTCAGCAGCTCGCGCACGTCGGGCAACTCCGCGAGCCGGGTGAATCCCGCCTGGCGGCCGCGCCGGTGGGCCAGCACCACCTCCTCGGGGTGGTCCTTGTACAGGTCGAGCAGGTAGGGCGAATGGGTTGTGGCGATCACCTGCACGGGCGCCCGCTTCTCGCCGGAGGCCGCCGGGTGGCTCAGGCGGTAGAGCGCATCGCGCACTTCCCGGAGCATCCGCGGGTGCGTGCCGCGGTCGGCTTCCTCGAGACACACGATCGTCGGCGGCTGCGGTGCGTGCGCCAGCGCCAGGATGGCCAGCAGGTGCAGCGTGCCTTGGGAGAGAACGTCCGCGGACAGCGGCATCGAGCCGTCGGCCGGTCGCACCACCAGTTCGACGTGGTCACCAGCCAGGGCGCGAAAATCCAGGCCGGCGAATTCCGGCATGATCCGGCGGAAATCGCCCTCGAGGTGGGCGTAGGCCGCGGGAGCCGAGGTCCGCCAGGCGGCCAGCACGGCCGCAAGGTTGCCGGCGTTGGAATTCAACTCCTTGTCCTCGGCCTCGCGCGGCGGCACCCCCATGGCGTAGTGGTCGAACAGAAACGCCCGGATCCCAAGCAGGCGGGCGCGCAGTTCGGCCCATAGCCTCTCGCCCTCGAGCCCGGGCGGATGTTCCACCGCGAGGCGGTTGCAGACGATTTCATCCGCGGCGCAATGCAGCACCACGTGGAGCTCCTGGTAGGGCGGCTGGAAATGAAAGGTGATCTGCGCCGCGCCGGCCTCCGCCGCCGGCAGCCCAACGACGTGTTCCGCCGGCAGCCCGGCCAGCGCGCGCAGCCGCAGCAACGCCTGGATGAGGCTGGTCTTCCCGCTGCCGCTCGGGCCGACCAGCAGGTTGAATGGCTCCAGCTTCACCGCCGCTGAGCGCAGCGCCTTGAAGTTCCGGAACTCGATTGCCGCGATCATGGGCGGAAGGATTGCAGTTCGCCTTCAGGACGACAAGGCGCGATGCAGCCGGGAGGCGGGACGCCCTCGTCCCGCTGGGTACAGCGTGGCGTTTCGCCCGCGGGGTGAGGGCACCCCGCCGCCAGCTTCGCCTACCCCGCCTGCACGATGACGAGGTCGTCGAGGTGGAGCCCGCAGAAGACGCGGTCGCCCTCGTGGAAGGCCTCGGCGATCGCGCTCTCGTTGGCGACGAGCGCGTGCAGCCGCGTGCCCTGGTCGGTCACGAGCACGAGCTGGTCGGTGGCGCCGCGGAAGATCTCCTCCTCGATCCGGGCCTCGAACACGTTTTCCGCGCCGACGCGCTGCTTGGAAATGTGGATCTTCTCCGGTCGGATCGAGAGCAGGATCCGGTCCGCGCCCGCGGGCAGGTCCGCGGCGGCCACGGTCAGGTCGAGCCCCTCGCCCAGGCGCACGCGGGCCGTGGTGCCGTTGCGGTGGACGACCGCGACGCTGAGCAGGTTGGCCTGGCCGATGAAGTCGGCGGCAAAGGGCGTGCGCGGGCGGTGGTAGATCTCGCCGGCGTCGCCGACCTGCTCGACCCGGCCGGCGTTGATGATGGCGATGCGGTCGCTCATCGTCAGCGCCTCCTCCTGGTCGTGGGTCACGAAGACGAACGTCAGCCCGAGCCGCCGCTGGAGGTGCTTGAGCTCGATCTGCATCGCATGGCGCAGCTTGGCGTCGAGCGCCGAGAGTGGCTCGTCGAGCAGCAGGACCTTGGGCCGGCAGACGATGGCGCGGGCCAGCGCCACGCGCTGGCGCTGGCCGCCGGACAACTGGTGCGGCCGGCGGTCAGCGAGCTCCTCGAGCGACACCATGCCGAGGGCCTCGCGGATCCGTCCGGCGGCGTCGGCCGGGCCGACCTTTTGCATGCGCAAGCCGAAGCCGACGTTCTCCCGCACGGTCAGGTGCGGGAAGAGCGCGTAACTCTGGAAAACCTGGTTCACATTGCGCCGGTAGGGAGGCAGGTGCGAGACCTCCTGGCCGTCGAGCAGGATGGCGCCCTCGTCGGGCGTCTCGAAGCCCGCGAGCAGCCGCAGCAGCGTGGTCTTGCCGCAGCCCGAGGGCCCGAGCAGCGTCAGAAACTCGCCGGCGCGGACCGACAGGCTGACGCGATCAACGGCCGTGAAGGCGCCGAAGCGCTTGGTCACGCCCTGCAGCTCGATCATCGGTGTGCCGGTGGGGCTCATGCCACAGGTCGGGCGGGGTCGCCGGACCCCGCCTCGCGATTTCCGCCCGATACCGGCGGGGTTCGGCGATCCCGCCCTGCAGTCCAATCCTTTCCCAGCCTGCTCATTCGGCCAGTCGGGCCCCGCGGCGCTGGAGGAGGCCGTACGTGACGGCGAACATGAGCATGAAGACGACGCCGAGGGCGGCCCCGAACGGCCAGTCGCGCGCCTGCAGGAACTGATTCTGGATCACGTTGCCGATCATGGGCACCTTGGCGCCCCCCATCAAGTCAGTGATCGCGAACATGCCGATGGCCGGGACGAAGACCAGCAGCGTGCCCGCGGCGATGCCGGGCATCGTCAACGGCACGATGACGGACGAGAAGGCGCGGAGCGGGCCGGCGCCGAGGTCGTGCGCCGCCTCGATGAGCGAGTTGTCGAGCTTCTCCGCGCTGCCGTAGATCGGCAGGATCATGAACGGCAGGTAGGCATAGACCAGCCCGATGACGACGGCAGTCGGCGTGTAGAGCAGGTCGAAGGGCCCGATGCCGAGGTGCAGGGCCGAGACGAGGCCGTTGAGCATGCCCTCCTGCTTGAGGATGGTGATCCAGGCGTACGTGCGGATCAGGAAGCTCGTCCAGAACGGGACCATGACGAGCAGCAGGAGTCGGTTGCGCAGCTCTTCGCGCGCCCGGGCGATGTAATACGCCACGGGGTAGCCGGCGAGGACGCAGATGAGTGTCGTCGCCCCCGCGTAACCGATCGAGCGGACGAAGATCATCAGGTAAACCGGATCGAACACGCGGCGATAGTTGTCGAGGGTGAAGGTGAAGACGACCCCGCCGACCTCGTCGCGCTCGCAGAAGCTGTAGACGAACAGGATCGCAGTCGGCACGACCACGAACAGCAGCAGCCAGAGCACCATCGGCGCGATCATCGCCCACGCCCGCCAGCCCGGCCGGCGGCGGTCGGCGGCCGGAAGGGCGGCGGGAAGTGCGGGGGCGGGCATGGTGTAGCGGCGGTCTATGACCGTCGCGCCTCCCGCCGCGATGACAACCGGCGGTCATAGACCGCCGCTACAGTCGATGATGGCCTCACTGCGCGCTCTTGAGATCGGTCAGCAGCTTGTCGATGTCCGCCGCCGCCTTGCCGATGTCGCGGAAGGTCTTGAGGTTCGCCTCGGGCGGATAGCTGGCGGGGTTGGCGAGCTGTTCCGGCGAGAGCAGCTTGCGCGCGGCGAGGTTCGGGTTGGTGTACGGGAACTTGTCGGAGATGAGCTTCGAGACCCCGGGCTTGAGGATGTAATTGATGAATTTCATCGCCTCCTGCTGGTGCCGGGCCGTGGCGGGGACGCAGAGCGTGTCGACGAACATGTGGGCGCCCTCCGCCGGCAGCACATACTGGAATTTCTTGTCCTGGTTCCAGAGGATCGCGGCCTCGCCGCTCCAGACCACGCCGAGATCGACGTCGCCGTTGAGCAGCGCGGTCTTGGGGCTGTCGGAGTCGAAGACCTTGACCAGCTTGATCCAGCGGGCGACCACCGGGCGGGCCTGGGCGAGCGTCGCGGGCGTGATGTTGTTCACGTCCACCCCGAGCGAGGCCAGCGCCCAGGAGACGATCTCGCGGTTGTCGTTGAGCACGACGAGGCGGTCCTTGAACCTGGCTTGGAAGACGTCGTTGTAACCCTTGATCGGATCCTTGACCTTGGCGGTGTTGACCACGATGCCGACGGTCCCGGTCATGTAGGGCACGGTGTATTTGCCCTCGGGGTCGTGCGGCAGCCGGCGATAGGCCGCGCCGATGTTCCCGAGATTCGGCAGCGCCGCGAGGTCGAGCGGCGCGAGCATCTTCCGGCGGATCATCACCTCGGCGGCATAGTCCGACGGCTGGATGACGTCGTAGTTGCCGCCGCCGGCCACGAGTTTCGACAGCAATTCCTCATTCGAGGAATAGGTCTCGAAGTTCACCTTGATGCCGGTCTCGGCGGTGAAGCCGTCGAGCACTTCCTGTGGGACGTACTCCGACCAGCCGAACAGGTTGAGGTCTTCGGCGCGCAGGCCGGTCAGGCCGAGCCAGGCGACCAGCACAGGGAGGAGGCATTTTGTTAGCTTCATGGTGGGATTGGGGGGGTGAAGGGTTCAGCGCCGGCCCAGCCGGTTGAGGTAGTCGGAAAAGAGGACGAAGGCGACGGTCGCGACAATGAAGATGGTCGAAAGGGCGTTGAGCATCGGGTTGAGGCCGACCTTGGCCAGGCCGAACACCCGGATGGGCAGCGTGGCCGACTTCGCCGAGTAGGTGAACCAGGTGACGATCAGCTCGTCGAGCGAGAGCGTGAAGGCCATGAGCCCGCCGGCGATGATCGCGGGCCGCAGGCACGGCACGATGACATGCCAGAACGCCTGCAGGGGCGTCGCGCCCAGGTCGAGCGCCGCCTCCTCGAGCGCCGGGTCGAGCCCCTGCAGCCGCGCCTGCACCGCGACCAGCACGAACGGGAAGCAGAAGGTCACGTGCCCGATGATCACCGTCGTGAAGCCAAGCCCGAGGCGCAGCGTCGCGAACAGGATCAGCAGGCTGATGCCCATGAGGATTTCCGGCATCACCATCGGGATGGCCACGAGCGTCTGGATGGTACGCGCCATCCGGAAGCGGTAGCGGAACAGCAGCCAGGCCCCGACGGTGCCGATGACGACGGAGATGACGGTGCACACCGCCGCGATCGCCAGGCTGTTCTTGGCCGCCGCGAGCAGCGGCCCGTCCGCCCACAGGCGGGCGTACCAGCCCAGCGTGAATTTCTCCCAGACGATGTTCAGCCGCGACGCGTTGAACGAGTAGACGACCAGCACGCCGATCGGCACGTACAAGAAGATGAAGACGAGCGTCGTCCAGCCGCGGAGGAACCAGTCGAGGAGCTTCAATCCCGAGGGCAGCGGCGGGCGTGAGGCGGGCGCGGGCATCGGCGAATATCGCAGCGCTTATCGTGCCAACGCCCTGGGTTGGCAAGAAACGAGTGGAGCGAGCGGTGTCGGTTGGAGGGTGGCATCTCCGACTGCCGCCTCGCTGGCGGCGGGGTGCGGAGACCCCGCCCTGCCCCGAGACCCGCGCCCGGCGGGACCAGCGATCCCGCCCTGCAGCCCTTCGAGCCGAAATCTCAGTGCCCGTGGTTGTGCCCGGCGGTGCCGGCGGCGCGCGCCTTCTGGTATTCGTCGACCAGTTTCTTCTCCTGCTCGGCGGGCATCTCCTCGTAGTGGGCGAACTTCTCGGCGTGCAGGCCGCGGCCGCCCGTGAGCGACCGCAGCACCGTGCCGTAGTGGTGCAGCGACGCGGCGGGCACGAGCGCCTTGATGATCTGGAGGCGGCCGGCGACGTCCATGCCGAGGATGCGCCCGCGGCGCCCCGAGAGGTCGCCGACGACGCGCCCGACGAAATCCTCCGGCACCTTGATCTCGAGCTCGTGGATCGGCTCGAGCAGCACCGGGCGCGCGGCCTGGAAGGCCTCGCGGAAGGCGAAATACCCGGCGATCTGGAAGGCGATGTCCTTCGAGTCCACGGGGTGCATCTTGCCGCCGTAGAAATCGATTTTCACGTCGGTGACGCGGTAGCCGGCGTGGATGCCCTCGGTCGAGGCGGTCTTCACGCCCTTCTCGACCGACGGCACGAAGACGCGGTCGACGTCCTGGCCGACCAGCGATTGCTGGAACTCAATGCCGCTGTCGCGCGGGGCCGGCTCGATGCGCAGCCAGACTTCGGCGAACTGCCCGGCGCCGCCCGTCTGCTTCTTGTGGCGGTACTTCGACTCGCCCTTGCCGCGGATGGTCTCCCGGTAGCGGATCCTCGGCGGCTCGAGCGAGACATCGACCTTGTAGCGCCGCTTCAGGCGCTCGAAGAGCACCTCGAGGTGCAGCTCGCCCTGGGCGGCGATGATGAACTGGTGCAGCTCCGCGTCGGTGTGGTAGGTGAACGCGGGGTCTTCCTCGTGCAGCGCCGCCAGGCCGGCGGCCAGCTTCTCCTCGTCACCGGCGGCGTTGAGCTTCAGGGCCGCCTGCGTGTAGGGCGTCGGGTAGCTCACCTTCGGCAGGACCACGGCGTGCTTGGCGTCGCACAGGGTGTTGCCCGTGTGGGTGTCCTTCAACTTGACCGCGGCGCCGATGTCGCCGGCGTTGAGCGCGTCGACCTGCGTGCGCAGCTTGCCGTTCAGCCGGTAAAGCTGGCCGATGCGCTCGGTCACGCGCCGGTCGCTGTTGTAGACCTCGGAGCCGGTGCGGATGGAGCCGGAATAAACCCGGAAGAACGACAGGTCCCCGCTCTGGGGATCGGTAAGGGTCTTGAAGACGTAGGCCACCGGTTCGCCGCCGTCGAGGCGCACCAGGCACGCCTGGTCGTCGCTGGCCTGCTTGGCGCCGACCGTCCGGCGATCGTCGGGCGACGAGCCGTACTTCGCGATGAAGTCCATCAGGCGGGCGACGCCCACGTTGGTCTCGCCCGAGGTGCAGAGCAGCGGCACGAAGACCTGCTGCTGGATCGCCGGGTGGATGCCGGTGCGCAGGGCCTCCTCGGTCAGGCCGCCGTCGGCGAAGAATTTCTCGAGGAGCGTGTTGTCGCTCTCGGCGATGTGCTCGACCAGCTCCTGGTGCAGCACCGCCACGCGCTCCTTCCACGCCCCCTCGGCGGGCTCCTCCTGGTATTTGCCCGACCGGTCAGCCGCGTAGCTGACCACCTCGCTCCGCAGCACGTCGAGCACCTTGTGGAAACCCGGCCCGGCATCGACCGGCACCTGCATCGGGAAGACCTGCTTGCCGAAGCGGGCGCGGATGTCGGCCAGCAGCGCGTCGAAATTGACGGACTCCTTGTCGAGCCCGGTCACGACAATGATCTTGGGGATGCCGTAGCTGGAGGCGTAGTCCCACATCAGCTCGGTGCCGACGCCGATGCCGTTCGTGGCGCCGATGACGACGAGCGCGAAGTCGGACACGTTCAGGGCGTTGATCGCCTCGCTGCTGAAGTCGAGGTAGCCGGGGGTATCGATGAAATTGAAACGCCGCCCCTGCCATTCGCAGTTGAGCGGCGTGCCGTGGAGCGAGATGTGCCTTTGCTGCTCGCCCACGTGGTAGTCCGACACGGTACTGCCCTGGGCGATGCTGCCCATGCGGTGGATCGCGCCACCGCACATGAGCATGGACTCCGCCAGCATGGTCTTTCCGGCGGTGGCGTGGCCCACGATGGCGAAGTTCCTGATGTCTCCCGGACGCTGGCCGTTCATAAATGGGGTCTCCTGGGGTTGGCCCCGGCCCGGCCCCGCGACGGCGGAATCGCGCCGGAAAAAATTGTGCCAGCAGCATACTCGGGACGGACGCCCGGTAAAGTCCCATCCTGCCTCGGATTTTGCCGGATTCTGCGCGTTTGTTGACAAGCGCAGCCTGGAGGCGGGGTGCCCTCACCCCGCGATCTTGCGGCAGAGGCGGGGCGCTCCCGCCCCGCGGGGACCAGCGGGGTGAAAGCACCCCGCCCCCGGATGAAACCAACGCGCGGTGGAGTTCCGTCCCCGCGCAGTTCCTCTGTCAGTACGGCCCGCGGATGTGGGCCGCCACCTCGCGCTCGTAAAACGCCGCCAGCTTCACGTGCTGTTCGGCGCTGAGGGGTGCCAGGTGCGAAGCCTGGGCGTTGGCCAGCGCCTGCGCCGGGTTCTTCGCGCCCGGGATGATCACGCTCACTGCGTCGAAATCGAGGCACCACCGCAAGGCCAGGGCCGGGAGCGTCATGGCCGGCGGCACCATCGGCTTCAAGGCGTCGGCCAGCTCCACGCCCTTCTCGAAGGGCAGGCCGGCGAAGGTCTCGCCGACGTTGAAGGCGGCGCCATCGCGGTTGAAATTGCGATGATCGTCCGCGGCGAACCTGGTCGCCTTCGTCATCTTGCCGCCCAGCAGCCCGCTGGCGAGCGGCAGGCGCACGATCAGCGCCACGCCGTTGCGCCGCGCGGCGTCGAAGAGCACGTGGATGGGTTTCTGGCGAAAGATATTGAAGATGATCTGGAGCGAGGCGCACCCGGGCTGCGCGCAGCACCAGAGGGCCTCCTCCATCGCCTCCACGCTCGCCCCGTAGGCCTTGATCTTGCCCTCGCGCTTGAGCTCCTCGAGCCAGCCGAAGACTTCGCCGCGCATCAGCACCTGCGGGGGGATGCAGTGCAGCTGCGTGAGGTCGATCGCGTCGAGGCCCAGGCGCCGCAACGAGTCCTCCGTGTGGCGCCGGATGAGCTCGCGCGTGTAGTGCGGCGGCCAGCTGGGGTCGCCGCGGCGGCCGAGCTTCGTGGCGAGGAAGATCCGGTCGCGCGCCTTCGTTTCCTTGATGAAGCGCCCGTTCAACGTCTCGCTCCGGCCGTCGCCATAGACGTCGGCCGTGTCGAAGAAGGTCGTGCCCGCCTCGTAGGCGGCCCTGAGCGTGGCCATCGCCGTCTCGTCCGAAACGTCCCCCCAGTTCCCGCCGAGCTGCCAGGTGCCGAGCCCGACCTCCCCCACCACCCTGCCGGTCTTGCCGAAAATGCGTGTCTTCATGCGGGCCCAAGGTGGGCGGGCCTCCCGGCGCCGACAAGCCCCGCCTGAGTCATTCATTCGACCAAAGGGAGCGACATCCATGTTTCGGATATCGGTTCGTTCATGCTCGGCTGGAGGGCCGACCCTCCACCAATTCGAAACGCAGCAAAATCCAATGTCGGACCCTGCACGCCAGATCATTGTTGCGGCCTGGACCCGGCGGGTACGCAGGGCACGCAGCCCAGGGGCGTGGCCCGGCCGCTACAGCGACGCGCGGTCCTCGATGCGATCCGGGGGGCCGAACAGCGTTTCCAGCTGCGACTGCGTCAGCGGCAGCCGGTAGAAGACCCCGGCGTCCGTCGTGCCGATCTCCGGCCGGTGCGTGCGGTTGGGCAGCTGGATCCAATTGGCGCGAAAGGACAGGCAGCGCCCCTCGCGAAAAACGAAGGCCATGCCCTCGAAGCTGTATTCCACGGCGCCCGCGCCCCATTCGGAATTGCGCGGCAGGTCCTCCCGGGCGGTCGCCAGGGCCGCGATCGCCTCCACGCCCAGGTCGGTGGAGTCGAGGGTCCGGCCGGTGCCCGTGCGCACGATGAACTGCACGCCGCCGGCCAGCGGCGCCCGCGGCGTGCCGATCTGCAGCGAATCGAAGCGCGCGCCGCCATCGGGCAGGATCGTCCCGCCAGCGCGGAGATTGCCCTTGTAGAACACGCGGTACGACCGCGCCGCGGCGAGCGCGCCGGCCGCCACCACCAGCGCGGCGAGCACACCGCACACGGCCCCGGCACCTGGAAATCGTGATGGCATCATGGGGGCCGGCGCAGCCGCCTCAGTTGTCCGGCGAAAGGAAGTCCGTCAGCTTCGACGCGGCGATCTTCGTGAAGAAGGCGGAGGGATCCGGGCGGGCGAGTGTGCCGGTGACGACGACCGGCTGCGCGACCTTGGCGTAACCGAGTTCGTCGCGCGTGCCGTCGAGCAGCCGGATCTTGCCGAGCAACTGCTCCATCTTGTTCCGGCCGGCCAGCGTCAGCGTGACGCTCAGCGGCTGCTCGAGCAGCGGCTTGTCCGCCTGGTAGGTCACGGTGCCCTTGCCCAGCAGGCGCAGCTCGGGTGAGACAAGACTGAAGTCCTCCAGCCGCATGTTGAGCGCGTCGTCGCGCACGAGCCGCACGTTGAGCTGGTCGTAATTGAGCTCGGCCAGGCTCTGCGCGAGCTGATCGACGAAATACGCCGTGCCCGCGACCTTCTCGGCGGCCTTGGTGCCCTTTTGCGAGCCGAGCAGCGAGCCGAGCACGGACGCGCCGAGTTCGACCGCCTTGGAGGTCAGCGAGACCTTGCCGGACGTGCGCTGCAGGCCGCGGAAGACGCCCTTGCGGCTGGTCAGGCTGAATTGCCCGCGCGTGCGCTCGAGCGTGCGCTGGAGCGTCTCGCCCTTGCCGCCCAAGCGGCCGTTCACCGTGAACGTCCCCTCGACCGTCGGCGGCTTGCCGGGCTCGAGCGCCTTGAAGAGCTTGCCCGCGTCGAATTCGGTCAGCGAAAAATCCCCGGCCAGGTCGTACGGCTGGTCGCCCGGGCTGAAATTCAAGTCTCCCTTCGCCGTCAGCCGGCTGTTCTCGCCGAACGCCGCCTCGAGCTTGGCGAGCGTCACGCTGGTCGGGGTGATGTTCACGAGCCCCGTCAGGCCGGTCATCGCCCAATCGGCGCCGTGCGAGACCGTCTTGATGTCGAGCGCCAGCCGGCCGTCGAAATGCGACCAGGGCGGCTTCGCATCCGGCCCGACCGCCGCGGGCCCGGCCGCAGGGGTGGAGGCCACGGCCGCGGGTTTGCCGGTGGCGTCCGCGGACGCCAGGAAAACGCCTACCAACGAGAGTGCGTCGCCCAGCTCGACATGCTCGCCGGCCAGGCTGCCATCGAGGCCGAACACCCCGTGGTGCGGCTGCAGCTCGAGGGCGAACTTGAGGTCGGTGCGCTGGCCGGAGCGATCCAGCAGCAGCGGCGCTTCCACGCTCAGGTGACCATCGGGCCGCGTGACGGCGCGGAAGCTGAGGTTGGCCACCGGGAGCGTCTGGCCCGTGTCGCGCGCCACCAGCCCGTTCAGGGTGAGGCGCGCCTCGACCTGGATGTCGGCGCCGGCCGCCGCGCGCACCTCGCCGCTGGCCCGGCCTTGGGTGATGGTCTTCGCCCCGGGAAACAGCGGCTGGGTCGCCAGCGCCGGCACCTCGAGGTTGAAGCTGAGGCTGGCGCGCAGCCCGGCATCCGGTTTCCGCGTGGCCTCGCCCTGCAACGTCACAAGGGAACCGCCGTCGGCGGTGCGGATGGTCACATCGCCCGTGCGGGCAGCGACGGACTCCGGGCCCTCGATCTCGGCCGACGGCCGCGCCTCGATGGCGAGGCCGGACAAGGCGGGCTGCCCGTCCTGCGCCAGCGAAACCCCCGCGAGCTTCAACGGCTCGACGGAGCGCAACGCCAGCTTGCTGCCGTCGGCGGCGAGGACGAAGGCGCCCTGCTCCACGGTGCCGCCGAGCTTTGCCCCGGGCTGGTTCAACGGCACCCGGTCGAGCGGGATCCGGCCGAGGGCGAACTTCAACAAGTCGACCGGCCCGGCGCCGGCGCCCGCGACCGTCGCCTGCCGGGTGGCCAGGTCGAGCCGGAACGGACGCAGGCTCCCGGCCTTGAACAAAGGCAATCCCGCCCCGTCCGTCACGTCAGCGGTGAGCCGGCGCAGCTCGAGCTGGCTGCCGGCGAGCGTGAATTCCGTCGCCCCGGAGGCCTTGATGTGGCCCAACGGCAGCCAGGGTGCCAGCAGCCCGGGCAGGTCCGCCGTGTAGTCGGCCGCCACCACGATGCCCGGATTCGGCGAGGCGATCGGCACCGTCGCCCGGGCCTTCAACGTCACCGCATCACCCGCGGGGGTATGCAGCGAAAATTCGCTCAAGGTGGCCTGGATCTCGCCGGCGGTGAGCGCCGCCTCGCCCGCCACGCCCAGGTCCGCCTTCGCCAGCAGCAGCTGCCCCTCCTGCACGGCGCTCAACGAGGCGATGCGCACCGGTTCGGTCACGCGCACGACCAGCTTGTCCGGGTCCGCATTGAATACGAGTTTCCCGGTCACCATCCCGCCGGAAATGTCCACGGCGTGGACAAACGGCCGCACCCAGGCCACGGGCAGGCCGCTGATGTTGAGCGTGAGCACCTCGCCCGGCGACGCGCCGCCGACCTGCAACCGCCGGTCCTTCAGGTTGAATTCCGCCGCCTGGGTCGCCTGCAGTTCCAGCACGGGCTGCTCGCCCGCCAGCTTGACCGAAAGCTGGCGCAACTGGGCCACGCCGTTCGACCCCGTGACGTCGAACTGCGCCTGCAGCCGGATGGCGCCGAAGGCCCGCCAGGCGGGGTCGATGACCTCCAGCTTGCGGACGTCGCCGTCCAGCTGGCCCGAGACGCTGGCCGCCTGCGCGGCCGGATCGAGGGAGAAGCGACCCGTGCCGCGGACGTTGAAGTCGGGCAGCAGGCCCCCGAGGGCAAACGGCTCGAGCTGGCCCGAGCTCACCTTGAGGGTCCAGTCGCCGGCAAAGGCGCGCGCCCCGGCCGGCAGCGTCGCATTCAGGGCCAACACCTGGCCGGCTTCACCGTGGCGCAGCGTATCGATGCGACAGGAGTAGGCCTCGCCGGTCGCCGTCCGCGCCAGGTCGCCCGTGATCTTCAGCTGGTTCTGGTCGGAAAAATTCTCCCCCTCGGCGTCCGCCACGGCGGTCAACCCGATGTGGTCGAAGGTGCGCTCCGCCGTCTGGTGGGCGCGCAGGCCGACCTTGGCGTTCAGCGCGGCGACGTGTGCGCCGGCGGCCGGATTCCGGAGTTCCGCCGCCAGCTCCAGGGTCCCCTCCCGACCCGGCGCGATGCCGCCGCCGGTGAGGTTGAAGTCGTTCTCGAGCGCGGGCTGCCCGTTTGCGGCCGGCACGAGCACCCGGCCCGCGACGTGGAGGCCGTCGAGCTCCAGGGCGACGGGCAGCTGGAAATGCGCGAGCAGGCCCGGGGCCACCACCGGCGTGCCCGCCGCCGCGGCCGCCGCCTGGTTGCCGGCGGCGGCGATCCGCCGGGCGTCCACCACGAGGCCGGCCACCTCGAGGCGCCGCACCTGGAGGCGCCGCCCGACCAGGAGCCGCCAGAGCGAGTAGTCCGCCTCGAGCCGGGCGACCTGCACGTGCAAGTCGCCCCGCTTGACGTCCACCTGGCGCAGCCGGACTCCCGAGAAGCCGGCCGCGACTTCCTCGACCTGCACCGCCAGCCCGGGGGTGGAGGCCACCGCCCGCAGGACGAGGCGGCGCTGGATGGCCGGGGTCAGGGCCAGGCCGACCGCCAGCACGCCCAAGGCGACCAACACGGCGAGGAGGATGAGGAGCGGCCGGGCGAACTTCATGGCGGGCAGGTGGACACGCGACTCTGGCAGAAGTTACCGCAAAGGAGCGACTGAAATTCCGGCGGGATCCGCCGGCGGATCCCGCGGGAGCGTGCACCGCCGGCGCCTCGCGCCCCGCTCACTTCGCGGGGTAGACGATCTCGCCGGCCGGCTTCAGGTCATCCGGGAGTCCCATCGCCTTGCGCACGGTGGCGACGGCCACGTCGTAGGTGTAATAAGCCTGCAGCTGGTTGAGCCGCGCGGTGGTGAGATCGACCTGCGAGGTGAGCACGTCGAGCTGCGTGGCCGTGCCGGCGGTGTACCGGGCATTGGCCAGCCGGAGCGCCTCCTCGGCCTGCTCGACCACCTTCTTGGACGCCTCGGCCAGTTCGTTGGCCTGCTGGAAGGTGGAGATGGCCCGCCGGACGTCGACATCGACACTCAACTGCGCCTCGGAGAGGGAGAGCCGTGCCTGCTCCAGCAGCGAGCGCGCCTGGGCGACCCGGCCCGCGGTGGCGCGGCCGTCGAAGATGTTCCAGGTGGACGACAGCCCGACCGTGAAACCGTCGCGATCATCGGCAAAGCTGCCGAAGCCGGGCGCCTTGCGCGAGTCGTAGGACCCAAAGAGCGAAAGCGACGGATAATAGTTCGCCCGGCGGGCGGCGACGGCTTCATCGGCGGCGTCCACGAGCTTCCGCAGCCGGATCAGGTCGGGCCGCTTTTCGCGGGCGGTGGTCAGGGCGGAGCGGAGGTCGAACGTCGCCGGCGTGTAGTCCAGCGTGCCGAGGAATTCGGGCACCTTGGTCACGTCGGGCTCGGTGGCGGTCGTGAAGCCGAGCGAGAGGCGCAGCTCCTCGATCGCGATGCGGTAGTCGTTGCGGGCGGTGATGAGCGGCGTCTGGGCGTTGGCCAGGGCGACCTCGGCGCGCAGCACCTCGAAGTTGGACACCGTGCCGGCCTCGTAGCGATTCTTGGCGTCCTGCAGCTGCCGCTGCAGCAGCTCGATGTTCTGCTCCTGCACCTTGATCTTCTCGCGGCTCACCAGCACCGTGTAGAAGCGGGTGCGGACGTCGAGCAGCGCATCATTGATGACCGATTCGAGGGAAAGGACGGCGGCGTCGAGCGCCAGTTGCTGCGAGCGGACGCTGGCCCGAACCCCGCCGCCCGCGAACAGCGTCTGCCGGGCGGTGACATCGACCGACCAGTACCGGTTTTCGCCCGTGACCCCGACGGCGGCGTCGCCGCCCTGGTAGCCGGCGGAGGCCGTCACGTTCGGGATCTGCGGGCCGCGGACCTCGAGGACCACGCCCTCCTGCTGCCGGATGCGCTCCTTCGCCTGGCGGATCGCAAAGTTGTTGTCCAACGCGAAGGCCAGCGCGTAACGCAGGTCGAGGGAATCCGGCACCGCGAAGTTCGGGTCCGGCTTGCCATCATTGAGCTGGGCGGGCGCGGCGGGGGCCGCGAGCAGGCTCGCCGCCAGGAGGAACGGGAGGAACGGGCGCATGAAGGGGAAAGGGAAGCGGTTTAGGGATTACTTGGCAAGGGCGGGTTCGCCCGCCGGGAGCGGCTGCGCCGCGTGGGCGCGGGCCTCGGCCGCCCGGTGGTCCTTGGCCAGGAGGATGTAGACCGACGGGAGGACAAACAGCGTGAAGACCGTGCCGATGGTCATGCCGCCGACGAGCACCAGGCCGATCGAGTTCCGGGCCGCCGCGCCGGCGCCAGTGACGAAGGTCAGCGGGAGGTGGCCGGCGATCGTGGCGACCGAGGTCATCAGCACCGGGCGCAGGCGGGTCATGGCCGCCTCGTGCACGGCATCGAGCTTGGTGCGGCCCTCCTCCTGGAGCTTGTTGGCGAATTCCACCACGAGGATGCCGTTCTTGGCGATGAGCCCGACCAGCGTGACCAGGCCGACCTGCGCGTAGATGTTGAGCGTGGAGGTCCAGCCGTTGGTCCAGTACGGGATGTTCGGGTTCGGCATCTTCAGGTAGGTGAAGACGAGCGCGCCGAACATCGCGAGCGGCACCGAGCCGAGGAGGATGACGAGCGGGTCGCGGAACGAGTTGAACTGCACGGCGAGCGCGAGGAAGATCAGGGTGATGGCGAGCAGGAACGCGGGCAGGAACTTGTTGCCCTCCTGGCGCAGCTGGCGCGACTCACCGGTGTAGTCGAAGGAGTAGCCCGGCGGCAGGATCTGCCGCGCCGCCTTCTCCAGGTCCTTGAGCGCCTGGTCGAGGGGCACGTGGGCCATGCCGGAGATCTTGACCGCATTGAGCTGCTGGAAGCGGTTGAGCGACCGGGGCACGGTCTGGTTCTCGATGTGGGCGACGGCGCTCACCGGGATCAGCCGGCCGGCGGGGCCGTTGATGTAGATGTCCGTCAGCTGGGCGGGATTGAGCCGGCCGGTGCGCTCCACCTGGGGGATGACCTTGTAGCTGCGCCCGGCGATGTTGAACCGGTTGACGTAATTGCCGCCCAGCGCCGACGCGAGGTCGGTGCCAACCTGCGCGAGGTTCAGGCCGAGCGTGGCGACCTTGTCGCGGTCGATGACGACCTGCGCCTCGGGCTGGTCGAACTTCAGGTCGATCTGCATGAAGTTGAAGTCACCCGACTGCATGGCGGCGCCCTGCACCTTCTGGGCGAACTCGAGCAGCTCCTTGGAGTCGCCGGTCGACGTGATGATGAACTCAACCGGGAAATTGCTCGCGCCGGGCAGGGCCGCGGGCAGCGCGGGCAGGATCTGCAGCCCCGGGATCTGGGCCATGCGCATCGCCACCTCCGGCATGATCTGGAAGACCGTGCGCTGGCGCGGATGATGCCAGGGTTTGAGCACCATGCCGCTGAACCCGTTGACACCCTGGGCGGCGGCGATCGGGTTCGACGAAGGGAACATCAGCTGGAAGGTCGCGTCGACCTCCGGCGTCTTGAGGAACGCGTCCTCGGCCGCCTTGGCGTACACCATGTTCTGGTCCGCCGTCGTGTTGGCCGGGGCGATGACATAGCCGAACATCACGCCCTGGTCCTCCGTCGGCGCCAGTTCCTTCGGCGACAGCATGTACATCGGGATCGGCAGGAGGCCGACCACGACCCAGATGACATAGACGAACGGCCGCGACCGCAGCGTGGCCGACAGGGCGCGGCCGTAGCTCCGGCGGAGCTTGTCGAAGGTGTGGTTCACCCAGCCGGTGAAGCCCTTCTCCTCGTCCGCCGCCCCCTTCAGGAAGTGCGACGACATCATCGGGGAGAGCGTCAGCGCCACGATGCCGGAGATGGTCACGGCGCCGGCGAGCGTGAGCGCAAACTCGCGGAACAGGGCGCCGGTCAGGCCGCCCTGGAGGCCGATGGGCGTGTAGACGGCCGCCAGCGTGATGGTCATCGCGATGACGGGTCCGGCGAGTTCCCGGGCGCCCAGCATTGCCGCCTCGCTGCGGGAGCGGCCCTCGCGCAGGTGGCGCTCGATGTTCTCCACGACCACGATGGCGTCGTCGACCACGAGACCGACGGACAGCACGATCGCGAGCAGCGTCAGGAGGTTGAGCGTGAAGCCGAACGCCTGCATCAGGAAGATGCCGCCGATCAGCGACACCGGGATGGCGACGATCGGCACCATCGCCGAGCGCACCGAACCCAGGAACAGGAAGATGACGAGCACGACGATCAGGAGCGTGTCGATCAGCGTGTGCGTGACGTCATGGATCGCGTTGCTGATGTACTCGGAGGCGTCGTAGCCCACGCGCGCGTCCAGGCCCGCCGGCAGGTCGCGCTTGATCTCGTTCAGCTCCTCGGTCGCGCGCTTGACGACGTCGATGGTGTTCGCGTTGGGCAGCGGGAAGATGCCCATGAACACGGCGGTGTGCCCGGACATGCGCACGCGCGTGTCGTAATCCTCGGCGCCGAGTTCCACGTCCGCCACGTCCGCGAGGCGCACGATCGTGTCGCCGACCTGGCGCACGACAAGGTTCTTGAACTCGTCGACCGAGTGCAGGTCGGTGTTGGCCGTGAGGTTCACCCCCACGAGGGAACCCTTGGTGCTGCCGACGGCGGCGAGGTAGTTGTTCGCCGCCAGCGCCGCGCGCACCTGGGCGGGGCTGATGCTGAGGGCGGCCATCTTCTCCGGCTTGAGCCAGACGCGCATGGCGAAGGTGCGCGCCCCGAGGATGTCCGCGCGCTGCACGCCCTGCACCGAGGCGAGCCGCGGCTGGACGACGCGGGTCAGGTAGTCGGTGATCTCGGATTGCGACAGGATGTCGGAGGAGAAGCTCAGGTACTCGGCCGCCTGCTGCGAGTCCGCCGACTGCACGCTGATCGACGGCACCTCGGCCTCGGGCGGCAGGTTGTTGCGGACCTGGTTGACCTTGGCGGTGATGTCGGCGAGCGCCTTGGTCTGGTCGAAGTTGAGCTTCAGCCGCGCGGTGATGCTGGAGAAGCCCAGCAGGCTCTTGGATTCGACGTAATCGATGCCGTCGGCCGAGGCGATCGCCTGCTCCAGCGGCGTGGTGACAAAGCCGCGGACCAGGTCGGCGCTGGCGCCCACGTAGACCGTCGAGACGACCACGGAGGCGTTTTCGCTGCGCGGGTACTGCCGGATGGAGAGCGAGCGCCAGGCCTGCAGGCCGGCGATGATGATGACCGCGTTCACCACGATCGCGAGGACCGGGCGGCGGATGAAGATGTCGGTGAAGTTGGATTTCATGGCGTGGTGGCCGCGGCGGGCGCGCGAAGCCGGTTCAGGTGTTGTCGGGCTTCGGCGCAAGCTGGGCGTCCGGCGCGAGGGTGTTGTCGACGGTGACCGCCATGCCCGAGCGCAGCTTGAACACGCCCGAGGTGACGACCATCTCGCCCGGCTTCAGCCCGGAGACCACGCTGACGAAATCGCCGCGGGTGCGGCCCAGGCGGATAAACTGCTGGCGCAGCACCTTCTCGGCCTGCCCGGTCTTCTCGTTCTTCTTCTCATCGATGACGAAGACCGAGTCGCCGAAGGGCGCGTAGAGAACGCAGGTCGCCGGGATGGCCAGGACGTCCTCGTGGGTCGGCAGCACCAGTTCGACATTGGCGAACATGCCCGGGCGGAGCTTTTCGGCCGGGTTGGCCAGCGTCGCCTGCACGCGCACGGAGCGCGTCGCGGCATCCACCTCCGGGCTGATCGCGGTGACCTTGCCCGTGAACACCTGGCCCGGGGCGGCATCGGTGCCCACCCGCACCTCGGCGTCGACCGCGATCGCGCCCAGGTCCTGCTGCGGCAGGGCGAAGACGACATAGATGGGATCGAGGGTCTGCAGCACGGCGATGGGATCGCCCTCGTGCAGGATCTGGCCGAGGTTGACCTGCCGCAGGCCGAGGCGGCCGGCGAAGGGCGCGCGGACCGTCTTCTTGGCGATGACGGCGCGGATGTTGTCGGCCTGGGCGATCGCCTGCTTGTATTGTGCCTCCACGAGGTCGAAATCCGACTTGGAAATGGCCTTCTGCTCGAGCAGGTCGGTCGACCGGTTCAGGTTGGCCTTGGCGAGGGCGGCGCTGGCGTCGGCGGCGCGCAGCTGCGCCTCTTCCGTCGCGGTGTCGAGCTGCACGAGCAGCTGGCCCTGCTGCACGGCAGCGCCGGACTCGAACTCGATCCGCGCGACCTTGCCGGCCAGCTCGGAGCCGATCGTGACGCCCTGCACGGTGACGACCGAGCCGGTGGCGTGGAGGGTGTTTTCCCAAGTCATGGACTTGGCCGGCAGGGCGGTTACCACCTCGGGCGGCATCATCTGCGCCTGCATGGAGGCGCCCATGACGGCGAACTGGCCGAAGCCCGGGGCGAATTTGATCGAGGCGAGGAAGCCGACGAGGACGGTGAGGCCCACGAGGGTGAGGACGATTTTCTTGGCCATGTGGTAGGTCGTTTAGGGTGAAAAAAGGGATCAGATCGGCGCCGCGGCGCCCGCCGGCTCTTCCTTGGCCCGCCGCAGGGCCGCCACGTTCTGCTGCACCTTGACCAGCAGCTCGACGAGCGTCCGACGCTCGGCCTCGGTCAGGGAGCTCATCACCGAGGCGGTCACCTTGAAGTGACCCGGCAGGAGATCCTGGAGGAACTTGTCGCCCTTGGCGGTCAGGCGGACGGACATCATCCGGCGGTCGGCCGGGTCCGGTTCCCGGGTGACGAAGCCGTCGCGTTCCAGGGTGTCCACCAGGCCCGTCATCGTCGCGCGGGTCACGCCCGCGGCATCGGCGAGTTCGGCCGGTGTGCGCGGACCGCAGCAATCCTCGGCCCCGAGCAGTTTCGCGGCGCGCGGGTGATGGCTCCGCCAGAGCAACATCAGCACACAGAACCGGCCCTGGGAAATATTGTGATTGGTCAAGTTCCGCTCCGTGACGCCGGCGGCGTCGTCGCTGGTGCGCAGGAGGTGCAGGAAGGCCTCGGTCGCGGACGGATCCAGCCCCGGCAACTCCTTCGCCGCCTCAAGCAGGCATTCGTAGCGCGGAAGGTCTTTCAGCAGGAGGTGCGGCATGGATAAGGCGGCTTACAGTTAGCGGCCTAATGAGTTTTGCAAGGAGAGTTTTGTTAAGTTTCCGTACACTTCGCCCCCACATAAAACATAACAGCCGGCCTAAGCGGCCGGCTGTTGGAAATCATTTTATGTTATTATTTTAAAGAGACTTGGTTGCCGCCACGACGGCCTCGGTTGTAATTCCGAGCTCCTTCATGGCGATGTTGCCCGGCGCGCTAAGCCCGAAACGGTCGATGCCGATCACCTTCCCTTCCAAGCCCACGAACTTGCTCCACAGGCCTGAGACCCCGGCCTCGATGGCCACGCGCTTGCGGCACGAGGACGGCAGGACCGCCTCGCGATATTCCGCCGGCTGCTGCTCGAAGCGAAGGAATGACGGCAGCGAGACCACGCGCGTGCCGGGTCCGAGCAATTTCGCCGCGGCCAGCGCCCATTGCAGTTCCGAGCCGGAAGCGAGCAGGATGTGCGAGAGCGGTGCCGTTTCCTGCACCGCAATGTAGCCGCCCTTGAGGACGCCGGCGCGGCGGTCGCTGGCCGGGATTTCGTTCAACATCGGCACGGCCTGCCGCGTGAGGGCCAGCAGCGTGGGCCCGTCCGTGCGTTCCATCGCGGCGGCGAAGGCGCCGGCGGTTTCCTCGGGGTCGGCCGGCCGGATGACATCGAGGCCCGGGATCAAACGCAGCGCCGATACGGTTTCGACCGGCTGGTGCGTCGGGCCGTCCTCGCCCACCCCGACCGAATCGTGCGTGTAGATATAGACCACCGGCAGCTTCGACAACGCCGCCAGGCGCATGGACGGTCGCGAGTAATCCGCGAACACGAGGAACGTCGCGCACGAGGCGCGGAAGATGCCGTCGTAGGCCACCCCGTTGTTGATGGCGGCCATGCCGTGCTCGCGAATGCCGTAGCGCAGGTTGCGACCGGCGCGATTCGTCCGGTCGAAATCCTGGTCGGCGGCAATGTAGTTCAGCGTCGAGCCGTGCAGGTCGGCGCTGCCGGAGATGAGCAGCGGCAGCTCGGCGGCGACCGGCTGCAGCACATCGCGCCCGGCGGCGCGGGTCGCGAGCTTGGCGTCGGCCGGGAAGTGCGGGATCTTTTCCAGCAGGTGCCCCGCATGCGGCCGGGCGTCGCGCGAGTCGAGCAACGCCGCCTTGTCGGGGTTCGCCGCGCGCCAGGCGTCGTAGGTCTTCTTCCATTTCCCATAAGCGCGCTTGAGGCGCTTCTTGTGCGCGGCGAAATAGGCGCGCACGTCCTCGCTCACGTAGAAATGCTGGTCCGCCGGCAGGCCGAGGCCCTTCCGGGCGGCGTCGGAGAACTTCGCGCCACCCTCGCCATGGCCTTTCGACGTCCCCTGCACCTCCGGGATGCCCTTGCCGATGAGCGTCCGCGCGATGATCAGCTGCGGCTTCCCGCTTGTGGCGCGCTTCGCCTTGTTGAGGGCCTTCAGGATTGCGGCCAGGTCGTGCCCATCGGCCAGCGTTTGCACGTCCCAGCCGATCGCCTTGAAGCGCGCGCCGGTGTTCTCGCTCTGCGTCTTCGCCGCCATGGCGTCGAGCGTCACTTCGTTCGAGTCGTAGATGAGGATGAGGTTGTCGAGGCCCTGGTGCCCGGCGAACGCGCAGGCCTCCATGGCCACGCCTTCCTGCATGCAGCCGTCGCCCGCGAGGCAGATCACGTGGTGGTTGAAGATCTCGTGTGCGGGCGTGTTGAAACGTGCCGCCGCCATCTGGCCCGACATCGCCAGCCCGACGGCATTGCCGACGCCCTGGCCGAGCGGGCCGGTCGTGCACTCGACGCCCGGGGTCTCGTGAAACTCCGGGTGGCCGGGGGTCCGGCTGTGCAGCGCCCGGAAGTGCTTCACCTCGTCGAGCGACAGGTCGTAGCCGCTCAGGTGCAGCCAGGCGTACAGGAACATCGAGCCGTGGCCCGCCGAGAGGACGAAACGGTCCCGATTGAGCCAGCGCGGCTCGTCCGGGTTGTGCACGAGGGCGTGGCCGTAGAGCACGGCACCGATCTCGGCGCAGCCGAGCGGGAGCCCGAGGTGGCCGGAAGAGCACTGGTGGACGGCGTCGATGGCGAGGCCGCGGGCTTGGGCGGCGGCTTGGGCAAGGAGTTCGGTCTGGAGTTTCATGGGATGACAGGGCGACAGGCGAAAATCAGCTTACGCGGCGCGCGATGGCCGGGGCAAAGCCGAATTTTTGACATAAAAAAAGCGAGCCCGGAGGCTCGCTTGAAAAAGAATGCCCGCCGCCGGCTTATTCCTTCGCCGCGGCGTCGAAACGCTTTTCCTTCACGGCCATGGCGGCCTTGCCGGTGCGGTCGCGCAGGTAATAGAGGCGGGCCTTGCCCGGCTCCGCGTCCTTCTCGATCTCGATCTTCTCGAGGTTGGGCGAATTCACCGGGAACACGCGCTCGACGCCCTCGCCGTAGCTGATGCGCCGCACGGTGAACGTCTCATGGATGCCGGTGCCCTTGTGGGCGATGACCACGCCGGCGAAAACCTGCACGCGCTCCTTGTCGCCCTCGCGGACCTTGGTGTGCACGCGGACACCGTCGCCGACTTTGAACGGCGTGGCTTTGTGTTTCACCTGGGCGGCGGTGATCTCCTGGATGATCGGGTTCATGGCTGGTTATTTGAGTAAATCGGGACGGACTTTCTGCGTTTTTTCCACCTGTCGCGCGTGCCGCCACTTCTCGATTTCGCCGTGGTTGCCCGAGAGCAGCACTTCCGGCACGGACATGCCGCGGTAAACGGCGGGACGCGTGTATTGAGGAAAGTCGAGCAACTTGCTGGTGAAGCTTTCCGTCGTCAACGAATTTTCTTCCCCGAGCACACCGGGGATGAACCGGGCGAGCGCATCGATGACCACGGCGGCTGCAAGTGTGCCGTTGGTAAGCACATAATCCCCGATGCTGATCTCCTGGTCGATGATGGTGTCGCGGATGCGCTGGTCGATGCCCTCATAATGGCCGCTGAGCAGGACGAGGTGCTGCTGCCGCGACAATTCCTCCGCCAGGGCCGGGGTCAGCGGCGTGCCATCCGGGGTCAGGTAGATCCGCCGGCAGCCCGGGGTCTGGAGCTGCTCGATGGCGTCGAAGGCCGGTTCGCATTTCATCACCATGCCCGCGCCCCCGCCGAAGGGACGGTCGTCGGTCGTGGCGTGCTTGTCCTTCGCCCAGTCGCGCAGGTTGTGAACCTTGATCTCGAGCCGCTTCGCCCCCTGCGCGCGGCCGAGCATGCTCTCCGAGAGGAAGCCGTCGAGCATGGCGGGAAAAAGGGTCAGGACGTCGATGCGCATGGGGAGATTCTCCAACAAAAAAGGTCCGGCGCGAGCCGAACCTGGTAGGTCGGGCTTTACGCCCGACGTGTCGGGCGTAAAGCCCGACCTACATCACCGAATCAGCTTGTCGCCGTGGCCGCGGCGGCGCGCTTGGCGCGCTTGATCATCGCGTGCATGGTCGAAGACGGCTTGGCGCCCTTCGACAGCCAGTAGTCCACGCGGTCGAGCTTGAGCGTCATCGGGTTGCCCTTCGCACGCGGATTGTAGGAGCCCAGCTGTTCAACGGCGTCGCCATCGCGACGGGAGCGCGTCTCGGCCACGACAACGCGATAGTGCGGTTCGTTCTTGGTGCCGACGCGGGAAAGGCGGATCTTGAGAGCCATTTTGATGTGTCTGATTGCTTGGCGGGAGACGGGATTGGTTGCGGAAAAGGGGCAGAATGCACGGGACATGATTCCCCTTGTCAAGCCTCTACCTGACACGCCGCGCACCTCACGATTTTGCCGCCGGGACCGCCGGCTTGGGCAGGTGGGAACGCAGGTCCTCGCGCGTAAGTTTCTTGTAGGCTTTGACAACCGTGTTGATGGTCGCCTTCTCCCGCCTGGTCCGGCCTATCTCGGCAAACAGCCTGGGCAGCAGGACGTCGCCGTGCGCCCGGCAGATGTCGGCGATGACCTTCGTGGCGAAGGCGTAATTGGCTTGGTTGAGGTCTTCCGCATAGCCGGCCTGGACTTCCGCCGCGGGCCACGCGGCCAGGTCGATGCGCGGGGCCTCGCTGGCATACTTCGCCAATTCGGCGGACAAGTCGTAGTAGGCCCGCGCCTCCGGTTCCCCCACTTCCGTCGCGATGATCCGGAACGCCACGTAATTCGCCACGCCGTCGCAGAACCAGCGCCGGTCCTTGCTGGTCAGATAATGCCAGACGATGCCGCTCTCCGTGGCTTCATGGAGCACATTGAACACTTCTTGCCGCTCCATCGCCGCCATCTGGTTCCGATAACTGCCGAGGAAGCCTTCCACGACGTCCCGCAATCGGCCGGCAATCTCCTCCGCCGGCGACTGGCCGGGGCTGGCCCCGATCTTCAACGGGCAAACGAAATCGTCCCAGGCCTTGCGGACGCCATCCGGCTCGCCCGGATTGGCGCTCAGGTTGAAGGTAAATGTGAGTTCGCCGGCCGGGTCCTGCGCAAAACCCTGGACCTTTTCCCCGGCGTTGATCCGCGCGAGCAGTTCGTCCGTGCGCCACAGCGCGAAATGCCGCGGGGTCGCCGGCGGGGCCGTCTGCGCCATCAGGCCCCAGAGCTTGAGAAACGAGTCGTAGGTCTCGCTCATCTTGTCCGTCGGCTTCGGCAGCCCGAGGAAGCTCGCGCTGCGACCAAGAAAATAATCCCGCCGCCGCGTGAGGTCGTCCAGCGTCAGCTTCCCGGGCGCCGCCGGGGGAATCGCCGGCGGCTGGTAGCGCGCCAGTTCGATCGCGAGCGCCTCGACGTAGGGTTCATCGCCCGCCGACGCGGTGATCGTGTATTCGCCGAACTGGAACAGCTTTCGTTCCGGCAATTCGGCCCGCGCCTGGACCGGACCGAGCGCCGCCAACACGAGGAGGACTCGGCCGAGCGTGGGCGGACAGTGCATGCCGGATGCTGGCCGTGCCGGCGGCGTGATTTCAATGCCGAAGCGACGGCGCCGGCCACTCTCCCGGCCGGGCCGCGGGGCCCGGCCGGTTTTTCCGTTGACCACGCTCCCCCCGCTGGCGACGTTGCCCGGCTTTATGCTCAAAGCCGGCATCGTCGGTCTGCCCAATGTGGGCAAGTCCACCCTCTTCAACGCCCTGACCCGGTCGCGCAAGGCCGAGGCGGCGAACTATCCGTTTTGCACCATCGATCCGAACGTGGGCGTCGTGACGGTCCCGGACGAGCGGCTGCCGGTCCTCCAGAAGATCGCGAAGACCAACGTCGTCATCCCGGCCGCCATCGAGTTCGTCGACATCGCCGGCCTCGTCGCCGGCGCGAGCAAGGGCGAAGGCCTCGGCAACCAGTTTCTCGCCAACATCCGCGAGGTCGATGCGATCGTCCAGGTCGTCCGCTGCTTCGAGGATCCCGACGTCATCCACACGATGGGCTCGGTCGACCCGGTGCGCGACATCGAGGTCATCACCACCGAACTGGTGCTCGCCGACCTCGAGGCGGTGACCAAGCGGGTCGACAAAGCGCAAAAGAAGGCCAAGTCCGGCGACAAGGAGGCGATCGCCGAGATGGCCCTCCTCGAGCGGCTCGCCCCGCACCTCAACGCCGGCAAGACCGCCAACACGCTGGCGGCGACCGAGGAGGAAAAGGCCTTGATGAAGCTGTTCCAGCTGCTCACGGCCAAGCCCGTGCTCTTCGCGTGCAATGTCGCCGAGTCGGACCTCGCCACGGCGGAACAGAATTCCTTCGTGCGCCAGGTCGCGGATTACGTCGCGCATCATCACGACGCGGCCTACGTGCCGATCAGCGCGCGCATCGAGGCCGAGCTCATCGACCTGGCCCCGGAGGAGGCGAAGGCGTTCCTCAAGGACCTCGGGGTCGACGACTCCGGCGTGTCGTCGCTGATCAAGGGCAGCTACGCGCTGCTCGGCCTGCTCACCTACTTCACCGCCGGCGAGAAGGAAGTCCGCGCCTGGACGATCAAGAAGGGCTGGAAGGCCCCGCAGGCCGCCGGAGTCATCCACACCGATTTCGAGAAAGGCTTCATCAAGGCCGAGGTGGTCAGCTACGCCGATCTCGCCCGGCTCGGCTCGGTCGCCGCGGCGCGCGAGGCCGGCAAATATCGCCTCGAGGGCAGGGACTACGTGTTCCAGGACGGCGACGTCGCGCTGTTCCGGTTCAACAACTGAGCGCGCACTTCCGGCCGGCCGGCCGGTCGTGAATTGTTGGACTGTTAGGCCAGCCCGGGATTGCAGTGCGCTGGCCGGGGTGCCACGTTGCGGCGGTTCATGAGCAGTTCCACCCCGGGCCTTCCCCTTTCGACCGCCAGTGCGGCGCTTCTCGACGCCGAGATCCTGCGCATGCTCATGGAGGCGATCCCCGATCGCATTTACTTCAAGGACCTGCAGAGCCGCTTCGTGCGCGTCAACCGCGCCTACGTGGAATGGCACGGCATCGCCTCGCCCGACGACGTCATCGGCAAGACCGATTTCGATCTCTTCGCGCCCGTCCACGCGAACGTCGCCCTGGCCGAGGAACAGGAGATCATCCGCACCGGCAAGCCCATGATCGCCAAGATCGAGCGGCTGACGCTGCGCGACGGCAGCGTGGCCTGGGGCTCCGCCACCAAGATGCCCTGGCGCGACGCCTCCGGCCGCATCATCGGCACCTTTGGCATCACCCGCGATGCGACCGCCGCCAAACAGGCGGAGGAAAACCTCGTGCGGGAACGCAATCTCCTGCGCACGATCATCGACCACCTGCCGAGCCGGATCTTTGTCAAGGACAGTGCCTCGCGGTACATCCTCAACAACAAGGCACACCTTGAGTCCCTCGGCATCCGCCAGCAATCCGATGCGCTCGGCCGCACCACGCTCGATTTCTTCCCGAGCGAACGCGGCCAGCAGGCGCTGACCGACGACCACCAGGTGCTCGCCGGCGGCGCACCGATCCTCAGCCAGGAAAAGTCCGACTTCGGCGTCGGCGAGCAGCTGCACTGGTCCCTGACCACCAAGGTGCCCTTGCGCGACCTGCAAGGCGCCATCATCGGCCTCGTCGGCATCAGCCACGACATCACCGAGCGCAAGCGCACCGAGCAGGAACTGCAGCACCGCACCGACGAAATGGAGGCCGACCTCGCGATGGCCCGGCAGATCCAGGAGGCGTTCTTCCCGCGCAGCTATCCCACGTTCCCCGGCGGCGTGCCGGCCGATGCCAGCGAACTCCGTTTCGCCCACCGCTACATTCCCGCGGCCACGCTCGGCGGCGATTTCTTCGACATCCTGCCGCTCTCGGACACCCAATGCGGCGTGCTCATCTGCGATGTCATGGGCCACGGCGTGCGGGCCGGGCTGCTTACCGCGCTGATCCGCGGCGTGATCGAGGAGTTCGCCCCGCGCGCGTCGCACCCGGGGCTCGTCCTCGCGGAAATCAGCCGCGGCCTGCTGCCCATCATTCGCCAGACCGGCGACCCCATCTTCGCCACCGCCTTCTACGGCGTCATCGACACGGCCGCCGCGACGCTCTCGTTCGCCAACGGCGGCCACCCCGCGCCGCTGCTGCTCCGCGGCCGCACCGGCGTTGAGTCGCTTGCTTTCGCCAGTCCCGAACCCGCCGCCGGCTTGATCGAGGATTTTGCGTACAGCTCCCGCACGATCCCGTTCGCCGCCGGCGACACCCTCCTCGCCTTCACCGACGGCGTGTTCGAGGCCTGCGACGCCTCCGGGTGCATGTTCGGCGAGACGAAGCTCCGCGCGATCCTCGCCGACCCTGCCCTCGTGACCGGCGCCCAGCTGATCGATCGCCTCGTGCGCGAGGTCATGGCCTTCACCGGCCGGACCGAATTCGAGGACGACCTCTGCGTGCTCACCGTGGAGTCGACCGGCCGGTCCTGCGCGGTGCGACCGGCGTCGACCTACGAGATCTGACGGTGGAGCCCGTACTCCGTGCGGGCTGAACCGGCACGTAATGCAGGTTCCACCAGCGGCACCTCAGGCCTCGGCCCCGCCGGCGGCGCGCACATCATGTCTCCGGCGCAGCGCCGCCGCCACCGCGATCTCGAGGCCACGCGTCATCGTCGCAAGCGGCAGGCTCGGTTCGCCCCGCCGGGCCTGCTCCGGCAGGAAGGGTACGTGGGTGAATCCGCCGCGCACGCGGCGTTGACGGTGCAACGCGTGCATCAGCCCGTAGAAGACATGATTGCAGACGAACGTGCCGGCGGTCTGCGAAACTGCGGCCGGGATCCCCTCTCGGCGCAGCGCCGCCACGATGGCCTTGACCGGCAGCGTCGACCAGTAGGCCGCCGGGCCGCCGCGCACGACCGGCCGGTCCACCGGCTGCGCGCCGGCATTGTCGGGAATCCGCGCGTCGTCCACATTGATCGCCACCCGCTCGGGCGTGATGCCCGCCCGGCCGCCCGCCTGGCCCACGCAGACCACGAGCACCGGCCGCACCGCAGCAAGGTTTCTCTCCAATTCGCGGATCGCCGCGCCGAACACGCACGGCAGCACCGCCCCCGTGACGCGGTGCCCGGCGATCACCGTGCCATGGAGCCGGCGGGCGATCTCCGCCGACGGATTGACCCGGTCGCCGCCAAACGGCTCGAAACCGGTGAGCAGGACCGCTGGCCCCGGCGGACGACGGCGACGCGTTTTCGCGCGAGATGTCTTCGGCATGGTCAGAAGCGATACACGCAGAGATACATGAGCAGCACGTTGAACGTCCAGACCGCGAGCGCCACCGGCGCCTGCGCCTTGATGACGGCGTTCTTGTCCTTCAACTCGAGCAGCATGGCCGGCACGAGGTTGAAGTTCGCGGCCATGGGCGTCACCAGCGTGCCGCAGTAGCCCGACAGCATGCCGATCGCCGCCATGATCGCCACGTTGCCATGGTGCGCCTGCACAACAAAGGGCAGGCCGATGCCAAGCGTGATGACGGCAAACGCGGCGAAGGCATTGCCCATGCAGATCGTGAACAGCGCCATCCCCGCGCAATAAGCGAGCACCGCGACAAAGGGAAACTGCATCGGGAAGATCCGGGCCACGAGGTCGGCCACGACCGCGCCGACGCCCGCCTGCGCAAAGATGCCGCCCAAGACCGCGAGAAACTGCGGCAGAATGACCGCCCACCCCACCGTCTGCAGCAATCGTCCACCTTCGTTGACGGGAGTCCGCAGCGGCGCGCGGGTCAGGAGCAAGCCGGCCGCGACCGCCACCACGGCGCCGAGGCAGATCGAGACGACCGGCACGTTGACGGTGCTGAAGAGCCACACGTCGCCGACGTGGAGCTTGCTCAAACCGAGAGTGCCGAGCACCGCGGTGACCGGGATCAACAGGGCCGGCACAAAGATCCAGAATCCGAGTCGTGCCGCCGAGGCCGAGCGCTGTTCCGCGGAAGTCTCCGCTGCCTTGGCCCCGCCCATCCGCTTCGTCGCCGCGAGCAGCACCAGTGCGAGCGCCAGATAGCCAATGACGACCGGGGGCACCAAGTTGCCCGCAATGAACGTGATTGCCAGCACGCCCCAGAACAGCGCCGAGCCGAACCGTTTTGGCTGCGACCGGTCCATTGCCAGGCCGATGGCCACTCCCAGTAGCAGCATCCCGGCGACAACATAGAAAACGTCGAGACTGAGCAACCTCATCGCTGCGCCTCCTTGCCGGCCGCGACCTCGCGATTGATGCGGCGGTCCAGGACCCTCGCCCGCCACACCCATAGTACGAAAGCCGCAATTGCCGTGGGAATGCCCCACCAGGAAAGCAGCCACAGGCTCACATCATGGCCCGCTTCATGGAGCGTGCTTTGGATCACCAGCACTGCGCCCACGGCAAAGACGGTGTCTTCACCGAAGAAATTGCCGATGTTTTCGGCCGCGGCCGCATGCGCACGAATGGTCTCGGTTGTCGCCGGCGGCAGAGGGCCGGCGCGGGCATGCGCCGCACCTTCCGCCATGGGCGAAACCAGGGGGCGCGTCATCGCTGCCTGCCCGCCGATGTTGATGCCGAGGGCAATGGAAACCTGCCGCACGGCCGTGTACACGACCAGTACTCGGCCGGCCGTGGCCGCGCGACTGCGCCGGATCAACGCCTCCGCCCGCTCGCGCAGGCCGTAGCGCTCGAGCAGTCCCACCACCGGCAGCGTCAGCACCACCGTCAGCGTGAGGTAGCGGTACTCGACGAAATAGTTCCCGAACGCGGCCATGATCTCATTGAAACCCATGCCCGCCGCGAGGCCGGTCGCGATGCCGGCGGCGACGACCACCAGCAGCGTGTTGCCGCGCAGCGCGAACCCCAGCGCGACGATGGCGATGCCGACGAGCTTGATCATGCGCCGGGAGCCTTGATCGCAATGCCCGCCTTCTGCAGTTCGTCGCGCAACCGGCGGGCGAACTGCACCGGGTGCGGCCCGTCGCCATGAATGCACACGGTGTCGGCGCGCACGATGAAGTCCGTCCCGTCGGCCGTCCGCACCCGCCCCTCGCGCACCATCCGTCGCACCTGCGCCACCGCCAGGTTCTCGTCGGTGATCAGCGCCTTCGGCTGGCTGCGCGGGGTCAACGAGCCGTCGGGCTGGTAGGTGCGGTCCGCAAACACCTCGTTCGCCACCCGCAGCCCGCACTTCTCGCCCGCGAGCACCAGTTCGCTGTCCGGCGGGCCGAACAGGATCAGCCTTGCGTCGGCCTCGCCCACCGCCCGGGCGACCGCCAGAGCGATCGCGGCGTCGCGCGCCGCCAGGTTGTAGAGCGCGCCGTGGGGCTTCACGTGCATCACGCGGCCGCCCCCCTGCCCGGCCACGGCCTGCAACAACCGGATCTGCGCCAGGACGAGGGCTTGCGCCTCGGCCGGCGTGACGGTGATTTCGCGGCGGCCGAAATGCGCGCGATCCGGGAAACCCGGGTGCGCGCCGATGGCCACGCCGTGCCGCCGCGCCAGCCGCACCGTGGCCAGCATCGTCGCCTCATCGCCCGCGTGCGCGCCGCAGGCGATGTTCGCCGACGAAATGAGCGGCATGAGGTCCGGGTCGTGGCCGGCGCCTTCGCCGAGGTCGCAATTGAGGTCGATGCGGGCCATGGGCCGTCAACCGAGCATGCGGGCCAGGCCCGTGCGCACGCGGTTCAGGTCGCGTTCGCGCGCCAGGTAGAGGCGGTGCGCCTCGGCGAGCGATATCTCCTGGAATCGCACCGGGTCGCCCGGGCGCAGTTGCGCGAATCTCCGCACGTCGGCGGCGGCCACGGCGGCAAGGCGCGGGTAGCCGCCGATCGACTGCCGGCTCGGCAGCAGCACGATGGGCCGCCCGGCGGGCGGCACCTGCACGACCCCGGCATTCACCGCCGCGGAGATCATCTCGCGCGGCCTGGCCAGGGCCAGCGCCGGCCCGTCCAGCCGCACGCCCATGCGGTCGGCCTCGCGGGTCGCCTTCCAGGTCGCCGCAAAAAACACGTGCTGGGCCTCCGGGCCGAACCACTCCCACTCCGGTCCGCGCACCGCACGCACGACGCCGGCCGCGGCCGGCTGGCCCAGCGTGTCCGGCCGCACCGTCCAGGTCGTGGCCCGCCGGTGCTGCCCGCGCAGCGCGGCCAGCACCAACCCGGCGCGTTCTCCCGCCGGCAGCACCTTGAGCTCATCGCCCTCGACCAGCGGGCGTCCCCGGTGCCCGCCGACCCCGGCGCGCCGGTAGGTGCTGCGGCTGCCGAGCACGGTCGGCTCGTCGATGCCGCCGGCGATCGCCAGCCAGGCGCGCAACCCGGCGCGCGCGAAGCCGAAGCCGACGGTCTCGCCCGCCGCGATCCGCACGGCGCGGTCCGGCGGCAGCGGCTCGTTCCCCACCCGCGCATCGAAATCCCCGCCGCACCAGGCGACCAGCGTCTCGCGGGCGAAATGCAGCTCGGGTCCCGTCTGCGCCATCTCCAGCACGGCGGCGTTGTCGTCGTTGCCCACGATCAGGTTGGCCGCTCGCGCCGCCAGGCGGTCGAGCGCCCCGCCGACCACGATGCCGTAGCGCTGGTAACCCGGCCGGCCGAGGTCCTGCACCGTCGTGAGCAGCCCGGGCTTGCGCACGTGGATCATCGCGCCGCCTCCAGCCGCGCAAACTCGTCGCGGTCGATCGGCCGGAACTTGACGTTGTCGCCCGCGCACAGGAGCACTGGCGGATCCTCCTCCGGTCGGAACAAGCGCAGCGGCGTCCGCCCAATCAGGTTCCATCCGCCCGGCGTCGCCAACGGGTAGATCCCGGTCTGCGCCCCGCCGATCGCCACTGAGCCCGGCGGAATCACCATCCGCGGCTTCGCGTGGCGCGGCGTTTCCAGCACCTTGGGCAGGCCGCCGAGGTAGGGAAAGCCAGGGGCAAACCCGATCATGTACACGAGGTACTGCTGGGCGCTGTGCAGCCGCACGACTTCCTCCGGTTTCAGCCCCGCGTGTTTGGCGACGAGCGCGAGGTCGGGCGCAAACTCGGCCTCATAGCAGACCGGCACCTCCACCAGGCGCGGCTTCACCTTGTCCGCCTTCGGCGGCGCCTTGAGGCGTTCGGCCACGCGCGTGCCGAGCCACGCGGCCACCCCGTTCTCCGGGGCCCCGGCTTCAACCACCAGCGCCGGGTCGTAGTAGACCGTCACCGTGGTGTAGGCCGGCACGACCTCGACGACCCCGGGCAGCGGCGCGCTCGTCAATGCGCGCCAGGCGAGCTGCACCCGGCGATGGGTTGGCTCGTCGATGGTGTCGCCCACCTCGATCTGCAAAGCCATGTCGCCCAAGGGTGTGATTGGCATGTTTCAGTCCTATGTTTCGCGCCGCGCTTCGCAGTAAAAAACGTCACTGTGCATATTTTGCCAATTACTATGCCGTAAGTTCCATTTCCCGTGGTTGATGTTGCCCTTTGCCGGGGTTGAACATGTTTTGATCCGCATGTTATCGCCACGACGATACTCCACGCTGACCCTGGCCGCCTGTGTCCTCCTCGGTGCCGGCTGTCGGGACCGCGAGATAGTCTCCTACCGCGCGCCGAAGGATCCGGCGCCGACCGCGATGCCGGCCGCTGCCGGCATGTCCGGACAGCTGCCCGACGGTCATCCGCCGATCGGCCAGTCGACCAACCCGGGCCCCGTCAACGGCGCGCAGCTGCCCGAGGGGCATCCGCCGATCGGGCAGGCCGCCGGCGCGGGCGACATGGGCGCCCTGCCCCAGGGCGCGCTCCCGACCGCGGAGGGCAATGCGCTCGTCTGGACCGCCCCGGCGGACTGGCAGGCGAAGCCCAACGGCATGATCCGCAAGGGCAGCTACAATGTCCCGGGCGACAACGGCGCCGTCGCCGATCTCTCCATCACGGCGTTCCCGGGCGACACCGGCGGCCTCTTCGCGAACGTCAATCGCTGGCGCGGCCAGATCGGGCTGCCGCCCATCGCCGAGTCGGCGCTCGAAGCGAACATCCAGCGGCAGGACGTCGGCGACTTCCATCTCGTAATCGTCGACGCCACCGGCACCAACAACGGCCAGGCCACGCGCCTGCTCGGCGCCATCGTGCCGTTCCAGGGCCAGACGTGGTTCTTCAAGCTCGTCGGCCCCGAGCCGGTCGTGGCGCGGCAACAGGCGGCGTTCCGCCAGTTCCTGGCGACCATCAAGGCGCGCTGACCATGAAAGCTCTCCTTCTCTCGCTGAAGAAATTCTTCGTCTCGCTGCAGCTCACGGTCGCGCTGCTCATCCTGTCACTCGTGCTCGTGTTCGTCGCGACGCTCGACCAGGTGAACCTCGGCATCTGGGCGGTCCAGGCGAAATACTTTCACAGCTTCTTCGTGCTGTGGCACCTGCCCGACACCAGCGTCTCGCTGCCGGTGTTCCCCGGCGGTTACCTGATCGGCGGCCTCTTGCTCATCAATCTCACCGCGGCGCACCTTTACCGGTTCGCCCTCACCTGGCGGAAACTCGGCATCCAACTCGCGCACGCCGGGCTGATCCTGCTGCTGCTCGGCGAGCTCTTCACCGGCATCTGGGCGAAGGAGACCTTCATGCGCATCGACCAGGGCGACACCAAGCACTACTCCGAGGCGTTCCGCGCCAACGAACTCGTGCTGATCGACCACAGCGACCCGAAGTTCGACGACGTTGTCGCGATCCCCGAGGCGGTCGTCGCCGACAAGAAGTCGATCCAGCACCCGAAGCTGCCGTTTTCCGTCACGGTCCGGGAATACTACGCCAACGCCAACCTGCAGATGCGCGGGGCCGGCGCCGCGCCCTCGCCCGCCACCGCCGGCATCGGGACGCAGCTGGCCGCCCTGCCCCTGCCCGTGACCTACAAGCCGGACGAGAGCAACCTGCCCGCGGCGTTCGTCGAGGTGTCCGCGCCCGAGGGCTCGCTCGGCACCTGGCTCGTCTCGCCCGGCCTGGGCATGCCACAGACGTTCCAGTACGGCGGCAAGACCTGGGAAATCGCGATGCGCGCCCAGCGGCAGTATTACCCGTTCTCCCTCACGCTGGAGAAATTCAGCCACGACCGGTACATGGGCACCGACATCCCGAAGAACTTCTCCAGCCGGATCCGGGTCCGCAGCGATGACGGCCACGTCGACCGCGAGGTCCTGGTCTACATGAACAACCCGCTGCGCTTCGAGGGCCTGACGTTCTACCAGTCGGGCTTCGACAAGAACGACACCGCCACCGTGCTCCAGGTCGTGCATAATCCGAGCTGGCAGCTGCCCTACATCGCGTGCGTCATGATGGGCGCCGGTCTGGTGATCCAGTTCGGCTTCTCCCTGGTCACCTTCTTCCGCCGCCGCCAGGCCCCGCCCGCAGCCACCACCTCCACGCCCACGCCATGAACCGCTTCGCCCGGCTTTTCACCATCGTGCAACGCTTCCTGCCCTGGGCGGCCCTGTTGTTCGGCCTCGCCTACCTGGCCTCGGCCCTGCGGCCGCCCGCCACGAAATCCGCGTTCGACCTCGCGGGTTTCGGCCGGCTGCCGGTGCTCGTCAACGGCCGCATCAAACCGCTCGACACCGTCGCCCGCACCTCGCTGCTCGTCATCCAGAACCGCCAGCGCGTCAGCGACCCGACCAACCCGGTGCCCCTGACCGAGTCGCCCGACTCGTGGCTGGCCGAACTGCTCTTCAACCCGGCGAAGGCGGACACGTACCCGACCTTCAAGGTCGATTCCCCCGAGGTGCTCGACCTCCTCGGGATCAGCCCGGACGACACCAAGATCGCCTACGACGACGCCGCGATGCGCACGCTGGCGATCTTCGACTTCGTGCCGAAGATCCGCACGCGATTCTCCTACGCGCAGCTCCGGCCCAAGCTCGCCGAACTCGACCGGCAGGCGCGCCTCGCCGAGCCCGTCGACGCCCAGCTCCGCACCACCTTCCAGAAGCAGGTGCTCGCGGTCAACGAACACGTCGTCCTCTACCTGCGCCTCAAGGCCAGCGTCCAGGTGCCGGAGTCGAAGGACTTTCTGACGGAACTCGTCACCTTCGAGCGCGCGCTGCCCGCGGGCATCAACGCGATCCTGGCCAAGCAGAAGGGCGAGGCGCACAGCGATGACGCCGTCGCGGCCATGAAAGAAATGGCCGACCGCTTCACCTATCTCGAGCAGCTCGGCTACCTGCGCACCGTGCCCCCCGACCCGGACGACAAGGACCTCACGCACTGGCGCACGACCGGCGAGGCGCTGCTGGATTCCTTCGGCACCGGCCGCATCAACCCGACCGTCATGGCCTACGCCGTGCTCGGCCACGCCTGGCGCAGCGGCAACGCGAAACAGTTCAACGAGGTCGTCAAGCTCCTGCACGACGAGTTTGGCAAGCGCTTCGGCCCCGCCCTGCAGAAGTCCGACGTCGAGTCGCGCTTCAACGCCGGCGAACCCTTCTACAAGGCGATGGTGCTCTACGCCCTCGCCTTCTTCCTCGCCGTCGTTTCCTGGCTGAAGTGGCCCGAATCGCTCGGGCGGAGTGCCTTCTACCTGACGATCGTTGCCTTCGTGCTGACCACCGCGGGCATCGCCACGCGCATGTGGCTCGAGGGCCGCCCGCCGGTGACCAACCTCTACTCGTCGGCGCTGTTCGTCGGCTGGGGCGCCGTGCTGCTCTGCCTGTTTCTCGAGAAGATCTATCGCAACGCCATCGGGCTCGTCGCCGCCGGCTCGATCGGGTTCGTGACGCTCCTGATCGCGCATCACCTCTCGCTGAGCGGCGACACGCTCGAGATGATGCGCGCCGTGCTCGACACCAACCTCTGGCTCGCCACGCACGTCGTGGTCGTCACGTCCGGCTATGCTGCGACCTTCCTCGCGGGCTTCCTCGCCATCATCTACATCGTCCGCGGCGTCTTTACGAAATCGCTCGACCGCGCGACGGCCGACTCCCTTGCGCGGATGGTTTATGGCATCGTGTGCTTCGCCACTCTGTTCAGCCTGGTCGGCACGGTCCTGGGTGGCATCTGGGCCGACCAGTCCTGGGGTCGCTTCTGGGGCTGGGACCCGAAGGAAAACGGCGCGCTCATCATCGTGCTGTGGAACGCCGTCATCCTGCATGCCCGCTGGGGCGGCATGGTGAAGCAGCGCGGCCTCATGATGCTCGCCATCTTTGGCAATGTCGTCACGGCGTGGAGCTGGTTCGGCACGAACATGCTCGGTGTCGGCCTGCATAGCTACGGTTTCATGGACGCCGCCTTCTACTGGCTGATTGCCTTCGTCGCCATCCAGGTCGCCCTCATCGCCGTCGCCAGCGTCCCCGAGGATCGCTGGCGGAGCTTCAGGACCGCCGGTAATTGACCACGAAGAACACGAAGGTCGCGAAGGTTTGAAATTCTCGCAAGGGCGCGCCTGCCACGCGCCCTTGTCCTTTCCTCTCATTTTCCTTCGTGTGCTTCGTGCTCTTCGTGGTTATCAGATTGCTCTGCATATGACGCCGCGTCCGCTCCTCATCCTCGGCTGCGCCCTGTGTCTGGGCTTCACGCCTGCCTTCGCCGGCTACGCCAGCCGCGCCAACACCCCGCCGCGCAAGATCGTGGTCGGGACAACGGTCGTCGATTTCCACGGCGACCTGCCCGCCCGCCTCGAGCTCGCCGGGAAACTGGTGGACGAGGCGGCCCGCTCCGCCGCAGCTCGCTATGGACGCGGCCTCGACCTGATGGTGCTGCCCGAATTCGCCCTGGCCAGCGGGGATGGCGCCAGCGCCGCACAGGCGGTCACGCTCCCGGGCGCCGTCCTCGACACGCTCGGCGCCAAGGCCCGCCAGCACCATGCCTGGATCGTCGCGCCCATGGTCTTGCGCGAATCGGACCGGGTCAGCAATGCCGCCGTGCTCATCGATCGCACGGGTGGCGTCGCCGGAATCTTTCGCAAGAATCACCCGATACCCGACGACCATGGCGTGTTCGAAGGCGGCGTGACCCCCGGCGACGGCTTCCCGGTATTTGAAACGGATTTCGGCCGGCTCGGCATCCTGATCTGCTGGGACATGGCCTACGCGGACGCCTGGGACCGCCTGGGCGCCGGCGGCGCCGAGATCGTCGCGCTTCCCAGCGCCTCGCCGCAAACGCTGCGCCCGTCCGCCGAGGCGCTGCGCCACCACTACTACGTCGTCACCAGCACGCCCAAGGACAATGCCTCGGTCTTCGACCCGATCGGTCGCACGGTCGCGCAGGTGACCGACCGGCCCGGCGTGCTCGTGCACCAGCTCGACCTGGCCTACGCCATCCTCCACTGGAGCGAAAACCTACACAACGGCCAGGCGTTGACCCAGCGCTTCGGCGACAAGGCCGGCTACCTCTATTCCGATCGCGAGGACACCGGCGTCTTCTGGTCGAACGATCCGCACACTCCGATCGGCGAGATGATCCGCACCCTAGGCCTGCGCGAGATGCCCGACCAGATTGAGGCCATCGAGCGACAGGTCGAGGCGTCCCGCGCGGGATCGTCATCGCGCCAGCCGCGGTAGCGTCCGGCCGGTGGAGCCCGCACCTTCAGAATTGTGGCCAAGGACCGCTTAGCCCCGGGCGGGGCGGTCCTGCGCTTCACTCCTGCCCGGTTGGAGGGTCGGTCTCCTGACCGGCCGCGGCCGGCCCGGAGGCCGGCCCTCCACCGATCCGAATGGGAACTGCTCCGACCGATCCTGTCGCGGGTTCCCGCCAGTGGATTTCGCGTCGGCCCGGGAGTATAATAGGGAACCACACCGGCCGGGACACCCGCCAGGCTCAAATCTCCGGCCGCAACCTCAACGAAGGAGACGCCATGCCCATCAAAATCACCGAAGAGAATGGCGGCAAGACCGTCATCATCCAGGTCACCGGCAAGCTCGTCCGGGCCGACTACGAACAGATCGGGCCGGAACTCGACCGCCTCGTCCAGGCCCATGGCCGGCTGCGCCTGATGTTCGACATGGTCGAGTTTCACGGCTGGGATGCGGGCGCCGCGTGGGCGGATGCCAAGCTGAGCCTCGTCCACTTCGCCCACATCGAACGGCTGGCGCTGGTCGGGGAAACGCAATGGCAGCACACCCTGGCCAAGCTGGCCCGGCCCTTCACCCGCGCCAAGGTCCGGTACTTCGACCGCGCCGACTACGACACCGCCTCCGCGTGGCTGAACGAACACGCACCGGCGGAGTCGATGCGGTAAGGATCGACGGCCGCAACGGCCTTCGCGACCAGGCCACCCCGGGGGACCGGCATCTTGGCGGCCCGCGGGCGCCGCGCCCGTGGCGTTGACATCGGGCATCGCGGACCCCTACTGGACCGTTTCGATGCACTTCCGCTTCCTCCTTGCCTTGTCCCTCGTTGCGCTGGCCGGCTGTTCTTCAGGCTATTTCCACCTGACGCAGCCCGCATTCTGGCGGAAGGCCGATCAGCCCGGCACCGTCCGGACCGACCAACCACGGCCGCTGACCGCCAGGGAACAGGCGGCCCGCCGGAAGCAACTCGCCGCCATCGTCAGAGAGCAGCAGAAGATCATCGCCCGCTACGAGAAGCAGGATCCCGCAAGCAAGACGCCCGACCCGCTTGTGTTCATTTCCGATCTCGAGTACTCGGAGGCCAAGGCCCGGCTCGCGAAGGCGCAAACCGAGCTGGCGGAGCGGCTCAATTAGCCGGGCGATAAACGCCAAGGCGCGAAGGCGCGAGGGGTCGGGGCGTTTACGCCCAGGCAATGGCAAGGCCCGATAACTCGTTCCGGCACCCTTGCTGGTTCGCGGTGAGAACCCGCGCCTCGGCGCGGAGCGGAATCCGCGCCTTACCCACCCTTCGCGGCGTGGCTCCCTGGCGTTGGATCCGACCTACAATCCCAGGAACTGGATGGCGCAGCCGGCGAGCAGGATGGTACCGCCCGCAACGGCGTGGTTGTAGCGCTCGAGGTTCCTGGTCGGCAGCAGGCTGAGTCCCTTCATCGCCAGCAACACGACGACGAGCATCGAGCCGATCGTCAGCGTGCTGAAAACCCCGATCACGGTCCAGACCTCGGCCCAGACGCCCCGCGCCGCCGGGTACATCACCAGCGGGATCATCGGCTCGCACGGGCCAAAAATGAAGATGGTGAACAGGACCCATGGCGTGAGCCGGAAGCCTTCCGTCTCGCCGTGGGCGTGCGCGTGCGCCAGCCCGTGATCGTGCCGGTGCTCGTGCGTGCTGCCGTCCCCATGCCGGTGCAGGTGCGAATGCTCGTGCCCGCGCGCGGCCTTCTTGAGGCCCCAGGCCAGGTACACCAGGCCAAAGGCAATCATCGCCCAGGCGGCGAGATTGCCGCGCAGCCCCTCGAGGAATTGCACGCGCTCGAGGCCGTAGCCGAAGATCACCCCAACCAGCGCCAGCACGACCGAGCTGCCGACGTGGCCGATCCCGCACAGCACCGTCCAGAAGGTCGTGCGCAGCGCCGACCAGCGCCGGGCGCGGCCCATGACGATGAACGGCAGGTAATGGTCCGGTCCGGCCAGCGTGTGCAGGATCGCGACGCTCGCGGTGCCGACGAGCAGGACGGAGGATTCGACCGGCGTCAGGGTGCTGGCATGGAGTTCGGTGTACATGCGGAGAGCGGTAGGCGGTGAGCAGGAAGAAGTGCGAGACTCAGGACTTGGGTGTTAAGTTTTTGGGTTGGCGGAAGACGGATTCGGAGATGCGTCCTAAAACCTAGATCTTCGCCTTTGGCGCCGCCAGGCGCGCCGCCAGCGCGCGGACCGTGTGCACGACCTCGGGCACGGCCGCGGCCACCGCCGCGGACAGCTTGGTGCACATCGGCCGCACGTCCTCCACGGCGATGGTGAAAAGGTGCAGCCGCGGCAGCCGGCCCGTCAGGGCCGCCGCGGCAAAGAGGTCCTTCAACCCGAAATCATGGGCGCCCAACCCACGCGGAAGTTCACCGACGAATTCGGGTTGAAGGAAACTGATGGTGCCCGCCGGCCGCCCGTCGCGGGTCGCGTCGACGAGGACGACCTCGTGCGCGCTCTCGAGTTCGACCAGCAGGTTGACCCCGCCGGTGCCGCCGTCGAGCAGCCGGACGCCCGGCAGCGCGGCCTCGTGCTCGAGGGCGCGGAGGATGTGGATGCCCACGCCCTCGTCGCCCATGAGCACGTTGCCCACGCCGAGCACCAGCACGCGGTCGCCGCGGGCGCCCTGGGGGGGCGGCGCCCCGGCCTCGCCGACCAGCGCGCTGTCGATCAAGCCGATCATGGTCAGATCACCGGCTTGGGCTTGGCCGCCGGCGCGCCGGCCGCGGCCGGGCGCTTCGGGAAACCGGAGATGCCCGTGGCCTCCTCGGCCGCGATCTTCTCCTTCTCCATGAACTTCCAGCCGCCGACCATCGACGAGAGCACGCCGTGGCCCTCGACGTAGTCGTGGTAGAACACCAGGTAGATGTGGATGATCGTGAAGACCACGAACAGCCACAGCACGGCGTAGTGGAAGATCCGCAGGTTCTGCTCGCTGCCGAACAACGGCACCATCCAGGTGAAGAGCTGCGGGAACCACGAATGGCTCATCGACGCGTAGAGCGCGAAGCCCGACAGCACCTGGAAGATCGTCAGCAGCCCCGTGCCCATGTAGGTGAAATACGCCACGGAGTTGTGCCCGAGCGTGTGGACGACCTCGTCGCTCGACTGGAAGATGTCCACCTTCAGCACGGCCCAGACCTGCTTGATCTGCGGCTTGGTGATCGGGAAGAAATTCCGCCAGTGGGTGTACTTGTTGCCCACCGACGCCCAGTAGAGCCGGAACGCGAAGTTGACCATGAACACGTACGCGGTCGCGAAGTGCACGAAGCGCACCGTGCCGAACCAGTAGCTCGTCGCGGCCTCGCCCGAGTTGAGGAACCCGGGCGGGTGCGCGATCAGGTAGCCGGTGACGCCGAGGGTGATGACGCAAAGGGCGTTGATCCAGTGGAACCAGCGCACGGGCTGCTCCCAGACGTAGACCCGTTGGTAGTCGTGTGATTGGATTTGCATGACTGCCTCCGGGTTCAGTTCACCAGCAGCTCGTGGCGGGCGACCTCCTTCTTGTCCTCGTAGAGGTGCACCGCGCAGGCGAGGCACGGGTCGAACGAGTGGATCGTGCGGATGATTTCGAGCGGCTGCTGCGGGTCGTGCACGGGCGTGCCAACCAGCGAGGCCTCGTAGGCCGAGCGCTGGCCCTTGCCGTCGCGCGGCGAGGCGTTCCAGGTGCTCGGGACCACGAGCTGGTAGTTCGCAATCTTCCGCTCGTTGATGACGATCCAGTGCGCCAGCGCGCCGCGGGGCGCCTCGCTCGTGCCCACGCCCTTGCAGGTGGTTGGCCAGGAGGACGGCTCCCATTTGTCGCGGGTGAACGTGCGCGTGTCGCCGGCCTTGATATTGGCCAGCAGCTGCGCGTAGAAGTCCTGGGCCCAGCGCGCGATGAGCTGCGACTCGATGGCCCGCGCCGCGGTGCGGCCGAGCGTCGAGAAGAGCACCGTCGCCGGCACCTTCAAGGCGCCGAGCACGCCGGTGACGGCGTCCTTGATCTCCGCATGGCCCGCGGCGAAACCGACGAGCATGCGCGAGAGCGGGCCGACCTCCATGGCGTGGCCCTTCCAGCGCGGCGTCTTGAGCCAGCTGTACTTGGCGTCGACGTCGAGATTCTCGTACGGGGGTTTCGGGCCGGAGTACTTGAGCTTCGTCTCGCCGTTCCACGGGTGCAGGCCGCCGGCGGCCTGGTATTCGTACCACGAGTGGTCGACGAACTCCTGGATGCCGGTGTCGTCGCGCGGGTCGACCGGGTGGACGGTCGTCAGGTCGCGCCCGAGGATGGCGCCGCGCGGGAACTTGTAGCTGGAGACGTCGTTGAAGCCGTTGGTCGGCAGGTCGCCGTAGCAGAGGTAGTTCTCGAGCCCGCCGCCGATGCCGGCCCAGTCGAGGTAGAATGGCGCCACCGCGAGCACGTCCGGAATGTAGACCTGCTCGATGAACGTCTTCGCGTCCGCCAGCAGCTGGCCGACCATGGCGAGACGCTCGGCGTTGATGGCGTTGGCCTCGTTCACGTTGATGGAGCAAGGCACGCCGCCGACGAGGTAGTTCGGGTGCGGGTTCTTGCCGCCGAAGATCGTGTGGACCTTGACGATCTCCTTCTGCCACTCGAGCGCCTCGAGGTAGTGGGCGACGCCCATGAGGTTCGCCTCGGGCGGGAGCTTGAAGGCCGGGTGGCCCCAGTAGCCGTTGGCGAAGATGCCCAGCTGGCCGCTCTCGACGAACTTTGTCAGGCGTTTCTGGATGTCGCTGAAGTAGCCGGGCGAGCTCTTCGGCCAGTGCGAGATGCTTTGCGCCAGCTCCGAGGTGGCCTTCGGGTCGGCCTTGAGGGCGCTGACGACGTCCACCCAGTCGAGGGCGTGCAGGTGATAGAAGTGCACCACGTGATCCTGCATGTATTGGGTGCAGAACATCAGGTTGCGGATCAGCTCGGCGGTCGGCGGGATCTTGATGCCGACGGCGTCCTCGACGGCGCGGACCGATGCCAGCGCGTGCACGGTCGTGCACACGCCGCAGACGCGTTCGCAAAAGGCCCAGGCGTCGCGCGGGTCGCGGCCGCGGAGGATGATCTCCAGGCCGCGGACCATCGTGCCGGCGCTCCAGGCGTCGACGATCTTGCCATCCTTGATTTCCGCCTCGATGCGGAGATGGCCTTCGATGCGGGTGACGGGATCGACTACAATTCTTGAGCTCATGGCGGGGCGTTGGGGTTAGGATTTCTGGTCGGAGGAACCGTGGCCGTTGTGGCGTTCCTCGTGCTGTTTCTCCGCCTTCTCGGCGTTTTCACCGGCCTGTTCGCCGATGCCATGGCGCTTGCGGAAGTTAGTCATGACGGCGTGCGCCGCGGCGCCCGCGACCGCCGCGCCGGCCGCGACGGCGCCGATCTGGTCGGCGGTCGCCTCGATGCCGAAGCCCGGGAAGTTCGGGAGCCGCTGGTAGAACGGCCCGTTGTCCCAGAAGTTCGATTCCGAGCAGCCGATGCAGCCGTGGCCCGACTGGATCGGGAAGCTCACGCCGCCGTTCCAGCGGATCGTGCCGCAGGAGTTGTAGGTGGACGGCCCGCGGCAGCCCATCTTGTAGAGGCAATAGCCCTTGCGCGCGTTCTCGTCGTCGAAGCTCTCGACGAACAGCCCGGCGTCGTAGTTCGGCCGGCGGTAGCACGTGTCGTGCACGCGGCGCGAGTAGAACGCCTTCGGCCGGCCGAGCTGGTCGAGCTCGGGGATGGCTTCGAAGGTCAGCAGGTGCACCAGCACGCCGGCCATGACCTCGGCGATCGGCGGGCAGCCCTGGACGTTGATGATGGGCTTGCCGGCGAGCACGCGGTGGATCGGCTTCGCCTCGGTCGGGTTCGGCTTCGCGGCCTGCACGCAGCCCGAGCAGGCGCAGTTGCCCCACGCCACGATGGCCTTGGCGCCCACGGCGCACTCCTCGGCGATCTGCTTGGCCGTCTTGCCGCCGATGCAGCAATACACGCCGTCCTCGGCCAGCGGCACCGAGCCCTCGATGCAGAGGAGATACTCGCCCTTGTACTTCGTGATGGTGTCCTGCAGGCATTTCTCCGCCTGCGCACCGGAGGCGGCGAGCAGCGTCTCGGTGTAGTCGAGCGAGACCTTGTCGAGGAGGATGTCCGCGACGATCGGGTGCGAGCTGCGGATGAACGACTCGCTGCAGCAGGTGCATTCCTGGAAGTGCAGCCAGACGACGGGGATTCGCTTCTTCGTCTCGAGCGCCTTCACCATCTGGGCGACGCCGGACGCTTGCAGGCCGATGCAGCCGCCCATCCAGGCGCAGAACTGCAGGAATTCCCGGCGGGACACTCCGCGGGAAACGATCGATTCATATATGGTCTCTTCCTTCGCTGGCTTCTCCATTGCCTTGGGCATGTTGGGGGGTGCGGTCACCGGCGGGGCGGCCGGTGGTTGCGCTTTGGGGTTGGATGATTCGACGTGGAGGACGGTGGGCTGGCGGAGAATATCGGAGCCGGGCCCGCCCCGATAGGCGCGCCTTGGCAAAGGCTGGTCATATCTTGTCTTCCCGGCGGCTCACGCTCGACGCATGGATTGTCTTGGGTTTTAAGTACCCTTATGCACGAGGTCGGCATCATGGAGTCCGCGCTGGACGCCATCCGGCACCAGGCCGTGAAGCACGGCGCGGATCGCGTCACGCGGATCGTCCTGCGCATCGGCGTGCTGGCGGGCGTGGACGAGCAGGCGCTGCGCTTCGCCTTCGAGGCGCTGACGCCGCACGGCATCGCCGCCGGCGCCGTCCTCGAGATCGAGACCGTCCCGGCGCGCGCCTACTGCGCGAACTGCGGCGCCGAGTTCGCGGTCGAGCGCGGCTTCATTTTCCAGTGTCCGCAGTGCCACGAATATTCGGGCGACATCCGCGCCGGCCGCGAGCTCGGCATCGCCCGCCTCGAATTCTCCACCCCATGAACGCTCCCCCCACGCCCTCCCCCGTCGACGCGCCCGGTGTCCGCATCAACGCCCTGACCGGCGCCGTCGCCGCTCCCGCCCGCACGCTCTCCGCCCCGCTCTCCGCCGAGATCAACGCCGCCCTCTCGGCCAGCCCGCGCGGCGAGGTCGCCATCGATGTCAACATCCCGCTGCTCGAGAAGAACGACATCCTCGCCGAGCGCAACCGCGGCTACTTCCTCGGCCGCGGCCTCGCCGCCCTCAACCTCGTGTCCTCGCCCGGCGCGGGCAAGACCACCCTCCTCGAGCGCACCCTCGATGAGTTCGGCCGCCGCACCAAGTGCGCGGTGCTCGTCGGCGACCTCGAGACCGACAACGACGGCCGCCGCCTGAGCCGCCCGCATGCGCCCGTCGCGCAGATCACCACCGGCACCGTGTGCCACCTCGACGCCGGCATGATCGCCCGCGCCGCGCAATCGATCGACCTCGCCGGCGTCCGGATCCTCTTCATCGAGAACGTCGGCAATCTCGTCTGCCCCGCGTCGTTCGACCTCGGCGAACAGGTGCGCGTCGTGCTGCTCTCCACCACCGAGGGCGAGGATAAGCCGCTGAAGTATCCGCCGATCTTCAAGTCCGCCCACCTCGTCCTGCTCACCAAGGTCGACGTGGCCGACGTGCTCGGGTTCAAGCGCGACGTGGCCGTCGAGAACATCCGCCGCATCGCCCCGCAGGCGCGCCTCATCCAGGTCTCGGCGCGCACCGGCGAGGGCCTGCCGGAGTGGTACGAGTTCCTGCAAAACCTCGCCGGCAAAGCCTGAACGCGCGCAAGCGGCACCCACGATGCCCCTGACGACTCCCACCGCCGACCTTCTCTTCCGCGTGCGCGGCACCGTGCAGGGCGTCGGCTACCGGCCGTTCGTCCACCGCAAGGCGCTCGCGCTCGGCCTCAGCGGCTGGGTACTGAACGATGCCGAGGGCGTCCTCGTGCGCGCCGCCGGCGACGCCGCCCGGGTCGGGGAACTCGCCGAGGCCCTCGTGCACGAGGCGCCGCCCGCCGCCATCGTCGAGACCCTCGACGAGCAGGCGCCCGGTCCCGGCGACCCGCCCGCCGGCGGCGGCTTCCGGATCATCGCCAGCCGCCGCGGCGGCGAGACCGCCGCCAGCACGCCGCCGGACCTCGCGCTCTGCGACGATTGCCGCCGCGAACTGCTCGACCCGGCCGACCGGCGCCACCGCTATCCTTTCATCAACTGCACCCAGTGCGGCCCGCGGTATTCGCTGATCGAAAACCTGCCGTACGACCGGCCGCAGACCACCATGCGGGCCTTCCGCATGTGCTTCGATTGCGCCCGCGAGTACCACGATCCCGCGACGCGCCGCTTCCATGCCGAGCCCAACGCCTGCCCGGTCTGCGGCCCGCACCTGATCCTGGCCGACGCCACCGGCAAGGTTCTCGCGACGCACGAGGCCGCCCTCCGCACCGCGGCCGCCGGGCTGCGCGAGGGCCAGCTCTTCGCCGTGAAGGGACTCGGCGGCTACCACCTGATGTGCGACGCCGCGAACCCGCATGCCGTCGCCTTGCTCCGCCGGCGCAAACAGCGCGAGGAGAAGCCGCTCGCCGTCATGTTCCGCGACCTCGACCAGCTCCGGGAGCACGCCGAGGTGCCGGCCGCCGCCAGCGCGCTGCTGGCGTCGCCGCAGTCGCCGATCGTGCTCGTGGCGCGGCTGGCGTCGTCCCCGCTCGCGCCGAACCTCGCGCCCGACAACCCCTGGATCGGCGCCCTCCTGCCGTACTCGCCGCTGCATGTGCTCCTGCTCCGGGAGGCGGGCCGGCCCCTGGTCGCCACCAGCGGCAACCTTTCCGAGGAGCCCATCTGCCGCGACAACCGCGAGGCCCACGCCCGGCTCGGCGGCATCGCCGACTTCTTCCTCGAGCACAACCGGCCGATCGCGCGGCCGGTCGACGACTCGGTGGTTCGCTTCGCCGCCCGGGACGAGGCCATCCTGCTGCGGCGCGCCCGGGGGTTCGCCCCCGCGCCGCTGGCGTTGCCGGAGAAGATCGCCGACTCCGTGGTGTGCGTCGGCGGACAGATGAAAAACACCGTGGCGGTCGCCGCCGGCCGCCAGGTGATCCTCAGCCCGCATATCGGCGACCTCGAGAACCTCGCCACCCGGGAGGTCTTCGCGGACACAATCCGGATGCTGGGCCAGGTGCACCGCACGAAGTTCACCGTGGTCGCCCACGACAAGCATCCCGGCTACAGCTCCACCCAGTACGCGGCGCAGCTCGGCCTGCCCGCCGTCGCGGTCCAGCATCACCTCGCGCACGTGCTCGCCTGCCTGCTCGAGCACGACCAGCGGGCCGACGACGTCCTCGGCATTTCCTGGGACGGGACCGGCTACGGCGAGGATGGCACGGTCTGGGGGGGCGAATTCATACTCCTGCGCAACCACCGGGCCGAACGCTTCGCCCGGCTGCGGCCGTTCCGGCTTGCCGGCGGCGAGGCGGCCGTGAAGGACTCTCGGCGCATCGCCCTCGCCCTCGCGCACCTCGGCGGGAGGTTCGCGCCGGTGGCGGCACGCCTGGGCGTGCCCGACCAGGACGCCGCCAACCTGCACACGATGCTGGAACGCGGCCTGAATTCGCCGCTCTGTTCCAGCGCCGGACGGCTCTTCGACGGCTTCGGGGCCCTGCTCGGCCTCGGTTCGCGCAATGCCTTCGAGGGCCAGATGCCGCTCGCCGTCGAGGCCGCCGCGGCGCGCGCCCCGGCCGACGACCTCGAGCTGCCCTTCCCGCACCTGGCCGCGCGCACGCCCGGCGCCCGCCTCGACCTCGACTGGCAGCCGGCGCTTGAAACGCTCCTGGAATCGCGCGAGTCTCCGGCCGCGCTGGCGGCGGCGTTTCACCGCGGGCTCGCCCGCGCCATGGTCGACGTCGCCCGCCACGCCGGCGCCGGCACCGTGGTCCTGACCGGCGGCTGTTTCCAAAACGCGATGCTGCACTCGCTGGCTTCCGCGGCGCTGGCGGCCGCCGGCTTCCGCGTCCTCGCGCATCGCCGGCTTTCCCCCAACGACAACTCCATCGCCGCCGGCCAGGCCCTCGCGGCGCTCTGGAATCTCACGACCGTCGACCTGCCGGGATGAAGCAAGGGTCCTCGGTTCGCTGTTCACGGTTCCCCCGCCTTTCGCCTCCCACCTCCTCCCCCCCACCTCCAACCTTTCCTCCGCCATGTGCCTCGCTGTCCCCGGTAAAGTCATCGAAATCATCGGCGACGACCCGCTGCTCCGCTCCGCCAAGGTCAGCTTCGCCGGCGTCGTCAAGCTTGTCAGCCTCACCTGCACGCCGGAGGCCAAGCCCGGCGACTATGTCCTCGTCCACGTCGGCGTCGCCATCAGCACCGTCGATCCCCAGGAGGCCGAGGAGACCTTCCAGTACCTGAAGGCCATGGGCGAGTTGGATGGGATCGATGGGCCGCCGGACGACAAACCGATAGGGGCCGTTGCCCTCAACGGCCCCGGGCGCTTGGGGGCAAGCGCCCCTACCCCGACGGTCAAACCCACGACGCCATGAAATACGTCGACGAATACCGCGACGCCGCGCTCGTGCGGAGACTCGCCGATGCGATCGCGCGCGTCACGACGCGCCCGTGGACCATCATGGAGATCTGCGGCGGCCAGACGCACGCCATCGTCAAGTTCGGCCTCGACGACCTGCTGCCAAGGAACATCACCCTCGTCCACGGCCCCGGCTGCCCGGTCTGCGTGACCAGCGCCGACCTCATCGACCAGGCGGTCGACCTTGCGCTCAACCATGGCGCCATCCTGTGCTCGTTTGGCGACATGCTGCGCGTCCCGGGCAACGGCATCGACCTGCTCACCGCCAAGGCCCGCGGCGCCGACGTCCGCATCGTCTACTCGCCGCTCGATGCCGTGACCATCGCCCGTGAGAACCCGGCGAAGCAGGTCGTGTTTTTCGCCGTCGGCTTCGAGACGACCGCCCCCGCCAATGCCATGTCGGTCCTCCGCGCCGAGCGCGAGCGGGTGAAGAACTACAGCATCCTCACGTCGCACGTGCTCGTGCCCCCCGCGATGCGCGCGATCCTCGGCTCGCCGGACAACCGTGTGCAGGGCTTCCTGGCCGCCGGCCACGTCTGCACGATCATGGGCACCGGGGAATACGGTCCCATCGCGCGCGAGTTCAAGGCCCCGATCATCATCACCGGGTTTGAGCCGGTCGACATCCTCGAGGGCATCCTGCTCTGCGTGAAGCAACTCGAGGGCGGCCGCGCCGAGGTCGAGAACGCCTATTCGCGCGCGGTCCGCACCGAGGGCAACGTCCACGCCCGCCAGCTGGTCGAGACCGTCTTCCAGGTCAGCGACCGCGACTGGCGCGGCATCGGCGTCATCCCGCAGAGCGGCCTGGCCGTGCGCGACGCCTACTTTGCGTACGACGCCACGCGGCGTTTCCCCCTCGCGAAATCCCACGCCACCTGCGCCACCGAGTGCATCAGCGGCGAGATCATGCGCGGGGTGAAGAAGCCGCACGACTGCCCCGCCTTCGGCACAAGATGCACGCCCGAGCGCCCGCTCGGCGCGCCGATGGTCTCGAGCGAGGGCGCCTGCGCCGCCTACCACCGCTACCGGAGCCGGACGGTGGCGGCCACCTAACGTTGGAGGCGGGGTGCCCTCACCCCGCTTGACTAGGCACGCGTTGACGATGTCCCGCGGGGTGAGGGCACC
>DASZXO010000105.1:0-33399 GCA_035545835.1 Lacunisphaera sp.
GCGCCCGGGCATGTACATCGGCCGTCTGGGCAATGGCGCGCACGCCGAGGACGGCATTTACGTGCTCCTGAAGGAGACGATCGACAACTCGATCGACGAATTCACCATGGGCGCCGGCCGGAAGATCGAGGTCGAGCTCAATGATCGCACCATTCGCGTGCGCGATTACGGCCGCGGCATCCCCCTCGGCAAGCTCGTCGACTGCGTGTCCATCATCAACACCGGCGCCAAATACGACTCCGAGACTTTCCAGAAGGCAGTCGGCCTGAACGGCGTCGGCCAGAAGGCCGTCAACGCCCTCGCCGCCACCTACCGCGCCCAGGCCTTCCGCGACGGCGAGACGCGCTTCGCCGAGTTCGAGAAGGGCCGGCTGAAGAAGGAATCGCGCAACGCCAAGACCGATGAGCGCAACGGCACGCTGATCGAATTCACGCCCGACGCCGCGCTCTTCGGCGCCGACTTCCGCTTCCGCACCGAGTTCATCGAGGACATGCTGTGGAACTACGCCTTCCTCAACCGCGGCCTCACGCTCACGCTCAACGGCAAGCCGTTCAAGTCCGAGCACGGCCTCAAGGACCTGCTGACCAAGGAACTTTCCGGCGAGCCGCTCTACCCCATCATCCACCTCGAGGGCGAGGACATCGAGGTCGCCTTCACCCACGGCAACCACTACGGCGAGGAATACTGGTCCTTCGTCAACGGCCAGCACACCACCATGGGCGGCACCCACCTCGCGGCCTTCCGCGAGGCGCTCGTCACCACCCTCCGCAACCATTTCAAGAAGGACTTCGACGCCGCCGACGTCCGCCAGTCGATCGACGCCGCCGTCGCCATCCGCGTCCAGGAGCCCGTCTTCGAATCGCAGACCAAGACCAAGCTCGGCTCGGCCGATGTCGGCCCCAAGGGACCCTCGATCAAGGATTTCGTCGGCACGTTCCTCCAGCAGGCCCTCGACGTCTACCTGCACAAGAACCGCGAGGTCGCCGAGACGATCAAGCGCAAGATCGAGGAGAACGAGCACGAGCGCAAGGAACTCGCCGGCATCCGCAACATCGCCCGCGAGCGCGCCAAGAAAGCCTCCCTCCACAACCGCAAGCTCCGCGACTGCCGCCTCCACCTCGGCGATCGCAACGAACGCGCCGAGGAGTCCACGCTCTTCATCGTCGAGGGCGACTCCGCCGCCGGTTCGCTCACCGCCACGCGCGATGTCCAGACGCAGGCCGTGTTCGCCCTGAAGGGCAAGCCGCTCAACACCTACGGCCTCTCGAAGAAGGTCATCTATGAGAACGAGGAATTCCACCTCCTCCAGTCCGCCCTCAACATCGAGGAGGGCATGGACGGCCTCCGCTACAACAGGATCGTCATCGCCACCGACGCCGACGTCGACGGCATGCACATCCGGCTCCTGCTGATCTCGTTTTTCCTGCAGTTCTTCCCCGACCTCATCCGCAACGGCCACCTCTTCATCCTGCAGACGCCGCTCTTCCGCGTCCGCAACAAGAAGGAGACCATCTACTGCTACGACGAGCGCGAGAAACAGGCCGCCGCCGAAAAGCTCGGCGCCAGCCACGAGATCACGCGCTTCAAGGGCCTCGGCGAGATCTCCGCCGGCGAGTTCAAGGACTTCATCGGCGAAGGCATCCGCCTCGACCCGGTGAACCTCCACCACCTCTACAGCTCCGACGAGCTCCTCGCGTTCTTCATGGGCAAGAACACGCCCGAACGCCAGGACTTCATCATCGACAACCTCCGCGTCGAGAAGGACCTGGTGGAGGCGTGATGCCGGGAAGTACCAAGTTCGAAGTAACAAGTACCGAGGACCCCTTCTGCTTACCGCTGACCAGTTTCCCTCTCCTTGCCATCCCCTCATCTTCGGCAACCTCGCCGGCGTTGGTCCGGCTCCCCTCTAGCAAGAGGGGTGGCGCAAAGCGCCGGGGTGTGTGTCCCCAATCTTTCACGTTCTCTCCTCCTTCTCCTGTCCACGGTCCACCGCTTCCGTCCTCCCCCTCTGTCTTCTGATCTCTGACTTCTGACCTCTGCCGTCTCATCCGTGCAATCCGTGGTGAAAGCGGAATCTCCCTTCTTCTCGCTCCGTCTCCCCGCCCTCCGGCTCCCCGCTCCCGGCTCCCTGCTCCTCGCTCTAGTCGCCCTCGCCGGCTGCGCCACCTCGCCCACCGAGTACCACGACCCGGCGCCGCTGGCCGCCGCCGCGCGCCGCGACCACAACCTCGAGGTCTTCGACCGCGCCTGGTCGCTCGTGAACCGGAAATATTTCGACGCGAAATTCCGCGGCGTCGACTGGGCCGCCCAGCGCGTGAAATACCGGCCCGCGGCCGCCGCCGCCCCCGACGAGGAGGCGCTCTACCGCGTGCTCAACGCGATGAACGCCGAGCTGAAGGAATCGCACCTCGCGGCCATCGCGCCCCGGCGCGCCCACGAGCGCGAGACGGAGGTCAGGGCCGCCGTTGGCATCCGCTGGACCTTCCTCGACGGGAAGCGCGTCGTTGACGACGTCGTGCCCGCCGGCCCCGCCGCCCGCGCGGGCGTCCAGACCGGCTGGTTCGTCGTGTCCCGCAACGACGCGCCGATCCCGGCGGACGACCACTACATCGCGCGCGTCGGCCAGGCCGTCACCTACGGCTTCCTCGACCGCCAGGACCAGCCGCGCTCCTTCACGTTCGTGCCGCAGCTGCTGAGTTTTGTCCGCCGTGACGCGCAGGTGCTCGCTGGCGGCATCCTCTACGTCCGCTTCGACGAGTTCGACCGCGCGTCCCTCGGCTGGCTGAGCGAAAACCTGAAGGCCCACCGCACCGCCCCGGCCGTCATCATCGATCTCCGCTCCAACCCGGGCGGCAATGCCGTCATCCTCAACGTCGCCGTCGCCGAGTTCTTCGACCACCGCGTCGACGAAGGCGAGCTCATCAAGCGCAACGGGGCGGAGCACGAGGAACGCAGTTTCTCGTGGTTTTCCGCGCACTACCACGGCGATGTCGTCATCCTGACCAGCCCCAACACCGGCAGCGCGGCCGAGATCTTCTCGCACGTGCTGCAGCACCACCATCGCGCCCGCCTCGTCGGCCGCCCGACCGCCGGCGCCGTCATCTACGCCGGCACCTGGCCGCTCCCGGGCGGCGGCAGCCTGCAGGTGCCGATCATCGATTACGTCGGCCTGGACGGCCGGCGGATCGAGGGCCATCCGGTCCAGCCCGACGTCGTCGTGCCGCCACCCTCGCTCGCCGACCTCCGCGCCGGGCGCGACCCCGACCTCGACGCCGCGCTGAAGCTCCTTCACTCCACCCCGCTCCCCGGCCTCTCCCGCGCTTCGCGCTGAATGGCGCTCCGCCGCCGGCGATTTCCCTGCCTTTGTAGGACTGCCGCTTGCCGGCATGCCGCCACCGTCGGTTGGTTCTCCTGTAGGTCGGGCTTTACTTGTCTCGCCGTAGCCTGGCGTAGGCGGACGCCCGACAACATGGAGGCGGGATGCCCTCGTCCCGCGGGTTGCTATTCGCGCTTGCGCCTCGCGGGGTGAGGGCACCCCGCCTCCAATCGCGGCCATTCAACTTTCCACTCGCCTCCCCTCTCATCGCTCAGCTCTTATCACTCGTCACTTTTCACTTATCACTTTCCTAGATGGCCAAAAAGAACCCCACGAAGAAATCCGACCAGGCCGAACTGCCGCTGGGCGAAGACGCCGCGCCGACGTCGTCGGTCAGCAACAAGTCCCAGGGATCGAGTCCCAAGGCCTCGCCGAAATCCGCCCGGTCCTCCCGAGGCCCCAAATCCCAGCCCTCTGCGTCCAGCTCCCCAGATCCGCAATCCGAGATCCCAGATCCCAAATCTCCGCTCCCCGATCCGAAATCGTCCGGTGTCGCCCCGGATTCAGCCTCCCGCCTCCCGCCTCCCGCCTCCGACCTGGACGCGCCTCCGCCGAAGCGGAAGAAGGGACAAAAGATTCAGGATGATCCCGCACCCTTGGCGGCGTCCTATAAGAACTGGTTCCTCGACTACGCCTCCTACGTCATCCTCGATCGCGCCGTCCCGCACCTCGACGACGGCCTGAAGCCCGTCCAGCGCCGCGTCCTGCATACGCTGTGGGACATGGACGACGGCCGCTTCCACAAGGTCGCCAACGTCGTCGGCGCGACGATGAAGCTCCATCCGCACGGCGACGCCTCCATCGGCGCCGCGCTCGTCGGCATCGCCCAGCGCGCCTGGCTCATCGAGCCACAGGGCAACTTCGGCAACATGCTCACCGGCGACGAGGCCGCCGCGCCACGTTACATCGAGGCACGCCTGACGCCGTTCGCGCGCGACGTCCTCTTCAACCCGAAGACGACCACTTGGCAGGCGAGCTACGACGGCCGCACCCGCGAGCCGGTCACGCTGCCCGCCAAGTTCCCGGTCGTGCTCCTCGAGGGCGCAGACGGCATCGCGGTCGGCCTCGCGACCAAGATCCTCCCGCACAACTTCAACGATCTTTGCCGGGCCGCGATCAATCACCTCCAGGGAAAAACTTTCCGCATCCTCCCCGACTTCCCGACCGGCGGCACCGCCGACTTCTCGGAATACAACGACGGCGAACGCGGCGGCAAGGTGAAGGTCCGCGCCCGCATCGAGGAGCGATCCAAGTACCTGCTCGCCGTCACCGAGCTCCCCTACGGCGTCACGACCGAGTCGCTCATCGAGTCGATCCTCGCCGCCAACGCCAAGGGCAAGATCAAGGTCAAGCACGTCGACGACAACACCGCCGACAAGGTCGAGATCCTCATCCATCTCCCGCAGGGCTCCGAGCCCGACAAGGTCATCCAGCAACTCTACGTGTTCACGAGCTGCCAGGTGCAGCTCAACCCGGCCGCGTGCGTCATCGTCACCGACCCGAAGACCGGCCACGAGAAACCCGAGTTCCTCGGCGTCCGCGAAATCCTCAAGCGTTCCGCCGAGGCCACGCGCGAGCTGCTCAAGCGCGAGCTCGAGATCAAGCTCGGCGAACTCGAGCAGCAGTGGCACTGGGATTCGCTCGAGCGGATTTTCATCGAGGAGCGCATCTACCGGAACATCGAGAAATCGAAGACCTGGGAGAGCGTGCTCGCGGAAATTCGCACCGGCTTGAAACCGTTCCTCAAGCAGCTCCGGCGCGAGGTGACCGACGAAGACATCACCCGGCTCACCGAGATCCGCATCAAGCGCATCTCCGCCTACAACCGCTTCCAGGCCGACGAGGCCATCACGAAAATCGAGGAAGGCATCAAAGAGACAAAGGGCAACCTGCGGAAGCTCACCGAGTATGCCGTCGCCTGGTTCGAGCAGCTCGCCGAGAAATACGGCAAGGGCGTCAAGCGGAAGACCAGCTACGACGAGCTCGAGGAGATCAAGGCGTCGGATGTCGTCACTGCCAACCAGCGCCTGTACGTCAACCGTGAGGACGGCTTCATCGGCCTCAACTGGCGCCAGCACGAGTTTGTGCAGGAGTGCACGATCCTCGACTCCGTGCTCTGCATCATGGGCGACGCCACGCTCAAGGTCTCGAAGGTCGCCGACAAGGTTTTCATGGGCGTGGACATTCGTCACGTTGCCGTGTGGCCGAAGGACGGCGACACGAAGTTCTACACGATGGTCTATCGCCTCGGTCCCGATGGAAAGACCTTCGCCAAGAAGTTCCAGATCGGCGGCCTTTCCCGCGACAAGCTCTATCCCCTCGCCAAAGAGGACGGCTCCAAGCTCGTCTGGCTGCATGTCGCCGAAAAGGAAAAGGACATGCCGAAGAGCATCCACCTCTCCCTCGACGGCCGCTCGGGTGCCCGCATCCGCGAAATCGACTTCGATCTGACCCCGGTACCCGTGAGCACTCGAACGTCGAAAGGATTGACCGTGACCAAATGGGCCGTGAAAGAAGTGAAGATTCCCGATCTCGAGCTGAAATGAGGTAGGGCGCGACCGCCGGGCGCGCCGCCGTTTGGTCGCGTACCGCATGCCACCTCGCACGCATGCGGGTCCATCACGTCCATCCAGTCCATCCGGTCCATTCCGTCCATTCACCGATCCATTCTTCTCCGGCTCCGCACCCGGTAGAGCCGTTCTGTGAATCCACCCTCGCACTGGAAGTCGGCGGCGAGTCGCTCAATCTGCCGGTCCAGCAGAGCTGAGGCCACACCGATCAGGACATGCGCCGCATTCGCGGCGACCTCGGCGTAGCTCATGGACCTGATGGATGCTATGGACGCCATGGACATCGGCCCACCAACAGCTCCCCGCCGCAGGTCATTCTGTGTTCCCGGTCCATTGCGTCCATCGGGTCCATGCCGTCCATCCTGCCCATTCTTCATCTCCTTCACCCACTCCGCCACTTCGTCAGCCGTCTGGCACCGCCGCACCACAAGCGCTTTTCGCCGCGGGTCATCCCGCGGCCAGAGCGACAGCCGGCGCTGCCGCAGGAAGTCTTCATAGTCGAGCCGCAGCTCTTCGAGGCTGGCTCGTGCCACATCGGTGAGCTTGAGCTCCATCTTTTTGGAAGTGCCGCTCGCCTTGCTCCCTTCGGCGATGTTCTGCACACCACTGCGCGCCGCCTGCACCATCTGATCGTGGGTCCGGCTGCGTGGGCTGATGTATCGATCGCAGAAGCGCACAGTCACATCAAATGCCAGCTGCGCGATCTGAAATCCCTTCAGGTTTCGATATCCGCCGTGCGGCGGGATCAACAATTCCGATCCTCTCTGTTCATTGCGTGGCACGCTCATGTCTGAATGGCGGCCCGCCACCGCCACCCAACGAACGCCCCCGCTCCACGCCAAGCTCTTTTTCTCCCCTTCGGCTCAGCACACCCGGTCCCGTCATCCATTCTGCCCATCTCGTCCATGCCATCCTTTCCTCTGCCGCGTACCACCCGCACCGCCCCATTCCCACAGTTCAGCCGCCTTTTGCCGCGACCCGCTTCAAGAGGATTTCCCCTGTTGGATTGACCACGATCTCCACTCGCGAGCGTCCCTCGATGCCACACCGCTTCCGTACCGCCGCCGGAATCGTAACCCTCCCTCTCGTCGAAAACTTCACTCGGTAAATCGGTTCGGTTTTCATGCCTTGGTTGATACTAGGCGGGCTCAGGATCGAAAGGTTGAATCTCGCCTAAGCGCGGCCGTCCTGCCATTAGGTCAGCAGAGCACATGACCCTGCCAACACCAGATGGCGACATCTCGGAGCGACTACGTATCTTCCGAGCAGTTGCGCCATATTTCGGCAAGGTGCTCCCCGCGGCGTTCTTTCAGAAGACTACGCAAACCCTCCAGAAAATCGAACGCCTGCATAATCTCGCGGGGGGCATCTTCAAACCAGCCTGGTCGAACTACGCGCTGAGCATCGCATCCATGCTCAAGAGCCCGTATCACGATCGCCTGCATCATAATCCGGATGGGACGTGGTGGATTCAATACAGTCCACGCAAGGGCGGCATGGAGATGGAGCTGAACGTGTCACTTCTGCGCTGTCGTGCCGATCGCCAGCCCGTGTTAGTTCTCCATCAGGTCTCTGACAAGACCAGTCGATCCGGGGCACGACATCGTTTTCTTGGGCTTGGCATTGTTGAGGACTTTGATGCCGCGAAGGACTTGTTTCGTATCCGGGAAATGGAGTGGGATGAAGTGTCTACATTTCTTGATATCCGACTATCGGGAAAGTTGATAGCGGCAGCACTCCGTCAACAGTCGCTTGAGAAATGGACGCCGTTTGTTGAGGAGGAGAAAACTGTCTATCAGGTATCGCAGCAAAAGCGCGACGATGCGTTCAGTGAGATTGTTTTGGATAACTATGGCTTTAGCTGCGCAGTTACCGGCCAAAGATTCTATTCCTCCCATCATACTGAAGCTCATGGGGCTCACATCATCAGCAAGAAGAAGCGTGGCACAGACGACCCACGCAACGGCGTCGCACTATCTCAGTCAGTCCACTGGGCATTCGACCGAGGTATCTTCACCATCTCTGATCAATATGAGGTAGTTATCAACCCGAAGGCGCGCAGAGCAAACGTCGCCAACTTCCAACTAATGGAGTTAGACCGAAAGCCAATCCTCTTGCCAAAGGACGAACACTATCACCCCCATCTCGAAGCCCTCGCCTGGCACAAGAAGGAAGTCTTCGACCGCTTCACTCTCTAGCTGATCCAGCGCTAGCTGGATCTAGTGCTTCGAGCTTTTCGCTCAGGGCTTTCCGCTTACTGTCCTTCACTCCGCCCGGAGGGCGATCATCGGGTCGACGCGGGCGGCGCGGCGGGCCGGGAGCCAGCAGGCCACGAGACCGACCAGCGCCAAAAGGAACGCGACAGCGGCCAGCGCCGCCGGATCCACCGGGTTGGTTTCGTAGAGGAGCGACCGGAGCAGCCGCGTAAGCAGGAGGCTGCCGCCGATGCCAGCCGCCAGTCCGACACCCACGATCAGCATGCCGTCGCCCAATACCTTCCGAAGCACGGCGGCCGGCGTGGCGCCCAGCGCGAGCCGGATGCCCATGTCGCGGGTTTGCTGGATCACGCGATAGCTGATCATCGCATAGAGGCCGACGGCGGCAATGAGCAGGGCGATGACCGAGAACCCGCTCACCAGCGTCACGCCAAAGCGCTGGCGCGCGAGCATGCCGTCGACCATCTCCTGGACGAGCCGCAATTGCGCGACGGGCAGGTCGTGGTCCAGCGCCCCGATCTTCGAGCGCACAGCGGCGGCCAGCCCGCGTCCGTCGCCCGTGAAACGCAGCACGACGTAGAGGACCTCGTTCGGCTGCTGGTAGTAGGGTTCGTAGGACTGCGCAATCGAGGCGTGGTCGATGCCTTGGGACTCCGACCGAACATCGTGCACGATGCCGACGATCTCGCGCCAATCCTCGTTGCCGTTGGTGATCTGGATGTGCTGCCCGATGGGATCCTCGCCCGGGAAGAATTTGCGGGCGAAGGTCTCGTTGATCAGCGCGACGCGCACGGAGCCCGCGCGGTCCTGGTCGGTGAAACCGCGGCCGCGCAGGACCGGCGTGCCGAAGGCGCGGAGGTAGTCCGGGGTGATGGCGTAGTAGTTGGTGTTGGGCAGGTCGCCCTTCGCGACCGGCGGCCGGCCCTGCACGATCCAGCGCAGCACCGCGTCGCGGACGAGCGGCATGCGGTGGGTGAGGCCGGCGGCGGTGACGCCCGGCAGGCCCGAAACCTGCCGCAGCATTTCGCGCACGAACGCGGTTTGCTTTTCGGGCGTGTCGTATTTTTTCGCCGGCAGCAGGAGGTTGAACATGAGCGCCTGCTCCGGCTGGAAGCCCTTGTCGGTTTCCACCAGGCGCGCGAAGCTGCGAGCCAGCAGCGCGGTGCCGACGAGCAGCACGACGGCGGCGGCGACCTCGGCCGCGACGAGCAGGGACTGCAGCCGGAAGCGGGCCCCGGCGGTGTTGCCGCGGCTGCCCTCCTTGGTGACCCGCACGAGGTCGACCTGGGTGGTGCGCCACGCGGGCAGGAGGCCAAAGACGAGCCCGGTGAGCAGGCTCAGGCCGAGGGAGAAACCGAGCACGGGTAGATTCAACGCGATCAGGTGCGCCTGCGGCAGGTTCACCGGGATCAGCCGGACCAGCATCGCGAGCGAACCGCCGGCGAAGGCGATGCCGAGCGTCCCGCCCGCCAGCGCGAGCAACAGGCTCTCGACGAGGAGCTGGCGGAGCAGTTGCGCCCGGCTGGCGCCGAGCGCGCTGCGCATGGCGATTTCCTGCTGGCGCGCGGCACCGCGGGCGAGGAGCAGGCCGGCGACGTTGAGGCACGCGATCAACAGCACGCACGCGACCGTGCCGAGGAGCACGCGCAGGGTGCCGCTGACGCTCTGGTTGTAGGACTCGGCCAGGGAGACGAGCGTCGCGCCGCAACTCTTGTTCGAGTCGGGATACTTTTTTCGGAGCGTCTCGTTGTAGGCCACGAGATCCTGCAACGCCTGGGCCTGCGTCACGCCGGGAGCGAGGCGGCCGCAGACCTCGAGAAAATGCGAGCCGCGGTACTCGTCGGACCGCTCGTCGGCGGTGAAGGCCATCGGCACCCAGAGCTGGATCCCGCTGCCCTCCTGGAAGCCCGGCGGCATGACGCCGATGATTTCATAGGAGTCGCCATTCAGGAGGAAGGTGCGGCCGAGGACGGAATCCTGTCCGCCGAAAAGGGACTGCCAGAGCGCATAACTCAGGATCGCGACCTTGGGTCCGTTTTCCGTGTCTTCCTTTTCGGTGAAAATGCGCCCGCGCATCGGCGCGGTGCCGTAGACCGTGAAATAGGAAACCGTGGCGCGCTTGCCCTTGAGCCGCTGCGGCTCCAGCCCGCCGGTGGTGGTCAGGGCGATGTTGGCCGAGCCGCCCAGCGTCGCGAACGACTTCACGTGGGCTTTCCAGTCAAGGTAATTGGCGCCGGACACCGGGTAGGTCGGAAACTGCGGCAGGCGGGTTTCATTGAGCACCATGATGCGCCCCGGCTCCGGAAAATCCGGCGGCGACAGCAACAACGCATGCGCGACGGAAAAGATGGCCGTGTTGGCCCCGATCCCCACCGCGAGCGTCAGCACGGCCACGGCGGTGAATCCGCGGGACTTGAGCAAGGAACGAAACGCGTAACGGAGATCGTGGAGCATGGAGGGGAAGAAGACTGGGCGGCAAAATGGTGAAAAGTGCCACCCATGTCTCCTCGATTGCGACAGGCTTCAGCAGAAAAGCGCCAGACGGCATCGATATACTCCCAGCCCCATCGCGTGGCCCCGGCAGCATGTCACGTAATACGTGACATGCCCAACGCGTCTCAACACCGAGCTCGCTGAGGTCCCAGAGCTCATCTCCAAGATCCCCGAGAAGGACCTGAATGGCCCGCGACGACGAAATGATCGTGCCTCCGCCTGGCGAGCTTCCGCCCGTAGGTCGGGCTTTACACCCGACACGTCGGCATGGAGGCGGGACATCAGCCCCGCGCCCTGTAGCGGCAGTCTATGACCGTCGCCTGCGGGACTGATCGTCCCGCCTTCAATGTCAGGAAGCTTCACGGATGGGGCGCAGGTACACCATCGCCTGCAAGCAGGCTCCTGCAACCCCCGTCCACGCCGCACACCGCCGTTGTCAAACCGGCCGGTCTTCGCCACATCTGCGTACATGAAATTCCGCCCCTGGATCCTGCTGCTTGCCCTCGCCTGCCTCGCCCCCGCCCTTCACGCCACGGAGCCCGCCAATCTCGGGCTGCTCAAGCAGGAGATCAATGCGTACGTCGCTTCCGGCGAATATGAGAAGGACATCGCCGCCGTCGCGCACGAGGCCACCACCTGGCTCGACACCCGCGCGCCCCAAGGCGGGGGCAAACTCGCGATCGTTTTCGACCTCGACGAGACGCTGCTCTCCAACTGGCCGGAATTGAGCCGGCTTAACTTCGGGGGCGAACGCCAGGCGATGGGCACATGGTTCGAGACCGCGAGTTGCCCCGCGATCGCGCCGGTGAAGGAGCTGTATCAGCACGCCCGCCAGCTCGGGCTGCAGGTGATCTTTATCACGGGCCGGCCCGAGCGCTATCGCGCCGCCACGCAACGCAACCTGCAGGCTGTGGGCTGCGGCGACTACGCGGAGTTCATCCTCAAGCCCGCCGAATGGAAGGATACCGCCGAGAAATTCAAGACCGCCGAGCGCCAGCGCCTGACCGCGGCGGGCTACGTCATCATCGCCAACATCGGCGACCAGCAGAGCGATCTCGCCGGGGGTTTCTCCGAGAAGGTCTTCAAGCTCCCGGACCCCTTCTATTTTTCGAAGTAGCGATGGAGGCGGGGTGCCCTCACCCCGCGGCGCTCAATGCGAATGGCAACCCGCGGGACTGATGGTCCCGCCTCCACGGTGCCGGCCTTGATGCCCGACGTGGTGGAGCCCGTCGCTTCGCCCGAATTTATCAGGCTCCCCTCTAACAAGAGGGGTGCCCGTCAGGGCGGGGTGTGTGCGAATCGCTACAAACGAAAACGCAACGATTCCGGTGCACCGCCTCCTCCCTGGAAACTGGATTCCCATCCATCCTGCTTTCCGCTTGGCTGGGCCAACCGCATCCCGATGTCCGCCCCGACGCCTCCCGCCCCGGCCACCACGCGCAACGCCTTCATCGACCACCTCCGCGTGGTCCTGACCGTGCTCGTGATCCTCCACCACACGGCGATCGCCTACGGCGGCTCGGGCGGCTGGTACTGGCGGCAGGAGCCCAACGCCTCGAACCGGCTGCTCCTGCTGTTCAACGCCACGAACCAGTCGTTCTTCATGGGCTTCTTCTTCCTGCTGGCGGGCTACTACACGCCCGCCTCCTTCGACCGCAAAGGCGCCGGCCGCTTTCTTGGCGATCGCTTCACGCGTCTCGGCCTGCCGCTGCTCGGTTACTTCCTCATTCTTTCGCCCATGACCATCGCCCTGGCGCGCATGGGTTCTGGCCACGCATTCTGGAGCGGCTGGTGGCTGATGCTTCGTGAAGGCCAGTGCGAGCCCGGTCCGCTCTGGTTCGCCGAGGCATTGCTCCTCTTCGCCCTCGTCTACGCGGCCTGGCGCCGCTGGGTTGCGCCGGTCCAGCCGTCATGGCCGGACTTTCCCTCCCATCGCGCGCTGCTGTGGGCCGCGCTGGGTGTCGGGGTCGCGAACATCGCGGTGCGGTTCCTCATGCCCGTCGGGCAAAACATCGCCGGGCTGCAACTGGGCTATTTCCCCGCCTACGTCCTGCTCTTCGCGGCGGGCTGCGCCGCCGCCCGCGGCCAGATGCTCGAGCGCGTGACGCTCGCGCAGACGCGCCCGTGGGCGATCCTGTCCCTCGTGATGTTCGTCCTGATGCCGGTCGTGATCATCTTCAATGGCGCAAGCGGCCACTTCGAAAGCGGGTGGCACACGAATGCGATCTTCTACGCGTTCTGGGACCCGCTCATCGGCTGGGGGATCATGCTGACGATGTTGTGGGGCTTCCGCTCGCATCTGGCCGGCGGCAATGTCGTCACCGCCTTCCTCGCGCGCAACGCCTACGGCGCCTACATCGTGCACCCGCCGGTGGTCGTCGGCCTCGGCCTCCTGCTGCGCGGCTGGGCGATCCCTCCGCTGCTCAAGTTCGGCGTCGTGGGACTCGCCGCCTGCGCCGGCGCCTGGGCCGTCGCCGGGCTTCTGGTGCGAGTGCCGGGCCTGAAGCGGATCCTGTAATCGTCGGAGGGTCGGCCTCCCGGCCGACCGTGCCGGGATGGTTCGGCTGGTCAGGAGACCAGCCCTCCACCTCCGCACCCTGCGTAACAAATGGAGGCGGGTCATCTGCCCCGCGCCCTGTAGCGGCGGTCTATGACCGTCGCCGGCGGGACTGACGGTCCCGCCCCCAACCGTTGGTCGGGCTTTGTCCCCGACGCGTCGGGCGTAAAGCCCGACCTACCTCGGTGCGTAGCCGCGCCACACCCACTCGAGCGCCTCGGGCAGCGTCTGCTGTCTCACCTTGTAGTCGACGTGCCCGGAGTTGAGCGAAAAGACATACTGGTAGTGATAGCCCTTGAGGCGCAGCACGGCGGCCATCCGGTGGTTGGCCGTCACCCAGTCGTGCATGCCGTCGCGCAGCACGTTTGGGTTGAAGAGATCGCGGTCACTCACATGCATCCAGATGCGGATCGGCTTGGGGTCGGCCGCAGCGATGAGCCGGTTGTGGTATTCCCAGGCGCCGCCGGGCGTGACCGGATCGTACGGCCACTGCTGGTTGATGTACGTGCCGGAATACGAGACGATGCGGTGATACCACTCCGGGTGATACCAAGCCATGGTGAACGCCGCGGCCGCACCCGAACTGCCGCCCATCGCGGCCCGGCCATCGGGATCGTCGGTCAGCTTCACGTGGCAGTGCGCCTCGACCGCCGGCAGCACCTCGGCCTGGATGAACTCGGCGAACTTGCCCGACATCGTGTCGTATTCGAGGCCGCGCTCACTGCCCTGGGCATCGCCGCCGCCGTTCGCGATCATGATGGCGACGAGCGCCGGCACGCGGCCCTGCGCGATGAGATTGTCGAGCGTGTGCACGAGCAACGTGTCCGTCTTCCCCTTGTCCTTGGGCCCGTCGTGCGAGACGAGGAACGGCGCGGCCGTGCCGGCCTTGTACTGCGCCGGGACATAAACGGTGATCATGCGCTTGTAGGGCTGCGGGTGCGTCGCCACGACCAGTGTCAGCGGGTTGGCGGGGTCGACGGTGCCGAACTTGTCGCGCGCGATGCCCGGGTAGAATTTGCTCTCGGTCGAATCGAGCTCGAACTGCTCGATGCGGCCCTGCGGCACGCCGGGCACGACGTTGGTCTCGGGCGCGGGCACGTAGTCGGGGCCGACGAGCCAGTCGCCCTCGGCGTCGACCGGCGGCACGGCGCCCGGCGCGGCGCGCAGCGCGGTGTCGCCCGGCTTCGCGCCCGCGACGTGGAAGACCGGCGCGCCCGGGCCATCCGGGGCGCGGACCGGCGGCGCCGGCCGCGCGGGCGGCGCATCGGCGGCGCCGGCCAGGGCCGGGAGGAAAAGGACCAGGACGGAGGCGAGCAGCGTGGATTTCGTTTTCATGGGGCGGGCGAAAGCGGCACCCATGAAGAACGAATCCCCGCCGCGCGCGAGCCGCGAGTGCGTCTCAGGGAAAAAGACAAGCGCCGGGGCCTACGTCTCCCCGGCGCCTGCTGGACGGCGGTTCGTGGCCGCCGAAGCTAGCCCAATCAAACCTCCACCGTCACGAGCAGGAACGTGGCGGGAATCAGCACGGCATCCGGACAGGCCATCCGATTCTGGGCTTGGAAGAGGCGCTCGAGCTCGCCCTGCAGCTGGCCCGCGCGACCGGCTTTCTCCGCCGCGGCGAACGCGTTCATCACGGGACCGTAGTAGCGACGGAAGAGATCGACGAACTCGGCCGGCGACACCGGCAGCCGGAACCAGAGCGTCTCGCGCTTGAACGAGACCTGCCTGGCCGGAATGCCGGCCTTGGCAAAACGCTCCAGCACGTGCTTCTCCTCGCCCCACATCATCGGGCTGGCCGCGCCGGGCGGCGGCGGCGGCAGGTGGGCGGCGCAGAGGCGCAGGATCTGCGCCACCAGCGTGGGGTCGCCGGGAATCCAGTTGCCCATGACGATGCGGCCGCCGCGCTTCGTGACGCGCACCATCTCGCGGGCGACCGCCTCGGGCTGCGCGGCGAACATCGCGCCGAAGATCGACACGACGAGGTCGAAATGCGCGTCGGGCAGGTCGTGCAACCGGGCGGCGTCGCCCTCCTGGAAGCGAATGTTGGCCAGGCCGGCGGCCTGGGCGCGACGCACGCCGGCCTCGAGCAGGTTGGTGGCGATGTCGACCGCCAGGACCTCGGCGCCGCGGCGCGCGGCGGGCAGCGCGGTGGTGCCGTCGCCACAGCCGAGGTCGAGCACTCGGTGGTCGGGACCGACGCCCAACCCCTCGATGATCGCCTCTTCGCTCTCGCGCACACTGGCGGCAATGCGGGTGAAATCGCCCCTCTCCCAAAGGGCCTTGTTCGGATGGATCGTGGTGTTCTGTATCATATGGATGAGTGGCCGCCAGGCGGTTGCGCCCGACGGGTCGCGCACTCTAGCGGGGCGCGGTCCCGGCCGCCACGACATTAAATGTAGCAAGCCGCCCGGTTTTCGCGTTGGCTCCGCGCCCTCATGCCCACGCGCTACGGCCAGTTCTGCCCGGTGGCCAAGGCCTCCGAGGTCCTTGGCGAACGCTGGACCATCCTCATCATCCGCGAATTCCTCAGCGGTGCGACGCGCTACCGTGACCTCCAGCGCGGCCTCGCCGCGATGTCGCCGACCCTGCTGACGAAGCGGCTGAACCAGCTCACGGCCTGCGGGCTGATCGAGCGCCGGCCGGCTACCGGGCGCGCGCACGCGGAGTATCACCTCACGGCGGCCGGACGCGAACTGCAGCCGGTCGTGGACGGCCTCGGCAAATGGGGCATGCGCTGGGCGCGCGGCGAGATGCGCGCCGAAGACCTCGATGTGCAGGCCCTGATGCTCGACGTGTGCCGCCGCCTCGACGACGCGGCGCTGCCGTCCCGGCCCGCGGTGATCGCCTTCAGCTTCCCCCGGCTGGCGAAGTTCAACCGCTGGTGGGTCGTCGCCGACCCCGGCCGGCCGGCCGAACTCTGCGATTACCCGCCGGGCCGGCCGACCCACCTGCACCTGCAGACCGACCTGCGCACCATGGTGGAGATCTGGATCGGCGACACCCCGCTGGCGGCCGCCGTGCGCGACGGCCGCGCCCGCCTCGAGGGCGAGCCCGCCTTCACCCGCACGGTCGCCACGTGGTTGCCGCTCGGCCGGCTCGCACACATCAAGCGCGCGGCGGTCCAACTGCGGCACCGCTGAGCGGAGCGGCCGGATGGAGGGTCGGTCTCCTGACCGACCGCGGCCGGCCGGGAGGCCGGCCCTCCACCGTCCCATCCGACGTAAACCGTGGAGGCGGGGTGCCCTCGCCCCGCGAAGCCAGGGCCCCTATTGCATCCCGCGGGCCTGTGGGTCCCGCCTCCAGTTCGGGCCCGCCGCGTCCAGCTCCGCCCCGGCAGCGTTTCAGCCTTTCAGCCTTTCCTTACTCGTCCGGCCTTGCCCAAACGCGGCATTCTTCCACGCTGGCGTCCGGCGAAGCGCGGGCCCTTCGCTCCCACCCCAACCGGAACGATCCTCCATGCCCATGAAACGCCTCGCCCTCGTCATCCGCGGCGCGGTCTCCCTCGGCAGCTACGAAGGCGGTGTCCTCTACGAGCTGCTCCGCGCCCTCGAACACCACAACCAGCGCCTGCCCGCCGGCGATCCCCGGCGCATCAGCATCGACGTCCTCGCCGGCGCCTCCGCCGGGTCGATGACCGCCGCCATCACGTCCCAGGTGCTCCTCGGCGGACTCGACCGGCTCGTCGACGCACACCGGAACCCGTTCTACCAGGCGTGGGTGGTCGACGTGAACCTCGCGGAGTTGCTCCGCTACCGGCCCGGCGAATACGACGGCGGCTCGCTCCTCTCCGGGCGCTTCATCACCGAGCTGGCGGAGAAGCACCTCGGCGCCCCGCCCACCGGCACGCCGCATTCGGCCCGACCGGCGACCGGGCTGCTGCGCCTCGCCTTTGCCCTCTCGAACCTCCGCGGCCTCGACTACGACGTGACCCGCGAGTTCAACTTCCCCTGCACGAAGTTCCAGGACGAGTGGTGCGGCGCCGTCGATCCCGCGACGCCGGCCGCCGCCGACTGGGCCGGCATCCGCGCCGCCGCGATCACCAGCGGCGCCTTCCCCGCCGCGTTCCCCGTGCGGTTCCTGTCCCGCCGGCGCAGCGACTACCACGAGGACTTCCTCTCCCCGGTCGACTGGCCGGCGTCGCAGGCGGTGCGCGACCTCCCCTACGTCGACGGCGGCGTGTTCAACAACGAGCCGCTCGGCCTGGCCAAGAGCCTGGTCGACGAGAATGACCGGCATCGCGACACCGACAGCCGCTTCTACCTGTACGTTTCGCCGAGCCCGAAGGTCTCCGCGCACGCCCGGGATCTCACCCCGCCCAACGTGCCGCTCCTCGACATGGGCGGACACCTCGTCAAGGCCATGATGGGCCAGGCGCAGTACCAGGACCTGTCCGCGCTGCTGAAGACCAACCGGCGCATCGCCGCCTTCGATGCCACCGCGCGCGGCCTGGCCGAGCTGCTCCGCGGCGGCGACAACGCCTTCACCGCGGCGTTCGCCCAGACCGCACTCACGCTGGCCGCCGCCGCCTTCGCCAGCCGGCAGGACGGCGAGGAGACGCTCGAACAGGCGGTGCAACGCCTCGTGGGCGAGTATGCGACCGAGCCCTGGTTCCAGGCCGCCCTGCCCGCCGGTCCCTTGCGCGACGCCTGGGCGCGGGTGCTCGCGGCGTTCGAGCGCACGGCCACGCTGCAGCACAAGGACACCATGACGCTGTTCACGATCTGCGCCGGCGAGGACGAGCTGCTGGGCGACCCGCTCGCCCACTTCGGCGGCTTCACCTGCCAGGAGGTGCGGCACTACGATTACGAGGTCGGCCGCGACAAGACCCAACGCTGGCTCCGCGACCCCCAGAACAAGCTGCGCCTCGACCTCACCGGCTACCAGTTCGAGCCCGTCAACCTCACCGCCGACCGGACGCGCGCCACCCTCGCCCTGCGCGACTGCGCGCCCGCGGCCGGCCGGAACCTCGGCTCGCGCGTCGCCGACAAGGTCAAGGACCTGCTGCGCCAGCTCGGCCTCGTCTGGCCGCTGCCCAACCTCATCGCGTCCGGGATCAGCAAACTCACCGCGCACTTCGTCGAAACATCGCTCGAGGCCGAGGCCGGCACGCCCCCGCCGCCGGTCATCTAGCGCGGCCAATCAGCCAAGTTGGAGGCAGGGCGGTCCGTCCCCGCCGCTTTCCAGCCGGCGACGACCCGACCTCGCTTTCCCCGCGTTCGTCGCCATGCTCCTCGTGCATCACCGCCTCATCGGCCGGTTCGATCCCGCACCCTTCCCTGCCCATGCCCCGCAAACTGAAGGTCCTCGCCCTGTTCGACGTCGGCGAGCCACTGGCGCCCGACGCGGACCTGAGCGCGCTGCTCCGCACGGACGACTGGAAGACGGAGGCCGGCGTCCTTGCCGCGCTCGACGAGCTCGGCCACGCGCATGAGCACCTGGTGATCTTCGACGACCTGGCGCCGCTGCAGCGCAAGCTGGTCGAGTACGCGCCGGACGTCGTCTTCAACCTCGCGGACACCTTCCGCAACAATCCGGGGTTCGACCAGCACATCGTGTCGTTTCTCGCCCTGCACGGGATCCCGTTCACCGGCTGCGGCCCGGGCGGCCTGACGCTGTGCAAGCACAAGGGCATCGCGAAGAAAATCCTCGGCTACCATCGCATCCCCACCGCCGACTTCGCCGTCATCCCGCGGGGCCACAAGGTGGCGCGTCCCCGCCGGCTGAAGTTCCCGCTGCTGGTCAAGCCGGTGAAGGAGGAGGCCTCGTACGGGATCGCCCGCGCCTCGTTCGTGGCGCACGACGCCGCCTTCGCCGAGCGCGTGCAGTTCATCCACGACAAGATGAACCAGGATGCAATCGCCGAGGAATACATCGACGGCCGCGAGCTCTACGCGAGCCTCCTCGGCGCCGGGCGCCTGCAGGTGTTCCCGCTCCGCGAGCTGGTCTTTCGCGAGGTGCCGCCCGACGAACCGAAGATCGCGACGTACCGGGCCAAGTGGGACGAGGAATACCGCCGGCGCTGGGGCCTGGAAAACCGGTTTGCGACGGACCTCGACCCGGCCTTGGTCCGCCGGATCGAGTCGACCTGCAAGCGCATCTACCGCCTGCTCACCATCGACGGCTACGCGCGCCTCGACCTCCGGCTCACCCCGCAAAACGAGGTCTACTTCATCGAGGCGAACCCCAACCCGATCCTGGCGCCCGACGAGGACTTCGCCCAGTCGGCGCGGCAGGCCGGCCTCGGTTACCCGCAGTTGATCGACCGCATCGCCCGCCTCGGCCTCAAGACCGACCGGGACTAGGGTGGAGCCTGTGCTCCGTGCAGGTTGCCGCAGTGGGAGGCGGGGTGCCCTCACCCCGCGAGGCGCGGATGGCAACCTGCGGGACTGATGGTCCCGCCTCCCGCCGAACTGACGAATGCCCGCACGAAGCAATGGTCTGGGATGCAAGGCCGAACATTCGATTCGGGGCTCGGCTTTCGATTGGTGGAGGGCCGGCCTCCCGGCCGGCCGCGGTCGGTCAGGAGACCGACCCTCCAGCTGGTCTCGCATGACCTACCATTGAGCTCAAGGTAGTCACCCCACGCGAATTCAGCCCGCACGGAGCGCGGGCTCCACCTCAAGGAACCACCACCGGTCCGGCTGGCAGGCGATCACTTCCGGTGGAATCACAAGGCGGGAGCGTGCTTGCGCGCGACCTTCGCGATCAAGGTCGCTCCCACCCCGCGTTGTCGAAGGATCAGCTTTCAGGTTTCAAGTTTCAGGTTTCGTCCCTAGTTTCGCTTCATGCCCAAATCCACGCTCAAGCGCCTGCCGCCGAAGAAACGCCCGCGCCAGGCCAAGGCCGGCACCCGCGGGACCGAAACCGCCGAGGCCCTCCTGCCGGAACTGACCGGCGCCGCCCTCGAGACCAAGGCCGCCGTCGAACGCGCCGGCGGCGTGATCGTCGGGCAATACGCCGACCCCATCGGCCGGCAGCCGCTCCTGCTCGCCGTGCTGCCGGTCGCGCGGGTCGAACCGACGCCGTTCCAGCGCGACGTCTCCGACATGCACCACAAGAAGCTCGCGGACGTCATTGACCGCACGGGCATGTTCCTCGACCCGATCATCGCCATCACCGCGCCGGGGGGCGGCTTCTGGACCCCCAACGGCGGCCACCGGCTCGCCGCAATGAAGCGCCTCGGCGCGAAGTCCATCACCGCCCTCATCGTGCCCAAGCGCGAGGTGGCCTGGCAGATCCTCGCCCTCAACACCGAGAAGGCGCACAACCTCAAGGACCGGTCGCTCGAGGTCATCCGCATCTTCCGCAACCTGCTCGAGGACTCCGCCGGCAGGCCGGAGAAGGAGTTCGCGTACTATTTCGACGAGGCGTCGTTGATCATCATGGGCCTCTGCTACGAGCAGAACGCGCGCTTCAGCGGCGCCGTCTATAACTCCTTTGTCCGGCGCCTTTCGGAATTCAGCGACGAACCGCTCGCGAAATCGCTCAAGGGCCGCGAGCGAATCGCGACGATGCTGCTGGAACTCGACGCCAAGGTCGCGGAGGTCGTGGCGAAGCTGAAGGCCAGGGGCTTTGTCAGCCCCTACCTGAAGACCTTTGTCGTCGCCCGCTCGAACCCGCTGCGCTTCATGAAGGAGCCGCCGGAACTCGTCGACCTCATCAACACCATCCGCGGCAAGGTGGAGCGCTTCAACGTCGACCGGATCAAGCCCGAGGACATCACCGCCTCGGGTGGCGGGGCGCCGGACGAGGAAGCCTGAGCACCCTCGAGCAATTGTGGGGGCGTGCCTCGTGCACGCCCTGGGCACGGTCAAGCCGCGCCCCTGCAGTTCCGCGCGGCGCGCACGGATGGGGCCGCCCGCTCCCTCACGGCTGGAAAAGCACACAGACCGCCCGCGCCACCTGCGCGGTGTGCGGCGTGGCGGTCAGGCGGCCGGTGGCGGCGTCGACCTTGAACACCGTGAGATTGCCCGAATCCTGGTGCGCGCACACGAGCCATGCGCCGTCGGGCGAGAGGCTGAAGTTGCGCGGGATCTCCCCGCCGGACGGCACCACCTCGATCCGCGTCAGGGCGCCCGTCTCCGGGTCGCGCGCGAAGACGGCAATGACATTGTGGAACCGGTTGGCCGCATAGACGAACCGGCCGTTCGGATGGATGCGAATCTCCGAGCCCGACCGGCGGCCAGTGTCGCCCTCCGGCAGCAGTGAGATGCGCTGGAACGGCTCCGCCACGCCGCGGCCGGCGTCGTAACGGCAGGCCGTGATGGTCGCGTCGAGTTCGCCCAGCACATAGTAGAACCTGCCGTCGGGAGAAAACTTCGTGTGCCGCGGCCCGGTGCCGGCCGCCAACACGACCGCGGCGGGATCGGCCGGCGCGATCGTTCCCCGGGTGGGGTCGAGCCGGTACGCGAACACACGATCGAGCCCGAGATCGGCCACCCAGGCGAGGCGGTTGTCGGGCGAAAGCGTCACCGAGTGCGGATGCGGTGCGTTCTGCCGGTCCTTCACGGGACCGAGTGCGCCGGCCTGGTCGAGGATCGTCGCCGCGGCGCCGAGCCGGCCGTCGGGTTCCAATGGAAACGACACGACGTAGCCGCCGCCGTAGCTCGCCGCGACAAGCATGCGGCCGGTGGCGTCGACCGCCAGGTGCGTGAGCGAACCCCGGCCGGTCGGCTGCGTGTTGAGCGGCGCCAACCGGCCGTCCGCCTCGACGCGAAAAGAAGCAACCGCCGCGACCGGGCGGCCATCAGGGCCCTTCACCCGGGTGAGCGCGTAGAGCGTGTGCCCGCCGGGGTCCGCCGCGAGAAATTCGGGATCGGGCAGCGCGGCGACAAGTTCCGGCGCCGAGAGGGCCCCGGTGTCGCCGTTGAGCCGCACGGCGTAGATGCCGCGGCTGGCGGTGTCGGTATAGGTGCCGAGCAGGATGGTTTGGTCGCGCGCTGACGCCAGCGCGGCGGCGCCGAGGGCAAGCAGGGCGGGAAAGAGGCGGGGCATGGTGCCACGCAGCATGCCCAACCCGGGCGCGACGGCACGCCCTAATGGTGTCATGCTCGGAGTGGTGGAGGGCCGGCCTCCCGGCCGGCCGCGCATGATTGATGTTCTCGCGGCCGAAGATCTGTGGATCGGGCATCAAGCCCGACCTGCTCCCCTAAACGCCACCCGCCCTCATTTCTTCCCGGCCAGCTCGCTGAAGGTGACGAACTCCACCCCCTGCTTCTTCAGCTCGTGGATCACCCACTCGAGGTTCTCAAAGGTCACCTTCGGCCACTCATGCATGAGGATGACGGTGCCGTCGACGATGCCGGTGGTCGAAAGCTCGCGGTACTTTTCCGCCGTGGTGCCGGCCTCCCAGTCGAGCGAGCCGATGAAGTGGTACTGCGTGAAGGGAAAATGCTCGAGGCCGGTCGCGCGCCGCACGAGGGCATCGACGCGCGCGTCGTGCTCGAGGAATGGGGACCAGAACCAAGCGGGCGCCCGGCCGGATGCGTCCTTGATGGCCGCCGATGTATCCGCCAGCTCCTTCTCGACCTCGGCGTCGCTGAGCTTCGTCAGGTGCGGATGGGTGAAGGAATGGTTGATGACCTCGTGGCCCGCCGCGACGACGGCCTTGGTCAGCTCGGGGTGCGCGACGACATTCTTGCCGACATTGGCGAAGGTCACGTGGATGCCCTCGCGGGCAAACAGCTCGCGGTAGGCGGCGTTGTGCTCGGGCACCGGGCCGTCGTCGATGACGATGGCCACGCGTTTGCGCGCGGCGGGCTCGGCCGCGGCGACGACCAGGCCGGCGGCAAGGAAGAGCCCGGCGAGGCGAAGGGCAATAAGGCAGGGTGACATGGGGGGCGGGACGACACCGCGACTCCATCCAATCCCGCTGCGCACGCAAGCCTCGCTTCCGCACCGGTTTTGCAGGCTCGCCTTGCATCCGGCGGGGGCAAGGCTGCGTAGAAATGCCCGGTCACCAACCACCCTGTTCATGAAAGCGATCTTCCTTCCGCTGCTGGCCGGCCTGGTCCTGTCCGCCGGCGCGGCGCGGGGAGCCGAACCCCCGCCGGCCCCGCCGGTCCTGCCCGTCGTCGTGGTCGAGTACCTGCAATATACGAACGGCGCGATCACCGACTTCGACCGCCTCGACCTCGCGTTGCGGGACGTCGCGCGCGAACGCCACTGGCCCGTCACCATCGCCGCCGAACGGTTCGCGGCCAACACCGCCGCCCGCGAGACCGAGCTCCGCATCTTCCCGCGCCGCCTGCGGGAGGAGTTTCGCCTCGACCTGACCTTTCGCGGGTGGGTCATCCTGACGGTCAAGGGCGTGAAGCACGACTTCGGCATCGTCACCGCCACGTACTACCCCTACCCGGGCGAATCGACCGACACCGCGATCGACAAGGCCTTCCGGCGCGCGGCCCTGGCCATCGCCGACAAGGTCGAGCCCATCCTTTTTCCTCCCGCCGCGCCGGCGCCACCCTGAGCCCATGGCATCGACGGAAAGCGAGATCCGGGAGGAGGTCGGCTGGATGGCCGCCGTGGCCGCGGGCGACCGCCCGGCCTTCCGGCAGCTCTACGCCCGCTACAGCCCGGCGCTGTTCTCGCTCGCACTCCAGCTGCTCGGCGACGCCGGCGCCGCCGAGGAGGCGCTGCAGGACGCCTTCGTGAAGATCTGGCTGCACGCCGGCGACTACGACGCCCGCAAGGCCCGGCCGTTCACCTGGGCCGTCACCATCCTGCGCCGGACCTGCATCGACCAGCTGCGCCACCGCCGCCGGCAACCGGAGGCCGTGCCCCTGCCCCCCGACGAGCTCGCGCCGCGCGAATTCTCCCAGCCCGAAGGCGCCCGCCGCGCGGCCGACATCCAGGAGGCGGCCGATCTCCTGCGCGCCGGCCTCGTCTCCTTTGCCCCGCACCAGCGCGCCGCCCTCGAACTCGCGCTGTTCTCCACCCTCACCCATTCCGAAATCGCCGCGCAGCTCTCGCAGCCCGTCGGCACGATCAAGTCGTGGATCCGCCGCGGCCTGCTCGAACTGCGTCTCAAGCGGGACGCCTCCTCCCCATGAACGAATCCAGCGAAGAACTCGCCGCCCTCTATGTCCTCGACCGGCTCGACGCCGCGGAGCGCACCGCCTTCGAGGCCCGCCTGCTGCGCGAACCCGCGCTCGCCGCGCTCGTGCAGCAATGCGAGGCCGGACTCGAACACGGCGTGCACGCCCTGCCCCGCCGCGCCCTGCCCCCGGGCGCCCTCGGCCGGATCGAACAGCGGCTCGACACCCTTGCCGCCGGCACGCTGGCCCGGATCGAGCGCCGGCTCGATGCGCTGGACGCCGGCGCCGCGACGCCCGGCCCGGCCCCGCGCCCGCTCCCCTGGGCGGCGTGGGCGCGCTGGGGCATCGCCGCCGTGATCGCGGTCAGCCTCGCGACGCTCGCCGTGCAGAGCCTGCGCCGGTCCGCGGCGGCCCCGGCCATCGTCGTCGTCGGGCTGGACCAGGACCAGAACCGCTTCGCCGACCTGCCCCTGCGCCCGGCCGCGCAGGATCCCGACGCCCGTTTCATCCAGCTGGCGTCCATGGCCCAGAATTTCTGGGAGCACCCGTCCGCACTCCCGCTCAAGCCCGAGCACGGCGACGGCGGCAGCTCCGGCTACGCGCTCTTCGACCCGGGCAGCCGCCAGGGCTTCATCGCCGTCGACCACCTGCCCGTCGTCGCCGCGACGAAGCGGTACCACCTCTGGCTCCGCGACCCCGCCACCAACCGCGTCCTCAATGCCGGCGTGCTGCCGCTCGGCGAGATGAACCGCGGCCTTTTCTCGTTCGCGCTCGGCTCCGACGACAGCCCGCTTTCCGATCGGCCGGAACTTTTCGTCACGGTGGAAGACAGAACCACGGAACCGGTCCCGGCCCGGCCGCACGGCAAGGTCGTCCTCGGCCGCGAGCAATTTTGATCCGGCCGGCGCCGGACCAGGAGCGGACGCGGCCTTCTGACCGCGCCGGTCCGCTCCCCATCCTTTCGCGGCCGGCCCCAACCCGGTCCCTCGAACCACCGGCGACGGGCGCTGCCGGTGGCCGCCCGCAGGCCCACCGCGGACCCCAGCCATCCCGACCGAGCGCCGCCAACGTCGCATTGAATTTTCCCGGCGGCGCGGCTCTAATCGCCGCCATGCTCAAGTTGCCGTTTCGCCTCGCGCTGGTGTCCGCCGTGCTGTGGCTGGCCGCCGCCGCGCCCGTGCCCGCCCTCGAGCCGCCGAACCTGTTTCCGCACAAGCAGGAGCTGCGCGCCTACGTGGAGTCGGGCGAGTACGCGCGCAGCGTCGCCGATGTCGCCCTCAGCGCGAACAAGTACCTCGTGCGGCGCATGCGCCACGCCCCCAAGCCGGGCAAGAAGCTCGCCGTCGTGTTCGACATCGACGAGACCACGTTGTCCAACCTGCCGCACATCCTGGCCGAGGACTTCGGCTACATCCCGCACGCGTGGGATGCCTGGGTGGCCGAGGGCCACGCGCGCGCCATCGTGCCGGTCCAGACCGTCTACGAGACGGCGATCCGCGGCAAGGTGGACGTCTTCTTCATCACCGCCCGGAGCGAGGCCCAGAGTGCGGCGACCGAGCGCAACCTCCGCGAGGTCGGTTACGACACGTGGACCCGGATCATTTACCTGCCGACCGGCCAGCCGCCCACCAGCATCGCCCGCTTCAAGACGGACGCGCGCCGGCGGCTGACGGAGGAGGGCTACGTCATCATCGCGAACATCGGCGACCAGGCCAGCGACCTCGTGAACGGCTACGCCGAGCGGACGTTCAAGCTGCCGAACCCGTTCTACCTCGCCAACTGACCCGCGGCGGCCGGGTCGCCGGCGCCGGGGCGTGAGGCCAAATTTGGCCCACCATCCCGCAATTTCTGCGGCATCGGGGCGGCCCGGCGGGTGTATACTGGAGCATGAAAACGTTCCTCGTCCCGGTCGATTTTTCCGCGGTATCCGGCGAGATCGTTGATACCGCCGTCGGCTTCGCCCGCGCTTTCTCGGGCAAGGTGGTTCTCCTGCACGTGATCCAGCCCCCGATCATCACCAGCGAATACGCCCTCCCGGTGGACGCCGTCCAGGAGGCGATGACGACCAGCGAGAAGAATGCCCTGGCGAAGCTGGCGGCCTTCGAGGAGACGATCAAGGGGAACGGCGTCGACGTCATGATCTCCGTACGCCATGGCCCGCCGGTCTTCGAGATCCTCGAGGCCGCGCGGCGAAACGCCGCCGACTTCATCATCATGGGCTCGCATGGCCACGGGCGGATCTACGACCTGCTCGTCGGTAGCACGGCCAGCGGCGTGATCAAGGAGGCCCGCTGCGGCGTGGTGATCATGCCCGACATGGGCAAGCACGCCTGAGCCGGAAAGGGGTGGAACCCGCACTCCGCGCGGGTTTGCCACATTGGGAGGCGGGGTGCCCTCGCCCCGCCGGCCGCAAGCGCGAATGGCAACCCCGCGGGACGAGGGCGTCCCGCCTCCATCAGGCAGCCCGCACGGGTTGCGGGCTCCGCCCACTTGCGGACTCGCCTTCAGGCTCGCCGCCGGAGCCGATTGGCTCCACGCTGCGGGCTCGCCGCTCCCAGTTCCCATTCCATGCGCCGCGAGATCCACCACTGGCACAGTCCCCGTCTCGACAAGGAGATGGAGGTCGTCGTCTACGGCCACTACGGCTTCGCCCTCCTGCTGTTTCCCACTGCGGCGGCGGATTACCTCGAGTACGAGCGGTTCGGCCTGATCGAGGCCATCGCGCCCTTCATCGACGCGGGCAAGGTGAAGGCCTTCTCGATCAACTCCATCAACAGCGAGAGCTGGCTGAACGAGTCGATGTACCCGCCGCACAAGTCGATCCGCCACCAGCAGTACAATGCCTACGTGTGCAGCGAGGTCGTGCCCTTCATCCACCACCTGTGCGCCGGCCGCGTGCCGATCATCAACAGCGGCGCCTCCTTCGGCGCGCTCCACGCCGCCAACAACCTCTTCCGGCGCCCCGACCTCTTCGACGGCTGCATCGCCATGAGCGGCTCCTACGATCTCAAGGACTACACCAAGGGCTACTGGGACGAGGACGTCTACTTCAACTCGCCGCTGGATTACCTGCCGAACCTGACGGACGAAAGCATCCTCAGCCAGCTCCGCGCCAAGCAGCACATCCACCTCATCTCCGGGCAGGGCGCATACGAGAAGCCCTCGTCCGCCGTCGACCTCGGCCGCGTGCTCCACAGCAAGGGCATCCCCCACACCGTCGACCTCTGGGGTCACGACGTGAACCACGACTGGCCCTGGTGGCGCAAGATGCTGCCGCATTACCTCGGTACGCGCTTCTGAGGGACGCCGTGGTTTGTTGACCACGGATGACACGGATCGTCACGGATCAGAGGCGATCCCCACCATCTGTCATTCTGAGCGTAGCGAAAAGTCCAGGCGCTGGTTCGCTACCGGGCATCGGGCTGGATCCTTCGCTGCGCTCAGGATGACAAGTCTCCCAGCCCATCCGTGTCATCCGCGGTTAAGTAAATCCTCCATTCCTCGGAGCTGGAGGGTCGGTCTCCTGACCGACCGCGGCCGGGAGGCCGGCCCTCCAATGCTCCGCCCGGCGCAAGACAGTGGACGCGGGGCCATCAACCCCGCGAGGCACCGTCATGAATGGCAACCCGCAGGACTGATGGTTCTGCCTCCATGGGATCGTAGCAGGGGCAGGCTCGCGCCCACCGTAGCGTTCCACGGCACCCTCAGTCCCCGAACCTGATGCCCTGCGCCAGCGGCAGCGCGTCGGAGAAATTCACCGTCACCGTCTGCCGCCGCATGTAGGCCTTCCAGGCATCGCTGCCGCTTTCGCGCCCGCCGCCGGTCTCCTTCTCGCCGCCGAAGGCCCCGCCGATCTCGGCGCCGCTCGTGCCGATGTTGACGTTGGCGATGCCGCAATCGCTGCCGCGCGCCGCGAGGAAGCGCTCGGCCTCCCGCAGGTCCGTCGTGAAGATCGCGGAACTCAGGCCCTGCGGCACGCCGTTCTGCAACGCGATGGCCTCGTCGAGCGTGCGGTAGCCCATGACATAAAGGATCGGGGCGAAGGTCTCGTGCTGGACGACCGGCCAGTCGTTCCGCGCCTCGACGATGGCGGGCTCGACGTACAGGCCGCGGCGACGCCGGCCGCCGCACCGCACGCGCCCGCCCAGCCGCTTCACCTCGGCCAGCGCCTCCTGCATCGTCCGCACCGCCGCCTCGTCGATCAACGGGCCGACCAGCGTGCCGGGTCGGAGGGGATTGCCGATCGGCAGCTGGGCGTAGGCCTTAACCAAAGCGGCGGTGAACTTCGCCCGGATCGACTCGTGCACGATGATCCGGCGCGTGCTCGTGCACCGCTGGCCCGCCGTGCCGACGGCACCGAAGAGCACGGCCCGCTGCGCCAGCTTCAGGTCGGCCGAGGGGGCGACGATGATGGCGTTGTTGCCGCCGAGCTCGAGCAACGAGCGGCCGAAGCGCTGCGCCACGACCTCGCCGACGCGCCGGCCCATGCGCGTCGAGCCGGTCGCCGACACGAGCGGCAGCCGCGGATCGTGCGTGAGCAGCTCGCCCACGGCGGGGCCGTCGCCGGTCACGAGGGAAAAGATCGCCGGGTCGACGCCGTTCGCGCGGCAGACCTTTTCCGCCAGCCGGATGCAGGCGATGGCGGTGAGCGGCGTCTTCTCGGATGGCTTCCACAGCGTGGCGTCGCCGCAGACCGCCGCGAGCGCGCTGTTCCACGACCACACTGCCACCGGGAAATTGAACGCGGAGATGATGCCCACGACGCCGAGCGGGTGCCACTGCTCCAGCATCCGGTGCCCCGGCCGCTCCGACGCGATGACCAGCCCGTGCAGCTGGCGCGACAGGCCCGTGGCGAAGTCGCAGATGTCGATCATCTCCTGCACCTCCCCCTCGCCTTCCGCGATGATCTTGCCGGCCTCGAGGGAGACCAGCCGGCCGAGCGCCGCCTTGTGCGCGCGCAAGGCCGCGCCGAGTTGCCGCACGACCTCGCCGCGCTTCGGCGCCGGGACGTCGCGCCAGGCGAGAAACGCCCGCTGCGCCGCGGCCGCGGCGCGCTCGTAATCGGCCGGCGACGCCTGCCGCACGCGTCCCAGCAGCGAGCCGTCGATCGGCGAATGTTTTTCGAGCACGGGCCCCGTGCCGCCCCATGTGCCGGCGAACACGCCGGCGTTGGTGGACCGCAACGACAGCCCAAGCGACGGGAAGACGGATTTCGCGACAGCGGCGACGGACGTGGATCGGGAGGCCATGGAGGAAATGGGCGTTCTATTTGACCACAGATGTCACGGATGGGAATGAAACGATCGCACCCCTTCGCCGCTGGCAATCGTCCTGCCGGATTCTTCGCTGCGCTCAGAGTGACAGATCATCATGGGGTTTCCCTAATCCGAAATCCGCGATCCAAATTCCTCAATCCCCATACACCCGGCCGCCCCAGCGCGTGCCGAGGAAGCTCGGCAGCGGGACGGATTCCTGGGTGACGAATCCCCGGCCGAGCCCGCCCTTGGCGTAGAGCTCGAGCACGCCGGTGATGCCGGCCGCCGTCGTGAGCTGGATGGCGTTGAGCTTGCGGCCGTGGATCGTCGCCCCGTGCATCTTCTTGATGAAGCTGCGCTGCTTGAGCCCGCCGGCGGTGTCGTTGCCGACGACGTTGACGTAGAACACGACGACGTCCGACTCGGTCAGCGGCACCTCCTGCTCGAAGATCTGCGTCACGAGTTCCTGCCGCGGCGCGAGGTTCAGGTCGTGGAGCAGGAACTTCATCAGGTCGCGATGGCCCGGGTAGCGCATCGTCTTGTAGTTCAGGTCGCCGACCTTTCCTTCGAAGGTCTGGCACATGGTCGCCACGCCGCCGGAGGTGTTGAACGCCTCGTATTCCGTGCCGTCGATGGTGATGCGCTCCATGCCGTCGAGCGGCATCGTCGTCACGCGCCGCCCGGCGAACAGCGCCTCGCCGGGCTGGCAGTACTCGTTGATCAGGCCGGCCGTGCTCCAGCTCAGGTAATACTTCATCTGGTTGCTGGCGTTGAGCGGCAGCGCGCCGACGCGCATCTCGCAACACCGGACGTACCGCATCGACGACACCAGCGACCCGCCGACGATGTTGATGGCGCCCGGCGCCAGGCCGCACTGCGGCATGAAGGTGGCCTTCGCCTTCCGGGCAAGTCCCTGGATGTAGGCGGTCGTCTCGACGTCTTCCGTCAGGTCGAAATAGCTCACGCCGGCCTTGGCGCAGGCCGCGGCGATCTCCCGGTTGAGGAAGTAGGGCGCGGCGCTGACGACCACGTCGACCGTGCGCACAAACCCGGCGAGCTGTGCCGGCTTCTTCACGTCGACGCGCACGAAGCGCGCCTTGCGCAGGCCCGTGAGGTCCACGCCGGAACGCACGTCGGCCAGCGCGACGGTTTTGCAGAATGGGCACGACTCGAGCAGCGTCGCGATCGTGCCGCCGACCTTGCCGGCGCCAATGATGCCGATTTTCATGGGAGAAAGCCGAGACAGTCCGACCACGGGTGGCACGGATGGGGATGAAGGCCGCTCGCCGCCAGCCATCGGGAGTGCCGTCCCTGGATCGGAGCCAACCTTGGTTGCCGAGAAGTGGTATCGAGCTTCTTCAATCCGTGGTATCCGTGAAATCCGTGGTCAAAAAACCGGCGATCAGTGTGCCTGCGCCTCCTGCACCTTGCGCGGGTCGGTGGCCGCGATGATCACGCTGACGGCCTTCTGGTTGAAGCCCTTGAAGCCGCCCTTGCGCTGCAGGTTTTCCAGGTGGCTGCCGATGGCACCGTCCTTGATGAACCCGGCGCATTGCTCCGCCGTGATGATGCCGCGATCGCGCAGCGCCTCGGCGCGCCGCGGGTTGACCGGCCAGCGCTCGCCCTCGGTGAAGGCCTGCTTGAGAAATGGAAAATCGGAGAACGGCTTCATCGTCGCGACGCCCTCGGCCGCGAGCTGCTCGCGCAGCAGCGGGAAGTTGAACCGCGCCTCGAGGTGATGCATGCCGGCCTGCAGGAAACTGTCGCCATGGAGCCCGCACCACAGGCCGACGGTGCGCGCGGCCGCGATCTCGGGCAGCCGCTCCTGCGCGAAGTCCCGGTCGACTTCCGTCGGGAGCAGGTCGACGTCGGCGAAGACGACGATGCCGACGGCCGGCGCCTCCATGACCTGCGCGCCCCAGCCCGCCTCGGCGCCGGCGTAGAAGCGCTCGCGCTTCACCAGCCCGAGGTTCTCGAGGAACTTCACCAGGTCGGGGAAATATCTCCGCGAGCAGCGGAACGTGTGGTGGTCGTGGTTGGCCCAGCCGAGGCCGAGCAGGTCCTGGCGGCGCTTCTGGATCCGGGCCGCCCGGTTGCGCAGTTCCCAAAAATGGCGCTCTTCGGCAAAGAACAGGTCGCAGGCGGTGTCGACGCCCACCAGCTCGATCGCGCGCCGCTGCACGTCGAAGGCATGCCGGACCGCGTCGTCGTCGTTTGGGAAATCGCGCTGGCGCGTCCGGAACAGCTCGCGGGCCTTGAGCAGGTCGCCGGCAAATCCCGGGCGCGGCACGGCGGCCACGAAGCCGCGATAGCCGAGCCGCTCGACCGCGAGGAGGCTGGCGCCGGGTTCGTGGCTGACGGCGATGACTCGGTAGCGGGAACCCGGCGGGCCCAGCGGCTCGCCGGCCAGCCCGTGCCGCGCCATGAAGTCGGCGAGGTATTCCGGCCGGATCGCCAGCACCGCCGGCACCGCGGCCGGCCGCGCCTCGAGGCTGACAATCACGCGCGGCAGCATCGCGTGCGGATGCGCGAGCACGGTATGCTTCACCGGCGCGTCGCTGGCGTCCGTCTGGAAGCCGGCGGCGCGAAACTCCTTCTCCTGCTCGGCCGAGACCACGAAATGATCGACCCATTCGAAGAACTCGGTGCCGGTCTCGGCCCGCATCCGCGCGGCCAGCGCCGCGGCAGCCTGGTTCGCCCCGAGGAACGCGTCGATGTGCTTCGCCAGCAGCGCCTCGGCCTCGTAGGCCAGCGGCCAGTTGAAATTCTCGGGGGCGTTCAACGCACTCATGATCGTGGCGGGGTTGACGGCGGGCCGGCGGCGGGCGCCGGCGAACCGAGGCACACATAAGCCACGCCGCCCGCGGTGTCCAAGCCCGTTCTGCTCCGCCGAAAGGATGAAACGAGGGCCGGCCGACCTTGGCTTGCTGTAGCGGCGGTCCATGAGCGTCGCGCCGTTGGAGGCGGGACGCCCTCGTCCCGCGGGTTGCTGTGCTCGCCGGCGATCAGCGGCGGTCACAGACCGCCGCTACACCCGTGATCACGCCAGTCTCGCCATCACGTCCGTTGTCGCTTGGAATACCGGGCAACGCATGAGCGCCGCCTCCATCGCCGATCTATCCGTTCTCGCCGGCCGGCTGGAGGGCGAGCTGCACTACGACCGGACGATGCGGCAGCTCTATGCGACCGACGCCTCGGAGTACCAGGAGCTGCCCCTGGCGGTGGCCCTGCCCCGGACCGAGCAGGATGTGCGCGAACTCGTCCATTACGCCGCCCACCACCGCGTCGGCCTTATCCCGCGCGGCGCCGGCACCTCCCTCGCCGGGCAGGTCGTCGGCGGCGGCATCGTGGTCGACGTCGGCCGGCACTTGAACCGGATCCTCGGCATCGACCCTGAGACGCGCCGGGTGCGCGTGCAGCCGGGCGTCGTGCGCAACGAACTCAACCTCGCCCTCGCGCCGCACGGGCTGTTCTTCGCCCCGGAGACTTCCACCGCCAACCGCGCGATGATCGGCGGCATGGCGGGCAACAACTCCTGCGGCGCCAACTCCATCGTCTACGGTACGACCCGCGAGCACCTGGTGTCGGTGCGCGGCTTCCTGAGCGACGGCACCGAGACCACCTTCGGCCCGCTCACGCCGGAGGAGTTCACGGCCAAGTGCGCCGGCCCCGATACCCTCGAAATCCGAATCTACCGCTCCGTCCGCGACCTGCTCGGCGACCCGAAGAACCGCGACCTGATCCGGGCCAACTACCCCAAGCCCGAGGTCACCCGCCGCAACACCGGCTACGCGCTCGACCGGTTGATGGACTGCCGGGTCTTTGACCCGGCCTCGGACCGGCCGTTCAACCTTTGCCAGCTCCTCGCCGGCTCCGAGGGCACGCTCTTCCTGGGC